>JAYUCO010000082.1:0-6829 GCA_043740295.1 Pyrinomonadaceae bacterium | reverse complement strand
GGCCTGAACGCTGGAGAGATCACCGAAACGCTCGAAACGGCTCTCAACGGCAAAAAAGTATCCGAGGCAGTCGAGGGCCAACGCCGTTTTGACGTCGTGGTGCGTTTTGCGGATGAAGCCAGAAACAATCTTGACGCGCTAAAAAACGTCACGGTGGGCACTCCGCAGGGAACGCAGATACCGGTTTCGGCGGTGGCGACGATTGAAAATTTACCGGGTCCAAATCAGGTCCTGCGCGAAAATACGCAGCGGCGAATCGTCGTTCAGGCAAACACCGCCGGACGTGATCTAGGCTCGGTCGTTGGCGATATACAAACCCGAGTGAAAGCGCAGGTGTCGCTGCCTGAAGGCTATTTTATCGAATACGGCGGCCAATTCGAAGCTCAACAGCGTTCGACACGGACGCTGTTGATTTTGTCCGTGTTCTCACTGGTGGCAATTTTCTTTATCCTGCTAAAAGCGCTGGGCGATTGGCGGAGTGCGTTACAGGTAATGATAAATATTCCGCTGGCGCTGATCGGAGCGATCATCGCTCTGCTTCTCACGGGCGGAGTATTCTCGATTGCCACGCTTGTCGGTTTTATCTCGCTGGTCGGCATCACTTCCCGCAACGGCATTATGATGATCTCGCATTATCTTCATCTCATTAAAGCGGAAGGCGAGGAATTTACCGAGCACATGGTCATTCGCGGTTCGCTTGAAAGGCTCGTCCCGGTTCTAATGACCGCATTGACGGCAGGTCTTTCGCTGATCCCGCTCGTCATCGCTGCCGGTGAGCCAGGCAAAGAGATTCTGCAACCGCTCGCGGTGGTCGTTCTCGGCGGCATTCTGACCTCAACTTTACTTGACCAGATCGTGACGCCGGCCGTCTTTTTCAAATTCGGACAGCCGATCGCTAATAAAATCATGGCCGAGCTCCAAGCACGAGCATCCGGCGAGATGGAAGATGATTTTGAAGACGAACCCGACCGTCCAAAATATAAGGAAAAGACGCCTGAGCCAGTCGCTGAGTGAAGCGATAACTGGAAATAATGAAATCGCAGAACCCTCAAAGGAGAGAAAATATTATGAAAAAATTCAAAAATTTACTGCGATGTATAACAACAAAAAGGCCAACCTGATAATCGCGGGTGTCAGCCTAGTGCTGATTATTTTGTTGCAGTTGCTCGATCTTGAAAAGTAATAACTATTCCCAAGGCGTTGTCTCGAATTCTCTGCAGACGAGTAGTTAATTTTAACAACAAGCAAAACCTTCCCTAATCGTGCGCTCCTACACGATTTCGCATTTCTTTGTAGCTGTTAGCGGCTATTCCGGCTTAACTTTCTTATGACACTCGGTGGCACAAGGATTGCTTATTAAGTATTCGAGGGTGCGGCCAGGCCAATTTCATTAACCGAAACGCCTTTCTGGTCAAGAGCGGTTCAAATAAATATGACCTTGGGAGAGAATAAAATGTTAAACGTAATCAAAAATACTTTGGGAATGGGATTGGTCGGTGCGGCAATGATTGTTGTAGGCAGTCTGAATGCTAATGCACAGGGCGGTTATTACGGCCAGGATGACGGCTATTACAATCAAGGCAGCCATACTAAACAGGAAAAGAAAGCGCTGAAGCATCATCAAAAGCATGAACGTGAAGATTACGGTAATTCTGAAGAGTTACGCCGGCATCAGCAAGAGGAAAAGCGTGCTGTGAAGCAACACCAGCGTTATGAACGAAACGGCGGTTATACCAACGGCGGCTACAACAACGGCGGTTATAACAACGGCGGTTATAACAACGGTGGTTATAACAACGGCGGCTATAATAACGGCGGGTATAACGAGAACGATAGCCGCAACACCGAAGCGTTGAGACAGGCGGTAAACCGTGGGTATCAGGACGGGTATCGTCAAGGCCAATCGGATCGCCAATACGGAAACCGGGGAGGTTATGGCAACCAGTCTAACGGTGGCGACCAGTATCAGTACTACTATCAGCAGGGTTTCCAGCGTGGATATCAGGACGGTTATAACCGTACCTCCAATTACGGAAGGCGATCGGGTGGTTCATATAACATTCTGGCAAGCATCCTGAGCTCGATACTCAGATAATGCCACAAAATTACATAAAGCGAAACGGGCATCCGATCCAAAAGATCGGGTGCCTTTTCCTTTGTTTTTTCATCATCTGACACGAAAAGATAAAATAAGTACTTTATTTGAGGTAGGACGAATCTTGAAGCAAAACGGCGAAAACCTTCGAATATCCTAACAGCTATGGCATCGTATTCTATAAAGATGCTCGACGGTTTTGAAACAACCGATGACAATTTCGATGGATTATTGCCGAGTCTGATAGAAGAATCGGGTTTTGGAAATGTAGAAGAATCGGGATCGTTCGACACTATTTTTGGTACAATTCGCCTATATAATTCCAAAAAGCTTTAATGGTGAAGAAATGAAAACAAAATTTGCGTCTATATTATTTCTGGGATTGCTGGCAGCCTTCCCTTTGTTTGCACATGATCTATTCTTAAAACTCGACAGCTTTTTTGTAAAGGTCAACGAAAAAATGTCGATCGAGATATTGAACGGTTCGTTTACGTCGAGCGAGGGTCCAGTGGCATTCGCGAGATTAAAGGATGTTAGCGTAGTCTCGCCTTCCAAGTTCGTTTCGCATCCGGTTGAAACAGATTTTACAAAGGATGCCACGACCTCGTTTCTGAATCTTGAACCTAAAGAGACAGGTAATTACGTCGTCGGTCTTTCGACTATGCCGCGTGAAATTGATCTAAAGGGAAAGGATTTTAACGAGTATCTGACCGAAGACGGCATTCCCGACACACTTGCCGACCGAAAAAAGAAAAAGGAACTCGAAAAAGGCGTCCGTGAACGTTACTCCAAGCATGTGAAAACCATCTTTCAGGCCGGTGACCGGCAGACGGAAAATTTCAACTCCATTCTCGGCTATCCGGTCGAGATTGTTCCACAAATGAATCCTTACAAACTGAGATCCGGCAGTACGATCGAGATCATGTGTTTGAAAGACGGCAAACCGCTCGTAAATCAATTTGTAACGTCTGGCCGCGAAGCAGACGGGAAGGTCATAGCCGGATCAAGTGTCCGAAGCAATAAAAAAGGTATAGCCAAAATTGAACTAACCGCCGCCGGAAAATGGTATGTTCGCTTTATCAACATGACAAGACTCAACGATCCAAAAACAAACTACGAATCCAAATGGGCAACTCTAACATTTGAGATAAAATGATTCTGACATTGTTAATGAAATGTCATTGTGCAGCCCCGCGTCGAGTGAAGTGCGGGTGCGGCGTTCATAAAAAAAGGCTTCATTCAACCGAACAAAGCCTCTTTTTTTCGATTATCACTTACAAAAGTCAGTTAGCGACGATGAACTCCACAGAATCCATAATTTCCAGCTAGTGCGTCATTGTTACACCACTTGCATTTCACATAAATTTGTCGCCCGCCGCCGCCGTGCCTTTGGTTCCACGGAGGAAGAACACCGTATAAGCTTACATACTCCGACATTGCATGTCTTTCTTTTTTGAGCGCTGCCGATTCTGAATGATGCCAAGTTACATATGCTTTACGAAAAGAATCGCCACCGTATCTAGTTCTCAAATAACCAACGGCACCTCGTTCAGTCTTTTCAAAGCATTGACCTTTGCCGATGCGAACAGCTTCTTCTTCGTTACCTAAAATCTCGTACGTGAAAAACTTTTCCATAAAATTAGTGAATAACCTCCGGACTAACATCTTCCAAAAGATCAACTACATCATATTTTAGAGTGAATTGTGTATAGTGATAAGAAACATCAAATGTTTTCACACTATCGAAAACCTTCGCTTCGATATATGAATTAGATTTAACTCGAAAACTCTTAACCAAAACTTCAGTCCCACCGAATTCAGCGTACACATCCAACCTTTGTCCTGGTTCAAGATTGGCTTTTCGCTCCTCTATTTCTTTCGCCTCTTGCTCAACTCTAAGTTGAGCAGGCGGCGTAATTTTAAATTGCTTTGGAGAAATCGGCTCTATTCTATGCATGAGCGACTGATAAGAAGGTCTCTCAAACTGATGCAATGCCCGTGGCATAGAGGAAATGCCGAGATTTTTGAGTTGTTCCGGCAAATTCGAGAATGTTCCAGCAGTGACCATTGCGACCGCATTCTTAAACGCTTCGCTCTGAGTTATCGAATCAAGCGGATTCGCAATCGAAGCAAATCTTCTAGCCACACTTTGAACATCCAGACTCTGCTTTGCGACTAGGCTTGCTATTGAACCGCCAAGTTGCTCCCGATCTGTGGCGGCCTTCATTTGTGCGCAAATATCTGTGAACGACATCGTCCCGAGCGATGAATTCAACAGTTCTCGGATTTCCTTTAGTTTGTTTGGATCAGCTTCACAAGCCTCCTGAAAAGATGCCTTGTCCATCGTAAATAAGTCTTTAAAATTCATCGTAATATCCTCCGATTTGCTCCTGCGGATAGATTAAATTGTCCCATTTAAAGTTCACTTTGACAATATCTTTTTTTCAAAAAGGGGATATTTTGTATCAAAGTTCATAGACAACACTACTAATGGGTGTTTCCGCCTTGCTTTTCTTTTTCTATCGCAACCCACCCACCTACGATTTCCGGTAATCTTTCAACAACTTCATATCCGAAAAGTGCTTCGTCAATATAACCCATGTGGAGCATATCGATTATTCGACAAAGATACGATTTCCCCATGTTCCACCAAGTATTATGGTCATCCACCATCAAATAATGTTTGACATCAATTCTCTCTTTTTCGCGGAGTTCTTCCAGTTCCATTCCGTCAAGGAGAGTTTCATAAACACCGTCCGCGACCCGGCTTCCGAAAGTAGTTGTATAGTAATATTCTTTGATTTCCCAAAGAGCGATTGGATTAACTGTTTTTGGAAACGCTCCGTCAACGCGCCTAGCCAATGTTCTAACTGGAACGCCGCCGTGCGTCACAGAGGTTAACTTTCTTGGATCATAGTCACACGGCAAACCATCTGCATGAGCTTCGATAAGCATATTGATAATGCCCGTAAAATAAGCAGGGGCTTTCATCGCTCCTTTTTGCTTATTCATGGGAAGCGGACATTTCGGTTTGAGTTTCTTTTGCAATTGATTGAAAGTCTTTGATGCCCGTTCGACCTCCATCAACCGCACGCTAACATATTGATTAAGTTGATCCGCTCGGAATTGAAAATATGCAACTAAGGCATTTCCTAACTCAGTCGCGTTGCCGTTTTCATCAACAATGTGTAGCGAGCCAAGATTCAGAGCCTCAAGCGCTGCTTTCATCTCAATAATAGTCGGAACCGTGACCTGACCACCTTTTGTATATCCAAGTTGTTCGCTAAGACTACGGACGTTAGCCCAAAACGATTTTGGTTGGTTTAGGAAGATTGGATTAGCTTTCATTGATTAACGCCTCCAATCTTTTCGAAAAGTCTGAAACGGAGATTCCGAATTGCGCGCAAAGATGTCTAATTTCAAGAAAATCCAACCGACGTTCTCCGCTTTCGTATTTGCTTACATAGGACTGAGGCTCGCCTAGCCTTACCGCCAAATCCTTTTGAGTAAGGTTAGCTTCGGAGCGCAGTTTGCGAAGTAGTTCTTGAAGTAACTTTTGTTCTTTTGTTCCCGTAAATTTAGGCACTCTAATGACGTTATCGGTAGTTGAATAATATCCCAAACTAGGATATTCTACATTCACTGATAGAATCGTAAATCATGCGACCACAACAAGCATTTCTATTCGACACAACCATCGGCCACGCGAAGCCGTTTCGAACGCAATTGCTAAAATGGATAGGCAACAAACAACGATTCGCTCACGAAATAATTTCCTATTTTCCGCCGCATTTCAACACCTACCGTGAACCATTTCTCGGAAGTGGTGCAGTTTTAGGAACTCTCGCTCCGAGACGGGCAGTCGGTTCTGATGCGTTTGGCTCACTTATTGAAATATGGCAAACGCTGCAAACTAACCCAGAATTAGTGAAAGCTTGGTATGCGACGCGATGGGAACGCATGATCGCTGGCGACAAGGTAAAAGTCTATGAGCGAATTCGGGATAGTTATAATGCCGATCCCAACGGCGCTGACCTGCTATTTCTAAGTCGTTCATGTTATGGCGGAGTTGTACGCTTTCGGCAAATGGATGGGTATATGTCCACGCCTTGCGGCCCACATGCCCCGATTTCTCCAAAGTCTTTTGCGGAGCGGGTAGAAACTTGGCGTTTTCGCACGGCGGGAGCCACGTTTGTTCGGCAAGATTTCGGAGTTGCAATCGACGATGCCGAATCGGGCGACCTCATATACTGCGATCCGCCGTATTCATTTTCCCAATCAATTCTTTATGGCGCACAGAAATTTGACCTTGCCCAATTGCTCGAAATGATTCGTCAAGCAAAAAGAAAAGGCGTTTACGTTGCACTAAGCATTGACGGTTCAAAGAAATCTGGCGACTTACTTTGCGACATACGCATTCCAGACGGATTATTTGAACAGGAAGTCATGGTCAACTGCGGACGATCAATGTTGAAACGCTTCCAAATGGACGGAAGAACATTGGAATCGGAAGTGGTGCATGATCGTTTGTTACTCACTTATTAGACTCGATTACTTTGAAATCATTCCAAATCTGTGGTAAATTACCGCTGTTTTCATAAATCAACTAAACCTAACTTCGGATGGCCTTTATAGCTTTTTTTGTTGTCCGAAAATACGTGGAAGGAATTTATAAAGGGTCTATAGTAGTTAAGCCAAAAAATAGATAGGCTAAACTACTGAAATGAAACAGCT
>JAYUCO010000081.1:0-17152 GCA_043740295.1 Pyrinomonadaceae bacterium | reverse complement strand
CTTTTTAATTTTGACCCGCCGGCGACGAGCGATGAGGTAAACGCGTCGGCGATACAGTTTGTGCGGAAACTTTCGGGTTTTAATAAGCCGTCGAAGGCGAATGAGGAAGCATTTGAAATGGCTGTCGAACGTGTTGCTGCGGCGGCTCAAGAGATGCTGAACGCCTTCGTAACAAACGCTCCGCCGCGTGACCGCGAGACAGAAGCTGCTCGGGCTAAGGAGCGATCAGCTGAACGGTTTGGTTCATGAATGTAGATAAGGAGAAATAAATGACTCACGGAAGGTTAGATGGAAAAGTTGCGATCATTACCGGGGCGACCGGCGGTATTGGTGAGGCGACGGCAAAGCGTTTTCTTGAAGAAGGAGCAAGCGTAATGCTCGTCGGGCGTTCGACAGAGAAACTTGGTGAGACACGCCAGCGCCTTTCGGGTTTTGACAATGTGGCGACCTCGGTCGCAGATGCGGCAGACGAAAAGGCAACTGCCGCAGCCGTTGCCGCAACTGTCGAAGCCTTTGGCGGTGTCGATATTCTTTTGGCGAACGCAGGTATCGAAGGCAAAATTGCACTGATCGAGGATCAAACGGTAGAGAATTTTGAAGAAGTTCTCCGGACCAACGTAATTGGTGTCTGGCTGTCGATGAAGTACTGCGTCGAGCCGATGAAAAAACGCGGCCGAGGTTCGATGATCGCTCTTTCATCAATATCCGGTGTCATTGGTGTACCGGCTGGCTCTCCTTATTTTGCCAGTAAACATGCTGTTTGCGGGCTTGTAAAGTGCGCGGCACTGGAACTCGGGCCATTTGATATTCGCGTCAATGCGATTGGTCCCGGCCCGATCGATAACCGCATGATCCGAGCGATCGAAACACAAATATCACCCGACGATCCTGACATTATGCGAGCAGGCCTTACACAACAGATCGCCATGAAACGCTACGGAACAAACGAAGAGGTCGCAAATCTCGCCCTTTTTCTCGCCAGCGACGAATCCTCGTATTGCACGGGCAGTATTCACATGATCGATGGCGGATTCACCGCTGCATAAATTAAAAAAACAGAAAATAACGGAGAACAGAAAATGAAAAAACTAATAATGATTTTAATGATCGCAATTGCCTCTACATCCGTTACTTTTGGCCAAAAGAAAATGTCGAAAGACGCGAAAGTCGAAGACCAGATTATCGCGCTCGAAAAAGCGGGTTGGGAATCTTGGAAAAATAAAGATTCGTCGTGGGTTAAAAAAAATGCTGCCGACGACATTTTGATTATCAGTTCTGCCGGTGTGGCGGACAAAGCACAATATATAACAGACCTTCCGTTGTGTGACATCAAAAGCGTTATGCTCGAAAATTTCAAAACTGTAATGCCCGCTAAGGACACGGTTATTTTGACTTATACGGCGATGCAGGACGGGATTTGCTACGGGCAAAAAATTCCTTCACAGGTTCGAGCAATGTCGTATTACGTCAAACGTGGTGGCAGATGGCTCGAAGCGATGTATATGGAAACGCCGATGGCTCAATAGGAATTTTATAACAAAAGCAGGAAATCAAATAAAATGAGTGACGAAAAAATTGTGCTGATAGCACGTCTCAAAGTAAAAACCGACAAGATTGAGGAATTGAAAACAGCGGCGCTTGCAATCGTAGCGGATTCGCGTAATGAAGCTGGAAATATCAACTACGACATCCATCAATCCATCGAAGACGAAACCGTCTTTTTCTGGCACGAAACATGGGTCAACAAAGCCGCAATCGACGAACATTTCACCACGCCTTTTTTTCAAGCGTTTTTCAAAGTCGTCGAACAGATCGCCGCCGAGCCGCCGCTGATAAATTTAACAAAAAAGATTACAGACTAAAAAAACCATTCTTACGTGAGAAAATGACAGTGAAAAAAATAAACTCAAACCATCAACGGATGTTGTTATTTACTGTTTCTATCTTGATTTTTACAGCACAAGGATGTAATCAGGCATCGACGGCGAACAAAATCGAAGTCAAACAAGAAACAAAAACCAATAAGGAAACTCCTGAATATTTCACCCTGCGGCCGGAGGTTGAAAAACAATACGGCTACACTCACGCTGTAAAAATAGGCGAAGACATTAAAATTTCAGGTGCGGTGAGTATGGACGATAAAGGGAATTTGGTTGCCGCCGGTGATTTTGAACAGCAAATGAAAAACTGTTACGGCGATCTCGAAAAGATCTTAAAACATTACGGTTACACGTTTGACGATGTAGTCGTTGAGAATGTATTCACGACCGATATGGCCGGTTTCATCAAAGTGTCAGGCTTTCGTAATTCCATTTACACTAAACAATTCCCGACCGGAACATGGCTCGAGGTTAAAGGATTGGCGCTACCCGGACAGTTGATCGAGATAGATATGGAAGCGCATAGATCAAAATAGCAAGTAACGACAGCGGAAACTATTAAAGAACGTGCGTAAATTGCTGTTAATTACAGGCGTGACAGTAATGCTCTTGTTTGTCGTGGTCCGCCTTATCAATGTGTACGACCACTCGTATTGCTCGTATGCATTCGTCGAAAATGTTGATGAGATATTTAAGGAATTCAATGCGAACGGTGCCGAGTTTACGCAAACACCCTCGAACAAGCCGTGGGGCCTCCGCGAATTCGGCGTTGTTACGCCTGATGGCCACCGCATAATGTTCGGGCAGGAAATCGGCTAAAACTATTCCATCTCGCTCTCGTCGATATCAAAATTTGCATAGACCTTTTGGACGTCGTCGTAGTCCTCGATGACGTCGTAAAGTTTGAGCATTTTTTGGGCGTCGGGGCCTTCGAGTTTTATGTAGGTTTGTGGGATCATTGAGACTTCGGCGGCTTGTGGTTCGATTCCGGCAGCTTTTAGTGCGTCGGTCACGGCTTCGAAAGTGTCGGGCGAGGTATAGATCTCGAAAACGTCGCCTTCGTCCTGCATATCGTCGGCACCGGCCTCAATTACAATGTCGAATAGCTCGTCTTCGGATCTCGCAGTTTTATCGACGACGATATAGCCTTTTTTATCAAACATCCACGCTACCGAACCGGCTTCACCAAGATTTCCTCCATTTTTTGAGAAAAGATGCCGCAACTCCGCGACCGTGCGGTTACGGTTGTCGGTCATCGTTTCGACCAAAACAGCGACTCCGCCGATGCCGTAGCCTTCGTAAGTGATCTCGTCGTAGTTCACGCCATCGAGGTCGCCGCTGCCGCGTTTGACAGCGCGGTCGATGGTGTCGTTCGGCATATTCGCCGCCTTTGCGTCCAAAATGCCTTTACGCAGACGAGCATTTGCGTCCGGGTCGCCGCCACCTGTTCGAGCAGCTACTGTGATCTCCTTGATCAACTTGGTGAAGATCTTGCCGCGTTTGGCGTCGGTCGCACCTTTTTTGTGCTTGATTGTGTGCCACTTTGAGTGTCCTGACATTTAATCGATTCCTTGTTTATTTCATCCGGCCTGACCTTGGGGCCGCCCGATACTGCATTCGAAACTGACAAAAGCACGTTCCATACAGGTCGTGTTTCCGCCTATTATTCCCGAAGTCGCAATGTTATCACGTCGATTTTTCATTCGGCAAATAGACGAGTTTACATTTTGTTGAGACTTGTGTCACAGCAAATTTACTTGAGCCGTTTGTAATAAAATTGCTATGAAAAAAAATTCAACGATTTTGTTAGTGTGCGGGTTACTCTTGATCGCCGATTATTTGTCGATAAAACAAACGATCGGTGTACGTGAGAATCTAAGTGCAACGTTTGTAACTTTAGCTTTGATTGCCCAGGCCTGTTCGGCGGCTATGCTAGCTCTGATTGGTTTTCTGGTTTATCGAAAAAAACATGCACGGCAGAAAAAGCCGGTTAGCCGATCAGGTTTTGCACCGCTTGAGCCGTTACGCCGTTTATTCGTATCCGTTTGGCAATAGAGGATTGCCCGGCGACTCTGCAACGCCGATTGTTTTTTCGACACAAGTGGATAGCAATGGTTTGCCTACTTTCGGAAAAGTAAACAACGATGGCTCGCAGCCCGACGGGGCAAATGCCCGTCGCTTCCAACTTGCGGCCCGTTTACGCTTCTAAATAAAATCCTTTGGCAGAAGCCTGACCGTTAGGAAGGGCCTCTGCCTTTTAACTTTGGATTTTCACGCAGATACAGCATTTGCTAATATACTAATAAAGTAAGTCCTTTAACTTTATTTCAAACAGGAGTGTATATTTATGGCCGCTTTTATCGGACGGTTTTTGGTCGTTACATGTTTTGTGATCTGCGTCTTGGTTGGCGCTTTGTTGAGCGAATCGGCAAAATCCGCAGACTTTGATACGGCTGCGGACCTAAGAGCTCTTCAGGAACATAAAATCACACCGGCCGGAAAATTGCTGATCGACGCGCAAACAAACCTCACGGCCGTCGCTCCTTTGACAATGAATTTTGTGCGGACGCCGGACACGAGTGGGCCGGACGGTAAAGGCCGGTATCTGATCGCCGTTAATAGTGGTTACGGACTCCATTTTAATTCGAAAAGTAAGGCCCAACAAACTCTTTCCGTCATTGATCTGAATGCAAAACCGGAGCCGCAAGTCATCCAAAATGTTTATTTCCCGTCACCGCAAAGCGCTAATTTCGGCCTAAGTTTTAACTCCAGGAAGAAAACTGACGGAACGTTTCAATTCTATATTTCGGGAGGATTTGAGAATAAGATATGGATCTTCGCTTTCGATCCTGCCGCAAAACAACCGATATCGCCGCAAAATAAACCGGATTCGAAGATCGATGCTCCTTTTATCGATGTTTCGTCCTTTTCGGAAAATGCTCCGTCGCCAAATTACAACAGTAATGTTGCGGCAATTTATCCGACCGGCCTTGCTCTAAGCCCTGACGGCGAAACGATATATTCAGCCAATAATCTAAGCGATACGCTTGGAATTGTTTCCGATCTGCGCGATTCGCGAAAAATTACTCGTGTCTCGCTGCACCGGCCTGGCTCGACACAGTTTTTGTATCCTTATGATGTAAAGCTGCTGACAAATGCCAATAACATCTCCAAGGCTTATGTATCATTATGGGGAGACGGAACGATAGCCGTTGTTAACCTTAAACTGCAAAATAAATTAACCCACATTACGGTTGGCCGCCATCCGACGGCGATGCTGATGAACAAGATGCAGACGCGGCTTTTTGTCGTTAATTCTGATGCGGATTCTGTTTCCGTGATCGATACGACGACAGACAAAATAGTTGAAACGATCAATGTACGTCTGAACGAATCACCGCAAAACGGTGTCAGTCCGGAAGGTTTGGCCCTGAGCGAAAACGAAAAGTTGCTATATATTGCAAATGCTCACGCAAACGCCGTTGCAGTCGTTGGGCTGGCCAAAACCTCGCGCTCAAAACTGCTCGGCTTTATTCCAACAGGCAATTACCCATCAGCTCTGGCCGTTATCGGAAAGCATCTCTTTATTGCGAACGGGAAAGGCACAGGGGCGGAGAATTCATCAAATACGAGCACTGAGACAGGATTGTATCCGAATTTGCCAAATGAAAAATTTCCAGCGGAAAGATATAACAAGCGCGGTATGTATAGCGCCGCGATCGTTTCGGGCAATATAAGCCTCGTTGATATTCCAAGTGAAAAAGAGCTTTTCGCATACACGCAGCAAACGATGCGAAATAGCGGCCTACTCGCTCCGGCTGCAAAAAATCTTTTTGCCGGTGGCATTTCGCCATTCAAGCACGTCATTTACGTGATACGTGAAAACCGGACATACGATCAGGTTTTCGGCGACCTCGAGACAAGCGGTGACGGGCGTAAAGCCGACGGTGATCCATCCGTTGCTATTTTCGGTGCCGGTGAAACCGCGAAATCGCCAACCGGGAAAACCCAAAATATAACGCCGAATGCACGGGCGCTTGCCAGGCGGTTCGGGTTGCTTGACAGATTTTTTGTCAATGCCGAAGCAAGCCCGGACGGCCATAACTGGTCAACCTCTGCCTTCTCGAACGATTATATTGACAAAGCATTTCGATGGGATTATTCGGGCCGCGGGCGAACATATGATTACGAGGGTTTTAACCGCTTGCCATCTTTTGATCTGCCCGCAAATCAGCCGCCGGTCGCTTTGCCTTTGGTTTTTGATCTACCGGCAACTGAAAGAGACATTGCCGCTTTTTTGAAAAAGTATGTGCCTTATCTTAGCGGGAATCGTGATGTCGGCGAACCGGAATCGCTTTATCTATGGGATGCGGCCAAACGAACGGGCTTGACGTATAGAAACTACGGCGAGTATGTCGCAACGGTTTCGGCGGCGGACGTTCGCGAAGTAAATACGCAAAAGCCCAAGAAGTACCCGGACATTTCGCAGACATTGACCGCTTTCGCGACAAAAAAATCGCTGGAAGGTAATTTTTCGCCGACGGTCCGTAATTTCGATATGTCCACGCCGGACAGTATGACCACCGAATCATATCGGGCGGCGGTTGAATCAAATAAAAAAATCGATCCGGCAATAACAGGTGATAATCCTGACGCCCGTTTTCGCGGCTCTTCACGTTTTGGGGAATGGGCAAAAGAATTCCGTAAATATGCCGCCGATGTGCAGGCCGGCAAAGGCGATAATCTACCAAATCTTTCAATACTTCGGCTATCGAATGATCATACCGCCGGCTTAAATAAAAGTATGCCGACGCCGCAATTTTTTGTGGCGGAAAATGATTATGCACTTGGCCGCCTGGTCGAGGAAGTTTCAAAAACACCATATTGGCGCGATACCGCGATTTTTGTGGTGGAAGACGACGCACAGGACGGCCCGGATCATGTCGATGCGCACCGTTCACCCGGTTTTGTCATCTCGGCATACAACCGGCCCGGTGCACTGGTCCACGAATTTCATAATACCGTCAGTTTGATCAGAACCATGGAAATGTGTCTCGGTATCAAACCGATGAACTTCCTGGATGCACAAGCGATACCGATAGATATTTTTACAAACACTCCAAATTTTGAGCCGTTCTTAACGGTTTTGCCCGATGTTGCGATCGACAATCTTATGCCGCCGCAAAGTAATTCGAAGGCAACTGCCTATTATATGAAATTGACCGATGAGCAGGACCTTCATCATGCCGATCTTGCAAATCCGCGCGAGATGAACGAAATAATCTGGTTTTCAGTTTTGGGTGAAAAGGCACCTATGCCGGAGATCGCACGTCTGCCGATCTTTGATCTGCTGACAGCCGGTATCAAACCTGAGGCTGAAAAGAATGAGATTGGTGAGGATTGAGAGTAGAACGGGTTTATTATTTATAGACAAATATATTCAGCACTAAGCTTTGCAAAAAGCCGATCAGCAGCAGTACGATCATTGCCGAAATATCGAACATCCCGATACGCGGTATCAGCTTTTGTACAGGTATCATTATCGGATCGGTCACACGCATAACGAATGCGAGAAACGTATTGCGTGCAAAAACGAACCAGTGGGCGATAAACCTTATAAATATAAATAACACAATAACACTCAGCAATCCGTAAAGAACAAAACCGATAAAGACCTTCGGATTTCCGGCGTCGATACCCTCCGATAGTCCGTCGATGACAAAAAAGGTGTTTTCAATTATTCGGCTGGCAAAATACGTCAGCACAAGTGAAATAAATATCGTCACGAGCGGGGCCAGCCGTGTATCAACACGGAAATTTGCCAAAAACCGGGCCGCCGGATAGACGAAACGCTCCGTGATCTTGCGTATCTTAAAACCGAATCTCCCGACCGTGCCGAATGGATTGGGATCGGCGTAATTGAAGATCAAGCGCAGTGTCATAAATGCCAGGAACACAAGAAAAGAGCTCCACAAAATCATCCAGACTATCGGATAAACCTTTAATAAAAGCATAATAATCGCAACGCTGCCATCTTGACGACGTTACCTCTCCCCAAAAATCGCCGTTCCAACACGAACAACGGTTGCACCTTCCTCGATAGCGATCTCGAAATCGTGGCTCATTCCCATTGAAAGCTCACCTTTGCCGTTCGAGAATGCGTTTTGTGAGGCCAGTCTGTCACGAATCTTCCGCAAGCGGTGAAAAAATGGGCGTGAATCTTCTGCATTTTCAAAATATGGCGGCAGGATCATTAGGCCATCGAATTTTAAACATTTGCAATCTTTCAAATATGCAGTCAATGAAGCCATATCATTTTCCGCAATGCCCGATTTTGTTGCTTCACCGGCCAGATCGACGTGTACAAATATCGACAATGCCGTCCTACCTTCTTCCAAACATATACGTTCCAATCTTTCCGCAAGTTCGTGAGAATCGACAGAATGAATTACGTCAAAAAGCTGTACAGCTTTGCGGGCTTTGTTAGATTGCAGATGTCCTATCAAGTGCCATTCCGCTGATTCACGTCCGATCTCGCCGATCTTGATTTCGGCTTCCTGCACCTTGTTTTCACCAAGAGCATTTGCCCCGGCGGCGATCGCTTCACGCAAAATATCTGACGGATGAGTTTTGCTGACGGCCACGAGTTTTATCTCGTCAGAGCCTCGGCCGGAGCGTTTCGCCGCTTGTCCGATCCGATCCAAGATACTCGCCAAATTGTCCCGTATCGCCGTTTGCATAGATTCAAATATAGCAAATCCTAACGGCAGAGGGGGCAATTTGGTATTTATCCGCGTGGCTTTCTTGAGTTTCACGCTTCGAATTCGTATTATCAATGTTCGCCCAAAGTGCGGACGTGGCGGAACTGGTAGACGCGCGGGTCTCAGAAGCCCGTGGGAGCAATCCCGTGATGGTTCGATTCCATTCGTCCGCACCAAATTTTAGTGATACTTTTCACAATGTAGCACTCTAGCCTTAGTTTCAAATGGTCGAAGTTACGCTTTCGACCTAAAATCACCGTATGCATCAGTTCTGAATTGGTAATCAATATCTAACAACAAGGACTTGAAACCATACTTGCCAACGTCGTTAAATCTTTCGCTCCAGTCTGTTCTAAATGGAAAAATGCCCTAATCATAATTATTCCCGACAGAAAATTGGCGTAATTCTCTCGGCATTTGCCTTGCTCATACTCTTTATTACTTTAGGGTTGATCTTTGGGGAACGGAGTATAGGAGTTCAGGCTTTTAGTTTAATCGCTCAAGTTTGCCTTAATTTCCTGGTTTTCGCGTGGTGCAGTTACGATGCATTAGAAAAAAACAACACTCTCAATAAAATATGGCGTTACGTGCTTATATTTACGGGGCAACTTGGGCTTATTATTTATCTATTCAACTCACGTGGCTTCGTGAGAGGACTTGTTTCCACCGGTAAATATTTACTTCTTTTATTAGGCATGGTTCTTGGTACGCTTATAATCGGTGTTGCATTATTTATTCTATTGGAGTTGTTCAAGCGAATCTTTGCCTAATGAAAGGAAAGCTTAGTCGATAAAGGTGCTGATTTATGCACTTTTCGGTGTTAATTATGCGTGACGAATTCATTTCCGCAATCCAAAACCATCAACCTGCCTTTGGACTAGATTTACCGGAAGAGAAGATCGAACGCCTTGCGGACTATTACGAATTGATCCAGGAGAACAACGAGTTTCTGCATCTTGTAGCGCCGATGAGCGCGGAGGAATTTGCTATACGGCACATTCTGGAATCGCTGATGATGATAAAGCATTTTCCGTCAGGAACATTGTTCGCCGATGTCGGCTCGGGCGGAGGTTTACCTGCGATCCCGTGCCTGCTTGTGCGCGGTAATGTAAAAGCCATGCTGATCGAATCGAAAGTGAAAAAAGCGAAGTTTTTGGACGAGGCTGTGTTACGCCTGGGAATATCGAATCAGGTCCAGGTAGCTAATAAGCAGTTCGAAGAAACCGATGGCGGACAATTTTCTTTTATTACATGCCGGGCTCTTGATAAATTTACCGAAAAGCTGCCGCGTCTTATAAAATGGTCGCAACGTCGCCCGATGCTGCTGTTCGGCGGAAACAACCTGAAAACCGCCCTGACGTCACAAAGGGTTAAGTTCACCGAACAGCTAATGCCATTGTCGGAACAACGGTTTTTGTTTACGGCTAATTTATGATCTTCGTCATTAGGGCCTAAAGCTATCTGGAAAGCCGTTTTTTCGAAATCCATACATCGACATTCTTTTCCAAAATGTTCAACGGGACCGCGCCGGAGAGCAAAACAATTTCGTGAAATTCACGCAGATCAAATTTGCCGCCAAGCGCCTGCTTTGATCTTGCCCGTAATTCCTTTATTTTAAGTTCGCCGATCTTGTATGCCAGGGCTTGTCCGGGGTCGGAGATGTAGCGGTCGATCTCATTGATGATGTCCTGATAGGTTTTGGCGGCATTGTCCTTAAAAAAATCTATCGCTTTTTGGCGGTCCCATTTAAAGTAGTGCATTCCGGTATCGACGACGAGCCGCACTGCCCGCCACATCTCGTATGTCAACTGGCCAAATTTATCGTACGGGTCACCGTATAGGCCCATGTCTTCGCCGAGGCTTTCGGAATACAGACCCCAACCCTCAACAAATGCCGTATAGCCGCCATATTTACGAAAATCCGGTATTTCGCCAAGTTCCTGCTGTAAGGCAAGCTGTAAATGGTGTCCCGGAACCGATTCATGCAGGCTCAGGGTCATCATTTCCCACTTCGGCCTGACCTCTGGTTTGTAAAGATTGACGTAATAATAACCGGGCCTTGTCCCATCGGCGGCCGGCGAATTGTAGTACGCGGTCGTTGTGTCCGGTGCGATCTGATCGGGAACGGGGATTACGCCATAAGGTGTCCGCGGCAATGTGCGAAATATTTTTACAAGATTAGGGTCGATGCTCTTCGCTATCGCGCGGTATGCGGTCAGTAATTCTTCAGGTGTTTTGTAAAAGAATTTTGGATCAGTCCGAAGATACTGGAAAAATTCCTGCAACGACCCCTTAAAACCGACCTGCGTTTTGATCTTTTCCATCTCGGACCGGATGCGGGCGACTTCAGCCAGGCCTTTTTCGTGAATTTCCTTGGGCGTCAAGCTGGTTGTCGTGAAATCCCGTGCGAGAAATTCATATATCTTATCGCCGCCCTTCATTTGCCATATTCCGGCTGATGGGTAACACGCAGGCAGGTATTCGCCCGTAAAAAATTCCTTTAATTTGATAAAAGCCGGAACGATCTTTGATCTGATCGCGTCTTTTGCCAGTGATCTCAGTCTTTCCTGCTCCGTTACGGGAACGCTTTTAACAAAATTATTGAACGGCGAATAGAATGAACTTTGCTCCGGTGCGTCAACGATTTGCTTTTCCAACTGTCCCGGAACGCGGACCATCACTTGTTTTGACCACAGCATTCCCGACGCTTTGCCCTCGCGCAGCAATTCGATGGTTTGATCCATATAGGCCGGAAAAGCGTTGAGCCTGGCGATCCAATCTTCGTAATCTTTAACAGTTTGAAAATCAATAAGGTCGGCAAGCTCGGCTGACCGCTGAATGCCGTCATCGTGCTTTAGCGGCAGCAGGTAAAGCCGTAAACTAAACCGTTCGAGATCGCTCTCAATATCTTTTTGAAACAGATCGTAGTTTAGCTGATCGGCAGCCGGAAGACGCGACCTGCCAATTTTTATTAGCCGGGAAAGTGTGGCTTTGCGGTGCTTTTCACGGCCTTCGATCGCCCTGATGCTGACGTCCGTCCAGCGCGCGTTATAGCGTTTTTCACCAAGAAAAGAAGCAAAAACAGGATTATTCTCAAGGTTCCATTGCCATTCTGAATCGAATAGGGTATGGAGTTGTTTTGATGCATTCGACTGCGAAAAAACCTGATTTGAAAATATCAAAAGTAAAATTGAAAGAAAAAAGAAGCGTTTCATTATCCTGGGCTCCGTTGAAGGGCAAATTTGCGATCGCTCCAAAGAATACCTTAGAAATACAAAAAACGAAAAGGCTGCCTGAAATGCACAATTTGTTCCAAAAGAGCGGATCGCTTTGCACCCGCTCTTTTAGAATTAAAAGTCTTTTCAGATAGCCTTTAACTAATTTTTAGTTAGGGTCAGCGGACCTCAAGATCGTATTCGCGCAAACGCCGGTAAAGCGTTGATGGCGAGATGCCGAGCAATTCGGCGGTTTTGCCGCGGTGCCAGCCGGTTTTTTCGAGGGCTGTCAGGATCTGCTGCCGTTCGGCATCGCGTAGGTTGGTCGGCGAAGTGTTTTGAAATGAGCTGACGCCGTTCGATTGTGGAGCGTTATAGCTAACAGAGATGTTGGCTTTTTCCATTCGGTAAACGACCTCCGGCGGCAGTTCCTTGATCGTTATTCGGTTGTTGTCGGCCAATAGTGCCGCACGTTCAAGACAATTGCGCAATTGTCGGACATTTCCGGTCCATGAATAAGCACTCAGGGCGTCTAATACTGGTTGTGTTAATTCCGGAGCATTTATTCCGGCGATCTTTTCCAGCAAGTGGCGGGCAAGTGGTTCGACATCTTCATGGCGTTCTCTAAGCGGCGGAATATTGATCTCAAAACTATTGATGCGATACATCAGATCGGCACGAAACACGCCTTGAGCCATGGCCTGGGCCGTATTACGGTTTGTCGCGGCGATAAGCCGCACGTCAACCTCGACCTTTTTTACTCCGCCGACGCGAAAGAACGAACGTGTTTCGAGTGCCCGCAAAAGTTTCGATTGAAGCTGCATCGGCATCTCCATTATCTCGTCAAGAAATAGCGTGCCTCCATGCGCTAGCTCGAAAAGTCCGAGTTTGCGTGCTCTTGCCCCTGAGAATGCACCGGCCTCGTGTCCAAACAGCTCTGATTCAAGCAGCGTGTCCTGTAACGCGGCGCAGTTCAGATCGATAAATGTCTTGTCCCGTCGCGGGCTGAGACGATGGATCGACTGGGCAATGAGTTCTTTGCCGGTGCCTGATTCACCAGTGATCAAAACCGACGTGTCCGATGGTGAAACACGGCGGACAAGCCTCAGAACTTCCTTCATCTGCGGAGATTCCGCAATGATCTCCGGCATGTTCGTGTTCGAACGCTGTATCTGTGCGCGAAGCCGTTGATTATCCACCTTTAACTGCTGCTTTTCAGCCGCTTGTGTAACCAAAGCGGATAATTCCGTAATGCGATATGGTTTTGTGAGGTAATCGTAAGCTCCGAGCTTCATTGCTTCGATAGCGGTCTCGACCGTTCCCTGGCCTGTCAGCATGATAACTTCAGGCGGATTCTGGACCTTGTCTCGCAAACGGCGGAGAAGGCCGATACCGTCAAGACGCGGCATATTAATATCGCACAACAAAACATCGAAATCGCGGGCCTCAAGTGCTTCCCACGCGGCTTCGCCGTCGGGAGCGGTCTCAACTTCGTGGTGCTGACGGGTTAATTCTTTTTGCACGACGAGCCTAAGGTTTTTTTCATCATCGATCACGAGTAGTTTTGCCATATGATTTTTGGGGAGCGTTGGGAGTTGAGAGAAATTGTCACGAAGTTCTGAAGTGCTTCACTAGTAATAAGTCTTTAAATTTTTTTTCAACCTTCAGATTTACTTTTCGACTCCGTACCATCTATATTCTGCGTAATTGGGAGAAGAATGGTGAATGTCGTTCCTTTACCAACATTGGAACGGACGCTGAGGCGTCCGCCGTGGTCGGTAATGATCCCATAGCAAACAGCTAATCCAAGCCCCGTGCCTTCGCCGACCTCTTTGGTGGTAAAGAACGGCTCGAAAATTTTAGACAGATCTTCCTGCTGAATACCCACGCCTGTATCTTCGATCTCGATCGCAACACGGTTTGAGTGAGCTGCGGCCCGCATTGTCAGCATTCCCCCTTCGGGCATTGCATCGATCGCGTTAGTGCAAAGAGCTATGATCGCTTGCTGTATCTGTCCGCCGTCAGCATTAAGTAAAGCCAGATCATCGGCCGCCTCGATGCGGATATTGATCCTATCTCCGCGTTTCTGATGCGAAATTAGATTTGCGGATGACCTTAAGACTTCGCCGACGTCTAGCGGATGCCGGTTACCGGTTCGGATCCGGCTAAAATCGAGAAGGCCGGTCGTAATGGATTTACAGCGAAATGCTTCGCTTTTGATGATGCCAAGATATTCATTCAGATCATCGATCGCATCCAAACCTTCGAAAACACCTTCTTCAATTCTTTGCTCGAGAGCCTCGGCGCAGGCAGCTATCGTCGCCAGCGGATTATTTATCTCATGAACGACTCCGGCGGCGAGCCGGCCGACAGCAGCAAGTTTTTCAGCCCGGCCAACGGCGTGGATCGCCTCGACGCGGGCCGTGACGTCTTCGCCCACCGTGATAACATGTGTCACCTCTCCGGATTCCTCATCCATCATCGGGACCTTGCTGACCATCCAATGCTTGGTCGAGCCGTCATCGGCTGCCGTTTGCTGTTCGATGCGTTCGATCTTTCCGGTTCGAAAAGCGCGTTCGAATTCCTGCCGTACGCGGCCCTCAGGGTAACGGGCAAGAACATTAAAAACATTGCGCCCAATCGCCGAATCGCGCGGTATTCCCTGCGAACCTATCTCACGGTGACGGTTCCAGGTAACGATGCGGAAATCGCGATCGACGACATACAGCGACACCGGCAATGCATCCAAGACCGCTTCAGTAAATTTTCGGTGCTCTTCTTTTGCCTGATTTATAGAGTTGTTAATTGCCGCTTCGTAGTGTGCCGAAAGATTCACGCTCATCGCCGCCATTTGCGTCGCGGCATCGATCAAGCTGCCTTTTGCATCATTAAAATCCTGTTTTTTAGAAAATCCGACGACTATCGCGCCTTTGATCTCGCCATTGATGTGCAGCGGCGAAACATATTCTAGCTTGTGTGTTTTTCCGCTCAACAAAAATTCGTCCGGATCTTCAACTTTATGGCCGACCTGCGGCGGTAGAAGTTCCAGCCATTTCTCGAATTTCGATTTTTCAAATGAGCGCGGGTCCATCTCGCCTTTTTCATCAAATGAGCAGCTAACAACCCCGATGTTTTCAAGCTCGGCCATAAAGGCGCAAACTTCTGCCTGTACGCCGTGCTGTATCGCATCGGCGACACGGCTTGCAACTTTTTTTGGATGAACAGTAAAAAGCAGGCTTCTTCCCAGTTCGGAAATGAATCTCAATTCTTGAGAAGGGTCGGCATTTTCCTTTTGATGGGAAAATACGACGGTCTGTTTTTTTACTGTGGAAGGGAATGACATTTTTGTTTTCCTAACGCCGTGGATTGATTTTTGAAATTGCCAGCTTAAAGGTGAGACTTATTGAACGTGGGCAAGAAAGTGTATGAACTTCCTTTCTGATTAGAAACGTTTTTAAACATTTTGTCAACGGTTTTAACATTTATTTGTTGATTTGACTACAATTTAGTTTCACGCAAAAATTGATACGAAAACATATGCGATGCTCTCTTTCACAAAAATATAGATCAGGTTTTTGCCTTGTGTTTTTTACTGCGCTTACTTTATGTTTTTCCCACAGCGTTTCTGGTCAGGAAGTGGTCGATAAAACTGTGGCAACAGTTAACGACGGCGTGAAAACGGAATTGATAACATACTCCGATCTGCTGTGGCAGCTTGCGTTGCAGCCCAACGTAACGCTCGACTCGCCAAGTTCGGAAGACCTGAACCGGGCATTGCAGTTATTGATAAATCAAAGGCTTTTTGCGCTTGAAGCAGAAAGACTGCCGCGAGCCGCTCCGACGGAAAAAGAGATCAACAATAAGATAGTAGAGATCCTGTCTTATTTTCCTAATACGGCAGAATTTGAAAAGCGTTTAAACAAGGTCGGTTTTACCTCGGTCAAAGATGATAATTTTGAGCGGATAATCGGCCAAAGAGTAGTGATCGACAAATATCTAGATTTTCGCTTTCGGTCTTTTATCGTCATCACCGCGGAGGACGAAACCAAATATTACAGGGAAATATTCTCGCCCGATTTTCGCCGTAAATACCCAGGATTATTGATGCCGACACTTGATGAAAAACGTGCCGAAATTAATCACCTGCTGACCGAGGAAAAAGTGGCAACCAATATAGAAAGTTTTCTTGATGAAGCAAAAAGGCGCGTCGAAGTGGTTATTCTCAATAAGGTTTAGTCTTGTATGCTCAGTTAAAGAGGTCCGCTAAGTATTACCTGAAGTAAGTTTTCAAAATCCTACTATTTTCCACCAAAGCTTTCGATGTATTTCCGCGTCGTTTCTTTTAAGTGACCGTATGACGGGATCACATATAGTATCGGCTGCATTTCGGAGTAGTCGTAACCGGTATTTATTACCTGTTCAAGGTCGAATGGGCGACGTTCCACTTTATCTGTAAAGGCATTTTCGAGTTCGCCGAAGCTCGATAATAATCCAGCGCCGTATGCCTTGATGTCGCCATCTTCTTCGATCATGCCGAATTCGACGGTGAACCAATACAAACGCCCAAGTTCTTCGAGCTGCTTATCGGTCGCGATGCGGGCTCCGTGGCCGATGAACTGTGAATAGTCGGCGAAATTGCGGTTGGTGAACATTGGGATATGGCCTATGGATTCGTGGACGATATCGGGTTCGGGCGTGTATTCGGGCCGCGAATGGTGACGTATGTATTGCGTCGAAAGCATTGTGCGATAAGACAGCCAACTAAGAAACGCACGGGTTTCGACCAGGCCTTCGATCGGTGCAAGGCGGAATCCGGAAAGTTCTTTTAGGCGGCGGTTCATCTCGGTCAACTGCGGAATTCGATCATTCGAAATACCGAGGTCTTTTTTTGCCTGAAGATAAAATTTGCTCGCCTTTTCGGCTTGGATATCTTCTAATTCTCCGGCGACATATCGCCAAACACCTTGCTCCTCATCCGTATATTCGACATCGGTGATAACACCTGTTTCGCGAAATTTCCTGGCAAGGCCGGCAATATAATCACGCCGTGTCCGATACGTTTCGTCGCTCGCTCCGGGGTGGTCGAGGTCAAGCTGATTGATATCTTCGAATTTCATATCGCGAAATTCGGGAAGGTCAACATCATTTACATCAAAATTCTTTAACGCAAAAGAGTTTTCGGCATTTGTTGGTGTAGTTTCTGTCAACATTACTCTCCTTTGACCCATTACTAATCATCAATACTATATTTTAATGGATTATCGGTGTATTTTGAATATGTAAGATGAGTTATCAA
>JAYUCO010000080.1:0-41429 GCA_043740295.1 Pyrinomonadaceae bacterium | reverse complement strand
TTCTTTTCCGCAACTCGGGAACGCCGATAATAGCGGTTTAGCTGTTTCATCTCAGTAGTTTAGCCTATCTATTTTTTGGCTTAACTACTATAGACCCTTAAATTTTTACCAGCTTTATTTCAGGTGAGTGCGGACATTTACGCTCTGGATCTTTAAAATAACACGCACGGAATCTGAGCGGTTATCCATATTTGCCGGGACAAAAGGGGCGAATGACGGATCGGATTCGAGAGCTTTACGAAGGTCGGCGACAGCCTTCCGGTCACGCGAAGGCTCGACGACCTCGGCGATGCGGGCCAACCCGTTGCCAAATACATCGGCAACTACCACGACCTCGTCATCTTTCATTTCACCACGCACTAATGATCTTGTGAGGGCGACCAGTGCACCGCCGGGATTTATGCTTGGCGATTCACCGGAAATTGCCAGACGGGAACCTGCGTATTCTGATTGAGTAAGGTCAAATGTGTTTGGGCTGCCGTTTGCGAGCATGACACCTGAATTAGAATCCGCTTTTGCCACATCGGAGATGCCGGAGCGAAAATCACCAGACATTATGATCCATAAAAGAGCAATGCCCATTATTAGAGAAGCGAAAACTCCCGCAGCATATGGCATTAGCCAAACGTCAACCCAATTTCTGCGGTCATCGACCAATGTAAAACCAGGTGTTGTGGTTTGCGGTGCTATTTCATTTGCAATTACGGTCTTTAAAGATTCGAGCAAATTACTGGGAAGTTCCGGGCGCGACATCGCTCGCAAACTGTTCCTAAGTTCCTGAAAATCGGCGAGCTTCTGGCGGCATAGCGGGCAATGGGCGAAGTGCTCGTCGAGCAGACGGAGCTCTTCCCCGGACAAGTATTCGTCAAAATACAGCGGAATATTTAGTTGTAATTCCTGACATTTCATTTTATTTAGTGGTCAATGCCGCCTTATCAAGTGAATGGCTGACTGACCCCGGCTGTTTTCCGTTCGCGGAAAACAACGCGTTGTCTGTTTGAAGAATTGGCAGGCATTCGGCATCGGCATATTTGTAGATGTTGCTGGTCTATTATCAAATAAATGCCTAACAAAACACTTTCCAATCCTTGGCTGACATCCGTTCTCTTCGACCCGTCGTTTGGCACCTTTTTATTTTGTCTTCAAAGATAAAACCGGGGTGAGTCAGCCATTCACTTAATTTTCAAAAATCTTTTAACCTGCGGCGGAGGTCTTCGCGTCCGCGTGCGATACGCGATTTAATGGTTCCGATGTTTACATCCAACATTTTGGAAATATCGTCATAACTGTGTCCTTCGATATCGCATAAAACGATCACTTCGCGAAAAATATCAGGCAGATCGAGCAATGCATTTCTTAGAGCGGACTCGCGTTGTCTCTGCATAGCCGCTTCTTCCGGGTTTTCCGAATTTCCGGGCAGGATATCCGACAAGAGCTTTTCATTTTCCCCTACCGGAGCGTCCAATGAGACGGTTCTGTCTCTTTTCCTCCTGTTCCACCATCGGTGGCGATTTCGCGAATGATTTACCGCTATTCGAAACAGCCAGGTTTTCAATTCGGCATCACCGCGAAAAGATTTGATCGACTTTAACGCACTTAAAAACGTTTCTTGTGTCAGATCACTTGCTTCTTCGACATTTTCGGTCAATCTAAAGAGAACTGCGTAAATATCTGCGGAATATCTGGTTATCAATAGATCGAAAGCATCTGCGTCACCTGATCTTAGCTTTTCAATGAACTCAAATTCGACCGATGAGTAGGCAGAAGAAGGTAAAGCCGCCGTCGCAGCATTGTTCAGATCTTCGTCGTCAAAGGTAATTGACTTGCTGAAGAACATTCCTTGCCCCTCGCCCTTCTCTTTACGAGAAAATTTCAAATTGACCGTCCGCGGTTTTCGCGTACATTAACATTAGACACCGCTTGTCAGGTTATGTTCCCGAAAATTTTTAAATAGCGTTCACTATACTGCATTTACTATTCTTTATTGCTTTCATTTGCTCTCGACACGTTTTTAAGATAAATTAAATCTTTTGGAAAAATGGGTAATGATTCATTTTGATATCGGTCGATCGCAGTCCTTTTTGTTTATTGCTTTAATAAAACACTAAAATCTCAAAAACCCGTTGCCCCAAAATATCCCTGTAGGCAATTATACAACGATAGAGCAAGGCGAATTTGCAGTTTTTTTACAATGGCTAGAAAAAAGAGAACCGTCATACCGCAAGCGGTACCCGCAACCGAACCAAAAGACAAGATCAGTTATCAGGATCCGTTTCAAAGTAAAGTCGGAAAGTCCGTTGAACAGGCCGGCAAAATATTTGAGGGCCAGGGGAAGAACATTCTTTACGGAATAGCTGCTTTGGCAGTACTCGGCATCGTTATCTGGATATTTTCTTCCTGGAGCGCACGTTCGAACTCCGCCGGGCAGGCCGCGCTTGGAAAAGCGATCGAGACATCTCAGGCACAGGTTACCGATACTCCGCCTCCGGCAGGTTCAACGGCCAAAACATTTAAAACCGAAAAAGAACGCGCCGAAGCTTCAATTGCTGAATTTCAAGCAGTTGCCGATAAGTTCGGCGGCGGTGTTGGCGAGAAGGCAAAATATTTTATCGCGGTTAATCGTTTGACCATCGACCGTCCGGCAGCGATGCAGGAACTGGAAACTTTGGCCAAGTCGAATGATGAGACTGGAAAGCTTTCAAAATTTGCCTTAGCGGGTGCAAAAACCGAAGCCGGCGACCTGGACGGAGCATCAGCTCTTTACAAAGAATTAGCCGGGGATAAGGACCCAGTCGTTGCCAAAGACACGATCAATTTTGAATTGGCGAAAATATACGAAAAGCAGGAAAAAAAGCCGGAAGCCGTCGAACTCCTGTTTAATATAGTAAAAACAGCAAGTGAAGCTAAAGATCTGGACGGCAAGTCTGTTAGCATGACTGCTACGGCACAGAGCGCAAAGGACAAGCTGAAACAGCTTGACCCTGAAAAAGCAAAGGAAATTCCCGAGCCAGCCCCCAATCTTCCGCTTGGCGGCAATCCTTTCGGTTAATATTATTTAGTGAATTTGATTGATAGACTTTACTGTGGCCGATTCGCAAAATTTATCTTCAAAACAAATCCGGTAGATCAAACAAAAACCGCCCGATTCGTAATTTGTTATACTAACAGATATACGGGGCGGCTTTTTACATTGAACGATAATATTTTAAATAAAGATAACGAAATTTTGACAGCAAAAACACGCAATTCTATTCGCGTATCGCCGAACAGTTATGTCGTCGCTCTTTTTTTAGCGACTTTTTTTTCCGGCTTGTTCATCTATTTGGGTTACGAACTTGCGGGCTTTCTGCTCCTCGGGGTTTCCGGGATATTTATTCCAATACTGGCTTTTTTTGACCGTATCGTATTCGACGGAAAACGGCTTATCCGTGCGGGCATTATTCCGACAGTGTGGGCGAATTTCAATCGTTCCCGCCGCAGCCTGAAGGTCAGGGATGTCGAACAGGTCGAAACACAGGCATTTCGCACAATGAAACGTGGCGGAAAGATCTCATATCGTTACAGTACGATGATCCGTGGGAAAGGAATTTCTTTCTTTATAGTGTCAGGGGGCGAAGATTTCCGCATTATGGTCCGGCGTATTTTACCCTTACTGCCTGATAATGTACTTGATAACCGTTCGATGGACCTGCGCGACTATATTTCTGATCCAAAAGAGATACTTCGGAAAGCGGCATCCTCGAATATTCCTCCGGCTGATGTTCTCGAAAGTTCTTTTCGGACAGTGCTGATGAAGGCAAAACGGCGTACTTTGTTAAATGACGAAGAAAATTTGACAGGCGGCCTTGATAAAGTTCCCGGACTGAGAAAATTGGCGAACGAACTGCGGCTTTCCGGGGCACTTTTGCAGGCGATCGAGACGTTTCGCCGTGCCCTCGTCATAAAACCAAAGGATGCGTGGCTGCTTTTTGAATTTGCCCGTTGTTTGCAGTCTTTTGCTGGATCGGAACGCGACCAGCGGCTTGAGCGAAAGGCGATCGCGATGATGCGATTGGCAGAAAGACGGGCGGGAACTGACGGCGATCTGCTGGCAAGGCTTGGCGAAAGCTATTTTCAATCTGGCGAATGGCGGCGGGCCGGTATCGTTTTTGCAAAGGCGGCGGACGCGGTCGGCGAAAGCTTTCGCGTCGTCCGTGGTTTGGCCGAGATCGCCCTGCGAGAAGGCAAGATCGCCCATGTCATACACAACTTTTCAGCGGCAAACCGGCTTGCCGAAACACGTGCCCTGCAACGTTGGACGGAAGGTGAAGTGGAATACTTTTCCCGTTTGAACAGTGACGAAGAATATATGGAAATGGAGATCAGCCGCGTTAACCTGCTTGACGGTCTGGAAAACTCTAAAAAGGCTATTCTCCGTATAGCTTTCTTCTCTTTTCCTCTAATTGTTTCAGGGATTGTGTTCGAAGACGCCTTAATCACCAACATCGGATGGACGGTTTCAACCATAGCCCTGATCTTATGGACCGGGATGATCCTGACCGTAAAATTACTTTCACCGAGGATCCCACCGGAACTACTTGAAGAGGAATAAAAATAGCGGACAGAATTTCTCTGCTCCGCTTTAATTGTTAACCTGGCAAGTATTTCTGCTTATTATAGACGAAGAATGTCAGGTAAGTGCCATCCTTCAACTGTTCCCCTTGTTCGTGTGCTGCTAGATTTCTTCGGATGATTATTTCAGGTTGGATAATCGAAGAAACCGGAAGTATCTATTCACGTCCACAAGCACTGTATTTGATTTGAAAAGCTTTGTATGTGCGGTACCACACAAGGTAAAAGTTTTTTTATTGTTTTTTTTGCTATTAGAAACTGACATCCGTGTCATTTCTTTTTTGCCGGTATTTTTGCTTTCGGGGCCGTTTTCTTTACTGTTTTTTCTGCCGGATTGAGTAATGCCGACCATTTATATTCCGGGACATCAAAACCCTTTTCGATCTTGGTCAATATGAATTCCGTCATGGCGTTTACTATCCATTCGTGGTTCTTTTGGCCAACCGAAGCAATCTCGGCATCGGGTGCCGGATTCATAAAGTCGATGGCATATGGAATTCCGTCCTTGATGGCAAATTCCACTGTGTTCAGATCATAACCGAGGGCGTTGCAGATGGTTTTCACATCTTTTTCGACGCGGGCATGAAGTTCCGGCGACAGATAATCATCGACATCGACATACTGCATTCCCGATAAATAAGGCTGTGACGGATCATAAGGCATTATCAGGACCTTTTCCCTTCCGACGCAGTAGCAGCGGACAAATTGGTCGTATTCGATACCTTCCTGCAGCGTCATACACAGAGTTCCGGTCTGATTGTAAACATACCAAAGCTCTTCGAGCGAATGTATCTTTGAAACATTCTTCCAGCCGCCGCCGTCGAAAGGTTTGAGAAATGCAGGAAAGCCGACGTGGTTCACGATCCCTTCCCAATCGAGCGGGAATTCGAGATTGCGAAGGCTTTCGGTCGTTATGCCTTCCATATATTTTTCCTGCGGAAGCAAAACTGTCTTTGGGATGGCAACGCCGAGTTTCTGGGCAAGTGCAAAGTTAAAAAACTTATCATCCGCCGACCACCAGAAAGGATTATTAATAATATATGTTCCCTCAAGTGCCATACGCTTCAGTGCCGCACGGTAATAAGGGACCTCGTGAGAAATACGGTCTATAATTATGTCGTAGCGCTTCGGTTCGTCCAATCGAATGCCGCCAAAAGTAAGCATTTCGGCCTCGACCGTGCCGTTGCTGTTCTCGTTTATGCTTCTGATCATCGATTCGGGAAACGTGATCTCGCGTCCCGCTAATATGCCAACTCGTTTCATTATTTTTATAAATTCCTTATGTATTATGTTTCTCGGTTATGCTCTATGAAAAGATTTGCGTTCATTGTGACAAAGAAAATTTAACACTTGGCCAACAAAGATAAAGCAAAAAGTTCACAAAACAATCCCTGATCGTTGTAAATCTGAAACCGTTAATAATAATCGTTCAGATAATGCCACGCAAGCGAGATATAATGTTTGCATCATTCTTTGTTAACATAGTAATCTAATTGCAACGCAAATTCTCGCGGATAAGCTCAAACTTCTTTTCCAGAACCCAAATTCCTGCAAAACACAATGAACGGACAATTCCCAGATAACGAGAACCCAGTCGTAACGACGATTCCAATACAATCGTTAAAGTCAACCGTGGAAAATAACGGCGCTCCGTTAAATCAGAATATTCAATCGTTTCACAATCTGTTGAACAAGATGCTTGGCGTTGATCCAAAAGTAAGTGATCTCATCTTTTCTCCGGGCCGGCCGCCGCAGGTCGAGCTTACCGGCGATCTGCAGGGCGTTCCGATTCCGGGATTGGAGTTTCTGCAACCGCCGCAAATAAAAGCAATGGCGGAACTTATGCTGCACGGCAACGAGCAGGGATTGGAAACGCTGGAAAAACGCGGTTCGACCGATATCTCATACAGCGTGAACGGATTATGCCGATTTCGTGTAAATATTTTTCGACAGCGCGGCACTTTCGCAATTGTCATGCGCGTGATCCCGACCAAGCCGCCTAATTGGGCAGAATTAAATCTGCCAGTCGCCATTCGTGCCGTTGCAGATTTGAAAAACGGTATCGTGTTGGTTACCGGTCCGACCGGATCGGGAAAATCGACAACACTTGCAGCAGTTATCGATCTGATAAATGAAACCAAGAAATATCACGTTGTAACGATCGAGGACCCGATAGAATTTATACACGAACATAAATTGAGTACTATTCATCAGCGGGAGCTTCATTCGGACACGCCGGATTTTGCGCTTGCTTTGAGAGCTGCTTTGAGACAGGCTCCGAAAGTTATACTTGTCGGCGAAATGCGAGACCGGGAAACCATAGAAGTAGCGCTTGAAGCGGCGGAAACGGGACATCTTGTCTTGTCCACACTTCATACAATTGACGCCGCAAAAACAATAGATCGTATTATTGGCGTTTTCCCGAAGGTTGAAGAAGCGGCGATCAGAACGCGGTTGTCGCAATCTTTTCGACGGATAATTTCACAGCGTTTAATGCCAAAGGTCGGTGGCGGAAGGGTCGCGGCGATTGAAATATTGACCTCGAATTCAAGGACCCGTGAATATATCGAAAAGGGAGAGAAAGATGGACGTTCGATTGTTGATGCAATGAAGGACGGCGAGCTTGAAGGAATGCAGACATTTGACAGCGAATTGGAAAGGATGATCCGCGAAGGTTCGATCACCAAGGAAACCGGGCTGGCATTTTCGACTAACGCAAACAATCTGGCGCTTTCAATAAATGATCTTGACGCAGCGAGGAAAGAAACTCCGACAACTCCGGTTCCAGACTCGAAACCTGTTCAGGACGTTCCAAATATTGACGGATTTGAAAGGTAACTTGTGACCCGCATCCTGGCGGCCTTACGAATGGCTTTCCGCCGCCGAAGTGCAAAGAATGGTGTCGTTGTCGGCTATCGGTTTTCCGGCAATAATTCGTAGTTGCCCATTTCGCGGTTGTAGGAATCTAAAGCACCGACGGAATCGGCGGTGGCGTCGAGCATTTGTTTGGTCATTGCGATCGAATCGGAAAGCTGTTCGAAATCGAGCAAAGAGAATTTTTCCGGGGTTGACATCGTGACGATCTCGTCATTCAGATAACTAAAGAAATTCTCGATGGACTGTAATTGTCCTTCGACAAGTTTGACGCTGCGTTCGATCTCATCAAATGATGCGACACGTCGCTTTAGAATCTCGACATTAGTTTGCTGAATGCGTTTGGTCTTTTCGTCACCCGCACTTTCGGCGGCGCGAAATGCCTGGGAAAGCTGATTATGGACTGCTTGACGGTTGATCGATTTTAAATGCTGTTTCCGGCGCCGGTAAACATCGAGAAGATCGACAAAATCTTCCCAACGTTGGTCCAGAGTCCGCAAATTTGAGGGCAGGGAGCCGGCACCGGTAAATTTTTTGTAATTGTCCTGAATTTTCTCTTTCAGCCAGCGGAGATATTCGACAGCTTCGCGCTCACGCGGTGTGAAGGTTTTTATTAGCTTTTCGCGGTCGGCCTTATTCAAAGCCCTGAGCCTGTCCTTTTCGCGTTGATTGACTAGTTGACGATACCACGGAAAATTCGGCAAAAAGAGCATATATATCGTTTCGCAAATTAGAGCTATCAGAAGCGGAATGACACTTCCGGTAAATGCCGCAGCAACGGCAAAGCCGGCCAATCCCCAAAAATTAAATGGTTCCTTGACTGCTTCTTTTGCGTAACTCGAATTAAACCTGGTTATTTGCTGTTGGTATTTCGCCAAATCCGCCATATTAAAGATAGATGATAATTTCCCCGTTCAAGTTTCGCCGTCAATTTATAGGATGCCGAGATGCAATATCCGTTCTAATTTTAATGTTCTTTATTGTGCCTTCTTATTTCGTGCATTACATGGCTAGATTTTTTGACCACAGAAACACTGGAAAGGACAAGAAGTAAAGCCAAATGAAGACCTTCCATTATGAAACTTGATTCTAAAAACTGAGATGCTTCAATCAGCTTTTTGCTGATTGGTCTCATTTAGCAAAACATCATCGAGTATATTTTCTTCCTTAATTTCCGAACCGGCAGAGATCTGTTTGCCGGTCGAATTCGAGGAACCTGAACCTAGCAAACCCATTTGCTGTTTGTATTCGAGCAGTTTGTCCTGAAGCTGAATATCCATCGCCTCGCGTTCGATGTCCTGCATCTGCGAATCTACGGATGAAGAACCAAGTTGGAGTTTTGCTTCGGCGGCGGCAACGCGGCGGTCGATCTTTTCCCTCATTTCGTTGAAGGTCGATGCATCGTCGCCAATGTTGAATGTCTCCATTGTTTGGGCAAGCTGTTCCTGCAGTTTCGCCTGTTTTGCCGCGCTGATAAGCTGCATTGCCTCGGCTGTGCGCTTCTTCATGTTCAGAACATAATTGTCACGCGCCTTAAGTGCCTGTTTCGAGGCAAGCGAGGCATGTTCAAGCTGGCCGCCAGTCCGCTGCATGTCAAGCTGTGCCTGCTGCAACTGACCGATGTAGGCAGTAGCAATATCGTCGCGTCCCATTTTTACCGACGCTTTGATTTTTGAATCGAGATCAACGACCTGCGTCTCAAGATTCTCGTGATTCTTCATCAAAAGCCGCTCGGTCGCCATTACCTGCGCAACGGAATTATTGAGTTCCGGCACACGGTCGCGCATATCACGAATTGTCTGCTGAAGCACTAGTTCAGGATTTTCGATCCTATCAAGCGCCGCTCCCGTATTTGCAAAAAAAACTCGTTTTAATCTTGCCCAAAGTCCCATCGTATCTGTCTGCTCCTAAAAAATTATGTTAAAAGAACTTTTCGTCAAATCCACTACGATGACGCCTAATTCAAAGTTGCATTTTCCGAAATTAGTATAGCAGGAAAATATATTTTTGGAATAGCTAACTCAGTGCTTTGTGGCAGAAGCCTGACCGATAGGAAGGGCTTTCTTTAACTGGAGATATTAGCCCTCCCTAACGGCAAGGCTTCTGGCGGTTGAATTGGTGCAAGTTTCAATATATCAATACGTTCAAATAGCATAGGCGGATTTTCAAGTGGAAAATTCGTTGGTTTCAAGTGTTGGTTTGGAGTAATATTGGCCTTAAGGCACGTCATACGCATCGCTTTTCTATTAAGTGAGAGGATTAGAAAGACAATGAAAAAATTGGTTTCCGGGTTATTGCTGTGTGCAATTTATACAAGTATCTTTTCGCCATTTATTTTACCGGCGAACGCTCAAATTGTTGGAAAAGCACGAGATATTAAGATGAAAGACGTTCCGGCGGGATTAAAGTTCCGCTTGAGCGAAGGGGCTGAGGGTGCCGAAACGCGTGAGAAACAACAGCCCGCGCTAACCGATCCGCTTTCGGATAATGATGTATCGGACGTTCTAAAACGCATACCCGCGATCAAATCCGATACAAACGATCAAACCGATTTTGCCAAACGCATCGGGACACTTCCTGCACCTAAAACAGGGAAACTAATTCCAGTAAAATTTCCGTCTTCGGATCAGATCAATCCGCCAAACATCAGTTCAGGCAAGCTGTCATTGGAAGTTATTCGTTATTCACCTGAAGGTGAAGTTCCGCTTGCTCCTGATCTGAGCGTGACATTTTCGCAACCGATGGTTGCCGTCACCTCACAGGAAGAAGCCGCGAAATATACACCAGTCGAACTAACGCCGCAGGTCGAAGGCCGATGGCGATGGCTCGGCACAAAAACACTGATGTTCGATACGACGAAGCGTTTTCCGATGGCAACGAAATTTACCGCCCGCGTTCCCGCTGGCACAAAATCGGCAACCGGACAAATTTTGCAAAAAGACGTAGTTTGGACATTTAGCACACCACCACCAAAGGTCGAGCAGTTTATTCCGCAAGGCCAGACCGTGCGGCGTAACGAGATAATGTTTCTCTCGTTTGATCAGGAAATAAGTCCAGAAGCGGTTCTAAAAACCATTAGCGTAACCGGTCAGGGCAAGAAACTCCCGATACGCCTCGCCACGCAGGATGAAATCGATGGATCGACTGTTAACTATTACGCAAAACAGGCACAGCCTAAACGATGGCTGGCTTTTCGGGCTATAAATCCTGACGGTTCGACAGAAAACGCACTTCCTCCGGCATCGGCAATTACTGTGACGGTTGAAAAAGGCACTCCGTCAGCCGAAGGCCCGTTGACGACTACAACGGCACAAACCTTTGCGTTTCAAACATATGGGCCGATGAAATTTATCGAAGCTCTGTGCGGCTGGAACCGGAACCAGAATTGCTCGCCGTTCGAGCAGTGGACGATACAGTTTTCAAATTCCATAGACTCATCGAAATTTACAAAGGAAATGGTCAAGATCGAACCGGCTGTCGAAGGGTTACAGATCTATCCTTCCGGTAATTATATTTATATTCAAGGCTATAAAAAAGGCCGAACAACATACAAGGTCACAATTGACGGCTCGCTGGCGGATGTTTTCGGACAAACACTCGGACAGCCTGTCTCCGCATCGATCAAGGTCGGTTCGGCGGCACAAAACCTTTATGCTCAGGGCGGCTTTATGACCGTTCTCGATCCTTCTGCCAAGCCGTCATTTTCTATCTACTCGACAAATCAGGATTACGTAAAGGTTAGGTTATATCAGGTTCAGCCGACCGATTGGAGGCAGTTTCAGGATTATGTCCGCCACCTAAATTACGACGACGGAAACCGTCCTGTAATTCCAGGGAAATTGGTTTCGGATAAGGTTATTTCCATCCGGAGTACGCCGGACGAATTGGTCGAGACGCGAATAGATATCGCCGGGGCGCTCAACGGCGGTTTTGGAAACGTGATCGTCGATATCGAACCGTCTGTAAAAAAAGACAAAAATGACCGTACCCGAATATTTACATGGCTGCAGGCGACGCAGATAGGATTGGACGCATTTGTTGATAATAACGAACTCGTTGGATTTGCCACCGACCTGAAAACCGGTAAACCTCTGAACGGAGTTGAGCTTTCGATATATCCGAATGGAGTAGCGGTCAGCGGTCAAGAGTCAGTGGTTAACGAAGAGCAAAAGGGCTATTTTGCAGAGTTGTGGGATTGGGTGGGCCAAAAGTTCAGCGGGCCGAACGCCGGCGGGATCGAATCATTAAATTCCGACGGCACATCGGTCTCTAGCGAGTCCATCGAGCCCGCACAGAGCTCTACGACAGGCGCTAATGGAATTCTCAGGCTTGCTCTGCCCGAAACTCAGTCTCAAAAAGGCCCGAACCTGCTTATTGCAAAGCGTGGAAAAGATACGGCATTTTTGCCGGAAAATACGGAATATTATTGGCAAGACGCTGGTAATTGGCACAAAAAAGCGGATCAGGACTCGCTTCGCTGGTTCGTTTTTGACGACCGCAAACTTTATAAACCGAAGGAAGAGGTCTCTGTTAAAGGTTATATACGAAACATCACCGGCGGCAAATTTGGCGATGTCGAGCCTTTGGGTGACAAATCTACGTCCTTGTTTTGGTCCGTTAAAGATCCGCGAAACAATGAAATAGCAAAGGGAACGGGAAATTTGAATGCCTTCGGCGCGTTCGATCTGAAATTTACGCTTCCTGATAATGCAAACCTTGGAAATGCGAGAATAGAATTCTCGGTCGGCAGTATAGATTCTGGCGTTGCGTATTCGCATCAATTTCAAATTCAGGAATTTCGCCGTCCGGAATTTGAGGTGACGACAAAGGTCGAAACCGCAGCGCCGCATTTTGTCGGCGAAAAGGCCGAACTTTCCGTTGAAGCGAAATATTATTCCGGCGGCGGCCTCGCAAATGCCGATGCGAATTGGACCGTAACTGCTTCCCCGACCAATTACACACCACCAAACCGTGGCGATTTTACGTTCGGGACCTGGGTGCCGTGGTGGAGAGTTTACGATTACGGCGACTATTCGTTTGGCGGCCGCGGTGGTTATTACGGCGGTACGACGCAGACATTCAAAGGCGTCACTGACGCGAGCGGTAAACATTTGCTCAAAATAGATTTTGAATCGGTAAATCCGGCCCGGCCATACAATGTTACTGCTTCGGCTTCGGTCCAGGATGTGAACCGGCAAACGTGGTCAGGTTCGACATCGCTGCTCGTGCATCCGTCATCGCTCTATGTCGGTATCAAAACACCGAGAACATTCGTCCAGAAAGGCGAAAAGATCGAGATCGAATCAATCGTTTCGGATATTGACGGGAAGCTCATTGCCGGACGCCATGTCGATATCAAAGCCGTTTTGAAGGATTGGACATTTGATAAAGGCACGTGGAAGGAAGAAACGATCGACGAGCAAAACTGCAGCGTAAAGTCAGTTGCACCAGAACCGGAAGCGGTCGGGTTTGCAAAGTGTTCATTCATCGCTAAACAAGGCGGGCGTTACACCATCACCGCAACTGTGATGGACGACCGCGAACGGTTTAACGAAAGCGAATTCACCGTTTGGGTACCGGGTGGGAAAACACCGCCAAAAAGAGATGTCGAACAGGAAGAGGTCCAAATAATTCCAAGTAAAAAAGATTTTGCACCTGGCGACGTCGCGGAATTGCTGGTCATATCGCCATTCACGCCGGCCGAAGGTGTTCTGACGTTGCGGCGGGACGGAATCGTTAAAACCGAGCGGTTTACGATGAAAGATTCGTCGATAACATTAAAGATACCGCTTGAAGAAAGATACTTGCCGAATATCTATGCGCAGGTCGATCTTGTCGGCGCCGCCGAGCGAAACGTGGACGACCTGTCCGCAAACACCGTGGCGGAGAAGAGTGCGGACAAGGATGTGCAGGTTCCTTTGGCGAAGCGGCCGGCGTTTGCGAGCGGGAATATAAATCTCTCCATATCGACCGAATCCCGCAAATTAAAGGTCTCATCTGAACCACGGGATAAAACACTTGTTCCGGGCGGCGAAACGAAGGTCGATATCGATGTCAGGGATTCCAAAGGCGAGCCGGTCGCGGGCAGTGAGGTCGCCGTCGTCATCGTCGATGAAAGCGTTCTCGCGTTGTCCGGATATACGATCTCTGATCCGATGGAAATTTTCTACACGGACCGCAGCACCGGAACCACAGATCATCATTCGCGAACGGATATTTTGCTTGGTAATCCTGAGGATTTGAAGAATCAACCGCCTCCTCCGCCTCCCGTGCAAATTTCGGCAGATTCGATCTCAGAACTGTCTATTAATTCTAGATCAATCGGGAGTCTTGCTCAACTCAGCCCGGGTGTGGCATCGAAATCCATAATAGAAGGACAACAAAAAAGAAAAGATACCAGCTTTGCCATAGACAAGATTAATAGTGAAGCTAACGCTCAGATTGCAATTCGAGAAAATTTCAATGCGCTCGCCGTTTTTGCGCCATCCGTCAAAACCGACTCGAACGGCAAAGCGACAGTCGATGTAAAACTGCCGGACAATCTGACGCGATACCGTATTACAGCGGTCGCGGTGGATACCGGCAAGCGATTTGGCAAGAGTGAATCGTCGATCACGGCGAAGCAGCCGTTGATGGTCCGTCCGTCGGCACCGAGATTTATGAATTTTGGTGACAAGATCGAACTGCCGGTGGTCGTTCAAAATCAAACCGACAAAGACATGGCCGTCGATGTCGCTATTAGAGCGACAAACGCCGAACTAACAGGCGGAAACCTGAGCGGTAGCGAGGGTGTTTCTTCTTCGCCGGCCGGGAATGACACACTTCCTACGGGTCGTGTTTCTGCCCTTGGCAAACGTGTTTTAGTTAAAGCAAATAGCCGTGAAGAGGTACGTTTTCCCGTCTCAGCAGTCAAAGCAGGTACGGCCCGTTTCCAGATCGCGGCGACATCAGGCGCATATAATGACGCTGCCGAAATATCGCTGCCTGTTTGGACGCCGGCGACGACCGAAGCGTTCGCGACCTACGGCACGACCGATCAAAATGGAACGATCATTCAACCCGTGCAGACGCCCGGCGATGTTTTCCCGCAATTCGGCGGACTCGAAGTTACAACTTCCTCGACGCAATTGCAGGAACTGACCGATGCATTTATTTATCTGACGAACTATCCATATGCCTGCTCCGAGCAGATCTCGTCGCGGATGATATCGATCGCCGCGATGCGCGATGTTTTGCAGGCATTCAAGGCGAAGGAAACACCGACCGCTGCACAGCTCGAAGCACAATTCGCAAGCGATATGCAGATCTTGCAGTCGCGGCAGCGTGATGACGGCAGTTTTGGTTTGTGGAAACGTGACAAGGAACGGTATAAATATCCGTTCCTGACCATTCACGTTGCCCATGCGCTGGCCTTGGCTAAAGCAAAAGGTTACAAAGTGCCTGACCAAATGCTCAATAAGACCAAACCTTATCTAAAAGATGTCGAGAAACATTTTGACGAATGGTACAAGAATTCCCCGCAGGTTCGCTGGACCATCTCGGCTTATGCACTTTATATTCGTGACCTGATGGGTGACAAAGATGTGGCAAAAGCCAAAAAGCTGCTGGCCGAAGCAACCATCGAAAAAATGCCTTTTGAAGGCTTGGGCTGGGTGTTGCCGGTTTTAGCTGATGATAAGAATTCTACTGTCGAGGTGCAGGCGATTCTTCATTTCCTTAATAACCGTGTCACAGAAACGGCTGCAGCAGCAAATTTTGTGACGGATTATGGGGACGGTGCGTGGCTTATCATGTATTCGAACCGCCGGGCTGACGGCGTGCTGCTCGAAGCAATGATCAAGGCCGACGCCAAGAACGACCTTATTCCAAAGCTCGTCCGCGGCCTGCTCGATCATCGCGTCAAAGGAGCGTGGTCAAATACACAGGAAAATGTGTTCATTCTCCTTGCTTTGGACAAATATTTTAATGCTTATGAAAAGGTCACGCCCGATTTTGTGACACGCATTTGGCTTGGAAATACTTATGCCGGCGAGGATACTTTCAAGGGCCGCTCAATCGATTCGAAAGTGCTGAATATTCCGATGTCTTACCTTATCGAACATGGCGGCACGTCGAACTTGCTGCTCGACAGACAGGGAGCAGGACGGCTTTATTACCGGATCGGCATGAAATACGCACCGAAAAATCTCAAACTTGATCCGGCGGATTACGGATTCACGGTTTTGCGTAAATACGAGGCGATCGATAATGCCGAAGATGTGAAGCAAAATGCTGACGGAAGCTGGATCATTAAATCCGGGGCCCGTGTCCGTGTGCGGCTGACAATGGTCGCACAGGCGAGACGTTATCACGTTGCCTTGGTCGATAATTTACCGGCAGGATTAGAGATACTCAATCCCGAACTTGCCGTAACGGAGGCGATCCCTGCAGACAAAGGTGCGGGCAATACGGGCGTTCTTGAGATCGGCAGCCGTTCGTATGGCCGGAATTATTATTGGTGGCGGCAGAATTGGTTCGAACACCAAAATTTCCGTGACGAGCGGGCCGAGGCGTTCACTTCGCTGTTGTGGGAAGGCGTTTACAACTATTCGTACGTTGCACGGGCAACGACACCCGGTCAGTTCGTTGTGCCGCCCGCGAAGGCCGAAGAAATGTATCATCCAGAAACGTTCGGAAGGACCGGAACGGATCTTGTAAAGATCGAATAAACTTAAATAAAAAATTAAAACAGGAGGAACAGGATATATTTTTATTAGAAATATTTTGTTCTTCCTGTAAAATTTTTGTGATAGGGTTTTAAGTTATGAAGATGTTTTTTACTGCGATCCTCACGTTCGTGTTTTGCGCGAACTTATTCGCGCAATCCGCATTGCAGCAGATGTTCGATACCGAAAAAGCCTTTGAACAGGCCGCCGCTGAAAAAGGGATGAAGGCCGCTTTTCTCGAATTTTTATCTGATGATTCCATAATCTTTAGCCCGAATGCCATTAATGGCAAACAATTCTGGCAGGCGAAAGAAGATTCTTCGGCAGCATTGCTTGTGCGAAAATCAACATACGGCGATATTTCTGCTAACGGATTGCTCGGTTATACGATGGGTGATTGGAGATTGTATCCAAAAGGGAAAAGTGAATCGCTGGCGGAATTTGGCCAATATGTAACGATCTGGGAAAAAAGGCAAAACGGCAGATTTTTTGCCAGCGTGGATATCGGCATCTCGCACGACAAACTCACATTTGCGGATACCGACCGCGTCCTTCGGGCGAATCGAACAAGTGATCCAAACAAAAGGGGTTGGTCGCCGACCGATTCGTCGATGAATTTTCAAAGGATGAGTATGAGCCAGGAACGGCTAGGTGCCGCATACAAAAAATTTGCGGCGGACGATGTGCGCCTTTTGATAGAACGGCAGCCGCCCATTCTCGGCAAAAAAAATGTTGTTGCGGAAATGGGCCGGTATATTTCAATAGAGTTTCCGAAAAAGACGGCGCTGTTTCAATCGGCCGACATGGCTTACACCTGGAACCCTTGCCAATACGCCAACAGCAACGAAGGCACAGAAACCGGCAACTGCCTGCATGTCTGGAAACTACGCAATAAAAAATGGTGGATCGTTCTCGGTGTTTTCGCCCGCGTTAACAGCCAAGACGCACCGGTCCTGAAAACCAAAAAAAAAAATAAAAAATCATGATAGAGCCGAAAGCGGACCTTAAAAATAGCCCGATAAAAGGCTCATTTAATATAATGAAAACAGCTTATCTAATCTTTTTGATATTGATCTTGTCTCTGTGTATTTCCGGCCAAAGCGATCTGAAAAAATTAGTGGAAACTGAAAAAGCCTTTGCCGGTTTTGCGGCTGAAAAAGGCACGAAGCTTGCTTTTCTTGAATTTCTCGCCGACGACGCAGTTGTTTTCAACCCAAAGCGTACAAATGGAAAGGAATTGTGGAAAGCCCGGCCTGCTTCACCTTCATTGCTCTCCTGGTTTCCGGCATGGGCGGACATTTCCGGAAATGGCAGCATCGGTTATACGACCGGCCCATGGGAATTCCGGGCAAAAGGGAAGGACGATACGCCCACCGCTTTCGGACATTACGTGACGATCTGGGAAAAACGTCAGGACGGAAATTTTAAAGCCGTTCTTGATATCGGTATTTCCCATGAAAAACCGCAGTCGGCTGAATCAGAATTCAAAATACCAGATGGGACGACCAAAGATGCCGGGAAAGGCGGAGGTTATGCCGGCGATTCGGCAGCTGTATTTTTTGAAATGATCGGCCACGGCGATACCGAAGCTGCATACAAAGCTTTTGCCGCAGATGATATTCGGCTACTTCGAAATGATAATGCTCCGTACATCGGTAAAAAGACTGCATTATCGGTGTTGAAGAAGACAGATTCGAAGCTTGTAATTAAAAGACGCATATCGTTTTTTGGCACCACTGACCTCGAATATGTAAATAGTACGTACACCCGCGTCAAAGGAGCAGAAACCGTTGAAAGTGGAAATTTTGTCCAGATATGGAAATTTCGAGACGGTAAATGGAAGATCGTGCTTGATATTTTCCTGCCTGAACCTAAGGCCTAGCCTTGCCATTATCGACGTTTTTTCGCAAACTTCCTTGGTGCAAACCTTTCAAAAAAATAATTTCGCAAAAGTCGTCGAATTACTTAAGCTCGAGGCCGACGCGATCGAGCGGTCAAGCGAAAATCTTGACGAAAAAAGTGTCGAGCTTGCCATCGGCCTTATTTCCAACTGCGCCGGTAAATTGGTTGTTCTCGGAATCGGTAAATCTGGCGTCATCGCCCAAAAGATCGCCCAAACATTTACGAGCACCGGTATGGTTTCAGTGTTTCTGCATCCGTCTGATGCCCTGCACGGAAGCCTTGGTGTTATAACGAGCGGCGATGTTGTGATCGCTTTGAGCAATTCCGGTGAGACCGATGAGATACTTGCGCTTCTGCCTGCGCTGCAACACCGCGGCGTTTCGCTGATATCCATTGTTGGAAATACTGATTCCACGCTTGCCCGCCAATCAGACGCCGTGCTCGATGCATCGGTCGATAAAGAGGCCTGTCCGTTAAATCTGGCCCCGACGACATCGACGACCGTTGCGCTTGCGATAGGCGATGCATTAGCGATGACATTGATGGAATCGCGCGGCCTGACCGCTGAGGAATTTGCGGCGAATCATCCGGCCGGGCAGCTCGGCAAACGGCTGACGCTCAAGGTTGGTAATTTGATGCACGAAAGCCCGGATGTCACGCCGGACGCCGATTGGCTGGAAGTGGTCAAAGCCATTTCCAAATACTCCCTCGGAGCAGTGAACGTCATCGATCTAAACGGTAAACTGCTGGGAATAGTGACAGATGGTGATCTCAGGCGAAGCATTGAGAAATTTGGGCCGGAAGGCCTGAACGGTTTAGATGCCAGCCAAATGATGACAAAAGATCCGACGACCACAACCCCCGAAATGCTTGCATTCGACGCACTCCAATTGATGGAAAACCGTACGTCCCAGATATCGGTCCTGCCTGTCGTTGATGAAAACGGTCGATGCGTCGGATTATTGAGATTGCACGATGTAGTCAGGAGCGGTTTATGATGGTGCCTTACGAAGATCAAGAGCGAATCTTGAAGGATTGCACCGAGCGTTTCGAACGCTTGGGCATCTCGTATATGCTGACCGGTTCTATGGCGATGGCCGGGTATGCGATGATGAGAATGACAAACGACATTGATATTGTAATGGAAGTTGATCGAGCGGATGCCGAGAAAATCATAAATGAATTTGAGCCGGATTACTACATTCCACATGGACGCGTGCGAGATGCTATTTCACGAAAATTTATGTTCAATATGTTGCATCAAGAGACTCTTGTAAAAATTGATTGCGTAATGCTAAAGGACACAGAATTTCAAAAAGAGGCATTCACCCATCGGCGGAAGATCAATTTTTCTGATTTCGATCTTTGGATAATCAGCAAGGACGATTTAATTCTCTCGAAGTTGAACTGGGCAAAGAAATCAAAATCGGAGATCCAAATGCGTGACGTTGCCAGCATCATCCGCCATGGTTACGATGAAAACTATGTGAGAGGTTGGGCAAAAAAACTTGATATTGAAGACATGTTAGAAGATTGTATAATTATGTTAGGAGAAAACTATGTTGAAGGATACGACTCGTGAGATCGAAGAGATGCAAAATAATCTCTGGATGAAGCGAACTACTACGGAACGTGCCAGATTTATGTTTGGGATGTTTGCAACGGCTCGACGGGTTTTGATCGCTTCGCTGCCAAATGACTTAACAGAAAAAGAATTCAAAAAACAAATTTATCAGCGAACCTACGGCGAACCTTTACCTGACGATTTTTTCAAGGACGAATCATGATTTTTCAAAAATGTTTGGGTTTAATTATTACGATCCTTCTTTTAGCAGCATCAATTTTTTCTCAAAAAGCTGAGATCACGATAAGCCTGAACGAACAATTTTTTGACGCCCTGCTCGATGGTATTTACCTGAATGCCGCTCCGCCGGAATTTCCGCTGGCCCGAAAAGATCTTGATCGCAAAGGTGCGGAGTCACAGAGTAATGATTTAGCCTTAAGACAAAATACTGGGCAAAAGTCTCCTTCTAATTCTAATGTTTTATCTTCATCTTTCCTGCCGTCGCAGCGTTCCGGTGGTGCAGGTCCGTCTTGCACCGAATCGATCAAGCTTCTCCGCGAAAATAATGGTATTCGCACCGCGGTACGGTTTCGAGACGGCAAGATATATGCCCCGCTTGCCTTTTCCGGCAGCTACGCTCCGCCGTTTATCGGCTGCGTTGATTTTTCTGGTTATGCGGAAACAAATATCGACCTCGTATTCGATCAAAACGGGCAGCGGCTGATAGCACGGGCAAATGTACTCAATGTCGCGATGAATGGGACCGGCGGCGTCGGCGGAGGTGTTATCGCGCGATTGGTGCAGAGCTCCATCGACAAGAAGATTAACCCCATAGAAATTATCCGTATGGATAAAATATCGTTCCTTATTCCGATCCAGAATTCAGGAAATTTGCGAATGAAAGCCACAGGTATAAGGCATGAAATTATGCAGGGCATCCTGCAGATCCATATCACGTACGAATTTCTGAAGGCATAGCGATCGCCCTCTTTAAATGTTCCAAAACGTTACAGCATAAACCAAATAGTGCTGATCTCATCCTAAATACACTCCCGGAACCAATAGATCATATAACTCAAGATGTGGCACGAAAAATGCAATATGATGTGCAGAGACGTAATTTCGGCACTCTGTAACAGAGGGAAATCATATGAAAAAGTATTTAAGACAAATTGGAATCACATCTTTGATCGGCGGTATTTTGTTATTTGGAATGAATGCGGAAGCCAATGCTCAACGTGACCGCTCAAAGCCGCCAAAGCAGGAACGCTCAAATGATCAGGAACGGCAGGACTCCGAGCGAAACGCTCAGGGAGTGTCGCAGCGTAATGAACGAGCAAATGAGGCGGCCCAGCAAAACCGGCAGCGTCAGGAGCAGCAAAAACAACAGATAGCTGTACAGGAACAACAGCGCCGTCAGCAACAGGAAGCACAACAGAGTAACCAACGCGCAAATGAGGCGGCCCAGCAAAATCGGCAGCGTCAGGAGCAGCAAAGACAACAGATAGCTGTGCAGGAACAGCAGCGCCGTCAGCAGCAGGATATTGAACAGCGAAATGCTCAGGGCGTATCCCAGCGTAATGAACGGGCGAATGAGGTGATCCAGCAAAACCGTCAGCGTCAGAACCGGCAAAAACAGCAGGTTGCATTGCAGGAAGAGCAACGCCGGCAGGAACAGTTACGTCAGCAGCAGACCGTTACACGCGATCAGCAAAGACAGCAGGTCGAAACTCAGCGGCGTGGCGAACGACAGCAGCAAACCGGTAGTTCGGTAGATACACAGGACGGTCGAAACGGTTCATATCAGTATTATTCTCGAGAACAGCAGAGACAGCTTCAGCAGCAGCGGTTGAATCAATACAATAGTCAGTTACGTGATTGGCAGACAATCAGCAGACAGCGGGAGCAGCAGCTCCAGCAACAGCGCCGAAATTCTTATCTGCAATATCAGGAGCGTTACTGGAATCGCATCAGGCAGGATCAAATAAGGCTCCAGCAGGCACAATACTACGATAATTATTACAACAATTATCGTTATAACCGTGGCGGCAGTTATTATTACACAAGCCAATACGGTGCCCAAATGCTGCAGAATGCCATAAATTATGGTTACGAAGAAGGCTTCCGTTCTGGCCTGGCAGACCGTCAGGATAACTGGGGTTTCAATTATCAGAACTCTTATGGTTATCAGGATGCAAGCTATGGTTATGACGGATATTATGTCGGCTTAAGTGACTATAACTATTATTTCCGCCAGGGTTTTCAACGCGGATATGAGGACGGTTATTATGGACGGAATCGATACGGCAGCTATTCTAACGGAAGATACAGTCTTTTAGGCGGTATCATCAGTTCGATATTAAATATTGCCCAGTTCTGATCCTGTTTTATTAGCATGGAAAAACCCTGTCCGATAAATTTATTGGACAGGGTTTTTTCGTTTTTACACATATTGCTCATTTTATTGTAGTTAATGCCTAAACGCGGTATTTCCGACCTTGACGTGCAATAACAAGTAATCTTTACTATTCTTGTATAAGATGAATTCACCTCTTGTCGCCATAATCGGCCGCCCGAATGTCGGAAAATCCACGTTGTTCAATCGCCTGACCGGATCACGTAAATCCATAGTCGGCGATGAGCCGGGTATAACGCGCGACCGGATATACGCCGATGTTGAATGGAAGTCTCGGACTTTCGAGCTGGTTGATACGGGCGGCATCGTACCCGATGACGAAGCTATAATTCCCGCAAATATTTTTAAGCAGGCCGGTTTTGCGATCGATAAGGCCCAGGCAATAATCTGGGTCGTGGATGCCCGTGCCGGTGTCACGCCACTCGATGAGGAAATATCAGTATTTTTAAGGAACATCGGAAAGCCGGTGTTTATTGCCGCCAATAAGGCTGAGACCCGAAAAGTGGAAGAAGAGGCAGCTGAATTTTATAAATTCGGATTTGATATAACACCGCTTTCCGCCGAACACGGCACTTCGATCGGGGACCTGCTCGATCAGGTTTTCGATGCACTCGAATTTGAAGATGAGGTAGAAGAAGAAAAACAAAGCGAAATTCGGCTGGCAATAATTGGCCGGCCAAACGTCGGCAAATCATCTTTGCTAAACAGCATTTTGGGCGAGGAGCGCGTCATTGTTTCACCAATTGCCGGCACGACCCGCGATGCGATCGACACCACTTTGGAGGTAGACGGCCAGAAATTTGTACTTGTAGATACCGCTGGCATTCGCCGCAAAGGCAAAACCGTTGAAATGGCGGAAAAAATGTCAGTAATAATGGCCCGGAAGGCTTTGGAACGGGCCGATGTTGCAATTCTTATCATTGATGCGGTCGAAGGTGTGGCAAATCTTGACGCAAATATCGCCGGATACGCAGTCGATTCGGGATGTTCAATAATTATCGCGGTTAATAAATGGGACGCCGTCGAAGAAAAGGAAACAAATACGATCTACGAATTTGAACGCGAACTGCGCCGGCATATGAAATTTCTCGATTGGGCCCCGATGTTAGCCATTTCCGCGCTGACCGGACAGCGCGTCACTAAGATCCTTCCCTTGGTTGTAAAGGCAAATGAAGCCAGAAATCTCCGCGTACCGACCGCCAGACTGAATAAGTTTTTCGAAGAAAGCATCGCACAGCCTCGCGGCGGAACGGCCCCGGCACCTATAAAGGGCGGTGTTTCGCGTATGAAGGTGCAGTATATAACACAAGGCGGCTTGCGTCCGCCGCTTTTTGTCTTATTTACATCGGGCGGAAATAAAGGCGGATTGCACTTTTCATATCTTCGTTATATAGAAAACCAACTGCGCGAAGCGTTCGTTTTTTTCGCGACACCGCTTCGCCTTAAAGAAAAACATAAGTTGAGAAAAGCCAAGCATTAATGGAAATCGTATTACTTCTAATCAGATTATTCCTGTTCGGAGTATTCATGCTCGCAGGAATAACCAAACTTCTGGACCTTCCGGGTTCCGAAAAAGCTGTGAAGGCATTCGGCACGCCGGATGAATTCGCAAAGACCTTTGCGATTGCACTGCCGTTTGCCGAGATCGTCTTTGCGTTATGCTTTTTGTTTACAGGTACGGCATGGGTCGGAGCTATCGGAGCTTTGATCTTACTGCTTAGTTTTATTGGCGGTATGATCTGGCAGATCTCGCAGGGAAAGGCACCGGAATGTCATTGCTTTGGCCAATTGCATAGCGAACCGGTCGGTAAAAAAAGCCTTATACGCAATATTGCCTTTGCTTTGCTCGCATTGCTTTTGATAGGCCAAGGCAAAGCCGGACAGGGAATAAGCCTTGCCGACACCGATGCGGAGATGCTGCGGACACTTTTGATGCTGCTAATATTTGTTGTAGCTGTGATAGTGCTTTTCTTTATAAAAAAATTATCGGAGCAGCAGACGGAGATCATAAAACGCCTCGATGTCATGGATTTTATCGCACGTGACGGCTCTGTCGTTGAGCGGCCTAACGTTGGAAGTCTTGATGACAGCCTTCCCATAGGTGCTCCGTTTCCTGATTTCAGCATTGCTGACGGCAGCGGCAATTTGGTTACTTCCGGGCATCTAATTGCTAAAGCTAGACCGGCCTTATTCTTATTTGTCAGCCCGACATGTAACCCTTGTGGTGCACTTTTACCCGAAGTTTTGGAATGGCAAAGCGAATTGGGTGAAAAACTTGATTTTGTTATCGTCAGCACCGGGAAACGCGAAGCAAATATTGATAAATTTGGCGGGGAGATCGCGGACGGAATATTAATAGAAGAAAAAAGGGAACTGGCCGAGCAAGTTCACGCAAAATGGACGCCGACAGCCATTTTTGTGGCAAAAGACGGAACGATCGCGAGTCATCCGGCGACCGGCGATACGGCGATACGAAATTTGGTCGATAAACTGCGTAACGAAGATCTGACCCGTGAATTTATATATTTCGCGGAAACGAACGTAACCGGAAAGCCGCCGTTCATTGGTAGATTAGTGCCTGATTTTTCACTTGACGATCTGGAAGGCCGTAAATATACCAAAAGCGATCTCGAAGGAAAAAAGACCCTCGCAATTTTTTGGAGTACCGATTGTCCGCACTGCATACGAATGATGTCCGAGATACAGGAATGGGATAAGGCCAGATCACCGGACGATGTAAATTTGATCGTCTTTTCCGAGGGTGACCACGAGCCTCACAAAGAACTCGGGCTCTCGTCACCTGTGTTACTGGAAAAGGATTACAAAACCGCCATCGGTTTGGGCATGTTCGGCACGCCGTCCGCGGTCCTGATCGACGAACAAGGCCGGATAACCACCGAAACCGCCATCGGCGCACCGAATATTTGGGCACTCATTGGAAAGCAAAGATAAAATTACGAATTTCAAATTACGGATCGCTGGATAGCAACCAAAAACATGAAAGACAATGTGCTTTTAGAGAAAACATTCGCATTCGCAATAAGAATAGTAAAGGCATATAAATATCTGGTTGATGAAAAGAAAGAATTTGTCATGTCAAAACAGCTTTTGAAAAGCGGCACTTCAATGGCGCGAACTCAGAGGAAGCAGTTGGCGGGCAATCCAAGGCAGATTTTTTGTCCAAGTTGAGCATCGCCTACAAGGAGGCAAGAGAAACGCATTATTGGATTAGATTATTACTAGCGACTGAGTATTTCGAAGTTTTGCAAGCAAAGAGTTTATTGGACGACAATGAAGAGATACTTAGGATCATTGGAAAAATTCAAATTACAAGCCGAAACAATTCGTAATTCGTATTTATATGCTTCCAATAGATTGGAAAATAACCGCGCAGGACGGCGAAGCGCGAACCGGCATTTTAAGGACGAGGCGTTCAGAAATTGAGACGCCCGTTTTTATGCCTGTCGGCACGCAGGGAGCTTTGAAAGGCGTACGTTTTGAATGGCTTGAAAACGAACATGACGCCCGAATCATTCTCGGTAATACCTATCATCTTTTCTTGCGTCCCGGTGTTGAAACGATCCGCAAGTTCGGCGGTCTGCATAAATTTTCTACCTGGAACCGGTCATTTTTAACCGATTCCGGCGGCTTTCAAGTGTTTTCTCTGACTGATCTTCGCAAACTGACGGAGGAAGGCGTCGAGTTTCGCTCGCACCTTGACGGAAGCAAGCATTTTCTTTCGCCTGAAGTTTCGATGGAAGTGCAGGCGGCTCTCGGATCGGAGATCGTCATGGTGTTTGATGAATGCCCACCCGGTGATGCAGGAGTTGACGCGACCCGAAAAAGCCTCGAACTTACTGCTCGATGGGCGAAGCGTTCAAAGGACAGGTTTGCGGAATTGCAAAACTCTGGAATGGATACGGGTTTCCTGTCTGAACCGGGAGCGATAGCGGCTGGGTTCTTCACCGCGGGGGATACGAACCCAGCCGCTATCGCTCCCGGTTCAGACGGGACTGACCTCTCAGGCCGCCAAGCACTTTTTGGAATTATCCAAGGTGCCGGACATTTAGACTTACGAAAAGAAAGTCTCGAGAAAACGGTCGATATCGGCTTTGACGGTTATGCGATCGGCGGGCTGAGTGTTGGCGAAGAAAAAAGTGTGATGTATGAAGTGCTGGAATATCTCGCACCAAAAATGCCGGTCGATGCTCCGCGATATTTGATGGGCGTCGGGACGCCGGAAGACCTCATCGAAGGCGTCGCTCGCGGTGTCGATATGTTCGATTGCGTGATGCCGACACGAAACGGCCGCACGGGAAGTGCTTTTACATCAAGGGGAAAGATCAATATCCGCAACGCCAAACACGCACTAGACGACACTCCGCTTGATCCTGAATGCCGCTGTTCGGTTTGCCGCCGCTATTCGCGCGGCTATCTGCGGCACCTATATCAGGCCGGTGAAATGAATGCCGCGATAATGATCTCGCATCATAATCTGGCTTTCTTCCTTGACACTATGCGTGCAGTTAGGCAATCTATCAAATTCGGCGGTTTCTCGCAGTTTCGGAAAGACTTTCTCTATAAATTACATGACGGCGAGGACGCAGGCGTTTGATTAACTCCATCCAAACGTCTATGATTAAGTTTTTGTTTCCGCATTAAAACAATGAATATAGTTTTGTTATTTTTTCAGGAAGGCGGCGGTTACGGTATATTGACCGCGATACTTCCCTTCGTATTTATCTTCGGGATTTTCTATTTCCTCGTCATACTGCCGCAAAAAAAACAGAAACAACAGCTGCAGGAAATGATCTCGCAGTTAAAGATCAATGACGAAGTTGTGACAAACGGCGGAATTATCGGAAAGATAAAGGAATTAAGGGGTACGAGCTTTATTATCCAAAGCGCCGAGAAATCGTTCCTCGAAGTTGGCAAATCTGCCGTGGTCGGGAAAAAAGCGGAATAGTGGAAGGTTGGCGGATGCAGGCGGCAGTTGGCGGAAACGCTTTTTGCCGAATGCGACGGCTGAATTATGAAAAACAAGAGTTTGTTGATAAAAACAGCGATCATATTGGCGATCACGTTGGTGGGCGTTTATTTGGTATTCGGCCCGCGCCGGGCACCGGTCGCGAATGATTTTACTTGGCAGGGCATCAAGGGCAACTTGGCCAACAATATCAATCTCGGACTTGACCTGAAAGGCGGATCGCACCTCGTGATGCGTGTCAAAACCGAAGAGTATTTGAAATACCTCACGGAAAATAACGAAAGCGCGGCACTCCTTGCGGCGAAGGATGCGAAGGACGAGAGCGGAGCATCTTTGCCGGTCGGCGAAGCCTCTTATGTCGCCGATAAAGGTACATATCAGATCACGCTGAACGTCACCGATACTTCAAAAAACCAGGAGATCATTGATGCGATCAGGAAGAAGGTCGATTTTTCTGTCTGGACGCAATCCACCAGCGGAAATTCAATAATCTGGAACCTGCCGAACCAGGCGCAGGCAAAACTAAAGGACCAGGCGACCGAACAGGCTTTGAAAATTATTGACAGCCGCATCAATCAATTTGGCGTCAAAGAGCCAACCCTGCAGCGTCAGGGAAGTTCAGAATCCGGACAGATCCTTTTGCAAATGCCCGGTGTTGAAGATCCGGAGCGCGTGAAAAAGCTTGTTGGTGAAACGTCGAAGCTTGAATTGATGAAGATCGTCAGCCCGCCTAATCCGTCACCGGTTCAAATATATCCGACAAAGGAAGCCGCTCTGCAAACTATCGGCGGCAAAGATACCGATACTCGCAAGGTCTTGCCGTATGCCGAACGTGACGAGGCACCGAAAACGCCGCAAAATCCGGCCGATCCGAAACCTAAACAATTCGTTGTTGTCGAATCGCCGGCGGTCGTCGATGGAAGCGAACTTCGTGATGCGGCTGCACTTCAGGGCCGCGGAGGCGGCAGTGATTATCAGATCTCGTTTTCGTTCAAGCCGTCCGGTGCCCAGAAATTCGGAGATTGGACCGGCAAGAATATCGGCAACTACATGGCCGTGGTCCTCAACGGCGAAGTGAAATCGGCGGCTTACATCAAATCACAGATATTTGATTCAGGCGAGATATCAGGCAGGTTTTCGAAACAGACTGCGGACGATCTGGCATTGACGCTAAAATCCGGAGCCTTGCCCGCTGAAATTGAATATCAGGAAGAGCGCACCGTCGGGCCGAGTCTCGGTTCAGATTCGATCAAGTCAGGCGTTACGGCTTCGGTCGGCGGCCTGATCTTCGTTATTTTATTCATGTTATTTTACTATCGCGGATCGGGCGTTAACGCCGTTGTTGCGTTGGCATTGAACATGATCCTGACAGTTGCGGCCCTTATCATGTTCGGCTCAACTCTGACGCTGCCCGGAATCGCCGGCTTGATCCTTGGGATCGGTATGGCCGTCGATTCGAATGTGCTGATATTCGAGCGCATCAGGGAAGAATTGCGGCTCGGCTTCGACGTACCGAAATCCATCGGCCTTGGTTTTGACCGTGCATTTGTGACGATCATTGATACGCATATCACGACCATTATTTCATCGGTGATCCTGTATGTTACTGGTTCCGGGCCTATTAAAGGCTTTGCTGTAACGCTGATCCTCGGACTTCTGATCAACCTGTTCACGGCGGTCTTTGTGTCCCGCACGATCTTCGATTGGGTATTGAGTCGAAATCAAAAGATGACAAAACTTAGTATTTAGTCTTGCCTGTAATTAAGATGTTTAATTTTTTTCAGAATATTCATATCGATTGGCTTGGAAAACGGCGTTTATTTATAGCGTTTTCTATATTTATCATGCTTACCGGGCTTGTTTCGACCATTGGCCGTCAATATACGCCTGGCGGAACGGAATCGTTTAATCTCGGCGTTGATTTTAAGGGCGGAACGGTCGTTGTCGCAAAATTCAAGGGCGAAAAGCCTTCGGATGATGCTATCCGTGATGCACTGCATAATATTGGCGTTACCGATCCGGTCATTCAGGCATCGACCGATAAGCCGGACGAAGTTTTGATAAAAACACCGCTGGTCGAAAACTCGATCGAGTCTCAATCAGCTCCGGCTTCTGATGCTAACGGAAATAACCTTGCAGCTCAGGTTGAAGCCGGACGAAAGACCGTCAAACAGGCACTCGACACTTTCGGCAAGGAAGCCGAGGGTGAAGAAACGCTGGATTCTGTCCCGGATGCGGTCTATAAGATCATCGGTACGGATTCGGTCGGTGCCGTCGCAGGTGCGAAACTCCGCAATCAGGCAGTAACGGCAACGCTTTTCGGCCTTGTCGGTATCCTGCTTTTTATCGCTTTCAGATACGATTGGACCTACGCGGCCGGTGCGGTCATCGCCGTATTTCACGACGTTCTGATGGTTTTGGCATTCTTTTCTGTTTTTCAATGGGAAATAAACCTCACGGTCATCGCCGCTATTTTGACGATCGTTGGATTCTCGGTGAACGATTCGATCGTTATTTTCGACCGCGTCCGTGAAAATCTGGCTCTGAACCGCACGGATTCGCTTTTCAAGATCACCAACGATTCGATCAATCAAACTCTTTCGCGAACGGTTATTACGGCTGGTTTGGTTCTTTTGTCCGTTCTTGCACTGGTCTTATTCGGTGGTGAAGTGCTTAAGAGCTTCTCGCTGGCACTTCTTGTCGGTGTGACGCTGGGGACTTATTCAACGATCGCCATTGCCAGCCCGATCGCCATTTGGTGGCAGAGCAAGATCGGAGCTGCTAAGGTCAAAGAGCTGAGCGTGCAGCAGGGCGGCGAAAAAATAGCTTCGGCCGCTCGTCGTACGGTCACCCGCAGGCCTGTTACGCGTTGACTCACGCTGTCCGAATTTTGGCTGCACGAAGCCGCGAGTGTTTTTTGCCGAAAAATTAAGAAAAACTGCAAAATCGTATTAAAAGCTACTGATTATTCTTGACTTTCGTATTGTAAAAAATTAGACTTCTATCGTTGCTGGTCAATTAAATATTTAGTATCTGCTTTTTTTCGTTATCTTCTTGCATTGAAGACGGAATTTGTAGAGTTTTCTGTATGCGTTACCGGCAATATCCATTTTGCCCCGCACTTAATGCTCTGAAGTCCAACGAAAAAAACTGAGATTATATTAGTTGCTATCCGAATGGGTACGTATATGGATTACAACTTTAAATCTGATTTTTATCATCATAAGCAATATTAAGATCTCGTAACCCTTGACCTAGTTTGGCACCGGAAAATAAAGGGAGGACAGTAAAATGTTAGATCAATTAGTCGAGTCGAAAAGCCATGCATCGGAGGACAGCCGCCGAAGCAGCTTTCTTTTGACAACCTTTGTGCTCATGGTTGCCATTCTGATGAGCGCCTGGTTATACAGCCTGTTTGCCAAAGATTTTGGCGTTGGTGGAGATGAACTTTCGCTCGAAACGCTCGTTGCACCACCCGTGATCGAGGATGCTCCCGAGCCTGAGCCTGAAAAACAGCCGGAAAAGCAGAAAGATCCTAATGTGGATATTCGGAAGGAGATAATCGCCAGCATGGACGAGCCTCCACCGAAGGTGCCGGACAAGATCAGCAGCGAGGCTTCTAAGATACCGCCCCGCGATCCAAATAAATTTACTGTTAAGGGCGACCGTAATTTTGATGCAGCAAATGCCCCGCCGGCGGGATACACCGGCCCTGTAAATACATCAGGAACGGGAAGTGACAGCGGCAACACCGGACAGGGAGGAGATTCCGACAACGGAGGAGGAGCCCCGCCACCGCCACCGCCACCCAAGAAGGTTCCGAAACAGATCTCAGGCGGCGTTTTGAACGGTAAGGCGACAAGCCTTCCGAAACCGCCGTATCCGCCTGCTGCCAGAGCTGTGCGTGCGGCCGGAGCTGTAAGCGTCCAGGTCCTGATCGACGAAAGCGGAAATGTTATTTCTGCAAGCGCTGTTAGTGGTCACCCGCTTCTGCGTGCGGCAGCGGTCCAGGCGGCCCGCAGTGCCAAATTCAGCCCGACGCAGCTTTCCGGCCAGCCGGTAAAGGTTTCCGGCGTCATTACATATAATTTTGTTCCTTAAGGAACACGCAAAACATGAAGAAACGGCCCCGTGGTCGTTTCTTAAATTTCAGGTTCTGCTATCATAAAAATTCTGTTGATTTCTTTGGAGGAAAAATCATGACTTTACTGAGTAGCCTGTTAGGTACGGGCATTCTAAACCTTTTTTTGATGTTTGCCGGCGAAACAAAGATTTCGTTTGGCCTCTACGATGTTGCTAGTAAGCTTACTATTCCAGGCTGGATCGTGATCGGGATCCTTTTGATCCAATCGGTCTATATGATCGCCGTCGGGATCGAACGCTGGCTTACCTATAACAAGGCAAAACAGCAATCCCGCCAATATGCACCGAAGGTTGCAATGGCGCTTAAAACAAGCAATATCGATGAAGCCATCAATATCAGCGATAAGCACAAAGATTCGCACCTCGCGATGGTCGTATCCTCGGGCTTAAAGGAATTTGCCGCACATCAGGGAAATACCGATATATCGGCAGACGAAATGGAAGCTTCGAAACGTGCCCTTGACCGAGCCATCGCTGTTAAAACAGCTGAATTAAAACGCGGCCTCGCTGGTCTTGCCACTGTCGGATCGACCGCTCCGTTCGTCGGATTGTTCGGTACCGTCGTTGGTATCATTGGTGCTTTCGTTGCATTGGCACAGGCTGAAAATGCCGGTATCGGTGCCGTTGGTGCCGCTATCGCTGAAGCCCTTGTAGCAACCGCCTTCGGTATCGCCGTGGCTGTTCCAGCCGTTTGGCTGTTCAACTATTTTACGAATAAAGTGACGAGCTTTGGCGTGGAAATGGAAAATTCCGCTTCCGAACTGGTTGACTATTTCATCAAACAGCGAACAAAAGCATTGAAAGGCTAGATCTTTGTTCTGAGTTCAAGCTTCACATCCTTCGTTAAACGAAAGACACGCTGAACTGTGAATTCAAAGCGATAGAAGGGGGAATAATTGCTATGGGAGCAAGTATCGGGGGAACCGATGAATATAATTCGGAGATAAATGTTACTCCGATGGTTGATGTCATGTTGGTGCTGCTGATCATTTTTATGATCGTCACGCCGTTGCTGCAGTCCGGTGTTCCGGTCAACCTTCCTAAGGATTTAAATACGCCTACGGAGGATGCGGAGATCACAAAGGACACTTCGGTAGTCATAACGATCCCCAATAATTCTGATTTTTATGTCGGAAAAGATCCGTTTCCGCTTACCGGGCTTGGAGAAAAGATCAAAAGCATGATGAAGGACAAGGCGCCTGATAAGCGCATCGTCTATATCAAAAGCGGGGTCGAGGTCGATTACGGAACCGTCGTTCAGGCGATCGACGTTATACGTAAACAGGACATCGACAAGATCGGATTGGTGGCAGACAAAAAGAAAGGGGGAGACTCAGCGGCTAAATAGCCTGGGTTTTCCACAACGCTTTAGCGTAGGGAGTATTGAATTATGGGAATGTCAGGAGGCGGCTCCGCTGGAGCAGTACCTAGAATTAACGTAACACCGCTGATCGACGTTTTGCTGGTGCTTTTGATCATTTTTATGGTCATTACACCGGTTAAACCAAGCAAGTTCGAGGCAAAGGTCCCGGCGGAACCGAAGGACCAACAGAACCTCGATGTAAAACCAAATCCGCTTACACTCGTTATCACTATAAATAAAACGACGCGTGGATTGCTGTTGAACAACGAGTCTTATGGAAGTGTCGATGAGCCGGAAGCCTTGACCGCAAGGTTGTCTGAAGAGTTTAAAAAACGTGCCGATCAGGGAACATTCCGTGAGGGAACGAATGAGGTTGAAAAAACGCTCTTTATCAAATCTCCGACATCTGTCCGTTATGGCGATGTTGTGAAGGTAATAGATGCCGCGAAATTGGCCGGAGCTCAACCGATTGGATTGCAGATAGACGATTTAACACAATAATTTAGCCTGGATAATGGCCTTTGCCTCCGCTATGTCGGAAGGCTTCCATTGTCCGGGGGGTAACATGGAGTCGAATAATGAGATTTTCTCGTTTAGGGGTATTGGCGTTACTTACATTAACGGTACTTTTATCCACTAATTGTTCATATTATAACCGTATCTTATCCAGAAAGAGTTTGGTTGACGGGTCGGAAGCATACAAGGCCAGAAAGTTTCAGGCTGCCGAAGATCTGTTCAGACAAGCGGTTGCCCGTGATCCGGAAGGCAAGACATTGGAAGGCAAAACGGCGCAGCTGTTTCTGGCCAGGACACTTCACTCCGAATACATCGGAAACCGTCAAAATGGTAAGGAAAAAGCAGAGCAGGCAATAGCAGAATATAAAAAGGCTCTTGTTGTCGATAAGAATGACCAGGCCTCATATAAGGCGATAGCGAGCCTCTATGAAAACATTCAGAATCAGGATGAATGGCAGAAATGGGTGAATGAACGGGCCGGTAACACACAGATCGAACCACAATTCCGGGCTGAAGCTCTGACATCTCTTGCTGCCAGACAGAATACCTGTGCCAACGAAGTTACGGATACTGAAAAGACAAAGAAAACCGTCAAGAAAGACGGAAAAGATGTTTTTGAATTCGTAAAACCTGAAAGCAACGAAGATTTTGAAAGGCTTAAGGTCTGTGTCGCCGAAGGAAATAAATTGATCTCCGAGGCCGTCTCTCTTGAACCGGAATCAGTTAAATCTGCCCGGAACCTGAACGTCAAAGCCCTATCTGACGACGAACTTAAGAAAAATAACGACCTGATAAAGATCTTCGAATCGGCCAGGTCTTACAAGGCTAGTTTGGTCGGCCAAGCCATGCGGCTTGCTGAGATGGACGGACGTACAGCCGACCGCGATAAGCTGAAGACAGAGGCGGACCAGGCAAAGGCCCAGTTTGTTGAACTCAGTGATATAAATAAAAGTTTACAGAATGAGATCGAAGCCCGCATTGCCGCCAAACTGGAAGAAGAGAACGCTAACTCAAACTCTGACACAAAGAAGTAATAAATACTTTTGACCTTAGTTCAGGTGATGCTCATATTCGTTGAATCGGGCATCACCTTTTCTTATCTTTAAATCTGACATGTTACGGACGCGATAAATTTATAGCCTTTAACTATTTTTTGCAGTTAGAATAGAATTCGATTTTTATGATCCGTATTGAAGATGTCATCGAAAAAGTTGAGAGAAACCGCCCGGAACCTGACGTAGATCTTATCAGGCGGGCATATCTCTTTTCCGCGCTTCATCATAAGGGTCAAAAAAGGGCGTCTGGCGAACCGTATCTTGTTCACCCGCTTGAGGTTGCCGACATCCTCGCGGATATGCGGCTTGACGAAGTGAGCGTTTCGACCGGACTGCTGCATGATGTTGTCGAGGATACCTTGGTTGACCTTGACACGATAAGATCTTATTTTGGCGAAGAGATCACGCATCTGGTTGACGGGCTGACCAAGATCGCCCATATCAGCGATCTTTCAAAAGAAAAACAGCAAGCCGAAAATGTCCGCAAGATGGTGCTTGCGATGATCACGGACGTCCGTGTCGTACTTATAAAGCTGGCCGACAGGCTGCATAATATGCGGACAATGCAGTTCTTGAAACCGGAGAAACGCGCCCGCATCTCGCAGGAAACGCTTGATATTTATGCACCGATCGCCCATCGCCTTGGAATGGGTAAAATGCGGAGCGAACTCGAAGACCTGGCCTTTCAGAACCTTTATCCCGAAGAATATAAACGCCTTGCAAAAGATGTAGATGCCCGCCGCCCGGAACTTGAAGCTGTCCTTGAAAAGATAAAAGAGACCATACAACAGAAATTAACAGAAAACGAAGTGCCGTTCGTCGAGGTGGAAGGTCGTGTAAAACGCCTCTATTCACTATGGAAAAAGCTTAAAAAGCAAAAGCTTATGATCGAACAGGTTTACGATCTGATAGCTGCGCGCATCATCACGGCCAATGACAAAAAAAATTGCTATCTTACATTGAGTGTTATACATGACATCTGGACGCCAGTTCCCGAACGTTTTAAGGATTGGATAGCGATCCCGCGTGATAATTTGTACCAGTCCCTGCATACATCCGTAATAGGTGACGGCGGACAGGCGTTCGAGGTGCAGATACGGACCGAGGAGATGCATCGTATCGCTGAAGAAGGCGTGGCGGCCCATTGGCGGTATAAGGAAAGCAAGCTTGGGGCAAAAGACGACGAAAATCTTGACGAACTCAGAAAGACCGTGGAGAAATTGCTCCTCCCGTTAGTCGAAAATACCGAGGATGGAGAGGATTCCGAAGATTTTATCGAATCGCTAAAACTCGACCTTTTCCCGAAGGATGTTTATGCATTTACGCCACTTGGCAAAGTTATTCAGCTTCCGCGTGGTTCTACACCGCTGGATTTTGCCTATGCCATCCATTCCGAGGTTGGTGATACATGTACCGGTGCTAAAATAAACGGCCGCATCGTTCCGCTCAAAACTGAGATACAGAATGGCGATGTTACCGAGATCTTGACCACGGCGAATTCCAAACCGTCGCGCGATTGGCTTAATTATGTAGTTACTTCAAAGGCACGCAACCGCATCCGGCATTTTATTTCCGATCAGCAACGTGCCGAATCGATAGATATTGGTCGGAAACTTCTGGAAAAAGAGATCGAGAGATTTCGTTTATCGCCCAAAAAACTTATTAATAACGACACTGAAATGAAGCGGATCGCTAACGAATACGGTTTGGGCCGTCCGGAGGACCTTCTTGCATCGATAGGTTACGGCAAAACTCTTCCGCGCAATGTGTTGGCAAAATTCCTCGGTGCCGAAAAATTTGCCGAACTTGACCCCGAAAAACGCAAAGAGACTCGTATCGAAACAGGGATGAAGGCGGTGAAGAAATTCATCGGAATGGGCGAGGACGCGATCATTGTCAAAGGCGTCGATAATCTGCTCACCACACGCGGACGCTGCTGCAATCCGCTGAGGGGCGAAGACATAATTGGATATATTTCCCTCGGGAAAGGCATCGTTGTACATAATAAACGATGTAAAAATGTTGCTCAGTTGATGATAAATAAAGACCGGATAGTTGAGGTCGAATGGGCCAAGTCCGAAAAAAGTGAAGTTCAATCGGTCCGGATTCTCGTAACGACCGAGAATCGTACCGGAATGCTTGCCGGGATCACGAACGCCATTGCAGAGATTAAAACCGGGATTCGTGACGCCAGCGCAAATGTTTCCCGTGAAGATAAAGGATTGATCGAGGTTACGGTCGAAGTTTTTGATAAAAAACACCTAGACAGAGTAGTGAGTTCGGTTGAACAGGTCCCGGGTGTCATTGCGGTCGAACGAATGAACGCGTGAGAAATTGACAACTGAAAATATACAATGGACAATTAGTGTACTTACCTTCCCGCACCCAAAGTGCAACCAATTAAAAACTTAACACTCTACATGCTTTGGTTAATAGAATGGAGAGCGAATTTTATGAGTAACCTTTTAGGACTTGAAGAGAAAAGACCGATATCGGGCGATCACGAAAATCAGGGCCCGGGACCTGATCCGGAATGGCAAATAAGGGCAAAACGCGGCGCAAATTGGTTTTATTGGATCGCTGCACTCTCGGTTATCAATTCTGCCGCTTTTTTATCGGGTGCCAACTTTCACTTTCTCGCTGGCCTCGGCTTAACTGAGTTAGTCGATGCGATCGTCGGGGAATCTATAAAACAAGGATCTCCGGCCGCTATAAACGCTATATCGGTAGTTTTTGATCTCGCGGCCGTGATCAGCTTTGCTCTGACAGGTTATTTCGCAAACAAGTTATTTCAGACCGCATTTATTATCGGCATCGGCGCCTATGTGTTTGACGCTCTGATCGTGTTGCTTATTGGCGACTATCTGATGGTCGCTTTTCACGCGTTCGCACTTTATGGCATCATTCGAGGGTTTCTTGGGTGCCGTGAGTTAAAAGCATACGAAAAGGCCAACACGGTCGCAAGCACACCTCCGCTTCCTCCGGCTTTTGCATAGCAGTTGCATACGCTGCAAATAGGCTACGCATATTCACGGCCCTTTTTGCCGTCTCTACTTTCTTTTCGCCCTTTTATTTGCTAAACTTTGCCTTTTGCTTGACTAATCAGTACGACAGCAATTTGACGCAATGAAAGAAATTATATCAACTGAGGCTGCGCCCGGAGCGATCGGCCCATACTCGCAGGCAATTAAAGCCGGCGGTACCATCTTTTGTTCGGGACAAATACCGATCGACCCTAAAACCGGCGAATTTGTACTGGGCGGTGTTGCCGAACAGACGGAGCAGGTTTTGAAAAATCTGGCCGCGGTACTAAATGCTGCCGGATCAGATCTGAATGGCGTCGTAAAAACTACTGTTTTTCTTGCCGACATGGGTGATTTTACCGCAATGAATGAGGTTTACGGCAAATATTTTGTTGATAATAAACCTGCTAGGGCGACAGTTCAGGCGGCTCGCCTGCCAAGAGATGCGAAGGTCGAGATCGATTGCATAGCGGTCGTTTAGTGTAAAGAATTTTGCGGGAACTTCGAGCTTTGAGTCGCAGCCATGAACAATGGAAAAGCCAAACATTGAAAAATTCAACGTTTGGCAACCAAAGTAAATTGTTGTTTATCAAATAAGACTACGCAGCTTTGACAATTTTGCCTGATTTTATGCAGCGTGTACATGCCTTGATTCGCCCGTTTCCGCCAGCCGGAAGCTGGACGCGAACAGGCTGCAGGTTAGGATTAAACCTTCGGCGGGTCTTGTTGTTAGCATGTGAAACATTGTTTCCAAATTGCGGGCCCTTGCCGCATACGTCGCATCGTTTAGCCATAATATATAATTGCCTCCAAAAAATAAGTGAGGTGGAATAAGAGAGTTTACAAAAACCCAAAAATAGATTTTATACCAAATAGTGACCCACATAGTCAAGCAATGATAGAGATCGATAATTTCAAAGGAGTAATAGCCACAGTGCAAATTTTAAAATCCAGACTTCTTCCGGTAGCTTTAATAGCAGCTTTTGCTGTTGTTTTGGGAGCTTGCGGCGGAGGAACATCCAATACGACAGGCGGAGTCGATCCGAATGATACGGCGGCGACCGTTAATGGCAAGACCATTAAAATGGAAGACGTCGAACGTGCAATAAAACAGCAGGCACAGGGGCAGGAAACAAGCCTGTCGCCGCTTGAGCTTGCCGGTGCCCGTCTCCAGGTCCTTCAGCAGCTTGTTGAACAGGAAGTAATGTTCCAAAAAGCCGAAAAGGAAGGCTCAATGCCGACCGAGGAAGAAGTTACGGCGGAATTCAATAAACGCAAGACATCCAGCGGCCTATCTGCCGAGCAATTTGACGCTAAAATGAAAGAGATCGGCGAAACTGAGGCATCTGCCCGTTTGCTTATCAAAAAAGGCCTTGCCATTCAGAAATTGAACGACAAGATCACCGGTAAGATCGAGCCGCCGAAAGATACTGAGATCGAAGCTTTTTTCAACAGCAATAAATCTGCTTTCAAAAATAAACGCGGTGCGCAATTGGGCGCGATCGTCCTCGATCCGCGTGACTCCGGCGAAGGCGATACGACCAAATCCGACATCGAAGCCCAGACAAAAGCAAAGGAAGTGGGCCAACGTCTGCTGCAGGGAGCCGATTTTGCAACGGTCGCCCGCGAAAGCAGCGAAGACCAGGATACGAAATTTAAGGGAGGCGATTGGCGTTATTTTTCGGAAGAAGAAATGAAGCAGGCATTTCCGGCAGGTGTTTCGGATGTTATCATGTCCAAACTTCAGGTCGGGCAGATATTCCCGCAGCTAATACCTTTTGAAGGGAAATATCTGATCCTAAAATTACAACGAAAGCAAGAAACGGACGAAGACAGGACGCTCGAAACGCCCGGTGTCAGGCAGGAAATAACAGATTTTCTGATCAATTCTCGCAAACAGATACTGGCGGCTTCATATCAAACGATCATTATGAACGAAGCCAAGATCGAAAATTTCCTGGCGAAAAAAGTCGTTGATAACCCAAACGAATTGAGCGGTGCCCGGCCGGCTGCTTCGACGACGCCCGAAACAGCAGCTAAACCGACACCTGCTGCAGTCGATACAAATGCAGCGGTCAATACGAACACACCCGCAAATAAACCTGCGGCAAGTAAACCGGCCCCGGCTAATACAAATGCTGGTAAGTAATACTTTTGCAGAAGCCTGACCGTTAGGAAAGGTTCTCTTAAGTGCAGAAGGCCGCAGCGTTCTTTGTGCAGAAGCCCGCACATAGTAAGTGCGTACTCGTTTGAATCCAGGTAGCCGGCAAGTTACGTCGGCTACTCTTTTTTTATGCTTTTTAGACTTTCAGATACATGGAAATCATACGGCGGAAACGAGATACTCAAGGGTGTCTCGTTTCAAGTCAATCCGAACGAAAAGGTCGGCCTTGTCGGGCGCAACGGGGCCGGTAAAACTACCGTTTTTCGTTTAATTACCGGACAGGAAGCCGCCGATACAGGCGAAGTAATAAAGATCAACGGCCTAAAAATGGGGCTGCTAGACCAGCACGTCGATTTCGAAGAGAACGAGACCGTCCACACCGCCGCACTTTCGGCCTTCAAGGAGATACATGACATTGAAGCCGAGATGCGCGTCCTTGAAAAGACGATGGAAACGGACCATTCCGAAGAGGTCCTGCACAAATACGCCGATCTTCAGACAGCTTTTGAACACGCCGACGGTTTTACATACGCAGCAAGGGCGGAATCAGTCCTTCTCGGACTCGGATTTCCGACAGAAACCTGGACGCTAAATACAAAAACTCTTTCAGGCGGACAAAAAAATCGTTTGGGCATGGCCAGGTTACTGCTTTCGTCGGCCGACATTTTGCTTTTGGATGAGCCGACCAATCATCTTGATGTTGATGCGGTCGAATGGCTCGAAGATTTTCTGAAGGAATACGATAAAACTTACGTCGTCATCAGCCATGACCGTTATTTTCTCGACCGAGTAACGAATCGCATCATTGAGATCGACCGAGGTGTCGCCGTCACCTACAAAGGAAATTATTCGCAGTACCTGACCGAACGTGAGCTCCGCCGCGAACAACAGCTTCGCGAATATGAAAATCAGCAGGCTTTAATTAACAAAACGCAGGAATTCATCCGCCGCAATCTCGAAGGGCAAAAGACGAAACAGGCGAAATCACGCCGCACACTGCTTGCCCGCATGGAGCGGATCGAAGCTGTGACCAGCGAAAAATCCGGCGGTAATTTCGGCCTAAAACAGGTCGAACGCACCGGCAATAATGTCCTGACCATCGAAGACCTGACGATCGGCTACGATAAGAAAGTCCTTGCACAAAAGCTTAATTTCTCGCTCCATCGCGGCGATGCACTTGGAATTATCGGAGGAAACGGCACCGGTAAAACGACTTTGCTAAAGACCATACTCGGCAGCATCCGCGAGCTCGACGGCAAGATGCATTGGGGAACAAAAACGAATATCGGTTATTATTCGCAAAATCTCGAAGACCTCGAACCGCGAAACGAAGTGATCCAGGAACTTCGCCGCGTCGCTCCATCCGCTGATAACGGAACGCTGCGCGGCTTTCTGGCGAAGTTCTTGTTCTCCGGTGAAGATGTTTTTAAGAATGTTTCCACGCTGTCGGGCGGTGAAAAGGGAAGGCTCGCACTCGCGAAATTGATCTACTCGCAAAAAAATGTCCTCGTACTCGACGAACCGACAAATCACCTCGACATCCCGTCGCGCGAATCGCTCGAAAACGCATTAGACGAATATGACGGCACGATCATCACCGTCAGCCACGACCGTTTTTTTCTCGACAAGATCGCCAACCAAATGTTGTCTTTTGAAAAAGACGGCAGCGTCACGAGCTTCGACGGAAATTACAGCGAATATCACGACTGGAAACTAAGCGGCAAGGAATCAGGCCTCACCAGCAAACCAAGAATCTCGGCGGCAGTCGGTTCACAGGCGGAAACGCGGGCCGCTGGGAGTGTGTCAGGCTTATCCAAAAACCAACGCGAAAAGATCCAAAAACGGATCGCCGAGATCGAATCGGAGATCGCAAAACTCGAAGCGGAAGTAGCAACCATTTCCACCGAAATGAGCTCACCCGAAGTCACAGCCGATTACGCAAAACTCCAAAAAACCACAAAAAAATTCCGCGAAAAAGAAAAGCACGTACAAAAGCTTTACGATGAATGGGAAACGGCTACAAGCGAACTGAGTTAGAAATGGAATATACTTTCTCAATAAATGTCAATAATTGATAATATTTGATATATATTGATAATTTGATAT
>JAYUCO010000079.1:0-17880 GCA_043740295.1 Pyrinomonadaceae bacterium | reverse complement strand
GCAAAGGTCACGTGTCCGACGATGCCTTCGCCAAAGAAGGTCGATTCCTTTGCCCGAGCTCGTGTCCGGTCAAAAAACTGATCGGGAATGACCATATCCGTCGGTGCATACTTTTCCTGCAATGAGCCGACCGCAGAAACTGAAAGTATATATTCGATGCCGAGCAGCTTCATTGCATAAATATTTGCCCGGTAAGGAACTTCCGTCGGCAAAAATTTATGGCCGCGTGCGTGACGCGGCAAAAATGCTACTTTGACGCCCTCAAGTTCGCCGACAATAAACGCGTCCGAAGGTTTACCAAAAGGCGTGTCAACCTCAACTTCTCGGACATTTTGCAGCTCAGGCATTTGATAAAGACCGCTGCCGCCGATGATTCCTATGTTTACTTGTTCCATTTATTTACTTTTGCAGCTATTGCAACAAATGAAGCGGGACGACTACAAACATCGTCCCGCAGTCTGATTAATTAAAATATACCGTTCTTAACAAAACCAGTAAAATTATTTCTTCTTTTTTGGTGCCTGTTTTTCAGGTGGTGGCCCGTCGTTTTCCACATCAGCCGGCATTCCCTGTGGCATTTGCGGCTGCTGTTTTTTCAACATTTCCTGCATCTGCTCGTCGGTTACTTCCGGCACAGTGAAATCTTCGGGTACCTGGACGTTGTTGTTTGCGATGATTTCGTCTAATACCTGTTTTTGCTTGTCGTCTTCAAGTTTTGTTCGGACGAAAGCTTTAACAGGCATATCACGTGCCAGCGGATTTGCCGGGTCTTTATACGTGGTGGTGATCAAGATGTGACGGACGTCGTAAGTTTCGGTCGGCTGACCGCTCGGGTCTTTGCCTTCGCCTTTCTTTTCCAGCTTTATAATATGATACCCAAAATCAGTTTCCACAACGTCGGGGGCCACTTGTCCTGGTTCCAGGGCTAATGCTGCCTGCTCGAATGGAGCTACCATTTTGCCTTTGGTGACGTCTTTATAGAGGCCGCCCTGCAATGCACCTTTTGGATCTTTATTGCCCGGGTCTTCGGAGAATTCGTTTGCCAGACCTGCGAAATCTTCACCCGCTTTCGCACGATTCAGGATTTCCTCGGCCTTTGCTTTCTTGTCTGCCGTATTGAATTCAGGGTGTTCAGCAATATATTTTGCTATATCTTCGTCAGTAACTTTTGCTTTGTCCGCTATTTTTTCAGAATAGAGACGTGCCAGAAATTGAGCCTGCTGAAGTTTGATCTGAAGTTCGACCTTGTCCTTGAACTCTTTCGGCAGAGCTCCGGACGCTGTCTTGTCATCAAATTCTTTCTCGTAGATCTCAATTTTTGCAAAGAAATCACGAGCCTGCGTTTTTTCTTCATCGGTAATCTCACGATCTTTCATTTGAGGATTGCCGGCTTTGAGTATTTTTACCTTTGTATCCAGAAATTTCTGAAACTCGGCTTCATGGTCCGGTTCACCGAGGCCGATCTTGTCCTTGAATGAAGCAAAAATTCCTTTTGCCGGTTGTTCTCCTTCGCCCCAGAATGCTTTAGTTTGGTCAGGAGTAACAAAACCGAATGGCGGCATCGGACCTTTATCCTTGTTGATTTCCCGGTCATAATTGACTGCAGCTACCTCGGATCGGATATTTTCAAGCTCCTGACGGTTTGTAGGATCATTCGTCAAGCCTTCTTTCTGAGCCTGACTGGCAAATGCCAAAAGCTGCTTCAGATCTTCGAGCTGCTTCTTTTTCATTTCAGGCTTTTCTGCTAGTTGCTTCATAGCAGCTGGATTGACCTTTGCGAGATCCGCAAGCAGCAGTTCTATGTCGCCTCTGCTGATGCTATTAAAAGAGGCGGTCGAATGACCACCTACATTGTTTTTCCACACAACGAGGCCGGCCCCGATACCCAAGATGACCAATAATAAAATCAGGCCCTTTGTTAAATTACTCAATTTTCTAAACCCTCACTTGTAAAAAATCTATTCAAATATTTTTCTGTCAAATTATCAAACGGTTACTATATCAAAAATTTATGGTTGGCGGAAGCCTGTTCATAAAGAAGGAATTGATATTTACGCAAAGCAAAGCCCTCCCTTGATGTATGGGTTACGCCTTTTGCACTTGAACCAATTCCAGCAAAACGCCATTCGCCGAACTGGGATGTACAAAAGCAACTAGGCATCCCTCGGCGCCAATTCGCGGACTTTCATCAATTAAACGCATACCTTGTAATTTTAGTTTCTTTAACGACGACTCTATGTCTTCAACCTCGATCGCAATATGATGGATGCCCCCGCCGCGTTTTTCAAGGAATTTCGAGATCGGAGAATCTTCGCTCGTCGGCTCAAGCAATTCGATCCGGCTTTCACCGATCGGCAGCATCGCAACGCGTACTTTTTGGTCCTCGACAATTTCAGTATGAACATTTTCCAAACCAAGAGAGCCGCTCCAGAATGCCAGAGCTTCTGAAATATCTTTAGTCGCAATACCGAGGTGATTGATTTTCATTTTAGAAGGTCACGTAACTCTTCGGAACTTAAGCCTGCTTCATGCATTATACTCTTCAAAACTTTGGGGTGAAGAATTTTCCCAGCGTGGAATGGTACAGTTGCTCTTGCACCGTCTGCGTTTTTATAAATTCTGTGGCTGCCACTTTGTCTGGTCAGGACAAAACCATTTCTTTCCAATACTTTTATAATTTCGCCGGCAGTTACACGAGGAAGTTTCTCGCTCATATTGCTAGATCCATATGTGTCAAACTAACTGTCTGTGGCTGCGGCACTTCTTCTCCCGATTCGATCCTGTCTGATACATGTAATGAAATCGCGTCCTTTATGTTATCGATGACTTCTTCGTAAGTATCGCCTTGCGTAAAGCAGCCTCTAAGTTCATTACATGAAGCGAAGTAACCATCGTCATCTTTTTCTACAATCACTGAAAAATGATAATTTTTCATTTATTCTCCATCAGTTTGGAAACTCAAACCTCTATGATTTCAATTTCGTCATTGTCGATGTTATCAATTTGAAAGAACTTAGCGAACTCCGTGACATCTTCCAACGTTTCGTCATTATGCCACGTTGTAATCATGAAGAAATCTCGCTCGTCACCAAGCGGCCCGACAAAAAGCTCGTCCATTATGTCATGCCAAAGTTCACAGTCTTTGCCGACTGTACAAAAAAGCAGAACTTTGTCGTCAATAAGCTGATTCAAGAGGGAATCGTGCTTAGCCGAGTAGCCTGTTTTCGAATTTAATATTACTTTTTTAGCAAAACCACTCATCAGAGGTTACTCGATAGAATTTCCTCGACAGCCGAATATGGGTCTTTTTTCTTTTCGGCTATTTCCGTCGAAAGTTTTTCCAGCAATTCGCCTGTTCCATTTTTGCTCAATAAATCATTCAAAAGCCTTTCCTGAAGCAATTCGAGCAGCCGCCATTTTGCTATAGCCTGTTTTCTGACGAGGTTCGCTTCGCCGCCCTGCTTATGAAAATCGTCATAGCTTTCGATGGCCTTTGACAGGTCTTCGATGCCTTTACTTTCGGTCGCGACCGTTTTTACGATCGGCGGCATCCACAAATCGGGACGATGAGCGAGACTGAGCAGCGATTCGAGTTCTTTTTGCGTCCGCAGGACACCGTCGCGATCGGCTTTATTTATGACAAATACATCGCCGATCTCCATTATTCCGGCTTTGATCGCCTGAATATCGTCGCCCATTCCAGGAACGAGGACGACGACCGAAACATCCGCCGTTTTGACGATCTCTACTTCATCCTGGCCGACGCCGACCGTTTCGACGATCACTTTATTAAATCCGGCCGCATCGAGAATCGCAACCGCATCGACTGTCGTACGCGACAGGCCGCCAAGATTCCCTCGTGTCGCCATCGACCTGATAAAAATATTTTTATTGAGGCCGAGCGTGGCCATCCGAATCCGGTCCCCAAGAATAGCGCCACCCGAAAAAGGACTCGATGGATCGACGCAGATTATCCCGATCTTTTCCCCGCGATCTTTATAAAACATCGCAAGCTTGTCCACTAGCGAAGATTTTCCCGCACCTGGGGAACCTGTGATCCCGATCACCATTGCATTTCCGGTATTCGGGAAAACAGCCTTCATCAGTCCGGCTGCATCCTCCGAACCGTTCTCGACTTTGGTGATCGCGCGGGCGACAGCGCGGGTTTCACCATTAAAAAGTTTTTCTACATCGATCATTCTTAATTAGGTCTTATGGGCGGAGAACTCCGAGATCATCCCAAATCTTTTTTGCCAGACACTCTTTGATCTCCCGATGACGAGGAATAGAAGTCATTTTACCACTGTCGAGATTCTTGTAAATTGTAAGGTTGCCACCTTCATGACAAAAAGCATATTTGTTATTTTCTATATGCCGAATCAAATCTTTGAGTTCCATCTTAGGCGGCTTGCAATACCAACTCTTCTTTCATGGCATTTTTATTTTGAGCAAATCTGTCTTCAGCTTAGTCGCGATAACATTCCAGTAGAAGGGATGAGGCTTCATGCAGATTTTTACGTGTTTCTTCCAACGTTTCGCCCTGTGTGTTTGCACCAGGAAGTTCGGCTACATAACCGATGTAACCCTTCTTCAGCTTTTTCGTAGATTGCCGTTAATTTGATTTGAGACATGAAACTAATTTCATAATAATTGTAAATTAAAGGAATATTCTCACATTATTCAGAGTTTCTTACAATTCTAAACAAAAAACGCGAAAGAATTAAAATCTTTCGCGCATATAAGTTTACTTAAATTAAAGAGGTAAATTACATTTGGCCTTCATCGGCAGACGGGCCGTAGATCGACGGGACAGGAATATCGTTCAGGCGGAGATAAACGGTAAGCTGTCCGCGATGATGAACTATGTGATTCATCACAAAAGATCGCATTACGGCGACTTTGGGCATCGTCATATAAACTTGCTCGCCGTTTCGCATTGTCCAGTCGGTAAAAAAAGTTTCGTCCGGAGTTTCGCCCAAAATTATCTTGGCTTTGGCGATGTGGTCGTCAAAAAATGCGAGAAGTTCCTCGCTCGATGATGGCTCGAACGGTTTAAAGTCGGCCGTCGCAAAATCCAAAACGTCCTGCTTCAGTGTTTCTTTCGTCCAGCCGAACATCTCGGCACAATGAACCGCCAAACGGCCCATCGTCATCGATTTTTCATGCGGTTTCCAGTCAAATTTCTCTGGCGGGACACGTTCGAGACATTGTCTAGTGACCTTTGCTTCATTGTCTAATTCTGCCAAAAAAGCCGTTGCAAGACGGCCGGGACCAGTAGCGGTACTTGTACTCATAATTTTTCTCCTATGGTCTGAAATTGGAATTTCGATTATATCAAAGTGTTTCACAAATGCAACATGAAACACGCGATTCGAAAAATTTGTTTCAGATATAATACGCCGGTCCGCTAAACCGGGTTTCTTAACATCGCCACTATTTTACATCGAATTAAGAAGGTTTTTTGCGATCACCAGTCTTTGGATCTCAGACGTGCCTTCGCCAATTGTAAGGAGTTTTGAATCACGCCAATATTTTTCGGCCGGGTAATCTTTGGTGTAGCCGTAACCGCCATGGATCTGCACCGATTCCTCGGCTACTTTTACAGCAATTTCAGATGCAAAAAGTTTGGCCATTGCAGACTGACGGGTCGTTTGTTTGCCGTTGTCCTTTAAAAACGCTGCTTGAAGTGTGAGTAATCTCGCGGCTTCAATCTGCATTGCCATATCAGCTAATTTAAACTGGATCGCCTGGAATTCGGAGATGGCTTTGCCGAATTGCTGTCGCTCTTTCGAGTATTTCAATGCCGCCTCATAGGCTCCCTGTGCAATACCGACCGACAGAGCGGCAATGGAAATGCGCCCGCCGTCGAGCACCTTCATCGCCTGAAAGAAGCCTTCGCCTTCGTTTCCGAGCCGGTTTTCATCTGGTACATAGCAATCTTCAAAAACGACTGAGGCTGTTTCCGAAGCCCGCATACCAAGTTTATTTTCCTTTTTATCGGACCGGAAACCTTCCATCGATTTATCGAAAATAAAGGCCGAAATGCCCTTATTACCTTTTTCTTTGTCTGTTACGGCCACGGCGACGAGCGTGTTACAGGCAATGGCGTGGGTTATGAAATTCTTTGATCCGTTGACTTTCCAGCCGCCGTTGCTCCGGATAGCGTTCGTTCGTGTGCCGGAAGCGTCTGAACCTGCCTGGGATTCGGTCAGGCCCCAGGCGCCGAATGATTCGCCCTGAGCGAGCGGGACGAGATATTTTTGCTTTTGTTCCTCAGAACCGAATGTATAAATATGATTCGAGCAAAGCGAATTGTGGGCAGCTACGGAAAGACCGACCGAGCCGCAAACTCGGCCAAGTTCTTCTATTATCGTTGCATATTCTACATATTCCATGCCGGCACCGCCGTAATTCTCCGGAAAAAGTATGCCGAGCAAACCAAGTTCGGCTAATTTAGGGCGGAGTTCCATGGGAAAATGCTGCGATTCGTCCCATTCCATAACATGCGGACGAATTTCGCTTTCGGCAAATTCACGTATGCTAAATTTTATTTGTTGCTGTTCTTCGTTTAGTTCAAAATTCATAAAAGGCTCAATATAATAAGAAGTTATATTACTATAAGCCAATCAGCAAAACAAATACTTTGGCCATTGTCTTTGTTTGGGAAAACATCGATTTGTGGATAAACTATTGAATTATGATGTGGAAAGAAAATATTTTGAGTACAGACGAAGAAATATCGAAATTAATAAAGGAGACGAAAACAATTGCGGTTCTTGGCATCAAGCCGGAATCGCGTGCGGGACAGCCGGCATTTTATGTGGCGAAGTATATGGCGGAAAATGGTTACGATGTTATTCCTGTTCCGGTTTATTATCCCGAAATTACCGAAATTTTGGGTAGAAAGGTTTATCGTAATCTTAATGACATCCCAGACGAGATCGATCTTTTGAACGTTTTCAGGCGTGATGTGGACATCGCGAAGCACACACGAGAGATCCTGGAAAAAAAGCCTAAAGCCGTTTGGTTTCAATTGGGGATCAGAAACGATGAAGTGGCCGAAATTCTCGCAAGAGAAGGGATCAAGGTTGTACAGGACCTATGTTTGATGGTGGAACATAGGACACTTTTGCACTGAAGGTTCAACGAAAAACACGCTTCGGCTTTTTCGGTTTTACTGACCGTGAAGGCCGTTTTAGTTTTTGCGGATCGGTTTTAGAAACCGGCGGGATTTTTTTCTTCGAAGCCAGCAGATCAGCTATTTCTTCTTCGCTCAGTTTGCGGGATGTGCCCGCCAGGGATTTATTGTCGCGAATATTTCCAATTGCAATGCGGCGAAGTTTTACGACAGAATGGCCGATAGCATCGAACATTTTGCGGATCTGCTGGTTATGGCCTTCGTGCAGGACCACTTCATACCAGCCATTTTTATCGGTCGGCAGCAGGTCTTTGATCTCGGCAGGAGCGGTTTTGAATCCGTCTTCGAGCCTTAACCCGCGCCGGAGTTTGTTGATTGCAACATTCGTCGGCAGACCTTTTACTTTCACCTCATAAACCTTAGGGATTTTTTTTGAAGCTGCGACAAAATTGGTAAAATCACCGTCGTTGGTGAGAATTATCAACCCTTCGGTGTTGTAATCAAGTCTTCCTACAGGATGAAGTTTCCCGTATCCTTTGACCAGATCGGTGACAAGTTTGCGGCCTTCTGGGTCGGCTGCGCTCGACAAGTAACCTTTCGGTTTATTGAGCAATATATAATAATTTTCGCGTTTTTTTAATACGGGATTAATCAGTTTTCCGTTTACTTTGATGTGATCTTTATCGGGATCGGCCTTGGTTCCGGGAGTAATTATTATCTCGCCATTGACCGTTACTTCGCCGGACGCGATCAATTCCTCTGCATGGCGGCGTGACGCGATTCCCGCCTGAGCGATCAATTTTTGAAGTCTTTCCTGCATTTGGTTATAACGGAAACCGAGGGCTTCCCACACTCATCAGTTAGCAATTGAGAGATAAAGACCACTTCCTATTGGTAGTGTTTCTACTTATTGTATCAAATCTTCAAAATCTTCGATGCTTGGTAATTCAGTTAGGTCTTTCAGCCCGAATTGTATCAGGAAATCCTTGGATGTTCCGTACTGCATCGGGCGGCCGACTGTTTCCTTATGGCCTTTTGTGATGATAAGCCTTTTTTCTAAAAGGGTTTTGATGGCAGATGCGGATTGAACACCGCGGATCTCGAGAATTTCCGGAACCGTCACAGGCTGCTTATAGGCGATCACTGAAAGAGTTTCAAGGGAAGCGAGAGAAAGCTTTGCCGAAGGCCGCGTTTTTAGAAACTGCCGCACTTCGTCGTGATATTGCGTTCGTGTCGAGATCTGCCAACCACCTGCGATCTCGCGAATCTGCAAACCGCTTTCGCGGACCTCGTATTCATTTTTTAGTGCTTCGAGAGCAGCTTCTATGGTTTCCCGGTCTTCACCAAGCACTTCGCTCAACAGCTTTGCGCTGATCGGATCATCCGATACGAAGATCAGAGCTTCAACGGCGGCGATCAATTCCGCCAGTCCTCTCGATATTGTTGATTCGGTTCCTGATTCCATGGTTGCCGTGCCTAAACTCCGGCTTTTTCAATTTTCCGTAAAATAATACTGCCAAAGGTTTTCCGCTGCACCAATTTAACGCTTTCCGTGCGAACAATTTCAAGTACCGCCATAAAAGCCGTCACCAACTCTCTTTTATTGTGCATTTCATTGAAAAATGTCACCAGATCGAGTTCTAGTTCATCAAAGATTTTTTTTCTGAGGTTTCGTATCATGTCGGCAAGTGACACCTCTTCGCGATGGATCTCCATCATTACTTCTTCTTTATGACGGGAAAGGATCTTTTGAAAAACCGTCAGCAGATCGAAAACTGAGGCATTGATCTCGGCGTTGTTTTCATCTGATTCGATCTGCCCGCGGGTGAATACGGCCTGCTCGATCGTCGTCCGTTCGTAAAGCATCTCGGCCGCCAATTTAAATTTTTCGTATTCGAGCAGCCGATCGACCAGTTCTTTACGTGGATCGTCAATCTCTTCGCCGTCTTCCGTTGTGATCTCTCTAGGAAGCAGCATCTTCGATTTGATCTCGATCAGCGTGGCCGCCATAACGACAAAATCAGCCGCGATGGAGATGTCGAGCTGCTTCATTAAACGAATATACTGCAAATATTCGTTGGTGATCTTAGCTATCGGAATATCGAAAATATTCGCTTGTTCCTGCTTTATCAAAAACAAAAGCAGATCTAGCGGGCCCGCAAATTCACCAAGCGTCAGCTTTAGTTGATCGCCGGAACCGCCATCGATATGTGCTGTCTCTTTGTAAAAGTCAAAGCTGAATTGTTCGGGCTGCTGCTCCATCAGATGTATTTCGTTTCGCGGTGATAAATAATATAGTCGATTTTTGGCGGTTCGAGGCCTTCTTCGCGAAGTTTCAGGATAATATTTCCGCGATGTATAGACGAATGAAAAACGACATGCGTCAGAAGTTCACGGTAACTATTTTCATATGGAATTGCCTCACTGGTCCGGTATCGTGTTCGAACGTCGAGGCCTTCGTCGTCAAACCTCCTCAGCAGTTTTTCAAATGCCTCGGCCGATGCGCGGGCAAGTGTGCCGCATTCATCAATTGTCAGATCGGGCCAGAAATCGAATCCCGTCGAGTCTTTTCCAAACAGCCGTTCGTAATATTCCTTTTCGGTTATAAGCAAATGGGCCAATATTTGCAGAGACCTTTCCGATGCATTTTGTTTCAAAGCCACGATAACCCGCCTGTTTGCCCAATCATTATAAGCAAAAAGCTCGCGCAAATGTTCGACGGTCTGCATTTAGTCCTCAATGAGCGCGTGATCGCGCAGGTCTTTGATCGTCACAATTTTTAAAACCGATTCGTGGCACGCTTCCAGGATAACCTGCGGGGCCATTCCGGCTTCGAGAGCCTCACGCCAGCGCAGCATGCACAGGCACCATTTATCACCGGCGACCAATCCGGGAAAAGCATACTGAGGCATCGGTGTCGAAAGGTCGTTTCCGACGGCTTTAGAGAACCTCAGAAATTCTTCGGTTGCAATAATGCAGACAGTATGTCGGCCCGTATCGTCGGCACCGGTGCGGCAATAGCCGTCACGATAAAATCCCGTCATTGGGTCCGTGCAGCACGATCTCAAATCTGTTCCAAGCACATTCTTTGGTTTTGGCTTGTGGCCATTTCCATTACCGTTCGTATAACTCATATTTAACTCGACTTGATCCCGATTAATTCTAAAGCTTTTTCGACCGGCCTTGCCAATACCGCTCGATCACCGACCTCAACGATCGGCCGCTGCAAGATGGCCGGATTTCCAACGATCGCACGAATAACCTCGTCATCAGGCGTTTCCATTGTAATTCCCAGGCTCTTAAACACGGGTTCTGTTCTCCGCAAACCATCATAGGGTTTTAGCTGTGCCTTTTTAAACAAAGCTTTCAACTTCGTTTCGGTCAGCGGTTCAATGAAATAATTTACGCGGTCAAAATCGATACCATTCTCACGAAAGAGGTTTGCCAGCTTGCGGCAAGTTGTACAAGTTGGCTTTTCATAAACTGTGATTTTGTCTGACATTTTTTTTGTATTAGCTTTTAACTAACTGCATTCCATCGTCATTCGACAACTTATTTTTACTCTTTGGATCGCATGCATTAAAGTCTATCGAGCCGTCCGCTGAAAATCTTTGAAACATAGCCTAAGCAATGCCGGTTCGTTCGTAAACATTTCGTAATGTTTGGCCTGCGATTTGACGGGCTTTTTCGGCGCCAGTTTTAAGGATCTTGTTTAATTCAAGGTCGGAATAATCTTTAACGCGGTCTTGGAAAGGCCGTAGGAATTCAACTACGGTGTCGGCTAATTCGGTTTTGAAATGACCGTAGCCTTTCCCTTCGAAATGGACAATGCATTCGTCGGGGGATTTGCCGGTGAGGAGATGATAGATCGTCAGCAGGTTTCGAATCGCCGGACGGTCGGGTTCGAAGTTTATCGAAGTGCCGGAATCAGTGACGGCTTTTTTGAATTTTTTGGTGATCGTGTCAGCGTCGTCGAGAAGGAATATCGAGCCGTTCGCGTTCTCGTCCGATTTGGACATCTTTTTCGTCGGGTCTTGCAGGGACAATATATTTGCCCCGACGGGCGGGATGAACGGTTCGGGCACTACAAAGGTTTCGCCGAAATCGCGGTTGAAGCGTTCGGCCAGGTCGCGTGTGAGTTCGAGGTGCTGTTTCTGATCTTGGCCGACGGGGACGAGGTCGGTTTGATAGAGCAGAATGTCCGAGGCCATCAGGACCGGATAGGTGAATAGCCCGACGCCCGCGCGTTGAGCACTGGAATGTTCAATGCTGTCGCGAAAAAGTTTCACCTTTCTATCTATCGCTTCGTTTGATTCGTCTTCTTTCCACTTACCGAAGGTTTCGGTTCCCCGAAGAGCGTCAAGATCCGCAACCTGACTTTCTGTCAAAGGCTTTGAGTGCATCAAGCTTCGAGTCTTATCCTTGAACTGCGTCATTCGTTCAAGCTCGCCCATTCGTGCTATGCAAGACAGAACCCACGTCAATTCCGCATGTTCGGGAACGTCGGACTGTATAAAGATCGTAGATTTTTCAGGATCAATTCCCGCCGCGAGATAAATTCGTGCGAGATCGAGTGTTTTTTGACGTAAAACTTTGGGGTCCTGCGGCATCGTGATCGCGTGGAGATTTACGATGCAGTAAAAACTCTCATATTCATCCTGCAAGGCAACCCAATTCTTCAAGGCTCCAAGATAATTACCGATATGAAGCTGTCCCGTCGGCTGAGCGCCGCTAAAAATACGTTTTTTCATGATCAAACTGAAAGGATATAAAGCAGTCCGTAAAGAAACGGAGTTATGATAAGCCTAAAAACACCTATGTAAATAAGGGCCATCAAAATAATAAAGCCAAATTGTTCGAGCAACTGAAAAATAGGCTGAAAACTCTCAGGCAGGAACGTCGAAAGAATCTTACTTCCGTCAAGTGGTGGGAAAGGCAGAAGGTTAAATACAAACAGTGAAAGGTTGAGTGTCATAAGATTTCCAACCAGAATTGCGACAGGGTTAGTGCTTTGGCCAAAAAAATCCCGGATCGCAAACCCCTGCGCCATCATTATTTTAGCGGCAGCGATACCAATGATCAGCAAAATCAAATTTGCCAAAACCCCAGCGATCGATACCATAACATTGGCAAGTTTGTAATTTGTCCATTTGCTCGGATTTACTGGTGTCGGAATTCCCCAGCCGATCAAAGGAATGCTGCCTAATCCACCACCGACCGCACCAAGAATAAAACTCAAGACCGGTATCGCCAAAGTGCCTATAGGATCGGTATGTGCAATAGGGTTCAGGGTTACTCGTCCTAACATATAAGCGGTGTCATCGCCAAATTTGTAGGACATCCAAGCGTGGCCCGCTTCGTGGGCGGAAATCGCCAGAAGCAAAACAACCATGTAAATTATTAGATGACTTACAAGATTGACTAAATCTATTTCGCCCATGTTTTACGACTCCTAACACTAAATTCCGTCAAACGGTATAACCAGATTATCTATTGTCTTTACGGTCAAATTGTGCCATTCTTTCCCAACAAAATAAAATAGGCGATCAAGAAAAATCGCAGTAAAGGGAGGGCATTTCCTAGCTTTCATTATATGAAAAATCATATAGTCTGCATCGCCAGCGAGCATAAAGGCAACGAGTTTTTGGACGAATGCCAAAGTGCGGGTTGGAACGTGACGCTTTTGACCCGTAAAAAGCTGCTTGATGAGCCGTGGGCGTGGACGGCGTTAAATGAGGCAAGAACGGTTGAAGATAACGCATCGGCCGAAGATTACATTCGTGCAATTACAAATATTGCCGGCCAGCAACCGATAGATCGAATAGTAGGTTTAGATGAATTCGATGTTTTGACTGCGGCGAAAGCGAGGGAGCATTTGCAGCTTGGCGGTATGACGAGTTCGCATGCTCTTCGCTTCCGTGACAAATTAGCGATGCGGAACGTTGCTTTTGAAGCCGGAATTCCATGTCCGGAATATATTGGAGCTTTTAACAGTAATTCAATCAATGATTATCTGGATAATATTCCGGCTCCGTGGGTCGTGAAACCACGCAATGAAGTTTCTGCTTTCGGTATCCGGAAATGTGAGACAAAAGAACAGGTTTGGGAAGTTTTGGCCGATGTCGATGCCCGCAACACATGGCGCGATCATCCCTCGCAATTTCTGATCGAACGCTTTATTGAGGGAAAAGTATTTCACGTCGATTCGGTCGTCGCCGATGGAAAGGTAATGACGTGCGGCGTCAGCCAATACGGCACGCCGCCTTTCAGTGTGACGCATTACGGCGGGGTCTTTACATCGTCGATCGTTCCATACCGTACGAAAGAACGCAGGGAACTCGAAAAACTGAACTCGCAGCTTTTGCAGGCATTCAAATACGACCGCGGTGTTTCTCACGCCGAGTTTTTGCAAAGCAAAAGTGAGGGCAAATTTTATCTGCTGGAAGTCGCCTGCCGTGTCGGTGGTGCATATATCTCAAACGTTCTCGAACACGCCTGCAATTTCAATCTCTGGCGCGAATGGGCAAAGCTTGAAACCGCTACCGAAGAAAATCCTTATAAATTACCCAAGCTTCGCAAGGATTTTGCCGGGGTTGCCTTAGCTCTTTCACATCAGGATAAACCAGACACATCGCATTATTTGGACGAAGAAATTGTGTATCGCGTGAGCAAACAAAAACACGTCGGTTTGATATTTTATACAAGGCAACAAAAGCGTCTCGCCGAACTTCTGACTACTTACAGCGAAAAGATAACGGCGGATTTTCTGGCGATTGCACCGCCAAAGGAACGCTACGACGATTGATCCTTTTACAAATTAAATTTTGCGTGGCGGCATGGTCCGTCTTTTCTTTTGACCGTGGATTGACGTATTCTTTATGTTTTTATGTCTGATCATGTTTTACCCATTTTATGCACGCCGGATGTGCTTGACCACGGTCTGCAAAAGCATTTCCCCGAGCTCCTAAAATTTGAATCGACGCCCGAGTTGGAAGCGTCCGATATTTATTCAAAGATAAAACCGGAAGCTGAGCGGATATTAAATGCGGTTGTTTGCGAGGATTTGTCAGAACCGGGAGCGATAGCGACTGGGTTTTTAAATGACGGCCAAAAGAATCCAGTTACTACCGTTCCCGGTTCCGACAAGATAAGAGCGCTTGCCTGGAATATCGAACGCGGGTGTATCTTCGAAGGAATAATCAACGCATTAAAAAACCATGATGGATTACGCGAAAAGGATATTCTCCTCCTTACCGAGCTTGATCATGGCATGGCTCGAAGCGGAAACCGTTTTGTTGCTCAGGAAATAGCAAAAGAATTTAAGCTGAATTACGCTTTTGCGCCTGTTTATATTGCATTGCAAAAAGGAAGCGGCGTTGAATCGGAAATGGCCGGTGAGAACACAAAATCTATTCACGGCCTGGCCATGTTCTCAAAATACCCGATGAAAAACGCCCACGCGGTTCCGCTGCCTAATGGTAAGGACAAAATGTGGGGCAAAGAAAAACGTCTCGGTTATCTTCGGGCTTTGATCGCGGATATTGAACATCCCGCAGGAATTTTCCGGGCCGTTACCGTTCATCTTGATGCTCATTGTTCCCGCGCACACAGGCATTTGCAGATGAAGATCATTCTCGACCATCTCGACACCCTTTCACCGCTTCCGGTTTTGGTCGGTGGTGATTGGAATACGACGACATTTAATGCACAAAGCGCCCGGCGGGCAATTCTGGGGTATTGGCGGCGTGTAATGATGGGCGTAAAGAATGTAGTAAAAAATCATTATCCTCATCCCGACCGTTATTTTGAGAAAAAGCTTTTTAATGAGCTGACATCTCGTGGTTTCGAGTATAAAAGCCTTAATGAATCTGGCGCCGGAACAATTCATTATGATGTGAGCAGTATCGAAAAGAACACAAATCTCCGAGATTGGGTTCCCGAATGGTGTTTTCCATTTATCTTTTGGGCAGCGAACCGCGTCGGCGGAAGAGTTTCTGGCAGATTGGATTGGTTTGCTGGAAAAGGCATCAGAATCGCAAAGGATTCCAAACCGCAAACCATTGGAGATCTGGTAAATGCCGAAGGCATACCACTTTCCGACCATGACGCTATTACCTTGGACTTCGAATTGAAACATCCGCTAGTGTAGAAGTTCAGGTGATCTGATCCCGGACTTTGATATACGCATCCGAACACGGTGGTATTTTCTTTTTTCCCCGTCGTGTGGTTAAATTTTAGTTTAGTCAGGAGAAAATAAATGGAAGTAGCTTTTTGTCAGACACTCAGTTTTAACGCGGATACATTTGAATACGAAGCCGTTGCACACGAAAACGGCAACGCGACAATAATTAAATTCCCGATCGACCAGAAACTTAACAGCCCGGGCGACGTTGTTGTCGTGGTTTCAGGAGATGAGATCAATTTTCACGGAATTATCGGAAAGATCGAAGACGGATATGCCTACGCATCCGATCCGCGCGGCTCACTCCTGCCGGCCGGGGTCCAATAGTTCTTTGATTTGAATCTTAGATCAGAAGTTTGTGGCCGCTTATAAGGTTCCAGCTTATGATCTAAGTTTTTGATTTCCCGCTTTTCACTTCCTTCAAGGGGATGTAGCTCAGTTGACCGGACGCCCGAGGGCGTCGTATTCCATCGCGGTCGAAATGTTGTTGTCCACATCCGTGGCCGATGTCACCGCTCCGGTGTAGAAATCATAAGCGGCGGCCGAGGTCCTCGCGAGCGGCGTCCCGTAGGCCGAAACGGTCTGCGTCGGGTAAAGCCCGGTGACCGTCCCGTTCGGCCCCGTGACCGGGCCATACATGATCTGCGTCTGCACGCCCTTCGCATCCGTCATCATCACCGGATTCCCATATCGATCGTACGCCGCCGTCGTCGAGATCGAATTCGATGTAGTCAAAGGATAACTAACCGCCCCCTTCGTCGAATCCCTTACTCTTGTCTCAAGCAAACTCCCTTACGATTGTTGAAACTCATTTTAAACAAAATCAATGCATGAGCAGATATTGGATAAGGAAATGTCCGAAGAGGGCTCCTTGCTGTTGAAATGTCACCTAAATCAGTACTTTTAGCCGTCACGTAACCTGTGAAGTATGTAGCAACTTTATTAGGTAAGAAAAACAATCGATGCCCAACCTATAAACGCCAAAAAGAAAACGATTGCTGAAATTCGAAATGCGATTAACATTTGCAAGGCATCAGGATCAGCAGTAAGCCAAGTCGGTTTAATCAATAACCAGCTAAAATAGAGCCTTCCCCGTGAAATTGAACTTCTGAATTTCGGCAATTCTAACCTAGACACCGATTCCTTTGGCACCCAATAAAATCCTAACGGTGATCCAGACTCAATCCATCTCGCACGATGTTCTCTATACAGATGCCTTATTAATCGATCAAAGAGAAAGAAAGAAGATAGAGCTGTTAGCAATAGAAAACCAAAACTCAGAATGACAATCATGACGGTTTATCTCGGCAAACTCACATTACATGAGCAATTTGGTGCAATCGGACGATTATAGTCCAATGGACTATTAACGGCAGCATTGGGCCCGGATGGGAAGCGAGTAGGAACGGTGCCATCATCCCTACCGAAAACCCACGTTGCAGTAGCTGATGCACCGGGAGAACCAACATTGAATTCAGTAAATGAGTTCTTTTTCCTATCCACACCTATGGAGCCTCCTGGTGAAACTTGAATTTGTGCATTAACTCCGGGCGTTACCTTATCGGGACTATATGCGGCAGAAAAACTGATCCCCGGTGTTCCGATCCCGGCTCCGACATAAGGAAATAAATTCAACTCTGAGTCAACCTGCAAACCGCCGGTTGCGACAAATCCATAATGACCACCAGTAAGATTAAAATCAAAGTAGCCGCTTCCTGGAACAACTTGTGTATTCGCATCAGAAACATCTTCCTCCATAATCGGACTCAAATCTTCTTCAACAGCTACAAATCGTCCGTTTGAACCAAGAGTTACGGCGGCATTATTGCTCAAAAGCATTTGGTATTCCGAGTCACTGGAGTAATTGCCATTCAGCGTTGTCAATCGAAAGGATATAGAGCCAGGATCGTCAACAAGAGTATATCCAGCATAACCGCTTCCGTCGCCGAACTCCTGTTGTGAAACTGACAAATAACTTCCCTCCGCATTTCTAAACCACTGACAAGGTGTATCGTCCGGGCTGCCGGCTGTCGTACCGCAATATCCACTTGGATCAATAAAATTCAGAGGATTGTTCATAACATAGACATATTTATTAAACGTCTGTGGATCACTGATATTGCCCCCGACCAAATCCGGAGAAGTGAATCTACCTAAGCCGTTGCCGAACATTCGTGCCTGAGCGAAATCAAGATTGGTTTCGCTATCCCGTTCATAGCCGGTGAATTTTTGGCGGGTGTTATCCGGCGTGTAATTTAGGCCTTGAGTTCTTTGGGTTGTGGACATTTCTTCGCCGAAGGGGTGGAAATCTCGTCGGGAGATCACTTGTCCGGTTGCGTCTGTTGTGATTCTTGGGCTGCCGAGGGTGTCGGTTGTCAAATAGCTGACTTGCGGCGTCGGGTTCGGCTGCGTTGAGTATTCCGCAACCATTTTACCAGATGCGTCATATACAAAAACTGTTGTTTCCGTTGTTGAGATTTTCTTGACGCGCTTGCCGTCGCCGTCGAAGGAATATTGGCCGACCGTTCCGCTTTGATTTGCAGCAGACTTTTGTTTGTTC
>JAYUCO010000078.1:0-18149 GCA_043740295.1 Pyrinomonadaceae bacterium | reverse complement strand
TTGATTATTTTGGTTAGGAGGCGGACCAGAAAAATGTCGACGATCATGATGGTCAACATGCCCATAAAGATCACGGCAATCAGAGGATCGTTTCCGCGAACTACCGAAGCCAGGCCAACCGCGCCGCCGATTAACCCGCCGAAACCGCCGAGGGTTAGCAGCACCATCACCGCGCCGATGATCAGCGTGGGCTTGGTCAGGTTGACGGTCAACGGCTCGTGCTGCAACGCCACCTCGGTGCTCAGGTTCGCGCCGCAACGATTGCAGTACTTTAGTTCGATCGCGTATTCGGTGCCGCAGGATGGACAGTACATGATGGTGACGAATGGTAAATCGTAACCGCTGAATAGTAAACGAAGGCTCGGGTAAGACCTGGCCGATTCCGTAATCCATACGGTTCATCGGGACTTGATGTTCAGGATTTGTCAGGAGCGCGAGTGTCAGCGAGGGCTCGCCGACCACCCAAGCCCTCCCTGACGGTCAGGCTTCTGCCGACGAGCATTGCTTTCTGTAGATTTTTGCGTGAGAATCTTGTCTGGGAAATTATGCCGGTCATTAAACTCAAAACCCTTATAAATGCACCGATCGATCGTGTTTTTGACCTCGCCCGCAGCATTGATCTGCACGCCGATTCGATGACCAAGTATGACGAAAAAGCTGTCAATGGCGTAACGAAGGGTCTGATCGGCCTTGGCGAAAGTGTTACTTGGGAAGCGGTTCATTTCGGGGTGCGACAAAAACTGACTTCGATAATCACCCTCAGCGAACGCCCCGATCGGTTTCAGGATAAAATGGTTAGCGGTGCTTTTAGTGGGTTCACGCACGATCATTTCCTGGAGCAAACCACATCAGGCACGCTTTTTAAAGATATTTTCGACTATTCCTCACCACTGGGCCCAATCGGTGTTTTGGCGGATATTCTGTTTTTGGAAAAATATATGACCCGTTTGCTGAATGAACGGAACCAGATAATAAAAAGAGCAGCGGAAAGCGATGAATGGAAGCGATATCTGCCTTAAGAAAAAGGGGCGGTCTTTTTCTGTATAATTTTGGCCAATTCATGAAATCCCAATATCGATGACGGAATGCTGACTTTATCCGGGTTAATTTTTTTGCCCTTAATTTGTATTTTATCGGGGAAATCCGCTGATTCAATTTCATCCCAGCGACCTTCAAATTTTTTATAACGAATCCCGTTCTCAAAAATTTTCACAACATTTCGTCTTTGCGTTACCCAACTAATAAACGTGAAAAAATAGACGACAAGAAAACCAGTAGAGAGCAAAAAATAGCCAAAGCTTTCCCGGATATAAAATGCGACCAGCATCGCGATAAAAAAGACAAATGACAATACGGCAACGATCGCGGCCCGCTGTAAATATGCAGGCGCGATCACATGAACGGCGACAAGCTTTCCTAGATTTTCTTTTGGTTCGATCATTAGCTGTCCGCCGTTGTTTGATAAATTCCGGTCAGCGAAATTGTGTATTTATATCCAAGTATTTCGATTATATTCAAATAATATCAAATCGGCTGTGCAAAATGTTAAAAAACAACTTGCGCGTGTTAAAATAATTTAACTTCACCTACTCGAACAATGACTTGGCATTATCAATACTTTTGGATCGGATAAACACTTAAATGAATAAAATTTCGATTGGCACATTAGCGCTCATTCTCTTTACTTTTTCGTCGTTTTTACTTGCACAAAACCCTGTCGTCACGTCAGCAGACTATGCACGGGCCGAAAAAATGCTGGGGTTTAACACCTCAGCCTTGATTGACCGCGGAACGGTGCGACCGACATTCCTTCCCGATGGCAGATTTTGGTATCGAGTTATGACGCCGACCGGCACCGAATACATTCTCATAAATCCGGCTGACGGCTCACGCAAGACAGCCGCTGATCTTTCCGGACTTGGCGTTACGTCCTCGGCACCCGACCGGCGGGCACGGCCAAACGATGTAATTTCACCCGACGGAAAACGGGCTGCGTATATCAAGGATCACAACCTTTGGGCCCGTGACATTGCATCCGGCAAGGAAACGCAATTGACGGCAGACGGCGTAAAAGACTTTGGCTATGCAACGGATAATGCAGGATGGACAAAAAGCGACCGCGCGATTCTTGTATGGTCACCTGATTCGAAAAAGATCGCTACTTTTCAGCAGGATCAACGCGGTGTCAGCGATATGTATCTCGTTTCCACCAATGTCGGAGCGCCAAAACTTGAAGCATGGAAATATCCTCTGCCGGGCGATAAGGTAATCACGACAATTCAACGCGTCATTATAGATGTCGATGGTTCAAAGGTCATTCGTCTCAAGATGGAAGCCGACCAACACCGCTCGACACAGTGCGACGATATTTCATGCGCGGGCGGTTGGGACGATGTTTACTGGAGCGGCGATGGCACAAAACTCGCATTTGTATCGACATCGCGCGACCATAAAAAGGAAATATTACGTATTGCTGATGCTTCTACGGGTGTTGTTTGCGATGTTTACGAAGAAACTTCGACGACTCAATTCGAATCCGGCCAAGGCATCGTCAACTGGCGCTATCTGCCTGCATCTAACGAATTTATTTGGTTTACCGAGCGTGACGGATGGGGACATCTTTATCTTTATGACCTAAATACCGGAAAGCTTAAAAATCAGATAACGAAAGGTGAATTCGCCGTTTGGCGGCTGCAAAATGTTGATGAGAAAAATCGCGTTCTCTATTTCGAGGCTGGCGGTCACGAAAAAGGCCGTGATCCGTATTTCGGGCATTTTTATCGGGTTAATTTTGACGGCAAAAATCTCAGTCTGCTGACACCGGAAGATGCGAACCATGATATTACCCTCGCACCCGACGGCAAAACGTTCATCGACAATTTTTCAACTCCTGCAACCGCTCCGGTATCTGTACTTCGTAATATGAGCGGCAAACTTGTTGCGGAGCTTGAAAAAACCGATATTTCACGTCTGAGAACGAGCGGCTGGAAACCCGTTCAGCCTATCACCGTAAAGGCACGCGACGGAGTGACCGATCTATATGGTTTGATGTTTACTCCGACCGATCTCGACACAAATAAAAAATATCCGGTGATCGATTATGTTTATCCCGGCCCGCAGGGTGGCGGTGTCGGCAGCCGTTCGTTTGCCGCCAGCCGCATCGATCATCAGGCACTTGCGGAATTAGGTTTTGTGGTAGTGGTGGTTGACGGCACCTGCAACCCGCTGCGTTCAAAGGCATATCACGATGCCTGCTACGGCAATATGGCGGACAATACTTTGCCCGACCAAGTCGGGGCGATCAAGCAGCTTGCCGCTCGTTATCCTTTCATAGATATCAACCGTGTCGGCATTTGGGGACATTCCGGCGGCGGATACGCAACAGCGGCGGCGATGTTTCGCTATCCTGATTTTTTCAAGGTCGGCATTTCCGAATCGGGCAATCACGAAAACCGTAATTACGAAGACGATTGGGGCGAACGCTATATCGGTTTGGTGACCACAGGGGCTGACGGCAAAAATAATTACGAAGATCAGGCCAACCAGAATTTTGCCAAAAATCTGAAAGGCAAATTATTGCTTGCCCACGGCGGGATGGACGACAATGTTCCGCCATACAACACTTACCTTGTCGTCCAAGCCCTAGAAAAGGCCAATAAGGATTTTGACCTGATAATTTTCCCGAATGCCCATCACGGTTACGGCGCCGACAGTTTCTACATGATGCGCCGCAGGTGGGATTACTTCGTGAGGAATTTACTGGGAGCCGAGCCGCCTAAAGAATTCGAGATCAAATCAAAACCCGATCCGAGGATTAAATTGGGAAGCTAAGATTTTTTATCATGGCGATCCTTCAATTGACAATCGAAGGATCGCCAGTAAATAACAAATGAGATGTCAGACATTCTACTCCAAAGATTAAGCGGTAATTGAAAATTTTTTAACCTCAAGCGATATTTAACTCTTTTATCAATAGCTGCGAAAATCATTTAACATATTTTTATAATCGCAATCGAATAAGAATTGATTCCTTCATCAATTTCCTCAATCCTCGGACCAGAAATAAGAAGCCATCCAATACCTAGCCGTACCTTCTCAGTCTGATCATCTTAAGATAAACGCAGATGCCGGAATTGTCTTCAAAGATGACGGATATTGACCTATCAACTGAATCAGTTCGTATTGGAATGATGCAAATCTGCAACTTTATCGCCTTAAAATAGCCGAAGTTATCAACTTTGTTAGTAATTAAGAGCGTGGAATACTAATTGCACGGTGGTCGCTTACCAGTAGATGGACATGTCCGAGTAAAATTAATATTTGCCGTTCACAAGTTATCAACCACACGTGCCTCACGCAATGTTTTTATCGGTCAATAGAAGGTATTGACTTTATTTTGCCGGACTATTGATTGATTTGTAACTCGACTTATTGTCGGGTTTTAATGCTGAGTCTTGTAATCTCGTTATATCACTTGATTTTGCGCAGATTCACGGACAAGGCAATTTCAATTAGTTTCAAATGAGAAACCGATTTATTTTTTGGGGAGGAGAATATGTCAATAAAAATCAATGGATTTATCAAATTTACAGCGATTGCCGTTACAATCGGATCGTTGTTTTTCCAAACGCGTTACCCGCTAACAACGCAAGCCTCGGATCATATTGATTCACCTATCATTACTCAGGATCGCGGTGCGGATTTGGCCGACACCTATGCGTTTCTTGACCCGAATGACAATTCAAAAGTCGTATTGATAATGTCAACCCAAGCTTTTGTTGTATCGGGCGAGCATTTTGGCATGGCGATTTTCGACCACAATATTCGTTATCGTTTCGAGATCGAAAACACGGGCGATGCCAAACCCGATGCCTTTGTTGACGTTTATTATTCTAAGGGCTTAGGACGAGTAACGTCTCAGATGGCTACGATTGAGTTGCCCAACGGCAAAAAATTTACCGCTCCGACCACCGTTTCCAATCAGGAATATACTGCTCCGGATTTTGACGTTACAAATAATAGCGAAAACAACGCATCGTTTTACGCTGGGGTGGCCGATGACCCATTCTTTTTAGACGACACTGGAGCCAACCGGATGGTCGCATCGGCGATAATGAATCCGGGGCATCCGGATCTAAAACGACTCTCGGAACGCGGCGGACGAGATACTTACGCCGGTCTCAACACTCTGATCACCGCCGTCGAGGTTCCGGCCGTGATGCTTAAAGGTAAGGGGAATGTTATCGGTATCAACGCTGTGACGCAGAGGCGTAAGACGCAAAAAATTAAGGATAACGGTGTGATCGAAGGCGAAGGCGACTGGGTGACCATCGACCGTGATGGTGTTCCGCTCGTCAATAATGGCCTGATTCCGCCGGCGCGAAAGGACGAATACAATGCCGCATCGACCGAGGACGACGCGAAGGGCAGATTCAAGGACGATATCGTAAAATCGCTGAAATTATTCAACACCGATGACGCACACATCGCGATGCTGGCTAAGGCTGCGGTTCTGACGGGCGATATTTTACGTCTTGATTTGTCCGTGCCAAACAAAGGCAGCGGCGGCGGAAACAACAAAGATGGCGGTTACGGCAAGATGGGCGGACGCCGCCTGCAGGACGACGTGGTTGACGGGACATTCACCATTATCAACAACGGCAGCCCGCTCGGCGATAAAGTTGACGGTAACGACAAACCGTTTGGGAATCAATTTCCATTTGTCGCCAAACCGTATCAGCCATCTGCCCCGGGTAGCTCATTGGACGATCACACACGGCAATAAATTCACATAATTTAATATTCCGCGCTAAGCCCATTTAGGCGGCGCGGAATATTCAATGTCCGGCAAATGTGGGGGGATGTAAAAATGCTTCTAAAAACTCTGGCGACAGTGGTGTAGGTTTGCCGCAAAAAACGCTGCCCACCTTGCAAATGCATCTGGATATAATCAAAGGAATAGCTGACAAAATGGGGAGGAATATGAAATGGCAACACGAGTAGAAAATGTAGATTCGGCAAATTCGGTCAGCACAGGCAATATGCTGGAAAATTTAGGTGAGAAGGTGATCCGCTATGGCTTGGTGATAATTTTATTAAGCGTGGGACTACTAAAATTCACTGCTTATGAAGCAGAAGGAATTCAAGGTCTAGTGGCGAATTCGCCTTTAATGTCGTGGGCATACAGTGTGTTTACTGTGCGAGCTTGGGGAGCCGTTCTCGGGATTGTAGAGATGACGTTAGGTATTTTGATTGCGACGCGTCCATTTGCACCAAAAGTTTCAGCTATCGGAAGCATCGGCGCAATTTTTATGTTTCTCATTACCTTGAGCTTTTTGCTGACGACGCCGGGCGTATGGCAGGCCGGCTATGGTTTCCCTTTTCCGTCGCCGATGCCGGGACAATTTCTTATCAAGGACATTATGCTGCTTGGAGCGGCCATCTGGACGGCAGGCGAAGCCTTACGAGCTTCAGGTATTAATAATCTGCCTGGGCGTGATGATGTTTAGAGGGCATACAAAGAATAAAATTCTCCCGCTCGCATTTTTATGTTTCGCGGTCTCTGTGGGGGCGTGTGGAATTTTTCGGCCTGCCCAGAACCAGTCCGTTTCATCTACCGTTCCTCCGGCCTCGCTGATTGCTTCAACCGAAGATACGAGTATCAGTGAGATTCGCTTTCTTGAAGCCCGGTTAAGAAAAGACCCGGAAGATTTCAGCGCGAATAATAAGTTAGCTATACTTTATTTGCAGCGTTTGCGCGAAACAGGCGATATACAATATCTCGATCTGGCTTTTCGCGTTGCTCGTGCTTCACTTGCATCAGTGCCAGACGTGCGAAATTCCGGCGGTCTTGCCGCCCTCGCACTTGCCGAATTCGCATCACACGATTTTTCGGACGCTCGTGATCATGCTCTTCGAATAATTGAACTTAACCCTGCGAAAAGCTATCCTCAGGGCATTTTAGGCGATTCTCTTGCCGAACTCGGTGAATATGAAAAAGCCGAAACCGCATATAAAAAAATAACACTGCTTGACGGTGGAGCGAGCCACGACAGTGAAACCAGATTTGCCCGGCTCGCCCAGCTCAAAGGCGACGTCGCAGGTGCGAAAAAGCACTTCGATAACGCACTTACTTTCGCTCTTAATCTGACTATGCCTCCACGAGAGACAGTTGCCTGGCTGCGTTGGCAATTAGGCGAAACGGCATTTTCAACAGGCGAGTATCAAACAGCCGAAAAATATTACCGCGATGCCCTTATAGCTTTTCCAGATTACTATCGGGCAGTCGCATCCCTTGCCAAAGTAAGGGCCGCCCAGAACGATTTACCCGGTGCTATCGAACATTATGAAAAAGCTGTTCGCCTTTTGCCCGATCCGAATTATATTGCCGCACTTGGAGATTTATACACAATTGTTGGGCGCACTGAAGATGCGGAAAAGCAATACGAGCTGGTAGAAGAAATCGGCCACTTGAGCGATTTGAATGGATCTCTTTATAATCGTCAACTTGCGGTTTTTTACGCCGATCACGATAAAAAAATTGAGGAAGCTTATAAACTGGCGGCAAAAGAATATGAAGTTAGGCGCGATATCTACGGCGCAGATGCTTTAGCGTGGACAGCATTAAAAACCGGTAAGCTTGCCGAAGCTCAGACGGCAATTAAAGAGGCTTTGCGGTTAAATACCAAAGATGCAAAACTTTTTTATCATGCCGGAATGATCGCCTTTGCAAACAACGATAAGGCAGAGGCTAAAAAATTTATAAAACTAACCTTGGAATTAAATCCACAATTCGATCCAGTGCAATCGGCCATCGCAAAATCAACACTGGAAAAATTGTAATATCGATTTTAATACGCAGCAAGTCGCCTTGCCGCCTCGATTATCTCACTCAAACTCGGCTGATAATAATCCTCCATTTGCGGAGCGAAAGGCACAGGTGAATCTATTGATGCGACACGGATGACCGGGGCGTCGAGCCATTCGAACGCCTCTTCGGAGATGATTGCCGAAATCTCGCCGCCGATGCCGCCGGTTAAGCTCGCTTCGTGCAGGATCATCACGCGGTTCGTCTTTTTTACGGTCTCGAGAAGTGCCTGCTTATCTAGCGGTGCAAGCGTCCGGAGGTCGATCACTTCGACGCTCAAACCGTCGGATTTTTCGAGTTTGTCCGCGGCATCGAGAGCGTTTAAAACCATCGCTCCAAATGTAATGATCGAAAGGTCATTGCCTTCGCGGGCAGTGCGGGCCTTGCCGATCTCAACTACGTAATCGTCTTCGGGCAATTCCTCGCGAAGACGCGGCAGGCGGTAAAGTTTTTTATGCTCGAAAAACAAGACCGGGTCAGGATCGCGGATCGCCGCCTTTATCAAACCTTTTGCGTCATAAGCAGTCGAAGGTTCGACCATTTTCAGGCCGGCCGTATTGAGAAAAAATGACTCCGCATTCAGCGAATGAAACGGCCCGCCGCGCACTCCGCCGCCGCATGGCCCGCGAAACACTGCCTGAATACCACCGCACCCGCGATAACGCGATTTTGCCGCGTAATTAGTCAGCATATCGAAGCCGCACGAGATAAAATCGATGAATTGAAATTCGGCCACCGGCTTCATTCCCATCAGGGCCGCTCCGCACGCCGCCCCAACGATTGCCGCCTCCGAAATCGGAGTATCGATCATCCGCTCCTCGCCAAAATGATCTATAAAACCCTCGGTCAGCTTAAATGCGCCGCCGTATTCACCGACATCTTCGCCAATAACGAAAACCGATTCGTCCGCCGTCATTTCTTCCCATATCCCCTGTCGGATCGCTTCGACCATCGTCAAAGCTTTTTTCTCTGTTTTTGCTGATGCTGCCATTTTCAATTTGAACTATTTATTTTCTAATTCCCTCGTGTCTTCCTCGGACGCATCTTCCTCGAACAAGCGACTGACCGGCGTATGTGCCGGCAGAAGGTCCTGTTGATATCCGGTCAGGTCTTTTTGAATCTGTGCGACGGCTTCTTGGGCGCGTTCGAAATCAGGGCGGGTGATGCTTAATGTGACCTTTCCGTCACTGTTAGGCAATTCCGCGAGTTTTGTAACTGTTTTTGTTCTGATCACGATCTTTGCACCGTACTTAAAAAAACCTTTTTTAAATCTTATATCCAGAATCTCAGCGACCGAAAGCCGGACTTCCTTAACACCATTGGCGATCAGGCCAAAAAGCTTCGATTCAAAATTCAAACACGATCCCGGCGCCGGAAAATTTAGCCACGCCGTTTATCTGCGACAGTCCGCTTTCGGTTTTGAATGGAATGCTGGTGAAATTCTGCATGCTTTTGAATAACGTTTACGAGTTTTTCAAATCCTTTGCCCGCATTTCTTCTTCCGGATCGGGATTTCTGGCAAATTCAGCCTCTTTTTCCCTATCGGCAACATAGTTAAAAGCCGTCAGAGCAAAGGATACGAGAGCAACGGCAATGCCATAATAAAGCGTTTCGAGCGCATTTTCCGATTGCAGGAGTTTTTGAACGAATTTGACTGCGATGATCGGAATCAGGACCGAGCCGAATTTTGCCTTCAATTCATCAAGGTTTTTGACAAGCATCCAATCCGGCACATGCAGATCGCCGATAAAAAGTTCGTATAAGCTGACCGAAATTACGAGTAAAGCTGTTGAGACCAGAAAACTGTCGAGGGCTTCGAACAATATATAGAGCGTCGGGCTGTTACTTTCATAATGCAGAAATGCGATCTGAATGACCATCACGGTTTTTTCGGCGCCAACATAAAGTGCCGCCGATACGCCGAACAGCATACCGATAATTGCCACGTAAGAAAGATAACGCGCCTTTTCAACCAGCCATTTCATTTATTTCTCCAATACTTTGCGTTTTAATGCCGGCGGCATAACTGAATTGTCAAATACATCATAAGCCGCCGACTCAGGTATCGGATCGGGTTGCGTTTCTGCCCACTCTGCTTCGGCGTCAAGAAATATTTTTATTTCAGCCGCCATTTTATTCATTTTGACCCGCGTCAAAATGCCGGTTTCTGTCAGATATTTTTCGTAACGCGTGACCGGATCGTTATGCTCCGCCCACCAAGCGATCTCGCCATCCGGCACGTACGACTGATTATCATGTTCGGCGTGACCTTTGCGGCGGTATGTGTGGGCCTCGATCAAGACCGAACCGTTCCCTTTTCTTGCGTGATCGGCCGCTTCTTTCATTACCTCATAACAGGCAATCACATCGTTGCCATCGACCGAAAGACCTTTAATACCATAGCCGGCAGCTTTTGCAACGAATTCTTCACATGCCGCCTGGTTCCGCGTCGGTGTGGAATAGGCGTAGCCGTTATTTTCGATGATCGTAATAAGCGGTAATTTCTGAACGGCGGCAAAATTTACGCCTTCGTGAAAAGCACCGGTCGAGCTTGCGCCTTCGCCAATATATGCGACCGCAACACGATTTTCTTTTTTCATTCGTGACGCAAGTAAGATACCCGTCATCACCGGTATCATATCACCGAGATGCGATATCGGCCCGACAAAACCTTTTTCCAGATCGGCAAAATGGAACTGCACATCCGTCGCACGGCTCGGTGCATTTCCTTTGCCCAAATATTGCTGAAAGATGGTCCGAGGAGCTATTCCTTTGACGAAAACCGCACCGATGTCGCGGATCAAAGGAGCAATAAAATCCTGCGGCTCAAGCGCAAAAGCAGTCCCGACGGCGGTCGCCTCTTGTCCAAGTGATGTAAAGACTCCGCCCGTCAATTTCGCCTGCCGCTTGAGGGTGACCGTTTTTTCATCAAACATCCGCGTCAGTTTCAGAAAACGATAAAGTTCGATCTGATCTTCTATGGTTAAAGAAGTATTGGCTGTGCAGGATAAGGGTTTAGACGGCGCTTTTCTTGTTGTGTTAGTGCTCATTTCTAAAAAGATATTTTCCGATACCAAATAGACTAATCAATAGCCAGAAAAATTCAACTACAAAAGATGGAAAATTAAAGCTGTAATAAAGCGAGATAAGGATCAAAGCGGCGCCTGCGGCATTCAAAACAGAGTATGATAGATTTTCACTCCGAACTTTTTCGATCTGCAGCAAAATATAGGTAATAATTATTACCGCAACTCCGAGTATGCCGAGAGCGTCATGCCATTTAAATTCCATATTTTTTCTAAAATTTTTGCAATTTGATCAGATCAATTTGATCAATGACAGGCTCAAGTATTGAAATCAGGCCTTTTTCGCCGACCGCCCAGATAAGATCTGCTCCTTTTGCCTGAACAGAATTGTAATTATTTTCATCAAGGTTTTTCCATGTTTTGCCGCCGTCATTAGAAATATCCGAACCCGACGAACCTACAGCAACTATCATCATTCTGCCTGAATATGCGACGCTTGAGCGGTATCCGCTCAAGCCTTCGCCCATTGTCCAGGTAATTCCGCCATCGCTCGTAAAAGCAAGACTATTTTTGTTTTCGTTCGGCTTTTCATAATTCCCGCCTACGATCACCCCATTTTTGGCGTCGAGCATCGCTATCGAAAAAATTCCGCTTCCAGCCGTTCCGCTGTTGAGTGGTGTATCGGCAACTAACCATGTGCGGCCGCGGTTTCTGGAACGGAAAACCCTTGCAGCGTTTCCGCCGGAAACGAGAAACACATTATTTTTACCTTGCGTGATCAGGCAAGTGCCGCTTGCTGCAAAAGCGGCCTCCCCATCTTTTACAGGCGGCATCCTGCTGCTGTCAAGTATTGTCCATTTCGCACCACCGTTTTTTGTAGAGATAAGCAGGAACTTGCCATCAACCGGATCGGACATTGCAATGCAGTTATTTCTGTCCCAACAGGCTATGGCGTCAAAGAATGCTTTTTCATTTTTGTTGGTAAATTGCAGTGCCCACGTCTCGCCCCCATCGATCGTTTTGTAGATCCTCGAGCTTTCACCGTTGCCGATACTCAAAATAAATGCCGTATTTGCGTCAAACGCTTCAACATCGCGAAAATCAAGATTTTCGGCGCCGGTAATCGATTTAACTTTCCACGTTTTGCCGCCGTTGATCGTTCGAATGAATGTGCCGCCGGTGCCGCTTGCCCAAATCACTTTTTCATTGACCACAGAAAGGCCGCGAAGGCTTGCCTTGGTATCGACTGTCTGTTTTTGCCCTTGGGCGTTTGTCATCACGCTAACGAACATTATTATTAAGGAAACAAAAATTACCTTTATGAACATTCGCATATTTTAATTTTGCTCCCGCCATCTTTGGCAAAGATTTTGCGCGGCACTTTCCCAATCTGGAAACTCAAATTTGAAACCCGATTCGAGCATTCGAGTCGGCACCACACGTCTGCTTTTTAATATCAGTTCGGTTTCAGTACGCATAAATATCGCGGCGAAGTGCAGCATTAGTTCCGTTGCAGGCAAGCCGATCTTCGTTCTCCAAGCATCGCGCAAAATTTTCATAAATTCCTTGTTCGGCAACGGATTCGGTGCGGCAAGATTTATTGCTCCAGACAGCTCTTCGTGATCAATCAGCCAATAGATCGAGCGGATAAAATCCCGGTCGTGTATCCACGAAATGTATTGGTGTCCGTTGCCCGCGGTTCCGCCGACGCCGCGACGAACAAGACCGAGCAAAACATCGAAAATACCGCCGCGGTCCGGGCTTAAAGTTATCGCCGACCGCATCAGCACTTTACGCGTCTTCGGTGTAAGAGCTTCCGCCGCAGCCTGTTCCCATCTTTTGGCAACCTCGATACTAAAATTCCAAGTCTCTGGCACATCGGGTTCTGTACCACCGATAATTCCTGCCAACTCATCATTCGCGGCATCAAATCGGTGTGCATAGATTGTCGCCGTGCTCGCCTGGAGCCAGACTTTTGGCGGATTCGAAGCCTTAGATATTGCTTCACCGACAATCCTAGTTGAATTTACACGAGAATCGATGATTTCCCGCCGGTTTTCGGGATTGTAACGGCAATTCACATTCCGCCCGGCTAGATTTATCACTACATCCGAGCCTTCGATCTCACTAGCCCAGGCGCCGAGAGTTTCACCGTCCCAACTTAGGACACGCCAATCCGCAGGTTTGGGATTTCGACCGAATACGACGACATCATGCCCGTCCTCAACAAATTTGCGGGCGAGAAGCGTTCCGACTTGTCCTGATCCGCCGGGAATGACGATTTTCATACAAAAACCCTTATCGCCTACGCGACGTTTGATTCAGCCTTAACCATATTCTTTTTGTGTTCTTTTAATATATCTAAGCGAAATTCATGGTGCTTCAGTTTATCTAAATCACGCCAAACTTTAACCTCAATTATCCTACTGAGGTGATCTGTGATAACACATTCCACGTTTCCTGAGGGAAAGTATCTGAACTCCTCTCGCGTTTTTAGTTTATTAGGTTTTTCGTAATACTCGTTCCAACTTATCTTTTTACCTGTTGGGTCTTTTAGAGCCTTATCATTGAATCTTTTGATTTCCGTTTGATAATTATCGGTATCCGAAAAGAGGACATCAAAAAGAGTCGCATTTCCGTCAGAATTAAGATCTGAATATAGTTCTTTATATTTCGTTAAAGCATCTTTCTTATTTAGCAACTTAAATCCCGCATCCTGAAAAAACACTTTTGCGTTAGCGATAAATTTCTTTTCTTCGGCGGATAATTTAGTGATCGGACCAAATTCGAAGTAATTGTCTTTCTTGCTATATGTCATGTAATAAGTATCGATTACAAAACACGGCACAATGTCGGATACGTAAATTTGCACGATTCTTGCGGTGCCACCACACTTTAGGGCCAATTTTTTATCCCAATCAAATCCTTTTTCGACGCCGGGATTTAATAGGAACTTAAACTCCCAGCTTAGATCACCAAGCCACTTCCAATCTATTTCCGAAAACTGTTTTTGTTTTAGCCACTCAATAACATCGTCGAATACTCCGTAGCTGATTGAAAACGGTCTCGATGTGAATTCCTTCGTTTGCTTATTCCATAAGCGGTACTCTTTACCGTTAATTTCGAAAGCTAATACTTTCTCCTTCAAGCGTTGGCGATTTTTACCAAAATAGAGCTTTGATTGTTCTAGAATTTCTTTAATAGTCATAAGCTGACTGTTTGACTTCATCGTAGACGCATCAATCGATTATATCGACTGCGATTATAATCCTAGTAAATCATCCGTGCCTTGACCGTGCCTTTTACGGTTTTCAGTATCTCAAACGCTTCCTTTGAGATTTTGCTTTCGACATCCAAAATTACATAGCCGATATCGTCATTCGTCTTCAAATACTGCCCGGTAATATTGATCCCGCTGGCTGATAGGCGTGAGTTTATTTCGCCGAGGACGCCGGGAATGTTTTGGTGGATGTGCAAAATGCGGTGCGTTCCCGCTTGCGGCGGGAGATTTACGGGCGGAACGGTGTGCGAGCCTTCCGAAATTCCGAGTTCGAGATATTTAATGAGTTTTGCTGTCACGTCAAGGCCGATGTTGGCCTGTGCTTCCTCGGTCGAACCGCCGATGTGCGGTGTTAGGATGACATTCGGCAGATTTTGCAGAATTGATGAAAAAGCGTCACCGTTCTTTTCCGGTTCGTCAGGAAAAACATCAACCGCCGCACCTGCGATCGTGCCATTTTCGATATATTTCTTGAGTGCACCGAGATCGACGACATCACCACGGCTGTAGTTTAGAAAAATCGTACCTTTTTGCAAATATTTGAGTGTGTCCGCGTTTATCAGATTCCGCGTTGTCGCATCTGACGGAACGTGAACTGTAACTATATTTGACTGCTTTAGAAGATCTGGCAGGTCACGAATTTGTCTGGCATTGCCATGCGGCAATTTGGTAGCGGTATCGTAATAGATAACGTGCATCCCCATCGCCTCGGCCATGATCGAAAGCTGCGAACCGATATTGCCATAGCCGATGATCCCAAGCGTTTTACCGCGAAGCTCAAAACTGCCTTTTGCATCCTTCAGCCATTCGCCCCGATGAGCCGCTGCGTTTTTATCCGCTATTTTGCGAATCAAGATCACGCACAACCCGATCACCAATTCGGCCACCGAACGAGTATTCGAATAAGGAGCATTAAAAACCGCGATCCCTTTCCCCGTCGCCGCCCTCAGATCGACCTGATTGACCCCAATACAAAACGCCCCGATCGCCAGCATCTTATCAGCCGCATTGATAACGTTTTCCGTGATCTGCGTTTTCGACCGAATACCAAGCAGATGCACGCCCTTAACGGCTTTAATTAATTCAGACTCACTAATAGCCCCATCGATCTTCCTGATCTCCGCGTAGCCGCTTTGTTTAAGCTCGTCCACTGCGGAGCCAGAAATGTTTTCGAGTAGTAGTATCTTGATCTTGTTTCGGGGATAGGATGTTTGTGTGGCTTTCATAAAAGCCTAATTGTAACGAAAATGTGTCTTGAGGGAAAATAGGTTTTCCTGTAAAATCAAGGCATGACAAAGCTTTTGGAAAAAGCCTTTACGGAAGCATCAAGATTGCCATCGGCGACTCAAAATATAATCGCGCAAAGATTGCTTGAAGATATCGACGCGGAAGAAAAGTGGGACGACACGTTCGCTTCAACGCAGAGTGAGCTATCACGTCTTGCCGATGAGGCTGTAGCAGATTTTCAGAACGGCAAAACCAAGACTTTCTCTGAAGTTTTGTGACATCTCACGCGAACGGGAAGTCATTTTTAGCTTAGGTTCTCAAACTCAAGAATATGGTAAATCTCCTCGGTAAAAATCACGAAAGGAGTGACCTGATTATCGGATTAATAGTGATTGCTGTAATTTTGCTTCCAATGTTTGGCTTCATCGCTTACTCGGCCTTCACGATGCCCGCCTCGGTGACAGTGGAAAATGACGCAAATAAAGAAATAGAAATCCAGAGGCAAGTGGATCAAATGAAAGCAAGAAAATCGGAACGAGACGCTTTGAAACCCGATCAGCTTGAAAAGCCAAGCGTAAAAGAAGTGTATATTCAACCTCTAACACCAAAGACGCCGACGGTTGGAATGAGCCGTATTGCAATTGAAAGTATTTGTGGTCCGCCTGATCACAGAAGTTCGAGAACCACGAGCGCAGGAACAATTAACGCTTATACTTACCGCTTTGGAAATTGTAAGGGAGTATGGGGTTTCGATATTTATGATAAGTCCATTGTTATTGACTCCTACTAGTAAACCCTCGTCCGCATGGCCTATTAATTTAATTAGTCTTCGGGTAAATCCAGTCGTATTCACCATCATAATATTCAGCCTTTAAATACTTCAAATCTGACCTGCCGTCAGAAATAGAAATTCGGTAATCGCCTCTATAGTTTCTTCTCTCTTGGTTCACAAAGTGAGCGAGGGAATAAACCATCATTTTCAATCGCTGGCCAGTATTACGTTTTCCCCACTTTTCTATATCATCAATCTTTAAATTTTTCGGGATCGTTTTTGTATAGACACTATCTAAAATAGCCCTTCTTGAAACTTTATCGAGTCCGATCTTAAAAGCTTTTTGGCCTCTTGCATAACCGGCAGCCTGCAACAGACCTTTGGTTTTCCGATCTTTAATTTCGAGCTCGCCAGAGCCAATTTCTGTATCGGTTCTAGGAAAGCGAAAACATTCCGATTCTAATTCCTCCAGTTTTTCCTTGATCTTGTTTCTCAAATCTATTGCCCATTCCGTCTTCCGGCGGTTCAACTCAAACAATAATTCTTGTAGGATTATGGGATTCTCCCAATTTTTAATCGCTTTTTCTTCAATGACGGAATAATGATCGTTAATGTAAGGACGCTCGGTAGGATGACTTAGATTTCGTTGGGGTTTCGGCAATTTCATAGATTAAAATAGACGTTGTTTACATATTTTGTTGGTTGCCTGTAGGGTGTGGGATCGTTAGCAATGGGTATTAGTTTTACTGTTACAGACGATCCTCAGCTTCAGGTTCCACATCCGGTGCTTTCGCAAGAATTTTCCTAGCCTTTTCCCAATCCTCGTTCTTCGGCCGTCCGCCAAGTTTGCCGTTTATGCGGGACGTGCCGGCCTTTTTTTCGCTTTTTGCAGAGCCGTTTCGGGCGGCAAGTTCGGACGCAAGATATTTAGGTCCGATCAGGTCAAATAGAATGTGCCCGACGCCAAAATGCTGATCGAGTTTTGGCCATTCGAGCGTATATCCCTGTCCCCAAGGCTGCACATCAGACAATTCGGCGACGGATGCATTTTTGAATTCTTTGTAGCGCTTCGGGTTAAAGGTAAATGCCCAGCCGGAAGCAAGTTGAACAACCACTTCGCCTTTTTCAAATCGGGCTGAAACGGCTCGAGGTTCATATTTCTCAGTTTCTTTGCCGCGTTTCGTCGCCACGCGAATCTGTCGATCAAGTTCTTTATCGGTATATCCCAGCGCCTTTAGGGCGTCAAGTGTTTCAATATCTGTTAACTTTGCCATGAATTTTCTCCCAATGCTCAAGGAATATTCTATTGTTGACAGCCATTATTAATAGTGCCGCATTTCTCTCTCGGCGGCTCATTCCATGATTTGATCTGATATGCGGCAACTCGCCACTTAAACCGAGATTGATAATAACATCCGATCCTGCTTTGCTGACATGAACATGCGGCGGCAGGTGATCGTGTGTTCGTATCATAAATTCAAATCCGTCACGCCTTAGAATAGTCGGCATATTTAGAATAACCTAACTGTTGGGTTTTGGCAATAGTGAGAGTAACTCCTTTAGGCGTGATTCTTTGTTGGCAAAGATAACACCTAAAGGAGTTACTTTTGCGCTTCTTACATATGAATCGTCAGATCGTGAACGCCTTCGGCGGCTTCCATGACGGATTCGCTGACGGTTGGGTGGGCGTGCATGATGCGGCCTAATTCGTCGGCGGTGGTCTCCAATGCCATGGCGACGCAGGCTTCGGCCAGGAGTTCGGTGGCGTGCGGGCCGATGATGTGGACGCCGAGGACCTCGTCATACTTCTTTTCGGCGACGATCTTGACGAAACCGTCGGTCTCGCCAAGGATGCGGGCTTTGCCTGAGGCGGAGAATGGGAATTTGCCGACCTTTACGTCGTAGCCGGCCTCAATGGCTTTGGCTTCGGTGAGGCCGACGCTGGCAACTTCGGGGTCACAATATGTGCAGTTCGGG
>JAYUCO010000077.1:0-18423 GCA_043740295.1 Pyrinomonadaceae bacterium | reverse complement strand
GCCCATGTTTGATCGTGTAGGGTTCGGCCTCACGGATAGGTAGCGGCGTGGGCGTCCAGACAGAGCCGGATTCTTCATCGCGGAGATAGATTACCTCGCCCGGCGGATCGCTCACGGCATCGTTTGACCACGGCGTAAGCCGGTTCTCGCGACTGTTGACCGACCACGTAAAACCCGCCCCGGTTTCGGAAACCTGAAAACCGAAAGCCTTTTCATTCGCGATCACATTCAGCCACGGTGCGGGTGTCCATTGTCCGTCACCGAGTATTGTGACGTATTCCTTTCCCGCCTGACTAAAACCACCGAGACCGTTGAAAAACATCAGGTCCGGTTGCTCTGTTGGCGATTCAGGGTATTGCCGATTTGTCCCTTGAGCAATAAAAAGCTTTGGCAATTCGGCACCGACCGCTTTCCGTAAAAGTTCGTCTTCAAGATCCCCACGTTCAGCAACTATTACGACCCGGGCAACCGTTTGCAGAAGAATATGGTCAATCTCCGGTATTTGGTCAGCCCGTTTTAGAAAAATTCCACCTTTGGTGTCCAGCAAATTCGATTCACCGCTAGTTCGTACAAGTCTTATCAATTCGTCTTGCAGCGATTGGATATAGCTCGGTGGATTGTCATTCAGAATCACTAGATCGAACGTCAAGCCTTTAAGACGCAGATACTCGTGCGCTTTGAGAAGTTGTCGAGCCAGCGGCAGATCCTCTGTGCGGTTGATGCGAACAAGAACGATCGGCAAATCCCCGCCAATACCGTAAGCCCAAAGGTCGGACTGCGCTTTGGTATTTAGTGCCAGCAATCCGGGACGGGCGCGGAGTGAGATATCCGAATAGAGAATGTGGGCGGCAAGCCGCTGAAAAAGAAAGGCACTCTCAGGAGCAATGTTTAAGTGGCGCATTTCAATCTGCGAGCGTGTCCAGGCTAATGCAGCTTCACGTTCAAAAATGCTTTTATCACGATATTTATCAGCGAGGCGCAGTGCTTCCTCGTAAGAATGAGCGACGGCTGTTGAAAACGAAATGCTAGCCGTTTCATGGGGCTCGATGCGAATGCAACACCGTAGAGAAAAGACCGGATCCAGCACGGCCCCGACCGTATTAGAAAGCGGACGGTCCTCTATAACAGCATTGGGTTCACGCAAATCGCGTCCGCGGCCCAAAAAACGAGATCGGTCCGTCTCATATTGCAATGCCCCCAAGGTTTCAACATCAGTTGCGACCGTGTGAATCGCCCACACAGGTTCGTCCTTTTCAGCTCGCGGACGGCGTTTGGCAATCAGGGAATTGTTAGCAAGGTTGAACTCAGTTTCAATCGAAAGATTGCTAAACGCCGGGTGCGCGGCGTCCGTTTTCGGTAGAGCTAAGACTATTTCCGCATAACTCGTAACCTCGATCTCGCGAACCCTCGACGAATTGTTAGTGATCGAAACACGCCGGATTTCCGCATTATCCTCGGGGGAAACGATTATTTCCGTTTGCGTCGAAACATTCCCGTCGCGGCGTTTTATCACGGCCTTATCTTCCGAGAAAACAACTTCGTAAAACTCAGGTTCTCTTCCTAACGGCTGAAAACCGCTTGACCATAGCTCCCCGCTTGCAACATCGCGCAGGTAAATAAAACTGCCCCAGGGATCGCGAGTGGCATCTTCACGCCAGCGCGTTACGGCAAGTTCTTTATATGTCGAATAGCCCGCGCCCGAATTGGTTATCATCACAGAATATGCCCCGTTCGACAGCAGCTGCACGCGCGGTGTTGGCAGATTTGGTGTGTCAAAAATCCTTGTGACCCGCCCCGAAAGCTGGCGAACGACACGACTTGATAAAACTTCTTCGGCCCGCGGATGTGATGCGGGGGTTCCGTGCGGAATCCTTTCCTGGAGTAGTAATTCAGTAGCCTGAACAAGAGGTTCGGCGTGAAAGCGTTTCTGAATGATATTGGCGTGAACCAGATTATTAAGCGCGACCAGAATCATGCCCTGATGATGAGCCATGTAGGCACGTATGATCGTAAATGATTGATCCTGCGGCAGGCGCTCAGGCGTGTAATCAATCGATTCGTAAAAACCGAACCGGGCAAGCAATCCTCTATCTGCCATGCTGCGAAAATTTTTCATCGCTTCATTTGGCGAGATGAGAGCGGCCAATGCCGTGGCATACGGGGCAACGACCAAATCCTCGCTCAACCCGCGTTTTAAGCCGAGTCCCGGAACTCCAAACGCTTGATATTGGTAATCGAGTTGTAAATCCCGGGCGTTGAAAGCACACTCGGAGATTCCCCACGGAACGTTGTTCTTTGCGCCGTATTCGATCTGCCTAACGACAACAGCTTTATAGGTTTGGCTGAGAAGCGTTTCCTCATAATCGCGCATAACGAGAATCGGCATCAGATATTCGAACATGGTGCCGGTCCAGGAGATCAGCGCCCGGCTAGAATCAACCGGCGTAAGAGCGCGTCCAAGGCGAAACCAATGCTCTTGCGAAATTTCACCTTTAGCTATGGCGACAAAACTGGTTAACCGGGACTCTGACGCAAGCAAATCGTAAAACGAATTGTCACGCTTTTCGGTATCTACGTTGTAACCGATAACGAAAACCTTGCGCTCTCCGTCAAGTAAAAACTGAAAATTCATTTCCTTGACAATTTCGGCGCTTTGCAGTGCAAACGAGTCTAAATTTGCCAGGGTTCTTACGGCCGCTTGCTCCGCTTGCTTAACCTTTGCCGTTAAAATTTGCAATGCGTTTATCGCCGCTGTAGTGTCTCTTTCAGCCATTTGGGAACGCGTAATTTCCTCGCTAATGCTCAAAAGCCGCAAAAGAAGGGCCTCGTACAATTCTGAAAGTTCGGACAACGACGGAAATAGATTCAAAAGATCCATTATTTCCCGCCAGTCCTGCTGAATAGCGGGAAAGTCGCGGCTAATAATTTCGGATAAATGAGAAAAGTCGTTTTCCTGCCACGGAATGAATGTTTTGACGTCACGCAGAAAGGTCTGCGTTTGATGGGATAGGTCAGCCGACCAAAATCTCAGTTCATCAAAATGTGCGTCACCGTGTTCCTGAGATAGCGCACCCGTAATGTCGCGGATCACTTCCGTACGCACGATTAGAGATTCAAGTAAGGTAACCCAGGCGTCAGGGGTTTCACTGGGTTGATCTTTGAGTAACCGTAGGCACGCATCGATCTCAAAGTGCAGCTGTTTAATGGTCACTGATTCCGTTCTCCGGCGGGCGACATTCAACTGCATCGCTTCCTCACGCATCATTTCGAGTGAATCGGCCAATCCTTCCATAACGTGGCTGTCAAACAGCTTACGGCCCGGGATCTCGGTAACGGCCTGTTTGACGGCGAGTAAATGCCCGGCCAAGTTCCCGCTATCCACAGTCGAAATATAACGGGGCGATAGTGGTGCGAGTGTCTGCGTGTCATACCAGTTCAAATAATGCCCGCGAACTTTTTCCAGTTTTTCGAGCGTCGCAAACGTGAACCTAAGCCTTTCCGTTAGCTCAAGGGTTCCGACATAACCGAAATCATGGGCAGAAATTGTCGAGAGCAGAAGCAACCCGATGTTGGTGGGCGAAGTGCGATGAGCGATTTTTGGTAGGGGATCTTCCTGGAAATTATCCGGCGGCAACCAATTGGAATCGTCGCCGACAAAAGTTTCGAAAAATCGCCAGGTGCGTCTGGCAATCATCCGCGCCATTTTTATGTCGATACTGTGTAATGGAATTTGTTTGGTTCGAGGCCTAAGGCTGATCCCATAAGCGATGAACGGAGACAATATCCACACAAGTAAAAATGGAGCCGCAATCAATAGGGCGGACGGGCGCAGCCAAAATACCATCGCGATTGTAAAAATTGACAAGAATACCGCGACGCTCATCGACCGCAGATAGGACGTTTGGACGTGAGGATTGTCGCGTTCGCTTTGCTCGGCCGTTTTCCATTCGAGCAACGCCCTATGCGAGACAAATTTACGATACAGAGTGCGAATAATGGCATCAGTATTCGAATACGCCTGATGTCCAAGTACGGCTATGACGAGCAAAACCTGGACCGTGTTCGTCCGCACATCACCCAAAACGCTCCAAAAATGACTTGTCCACGGTATACCGCGCGGATGCGTCAATAAATTCGTCTGCAAATGGGCGTAGACCGGAAAGGCCAATACGAATACGATAAAAAGCGTCCACACTAATGGTGAACCAGGAATGACCGTCCATATTGCTAAGAGCCACAGAAAAATAGCGGGAGCAACCAAACTTCGACGTAGATTGTCAAGAATTTTCCAACGAGAAATGATGGGCAGATCATTTCTTATTTTTTGCCCTTTAGCATTTTTGATCCACGGAAATATCCAGCCCGCGATTTGCCAATCACCCCGCACCCAGCGATGTGACCGCTTCGCGAAAGTGTCAAAATGGGTTGGAAAATCGTCAAGTAATTCAATATCTGAAACTAATGCGCAGCGGGCATAGAGGCCTTCGAACAGGTCATGGCTAAGGATGGTGTTTTCGGGCACTCGATCGGACAGCGCTGATGCGAAAGCATCAACATCATAAAGGCCTTTGCCTGTAAAGCTTCCCTCGCCAAACAAGTCTTGATAGATATCGGACGAGGCAGTCGTATAAGGGTCAATGCCTGTATTTCCCGAAAAGATCTGTGCAAAATAGGAACGTGACGCGCTTGTAAGTGAGATACTGACACGCGGCTGTAAAATGCCATAACCCTTAGTGACGCGTTTTAGCTTCTCGTCAAAATATGGATGATTTAGGGGATGAGCCGCAATACCGATTAGCTTTCGTGCCGTGTCGCGTGGCAATTGTGTGTCGGAATCAAGAGTAATGACATATTTGATCTGTTTCAGAAATTCTTTGTCAGCCGTGACGCCCGTGAAACTCGTGTTTTCGTCATCCCGCAGTAATTTATTGAATTCCTCAAGTTTGCCGCGTTTGCGTTCCCAACCCATCCACTTGTGTTCACTTTCATTCCATAGGCGGCGACGGTGAAAGATATGAAACTTTTGACCACCGGTTTGGGGATATTTTTGATTTAATTCGTTTATCCCGACCCGGGCCAATCCTAAAATTGTCGAGTCTTCAACCAGTTTTTCGCTCGGAGCGTCGGCAAAGTCGCTTAGTAAAGCGAAATATATATTCTCATCTTGATTGGCGAGGCTATAAACCTCTAGTTTTTCCAGTAATTCTCCAACAGCCGATTCACTTGTCAAAAGCGTTGGAATAACAACGAAAGTTCGTGAATGATCAGGAATGGCTAATGATGTGTCAATTTGTGGAAGCAGACGCGGAGGTATCACTAATGCGAAATCCCAGTTTAAGATGCTCAAGGCCATTTCGCTCGCCGGTATCAACGAAAGTAAGCCGAAAGCTAATATTAGAGCCCATGAAGCTCCAAAATACGCGGCAACGGAAACGAGCAGGGTGCTGGCCAAAGCTGTCAGAAATGCCGTCAATCCGAGATACGAGGCCGTCGGATATCTCAACACAAAGGAGACGATCTTTTCGGATAACCCTGGACGATATGCGAACTCTCGTTTAACTTCGGAGATTCCTTCGTCAATCAAATAATAGCCAATGTGCGAGTGTCGCAGATCTGACGGATTTGTCCGATAAGCTGCGGCCGCAAATTCAATGACTTTGTCCGCCACCTTTAACTCGTCCGTTTTTGTGCGTTTTGCGATACATTCGATTACTTCCCGGTAATGGTTACGCGTGACAAAATTCATTTTCGGGTAAATCCTTGCCGGATCGGTCCTAAAAAGCGGATCAATCAAACTGACATTCTCAAAAAAAATGCGCCAGTCGATCGTCGAGAGAAGCCGCATGCTCGTAATGATATTTCCAACTGTAACCTGCGAGCTGGCTTGTCTTTGATACTCCGTTTCGACAATTTGCTCTATATTTTGGCCCTGTTTTTCCAGTTGGTTCGCAAGCCACTCATAGGCCGGAGCGATCGATAGATCCTGATCGCGAAGTTGACGGGTCAGCTGCTCAACAAAGGCGCTTCCGAACTTCTTTCGGTTGCCCAACCTCTTAACAGTAAATGGCAGCACTCCGCCCGGATGCGTAATGGCCAATTCAAGCAACTCATCAGCGAGGTTGTCCGCTTCCTCGCGTTCTTCGCGTGACACAACAATCCGCCAAGCTAACCGGCGTAGATTTTCCACGAGCGCAAAACGAAGAGTGATAGCGATCGCCCACAATTCACCAATGGTTAACGGCGTTATTGATTGATAGGCCCGAAGAAATCTTTCAAGCGATTCTATTTCGAGCCGACTGTCGGTGTGCTCGATGATCGCCATTGCAATTGCGTATATGCGCGGAAACCCGGCGAACTGGCCATCTATGAGTTTGGGCAACTCACGGTAATAACCGATGGGCAAATCCTCGTCAATTTCGCGCAGTTGTTCTTCGACGATATGAAAATTGTCAACCAGCCATTCCGCTGCCGGAGAGATTGGACGTTCGTCGCGTAGTGCTCCGGTTAATGATCGATAAGCGGCGATGAGGATCTGGCCATTCTCTAATAGCCTGGGACGCAGTTTTCTAAAACGTTTGGGGTTATTGACCTCGCGATGCTCATCGGCGAGAATGGCGGCAAATTGTTCAAGCCTTTCTACGCTATATAATTCACTGCGAATCGGGGCGTCATTTTCGATTTGGCTGATTGAGTCTTGAAATACATTTGACTCTCTAAACGATGATTTTACCATTACGCCCCTTCATGGTTTACCTATACCCCTGCTTGTCACTGAGAAGAACAAAATAGGCCCGCATTGCCCTCAGTACATTTCCATCGACACTCACGACGAAGCCTCTACAACATGGTGCGGCAAGATTTGCCTCAACGCCGATAGGCACCGTAGAAACAGACCGTCAGACAGTCCGATTCTTTTGAGATACTTTCACGGCTATTTGCTCGAGCGTCGCACCTATTGGTGGTTCGAGCATAAAATGTCGGTCAAATTACACCGCCACGTCATTTTTTATTGAACCCTATACTCTTCCGGGTCTTTTTCGAATTTGTCGATACACGATGTTGAACAGAAATAATAGGTCCTTCCTTCGTGCTCGACTTGACCGGCTGCTTCCGTTTCCTCAACCTGCATTCCGCATACTGGATCCTTATGTGTGGCCATTTTTCCTCCTGAAATAGACACTCAGAATGCCCAGGCGTTCTGAGTGTAGATAAATGGAACGTGGTTAGTGGCTGAACCATTCAGCCTTGCAAACGGCGCCCCGAAAATTTTCAATAACCTAGTTCTTTGGTGTCGGCGATTGAGCCGGCTGCCTGCGTGGTGCGCTCGAATGCCAGTGGACGATGCGCCATTTTCCTTCTCCCTTCTCAAGGACGGCCGTTGCAAGTCCGGAGCCCTCGAAATGCTTGCCGTTGTCATCGCCGGAGATCGTATACTTTAAGGTAGCGAACGCCAGTGAACCCGACGTTTTTATTCTTAAATCCGAAAACGCATACTTTGTGTTCTTGAATTCTTTTAGTTCCGGGGCTAGATGATGATTCCGGTAGTCATCCCAGCCATAATTGGCATATCCGCTTTCAAAAACGGTCACGGAACTGTCGTTGACCCAAAGTTTGTCGAGCGTTGCCAAATCACCTTTTTCAACCGCGGCGGCTTCTCGATTGAGAACATCGGTAACTGCTTTTATGTCTTTGGTCTGAGCAGACACATGCGAGAAAAAGCTGGATCCGAGAATTAATACGACGACCGAAGCGATGGTCGCAATTCCCGTGCTCTTAAGATTCGTTTTTCCAAAAATCATTACTATCTCCTTATGAGGTGTGAGTCGAAAGGTCTTACTTTTACTGACGCGTGTACAATAACGGCCTAGCATCAATTCCCAGACTGTTCGGGGGAAGCCAAATGCCCAACGCCCCGAATACTCAACAACAACCCGATACTTTTTCTGTCTCTGGGTGCGATAACGATCGCCTGATATCCATTCACTGCTTAAAAAAGCACACAGCCTTGCCCCTGTCGGCCCTTTCTTGGCTTGCCGAAGAGCCAAGCTTACTTATTTCACTTCCAGGGCTTTGATATCATTGTTTCGTAACGCCGTTTCCAAGATCTTCCATTCTTTGTGATCGGTCAGCCGCCTCAAACTATTCTTTCCATCCTGTTGCAAGTCGATCAGAAGTTCGGCGGATTTGCCGGTTTCAATTGCTTGTTTGGCCACGACATGTAACATCTCAAAAGCCTCGTGATGACCTTTGTTCGTAATCGCTTCGAGCTTCGCAGCTTGATATGCGAATCGATAATCATCCGGAAATCGGCCCTTAGCGGCTTTCACATCACTCTCAACGGCAACTTTATTCTTCACAACGTCGGCACTATTCAATTGCGCGTTAATCTGGCTGAATGTCTGATCTGCCTTTGAGATCGGCTGGGGGCGATTACTCAAAGCGATATTGTTGTTGCCAGTGGTCGTGTTGTCTACTGGTTGAGTACCTGTCTCATTCGTTCCAATTTCACGTCCATTGCCCGTCGAGATTCGCCACACGAGGATGGCAACGACTGCGGTGAAAAGGAGAATCGCAAGGCCCCCAGCCGCGATGAACACGAATCTCCCTGCTTTTCCTTTGCTTTCCCGGTAACTGATATTCGAAGCAAAAATGGGAGGCGGGATCACGGATTGGACATTCGTATCAGCAAGCGTGTCAGAAGCAGGCAAGGGTTCGCCCGGCAACGGCGATCTTAAGTTAGCACCGCACGTTATACAGAAAACATACCGATCATTATTGTCCTCGCCGCATTTCCAACAAAACATATATGTACTAAATTGCGAAATCCGCTATCACGCTGCTTACAATTGCTACGACGTGCTCCCTTTTTTGCCGCCTTTCCAGACGCCAACTATCATTAATGCTATCGCAGCAATAGCCTGCCGTTTTGTCTTTCAAAAACTTCGCGTCTCACTGTATACTTTCCTTTGAAAATCAGTATACAAGTTGCGTGTAACTGTTAAGTCAAGCCCGCTTCTCCTGTTGACTCTATAAGGTCACACACGCTTTGGCCGTCAGGCACTCCATCGGGCATGTTTTTCCACTGCTCCATCGCCCGCTCCATTCGGAGCTGCAGGCCGCTTAGCTCGTTCACAATTTCCCTGTTTCCCTTGATTCGGCTCTGAATGATGCGCCGAACCGTCGGACACGGCGATTCTTTCCGGTGAGCGTCTTCAAAAATCTGAACAATCTCGCTGAGAGTAAAACCAAGACTCTTCGCCTGTCGAATGAACCTTAGCCTTTGCACATCCGAGCTTGTGTAGACCTTGTAACCATTCCTCTCGTCACGTCTTGGTCTGAGCAGCCCAATACTTGCGTAGTATCGCACTGCATAAACGGTGACGGAGCTCTCGTTGGCTAATTCCTTCCCTGTCATAACAGCCTCCAGCTCTTACTGTCCCCCCGACCTCATGTTCCCGTCCTCGTGTTCCAGATTATGGCAATGCAGCCGAATCTCCAGCTCCTCCTGCAATGTTTTGTAGACCGTCATATCTTGTTCGGTGCGTAATAGCCGCGTTTCGTGCGGACACGCAACGATTTATCTTTAAGTTCGACCACAATCTGCCTAAAGCCGCCGTCTTTCTTTTGATTCGTCGGGTAATAGCCGAGGGTATATTGTTGCTTGAGTTCGGCGGCGACCTCAGCGGAAGCTTCATCAACACGATCGCGACCGCCTTCGTGGGCATTCTCCAAATAATAAGCATTTCCACCGGTAGCGTCAGCCAAAGCGCGTAAGGTTTTCATGTCAACCGTATCTTTGACTTGACTATCAAAAATACCACTGTGAACAGATCCCTTTTCACCGTGGCCGATGCCAAGACCATAAATCACGACTTCAGACTTACGAGCCAGAGCTACTATATCCTCAAACTTTACGGAGCTATTGGTGTCGTTTCCGTCGGTCAAAAGCAACAATGCGCGTTTGCGGTGCTTACCATCAGCGATTTTCTGCAGCCCGAGCAAAACGGCATCGTAGAGTGCGGTACTGCCACGCGGTTGGAGATTTTGAATGGTCCGCAGAATTCTCTTTTTATCGTCGGTAAAATCCTGAACAATTTCCGCGTCATCGCTAAATTTCACCAGGAAAATTTCATCGCCCGGAGCGACAGATTTGACGAAATGCTCGACGGCATCCTGCACTCCTTCGATCTTGTCCTCCATACTGCCGGAGGTATCGAAAATAATACCGAGACTCATCGGAATGCGGTCCCCTGTGTTGAAATAGTCCAGTTTTTGCAACGCGCCGTCTTCGTAAACATTAAAATCGTCACGTTTTAAATCGGTACGGGGCCGCCCGTTTTTGTCTGTAACTGTCGCCGTCAAAGTAACGATTTCGGTATTTACCTTAATCACTTCGTCATCTTTTTCCCTGACGGGTGAGGGCGAAGATTTCGGCGCAGGAGTTGGCGATGCTTGCGGCTTGTTCTGTGCATTCGAATCGGGCGCAAGTTTCAATGACAATCCGGCGAACGTAAATAAAATCAGAGACAGAACAAACGATTTTATCTTCATAACTTACCCCCCTCTCTCCCGTAGATGGGCTAACCCGCCATGCGGGTAGCACGATTTAGAACTTGTCTATGAGATCTGCGTTAAACATCTTCGTGCCCATTTTGATCTCGAACGGCGGCCGATCTTTTATTTTTTAAACTCCGTTTACCCATAAAATAAAGGGCCGATCCGAAGATGATAAGAATGACAGCGTTTAATGCCATTACTTGATGGGACGCATATCCCTCATAGTCAGGATTGACCCCGACTTTGATCAAATGCCAAACAAACAGGGTTGCTCCGATGATGCCGATAATTAGTCCGCCAGTCTTCATTACAAATATCTGATGCGTTTTAATCCGACGGAGCCGTCATACTGCTCCTTACGGTAGAACGTCAATGTCACGGTTTTCTACGTCCGATCACATAAATCCATATTCCGGCGAACATTACTACTCCGCCGATCAGCGATAAGAATCCATGTCTCATGTAGCCCGTATCCAAGTCCGTCCCCATTAAAACAGTAACTGAATGCCAAATGAATAGAATTGCGCCTAAAATTCCAACTACTATTCCTGCGATTTTCATAGTTTCTCGTCCCCTATTTGCTGCTACTCTGAAACCGGCTCGGGCATCCTTTCCCCATATTTTGGAACATCGCTATCCCGTTCTTCCTCAAAAACATCTTCTCCGTGTCCGGATGCCCGTGCTTCACGCTCGGCCTTAATTTTATTTGCGATCGGTCCTCCGAATTTGAAAAAGACGGCCGGCGTGACAATTTGATCAAGCAATGTTGAAGTTAAAATACCGCCCAGCACGACGACCGCCAGCGGATGTAGTATCTCTTTGCCCGGCTCACCGGCGGCTATTACGAGCGGGATCAACGACAAACCGGCAGTCAAGGCGGTCATTAAAACCGGGACTAATCTTTCCAAAGAGCCGCGTACTACCATTTCTTCGTTAAAATCTTCGCCCTCTTCTTTTATCAAATGCAGGTAATGCGAGAGCATCATTATGCCGTTACGCGACGTGATGCCGACGAGCGAGATGAAACCGACAAGCGTTGCGATCGAGAACACGCCGCCAGTAAGAAGCAGAGCGATGATCGCGCCGATCAGGGCGAGCGGAATATTTATCATCACCTGCAGGGCGCTCCGCCAGTCGCCGAGAGCCTTGAGCAGAATAAAGAAAATTGCAATAAGCGAGAATACGGATAGTATCGAAAGCGTTCGCGTCGAACGCTGCTGTGCTTCGAACTGCCCGCCGTATTCTACGAAATAACCTTCCGGCAGTTGCACCTGTGCCTTGACGCGGGTTTGTATATCTCCAACAACCGACCCCAGATCACGTCCGGCGGTGTTCGCCTGCACAACGATCCGCCGCTGCGTATTTTCCCTCAGGACCTGATTCGGTCCAGGAAGGTTTTCAATTGTAGCTACTGCCGAAACGGGGATTTGGGTCCCGTTGGGCGTATCAACCGTGACGTTTTTGAGCGCGTCGAGATTGTTTCTTGCTTCATCCGCAAATCGCACAACAACGTCAAAACGCCGTTGGCCCTCGACCGCCTCGGACACCTTTTTGCCGTTGAGGGCCGTTTCCAGAGTCTCGGTGATCTGTCCGGCCTTTAAGCCATATTGGGCCGCTTTTGTCCGGTCAACATTAAAACGAATCTGCGGGATCAGAACCTGCTTCTCGATCAAAACATCGGTTGCTCCCTCGATGCCGGCCACGACGTTTCGAATTTCTTCCGCCTTTGAGCGCAATGTCGCCAGATCACCGCCGAAAAGTTTAATGGCGATCTGGGCCCGGACGCCCGACTGCAAATGGTCGATGCGGTGCGAGATCGGCTGTCCGACGTTGGTTGAAACGCCCGGGATAACCGCGAGTTTGTCGCGAATATCATTGAGTATGACTTCGCGCTCACGGGCACCCTCTTTTTTTAGATCGACGTCGATCTCGGTGTAGTGAACGCCCTCGGCGTGCTCATCCATCTCGGCGCGACCCGTCCGCCGGCCAGTCGAGATGACTTCCGGCACTTGTAATAACAATTTTTCGGCGACTTGGCCGATACGGTTAGATTCAGAAAGAGACGTTCCCGGCTGTGCCTGTATGTTGATCGTCAGAGTGCCTTCGTTGAACTCAGGTAAAAAAGATGTTCCTAAAAAAGGCAGCGTGGCCGCCGCGATCAGAAAAGCAAGAATTGCGCCCCCCATGACCAGCCACGGATGCGGCAGCGTATGCCGCAGTAACTTTTCATCCCATTTTTTTAGAAATCGAACGAGGAACCCGTCTTTTTCTTCGTGCATCGCTTTCATTTGCGGCAGCAGGTAATAGGACAGAACCGGAGTAACCGTGAGGCTGACAAAAAGCGATGCGACGAGCGATGTAATATACGCGAGGCCAAGCGGAGCCAGCAGTTTGCCCTCGACACCTGTCAGCAAAAACAGCGGAATAAAGACTAGTGCAACGATGAAAGTCGCATAAATGATACTAGAGCGAATTTCGAGTGACGCTTCAAAGACGACGGTCAACGCTGATCTCGGTTTTTCGAGCTGACGGTTTTCCCGTAGGCGGCGGAAAACGTTTTCGACCCCAACGATTGCGTCGTCCACAAGCTCGCCGATCGCCACCGCCAAACCTCCTAGTGTCATCGTGTTGATAGACACGCCAAAGGCCTGGAAGATCAGAAAGGTGATTACGAACGAAAGCGGAATGGCGGTAAGCGTAATAAACGTCGTACGGAAATTCAGCAGAAATAAAAACAGAACAATGACGACGAGGATCCCGCCGTCGCGAAGGGCTTCGACGACATTAGAAATGGACGTTTCGATAAAATTCGCCTGCCGGAAAAGACGAGCATTGATCTCAATGTCCTCGCCAAGCGACGCCTGTAGTTCTGCAAGTGCGTCGTCCACCTTCTTTGTAAGCTCGAGGGTCGATGTTCCAGGCTGCTTTTGGATAGACATTATCACGGCCGGCGTTCCGTTCGATCCGGCATCGCCCCGTTTGATCTTGGCGCCGAATTCCACGTCTGCCACATCGCCAACCTTGATCGCAACATTGTTCCGGTAAACAACTACGGTCTGCTTAAGCTCATCAACCGAGTAGAAGCGTCCGAGGTTGCGAACCAGATATTCCTGCGATTGCGCGTCCACGAAACCGCCAGTCGAATTGCTGTTCGATTTCTCAAGCGCGGCAGTCACCTCCTCGACTGTGACGCCAAACTGCTTTAATTTTTCGGGCGTCACTAAAACCTGGTACTGCTTGACGCCGCCGCCGATGTTGATAACCTGCGCAACTCCTCCAATCGTTAGAAGCCTCGGGCGGATCGTCCAATCGGCAAGTGTGCGGACATCAAGCGGGTCTGTTTTTCCCGATTTCGATTTGACCGAGACGAGCATGATCTCGCCCATGATCGACGAGATCGGGGCGAGGCTTGGCAATACTTCGGGCGGAAGTTGCTCTTTTGCTTGCGAGAGCTTTTCGGCGACAAGCTGGCGGTTGCGGTAAACATCGGTTCCCCAATCGAATTCGACATAGATAACCGACAAGCCGATGCCACTCTGCGAGCGCACCCTTGACACGCCCGGCACACCGTTCATCGCGGTTTCGATCGGAAACGATACTAGAGTTTCAACTTCTTCCGGTGCAAGGCCGTTTGCCTCGGTCAGGATCGTAACGGTCGGTTTATTGAGGTCGGGCAAAACGTCGACCGGCAGATTGATCGCTACGTAAGAACCCCAAACAAGAAGAAGCGCCGAGATAGCCACGACGATCAGCCGGTTCTGCAATGCCCATTTCAAGATTGTTTTCATAAATCTGCGACAATCGGTTTATTTCAAAGCCTTTCAAAATTGGCGGTGTAAGCCCAACGCCAGCCGAATTGACTCAAAAAAAAGAAGCCATGTTCTTCGAGCATTCGGCGCAGTTTTTTGATCGAAACAAATTCCGGATCGGGTAGATGCTCGCTGATCGAAAGGATTCCGCCTCGACGCAAAACGCGAAGGATCTCGTTCAGACATTCCTCTTGTCGTTTTACTTCGCCCAAAACCGTAACCATAAAAACCACATCGAAACTTTCATCATCAAAAGGTATTCGGTCGGAAGCGTCGGCTGTGGTGAAGCCGACATTTCTCAAGTTCGCATTCTCGATTTTCAAACGGGCCTTTTCCAGCATCTTCGCTTGCAAATCAAGGAGTTCAAGACGTCCGAGAGAAACCGCTCGCGCAGTCTCCACGCTATATACGCCCGAACCGGGTCCGATTTCGAGAACGCGAGAATCCGGTGGAAGCCCTAGCCTTTTGACCAATTCTCTTGGCGAGAGCAAAAGATTTCTGGCCTTAACTTCGAGAAAAAACGTCATCTCCGGCGGAAAAGTCCCCAGCAGAAATGTCCGTTTAATTCGACTCAACCAATCTTTTGCTCTTTCTAACATCTACGCTGAATAAATGAGCTTCCGCCTTCAGAAAACTATTTCGACCATTTCGCTTTCCAGTCAGCCATTTGCTTTATTTCCGCTTCTTGGGCCTTGATGATTTGATTGGACAGGGTCTTGATCTCGGGATGCTCGGCTTTGGTCAACGCTTCCTTGGCCATGGTGATAGCTCCCGCGTGGTGCGGAGTCATCATGTCCAGGAACATAGTGTCGTATTCCTTTCCGCTCATGACCTCCATTTTCTTCATCCCGTCCGCGGACATCATTTTCATCGAGCCCATCATTCCCGGCATCTCCATGTTCATCGCCATCGGTTTGCCGGCAAACCATTTGTCACGCCAATCCTTCATTTGCCCGATCTCTTTGGTTTGATCGTTAATGATCTTCTGTGCGAATTTTTTCAGCTCCTCGTTACTCGTTTTCGCGAGGGCCATCTTTGCCATATCGACAGCTGCCTGATGGTGATGGGTCATCGTATCGATGAATTGCAGGTCATAAGGCTGGCCGGCCGCATTTGGCGACGATTTCATATCCATGCCCGACATATTTGCGTTGTCGTTCATCGACATGTTTGACATGTTCGATGGCATCGAATTGGCGTTCATCGGCATCGCGTTACGATTCATCGCGAGATTCGCATTGCTGTTCGCCGTTTGGCTGCACGCCACGCTCAAAACTACAAGAGCCGCACTCAAAACTAAACTTATTCCAATCCCTGTCTTCATTTTCCAATCCCTCCTGATTTAAAATCGCTGAAACCCGTTAGTGTACGGTAATGGTGCCTTTAGCCTTTCCAGAGCTGCATGCAAATACAATTTCCCCCGCTTCCTGCGGTGTGATAACAATGGTCACGTCCTTTTTGAGCTCAAGTTTTCTACGGATGTTTAGCGAGGAAAAGACCACGTCCTTGCTGCACCCTTTAGAGTCGGTCCGATTGAAGATCAATGTCAGCTCATAGCCCTTTTCGACTCTGATCTGCGAAGGCGTAAACCCGTCTTTCGTAACCGAGATCCGTACTGTTTTTGGATGTTTAGCTACGGTACTTCCTTTCTCACTACCGTTTTCTGTCGTTGTGTCATCGGCAAGTCCAATAATACCGGTCATACCAATCATCAAGACCGCAACCCCTGCGGTCAGCGTTTTCGTCCATTTAATGTTCATTTACTTTCTCCTTCTTCCTGTTTTAATTAACAACTACCTTTCCTCTAAGCATATTCATCCCGCATGCAAACGTAATGTCCCCACTTTCCTGCGGCGTAAATTCAACGAGAACGGTTTCACCGACCGGTAACTTCTTCGTAATATTCAGTTTGGGAAAAACTACTTCACTCGCGCAGTTTTCTGCATCCCTTCGATAAAATGCCAGTTGTGTTGGCTTGCCTTTCTCTATCTTGATTTCTGATGGTTCAAAACCGCGTTTGCTAACCATCACCTTGATCGCACCTGCCGGAGCAGTAAATTCATTTGCAGCCTTCTTAACATCCGCCTCGCCAACTTTTACAATGAACGGCACCGCAATAACCGTGCCTCCGCGTTGAAATTGTGCCCAGACTTTGTAAAGACCACTCCGCGGAAAAGATGTATGAGCGGAGACCTCAGAATCACTTTCTTTTTTCGAACCCTCCATTTTTGAATGATCGTGAGTGGCTCCATGGTCGTCCTTTTTTTCATCACCCATATTCATAGAATCCATCTTCTGGCCTTTCGACATTGGATGGGCATGAACAAAATCCTTAAGGTCTTCGCTGATCAGCACGAAGTGAGCGAGTTCGCCCAGGTAATTTTGCAGATCAGTAGCCGGTTTTCCACTGGCGGCATCAAACGCCTGAAAATCGAGGGTCAATTCCTGTCCCGCTTTCAGATCTGCGCTTGGTTTCATGACGACCTTTAGGCCATCGACCGTCTTTTCGAGCTTAGGATCGGGAACGAGCGCAACCTTTGCCCGTTGCGTCCCGTTCAATTTTAAATCGATCTGCTCGACAACCTGAGTGGATCCAGCCGGTGTAAAATCGGCATATAGCTTGTAATCGCCGCCGTTCGGAAAACTAAACGAAACACGCAGTGAACCGTCCTCTTGCGGTTCCGGGTGGATATGATAAAACTCGGCAAGATCACTTGAGACGACGATCAAATGCATCGGTTTTTCATGAACGATCTGAAGGTCCTTTACCGTCCCTCCTTGTTTGTCTTTAATTGTAAAAATTAAATCAGTCGAAGTTCCGGCAGTTATCTCGGCCGGTTGGCTCTTGAATTCCAGCGTAAAAGGTTTACTTCCGTCCGCTATGACTGGTCTGTCGACGTTTGCTACGCCGTTTTTCGCAGCGTTACTTGTCGGAGCTGAACCGCAAGCGATCAAAAATAAACCTGCAATTCCCAAACCCGCACTTGTAATTAAAATAAGTATCTTCTTCATATTCCTTTAGTTTGATTAAGCTCCCGGCTGTGTCGAACGCAGTTGGTACAATCCTTCGGTAACGACACGTTCCCCTTCTTTCAAGCCGGTTTTAACTTCCCAATAGTCCGCACCCTCCGCGCCGAGCGCAACGGAGCGTTTTTCAAAATTTTCTCCGCCCGTAAATACGTATACAAATGTTTGACCTTGTTCGGTCACAACTGACTTTTTCAGAACCGCGAGAACTTGACGTTCGCCGCTCGTGTCGATCGTTATATCTACAAACATTCCCTCCCGCAGACGTCCTGCGGGATTTTTCATCTCGTAGATCACTGGAAAAGTACGGGTTTGTTCGTTGACCGTCTGTCCGATCGAAACCAACCTTCCGTCGCCGTCCTTTGTCCCTACGGTGTAAACTTCCCCGTTCAATGCCGGTGACGTGAAACTCGCCCGGGTTGAGTCCCGAACGGTCAATAGATCGCGTTCGAATACATTAGCTTCTATCAAAACGCTGGAAAGATTGACGATCGACAAAATGTCCTTTCCCGCTTCAAGCTGCTGGCCGCTTGTGGCTTTAATTTCGTTGACGATTCCCGTAACCGGAGCAGTCAACGGAAACATGAGCATTGGGCGGTTAAGACCAGGAGAATTAAAGATCGTCTGCCCCGCTTGAGTCTGTCTGATCTGATTATTTAAGAGCTGCACTTGCTGGTCGGCTGAGGCGACTTCCTGCTCCTCAACTTTTACAGCAGTGTTTGCTTCCTCGACCCGTTTTTTTGGCACTGCCCCAACGTCAACCAGATTTTGTGAACGACGTAGTTCCCGCTGGGCCTGAGCAAGGCGAGTCCGCGCCTGCTGTGCTTTTGCGCGTTGATCGGCTTGCTGCGCCTGTAACTGGAGAATGCTATTCTTGATTTCCAATTTTTTTGCTTCGACTGTGAGCCGCTGCGATTCCAAGCCGCTCTGAGTTGAAACATCCAAAACCTGTTCGATCGTTCCGATTTGCTCTCCGCGTGCCACGGCCGTACCTAAGCTCACGCTGTTCCGCAAAATAATCTTGCCCGGT
>JAYUCO010000076.1:0-43281 GCA_043740295.1 Pyrinomonadaceae bacterium | reverse complement strand
AGTTCAGGTTCAATCAACGTAACACTAACTTTTATAAACTTCTTTTGACTTTGCTTAGAAATTCTCCTTTATAATAGCTTAACTACCATAGACCCTTTATTTTTTATGAATTAGATATAATTAGTCGATTCATGTAATTTCGGACTGCTTGAAATACACACATACTGTCCTTATTTCATACGTTTTACTTTTGATTGATAAAAAATCGTGTTCGATTTTGATTCAATGTGAATCATTTTCGATTTGTGGTTTAATGAAAAACATGAGGAAGATAAGCGGTGTGGAGTTCAAACACATCTGTGATGGAATTTACGAAGACCGAAAAATAATTCTCAAGCATAATCCTATTGGGACACCGGAAGAAGTATTGCTATGGATGTTAATGAATTGCCTGGTCAGCTATCTAAGCATGTCTGAGATCGAAACGCCGTGTTTTTCCGGTAAACCGGATGCTGAAACCTATTACAATGCGATCAGTTATATTTTGAAGGGCAGAAAATCCGTTGATTTTGATGAGCAGCGGTATTTAGCCGATCTGGTGAAATAATGATAATTCAGCAATTTGTGATCACGCCCTTTCAGCAAAACACCCGTGTTGTCGCGTGCGAAGAAACGCAAAAGGCAATATGTATTGATCCGGGTGAAAAAAGTGATGATATTGTCGATTTTATTCACAAAAACGGTTATGAATTACAGGCGATCACGCTAACGCACGGACATCTTGACCACGTTGGCGGCACGGCCGATCTTTACACAAGCTTCCCAAATGCGCAGATAATTCTGCACGCCGACGACGAAGATCTATATTACGGCCTACCGCAGCAGCCTTTGTTTATGGGCATTCAGCCACAACAGATGAAGGCTTTGGGCTTCGATTATGCAATGCCGCCGCAACTTACACGTAACTGGGAACATGGTGAAACATACGCGGTCGGCAACCTCAATTTCAAGATATTGCATTGTCCGGGACACACACGCGGGCACGTTGTTCTAGCCGAGCAAACCTGGAAAAAGGTCTTTGTCGGAGATTGCCTTTTTGCCGGTTCAATCGGCCGCACCGATCTGCCGGGAGGCAGTTTTGACCAGTTAATGGAATCGATCAGCACAAATATTCTAACTTTGGGAGATGATTTCACGGTATATTCAGGCCACGGCCCGGAAACCACTATCGGAGCTGAAAAGGCGACGAATCCATTTCTAACCGGCGTCTCTCAGATCGGAAAAGGCAAGTATTTTTGAATAGTTTTCTCCCTTATAATTGGCCAACAAAGATTTGTAATATTAGTTACAGAAGTCTAAAAATTTAATTAGGAAGGTATAAAAATGCAGAGAATTTTTTCTTTTGTTATTGCAATAAGTTTTTGCATGTCACCAGTTCTGGCACACACCAGCCACGGAGATTTTGAAAGCGGACAGGACGTTACCGTCAAAACAACTAAGGTCCGCGGCAATGTTTATATGCTTCAGGGACGGGGCGGCAATATTGGGGCATTAGTTGGAATGGAAGGCATCCTACTGGTCGATGACGATTACAAATCGGTCAGCGAAAAGCTGAGCGCGGCCTTAAAGGAATTAGGTTCGGCAACGCCGCGCTATATTTTTAACACGCACTGGCATGCCGACCATACTGAAAACAACCAATTCTTCGGCCACGATTCGGTCATTATTGCCCATACCAATGTTCGAAAACGGCTATCGCAGGTCAATACGGTTTTTGGCGAACAGGTGCAGCCATATGCAGCTTACGCCTGGCCGATGATCACATATACGGAAAGTATGAGCGTTTATATCAACGGTGAGGAAGTAAGAGCGGTTCATTATCCGAATGGACACACGGACGGCGACACCGTACTATTCTTTAAAAATGCAAACGTCGTTCATCTCGGCGATGATTTCTTTGCCGGGCGGTTTCCCTTTGTCGATCTTGATAGCGGAGGCAGCGTTCAGGGTATGATAAACAACGTCGCCACGCTCATTACACAGATTCCGGCTGACGCAAAACTGATTCCGGGACACGGGCCGCTTTCAACGCTAGACGATCTAAAGGCGTATCATCAAACGTTGGTTGAAACCTCTCAGATCGTTCAAAAAGAAATGAAACAGAAAAAATCGCTTGATGAGATAAAAAAAGCCGGGTTGCCGGAAAAATATAAAGAATGGGGTTCGGGATTCATCAAAACCGACCTTTGGATCGAGACGATCTATAAAAGCTATTCTAAAAAATAACCTTTTTAGTAGCCTTATGTTTGTAGAATCAATAGAGAATCGTTTCGATGGGGTTTTATATCGATCCTACAAACATAAGGCTCCAATGAGCCAAATACAACAAGGCAGTTTTTTCGACACTTGCAGCATTCGACAAAATATAACTATGGTTTTAGTCTAAGTTTATAGAGCTTAAAAAGTCCGAAAACTTTTCCTTCATCCCGCACATACCACTGATCGAGTTTTTGAAAATTTGGCTCGGCCTTTATCGGAACGATGATGTATGAAAGCTCGGGGTCGCCTGCTTTCGTGCGGTCAAATTCATTACGGAAATGGGCGTAATTTTTAATTTCAGCCTCCATCTCGGATCGGGTAACGGGTTTTGAATTCTTGTCCAGATCCGACACTGCTCGCCCGCCACCGAAAAAAGCTGCCATTAACTCAAAAAGGTTCTCATCCATTGCTTTCGCCACATCTTTTTCATCGAATCCGGAGTAGTAAAGATAGCGGTAAAATAATTCTTTATTTTCTTTGAGGTTAACGCCACCCGCGGAATTTGTATGCGGATTCCAGAGCGAACGATAAGAGGTTACTGTTGGGATAAAATCAGCAACCATCAAATCTGATGAAAATACGGCGGGATGCCAACCATTGATTTGGCCATCTGAGATTTCTAGTTCGTGAAGGTAATTCAGCACTGGCATTGCATCTTCGCGCAATCCTTCGTATTTAGCATTTCGATTAGTTGTTGCCGCTGATTCGACTATACCCCACATGACGGCCGCGAAGCCCAAGTAAATTAAACCGCGTCGATACTTCAACGCAAAAGTTTCCGAATTATAGGTTCGCGTGATCAGCCAAACGATAAGCATGAACGCGACAATCACCAGATAATTGGCTATGAATATTTCATAATGCACGGGCTGTAGCGAACGCCCAGTAATGACCTGCTGATTAAATAAAGCGAATGGCACAATCGCAAATGACAAAGCCAACAAAACTTCCGGTGAATCGAGCTTCAATTTTTTCTTCCAAATTAGGTAAACAATTACCGTCGTCAAAAAGAATCCGATCACTTCAGGCAAAGCAAAAAGATCGGGCATCCTCGTAAAACTCAACAACTGTGTTTCGTCCATATTTTGTGGGCGATTTGAAAGCATTAAAAAATACGGAATAATAGCAGCTAGTCCAAAAAGCCCGACCATAGCGGCCCGAAGGATTATTCTGAACCGCATTTCTTTATGTGTGATCAACAAAAGAGCCGTAAAGCAACTGAACCAGGCTATAGCTGCGGTCCAAAGATAAAAATATGAGAACACAAGCATAACCAGTAAAGCTCCGGACAAACACGTGTATAAAATTACTTTTCGGGTGTTTTCAGCCGTAAACATTTTCCAAATCGCCAGACAGAAAATAAAAAACAAAGGGAAAGCAAAGCCAGGCTGATAACGACGAAGAAACGGGAAAAAATCACACAAATAATTTCCCAGTATCATATGTTGAAGTTCACCCTGAAAAGCCGCGGCAGTTCCGAAACACAAAACTGTCAGTACCCCGACCGCCGACAGTAGGGCGTCTTTTGTTATTTCCCGCAAGAAAACAAAAATAGCCAGAGAGGAAAAAATTGCGATCAGGAAGTTTAATAAAGCAAAGGCATTAGACGCCGACAATCCAATTAATTTTGCCGGCAAAGCAATTGAATATGCCGGAACAAACTGTATGGAATAAAGCGTTTCATAAGGAATGTTGTCTTGCCCAATGAACGGATCGTTTTTACGCGGCCGGCCTTCGATCAGCGAATTTACATAGGCGGAATAAGCAACTTCGTCATAGTTTGAAACGACATAAGCACCATGCGAGGAAATACCTTTCACAAGCCAAACATTCAACTGCGGAAAGATCGCAAGAATTAGTACGATCAGTGCCGGAACCGCTGCATACTTCCATACGCTGATTTTTTTATTGCTCATACAGTTAATTTCAGATACAAAAGATATCGGTGATAAATAATTATTTTTAGAGATGTTATGCTCCAAAAGCCTCAATACATTAGACTTACTGTAATTATAAGACCCGGCAAAATGACTTTTGCCGGGTCTTATTCTATTGCAAAATAGGTGAATTTGAAATTCAGGCCACCGTAATATCTTTTGACAGATAGACATCCTGGATCGCATTCAACAGCTCAATGCCTTCCGCCATTGGCCGTTGAAATGCTTTGCGGCCCGATATCAGACCGGTACCGCCGCCGCGTTTGTTTATGACTGCGGTGCGGACCGCGTCGGCCATATCACTTTCCCCTTTAGATTCACCACCTGAATTTATAAGACCGCAGCGGCCCATGTAACAATTGGCGACCTGATAACGCACAAGATCGATTGGATTGTCTGTGGTAAGTTCAGAGTATATTTTTGGATTGGTCTTGCCGTAGTTGCTTTCGACATTCAGCATGTTGTAGCCGCCGTTTCGCTCAGGCAGTTTTTGTTTAATGATGTCAGCCTGAATGGTTACACCGAGATGGTTTGCTTGTCCGGTCAGGTCGGCCGCCGTGTGCATATCGCCTTCAGGGCCTTTAAATTTTGAATTTCGTAAATAACACCAAAGAACCGTTGCCATGCCCAACTCGTGAGCGTAAGCAAAAGCTTCGGCTACTTCGGTTATCTGTCGTGTAGATTGATCGGAACCGAAATAAATTGTTGCGCCGATTGCGACCGCACCCATGTTTTTGGCCTGTTCCACCGTGCCGAACATCACTTGATCGAATTGGTTTGGATAAGTCAAAAGCTCATTGTGATTTATTTTGACGATAAAAGGTATCTTATGCGCATATTTACGGGCGACCGAGCCAAGAACACCATATGTAGAAGCAACCGCGTTACATCCGCCTTCGATCGCCAGCTTAACGATGTTTCCAGGGTCAAAATATTGCGGATTGGGCGCGAAGCTCGCTCCGGCCGAATGTTCGATACCTTGATCGACCGGTAAAATTGATACGTATCCGGTTCCTTTCAATCGGCCATTGTCCGTCAAAGTTTGTAAGCTGCGAAGTACGTTCGGATTCCGGTCGGATTCCGTCCAGACCCGGTCGATAAAATCACTACCCGGAAGGTGCAAATTTTCTTTTGGTATCGTCTTCGAGACGTGGTTTAAAAGAGTTTCGGCGTCTTCGCCCAACAACTCCTGAATTTTACTGTAATCAATGGCCATTGAACCTCTCCTGTTATGAATATTTCTTTATAAATGCTGAATGAATTTGCAAATTATAACATACAAAAAAATTCTTCAGCCGACGGAAATAAAGTTGTTGCTTTTCCTCCGGCGTTTTTATAGACTACCTGAGTAAATTTATTTTTCTATTTTAGTTTTTTCGCCTTAATCCCGGAAAAACTATTACTTCCGCATCACCTGTGCGGCTAAACCGAAAAACCGAGGTATTTATGAATCGCTCCCTTGCGGAAAACCTGTTTTGTGCGCTTTCGCTTTTATTTATCTTATCTTTTTCCCATTCACTTGCCTTTGGACAGGACAAGGATTGGCTTCCGGTAACGGCAGCAGAACTCGCGGCAAAAACACCAGTTGTTGAACCCGGCGCCGATGCTGAGGCAATATTTTGGGAAGTCCGCGTTGATGACAGCTCCGTGGACGGCCTGGCACTGAAACATTATGTCCGCGTTAAGATATTTACCGAGCGCGGACGCGAGGAATTCAGCAAAAAGGATCTCGTGTTTGTTAAAGGCACCAAGATCAAGGATGTCGAAGCTCGTGTAACGAAGCCGGACGGATCTAATATTTTTCTTAAAAAAGAAGATGTTCTTGAACGTGAGATAGTCAAAACTGACGGTTTCAAGGTTAAGGCAAAGTCATTTGCGCTACCAGGATTAGAAATAGGCTCGATCGTCGAATATCGATACAGGGAAGTGATCGATAACGCCGAAGCAAACATGCGGCTTATTTTCCAACGCGAAATACCTATCCAGACAATATCTTATTATGTAAAACCTTTTAGCGGTGAACGTGGGTTGTATTACCAGCCTTTTAATGTCGGCAATACAAAATTCGAAAAGGACAAAAATGGATTCCACCGGGCAACGATGACCAAAGTCCCGGCTTTTCGTGAAGAGCCATACATGCTTCCGGAAGATGAGGTCCGGTCATGGATATATATTTATTATGCAAGCTCGGTTGACCGGAATCCGGAAGATTATTGGAAGAGAATAAGCAAGGCTGTATTCGAAAGCTCTAAGAGTTCACTCAAGGCAAATGATGAAGTTAAGCGTGTTACAGCCGAAACCATTGCCGGGGCAACATCCGATGATGAAAAACTAAGAAAGATCTATGATTATACGAAGCAACAGATAAAAAATCTGAGTTATTCGTCCAATGTTACGGACGAAGAGCGCAAAAAGGCGCGAGATAGTAAATCCGCAGGTGATATTTTGAAACAGAAAATGGGGACTGCCGGTGACATAGACACCCTTTTTGGAGCAATGGCCCGTGCCGCCGGTTATGACGCCCGCATAGCTTTTTCGGGCAGCCGTAATGAACTGTTTTTCAATCCGAACGTAGCTAATTTCTCTCTGATGCTGAATTCGTCGAGTATCGCGGTTAAGGTAGGTGATAATTGGCGTTTTTTCAGTCCGGCCGGTTATTTCACGCCTTACGGTATGATGAGTTGGTACGAAGAAGACCAAACAGCTTTGATCACTGATTCGAACGAACTTATCTGGAAACCGATACCGCTTTCCCCATCTGATAAATCAATTAGCAAACGAACTGGGAAATTCAGGATTTTGGAGGACGGAACACTCGAAGGCGAGGGTAAGATCGAATATACAGGTCATTGGGCCGGATACCATAAAAATATAAATCGCGGCGATTCGCCTACGGAACAGGAAAAAACATTTAAGGACCTGATGAAACGCACCATTTCAGGTAATGTCGAGATCGAGAAATTTACTATCGAGAATGTCGGCGATCCTGAAAAACCATTCACTTATACATTCAAGATCCGCGTTCCGAATTATGCAACGAAAACTGGCCGTAGGTTATTTTTTCAACCAAATATATTTGAGAATCAATCAAAACCAAGGTTTACCTCAAGTACAAGAAAATATGACGTTTATATCACGTATCCGTGGTTAGAGCAGGATGATCTGACAATTGAATTGCCAAAAGGTTTTGCACTTGAAAACGCTGATGCGCCGGCACCTTTAAAGGATGGTCAGGGCATTGCTTCGCACGAAACAAAGATGGCGATAACCGCAGATGGAAGAATTCTTACATATCAAAGAAAATTTTCTTTTGGCAACGGCGGTTTCATTCGTTTTCCTTCGGACAGCTACCCGGCGATCAAGGCATATTTTGAGGCATTTAACAAAGCTAACGTCCATCAGCTGACCTTGCGGCAAGCAACGGCAACGGCCGGCACGACTAATTCGAATTAGTATCTTTGGAAACTTGTTCGCGGCATTCGGTTAGCTTTCAAGTTTCCATTTTTTTTCTTCCAGAGGTGTAATGATTTATAAAATTCCCGCGTCAATTATTTGGCTTTCAATTGTTCTTTTTTTTACGGCTTCCACGGTCATAGCTGACGACCACGCCCCATTGTGGCTGGTGGACGCAGCCAAACTCCAAACTCCGTCATACGAGATAAAAGATGTTCCGGCGGTTGTTCTCAGAAACGAAGAAACCGTCACCATCGGTTCCGACGGTACCGTAACCCGAACAACAAGATACGCTATCCGTTTCCTGATACGCGAAGGGCGTGAAGAAGCTGTTGCACGCGTCGTTTATCAAACTGATAGCGAAAAGGTCCGCGAAATTAACGCATGGTTAATACGAAAAACCGGGCTGGAAAAAAGTTACGGAAAAAAGGAAACACTTGATGTGGCATTGCAGCGCAACGACCTCTTTAACGAAGCCCGAGTCAAAGTGATAGACGCCTCTGAAGATGCAAATGCGGGAGACGTATTCGGCTATGAAACCATTTCGGAAGAAAAAACAGTTTTTAGCCAATTTCAGTTTGTTTTCCAGGATAATCTGCCTTCATTGTCTTCCAAGTTCAATGTGAATTTGCCAAACGGATGGCGGGCAGACAGCGTGACGTTTAACAATTCAAAGATAGAACCAACGGTAGCCGGACAATCCTATACATGGGAATTGCGCGATCTTCAGCCGATAAATCCTGAGCCTTCAAGCCCGAATTGGGCCAGCCTTTCCCCTCGTGTTGCGGTCAGTTTTTTTCCGGCAGCCGCAACCGCTACGCAAATCCGGACATTTGCAAATTGGAACGATGTTGCCCGCTGGATGGCCGAGATCGAAGATCCGCAAATGACTGTTGATGACACCATGGCGGCGAAGGTACAAGACCTTACCGCCAATGCAAAGACCGAATTTGAAAAGATACAGGCAATTTCTCGTTACGTCCAACAAATTCAATACATTTCGATTCAAATTGGAACCGGGCGGGGCGGCGGTTACAAACCGCATTCGGCGACTGAAATATTTGCGAAATCCTACGGCGATTGTAAAGACAAGGCAAATCTGATGCGGGCCATGCTCAGTGTCCTGAAAATCCCGGCTTATATGGTCAGTATTACAGCCGATGACCCGACTTTCGTTCGGGTTGAATGGGCGTCGCCACACCAATTTAACCATTGTATTATTGCTATAAAGATCGGAAACGATACTCAGGCAGCGTCTGTCGTTACCCACCCAAAACTTGGAAGGTTAATGATGTTCGACCCGACCGATCCATACACGCCTATCGGTGATCTGCCTGAGGAAGAACAGGGGAGCTGGGCGTTGATCGATCATACAGACACCGACGCTTTATTAATGATGCCAGTGCTGCCTGCGGAATTGAACCGTCTTGACCGGAACATTGAAGCCACTCTAAGCCCGAGCGGCGGACTTTCCGGAACGATAAACGAAAAAACAATTGGCCAGACAGCTACTTTGGAACGGGCTAGATTGCGAAGTTTGTCCGCAGGTGATTACAACGGAATGATCGAAGGCTGGATCTCTCGTGGGGTAACGGGTGCAAAAACATCCAAGATCACCACGAAGGACAATCAGGCGGAGGGCAATTTCAATTTAGATGTGGAATTCTCGGCAAATTCTTATGCCCAGATAATGCAGGAAAAACTGATGGTCTTTAAACCAGCAATAATCGGACGTCTTGAGCGACTTTCGTTTAAGGAAGGCAGGCGTATGCATCCGTATTTGATCGATGCTATCAGTTATTCCGAAAGGGTAAATATTAAACTGCCTATGGGCTTTGTGATAGACGAGATTCCGGAAACAACGCGGTTGGAAACAAGTTTCGGTACTTATATCGCTACTTATGAGGTCAGCGGAGAAAATCTGATCTTCAAACGTTCCCTGAAATTAAATAAATCGACTGTGCCGGCAGACAAATACGACACGGTCCGAAATTTCTTTGGCCAGGTTCATTCCGCTGAGAAATCACCTGTGGTATTGATCCGAAAATAATGGCTTCAAAGGAAATTTCTTGTTCGCGTAGAACAGGTAATATTAATTGTCCTGGAACAGCTTTATTAATGCTCGTTCCTCGGGTTCTAATTCTGCTTCGATCCGGCTGATGCGACGTGTCTTTCGGTGTCGAAATCCATCTAACGTGATCCCGGCTTCATATTTCTTTATAATGGCCGGATGAATATAAGAATCCCGACAAACTTTCGGGGTGTTTCCGAGCATTTGAGCAACTTTCTTGACTGCTTTGGTAATGTTTTTCTTTGAGTGTTCCTTATCAGCTGTAATTCCGATCTTGGCAAGCTCAACAGCCGCAAAAAGAGTTCCACCCCAAGTGCGAAAATCCTTTAACGTAAATTCTGAGGCGGTTGCGGCTTTTAAATAAGAATTCAAATCATTTGACTTGATATTCCGAAGTTTACCTTCATCGTCGATATAATGAAAAAGTTTACTGGCTCTGCCTAGAGCTTTTAATTCTTTAAATATCTCTGCGAGTTTTTCATCAACCAAAACCTTTCGGTGCTTAATGTGGCTTTTCCCGACAAATTCAAATATAAGTTTACCTTTTTTGCCGATCTCCAGGTGTTTGTTTTGAAGGGTGGTGATTCCGTAGGTTTTATAATGTTTTGAGCTCTTTTCGGAACCTACGCGTATATATAGTGAATTAATAAGCCGCATCATCACAGCCAAAATTTTTTCGCGTGGAAAGCCCTCAAGACCAATATGCTCATTAGTAATTCTTCGGAAATTCGGAAGATATTTCCCGAAACTTTCGATCCTTGCAAATTTCTTTTTTTTCTGTTGTTCAGAGAATTTCGTATGATATAGATACTGAATGCGGCCAGTTGTGTCCATACCTAATGCCTGAATGCGACCTCCTGCAAAAGGTGAGATCCGAACATATTTCCAGGCCGGCGGAATTACAAGGGACCTTATTCTTGCCAGATCATTATCGTCAACAATTGCTTTACTTGCAGCATCCGTGTAACGAAAATTCTTTGATTTTGAACCCGACCTTTTCCACCATCGCGAGCGCTTACCTTTCTCGATCATTTTGCGAGCTTTTTCAGTATCGAAAATCGGTTGTTTAACCACCATTTTATTGTTCCTTCAATGCTTTATTGCCAAAATCATGCTCTTTTATGGGCCATGCTGACTATTGTATAGACTAAGTCAGGACATATGTTACAAAAAAAGGTAAGGCTAAGGAGCCTTACCTTTAATTTGCTTGAAACAAACTGATCTATTCGCTTATTGAATTGCCGTCGGCATCCAGGATAGTTAGCGGATATCCCAGATCTTTCAGCCCCGATTCAACAGTTTTACGGTCGCCTACAATGACGATCGACATTTTCGATGGATCGAGGTACTTATTTGCAACCCGTGTTACATCACCGACCGTGACCGCATTTACCTTAGAAATATAGTCGTTGAAATACGAATCCGGCAGACCGAATGTGACCAAATTAGCAAGCTGATTTGATATCGCTCCCACGGTCTCGAAACCGCTTGGATATCGCCGTATAAGGCTTTGCTTATTATTCTCAAGCTCTTCGTTACTAACCGGAATTGCACCGCGGATTCCGTTCAATTCCTTCATAAATTCAATTATCGATTCTTTGGTTGAACCTGTTTGGATCTCAGCCGATGCTGAAAATGGGCCGGCACCGCGACGGAAAGAAAAGCGGCTGTAAGCACCGTAGGTATAGCCTTTATCTTCGCGAAGATTCATAAACAGGCGAGCCGAACCGCCGCCGCCAAGTATCGCATTCATTACCTGGACAGCGTAAAAATCCGGATTGCCCCGTTCGATACCGACCTGGCCAATAGATACTGAAGACTGTGCCGCTCCCGGTTTGTCGACAAAATAGATGCCAGGTTTGCCCGTCATCACGAAATTTGTTGAAGCCGACGGCTTGGCTTCACCCGCCTTCCAGCCTGAAAAGGCTTTTTCCAGTCTTGGCAAAAGGGTCTTGCTGTCAACATCACCGACAACGATCAATGTGCCGTCGTTGGGGTGATAATTTGCTTCGTAAAACCTCGCGAGATCGTCACGCGACATTGCCTTTACCGATTTTTCATCACCCGAAAGCTGGCGTCCATATGGTTGATTGCCATACAGGACCTTATTGTAAACAATGTCAGAAACCGCTGTCGGATTTGATTTGCGTTGAAAAAAAGAACCCAATAAACGGCGGCGGTTGCTTTCGAATTCAGTATTAGGAAAAGCAGGGTTGACGATCACATCAGAGTAAATACTTAGTGCCTCATCGAGATTCTTCGTCAGGGTCTGCATTGTGACATTGGTCGAATCCCATCCGGCCCCGGCGTTTACCGACGCGCCAATTGACTGTAATTGATTTGAGACATCATTTGCAGAACGTGTTTTTGTTCCCTGTGTAAGCATTGACGCAGTGAATGATGAAACACCGGATTTGTCCGCAGGGTCAAAAGTTCCTCCTGCGTTCAAAACCAAGTTCATCGAAACTATCGGTAATTCTTTTTGCTGTACGATCCAAACATTCATTCCATTGGAAAGCTTGGTTTTTTCGATCGCCGGAAGTGAAAAATTTGGATTAGGACCGGGCTTTGGCAAATTAGCTTTCTGCTTTGCCAGCAATGCTTCGTCTTTCTTTTTTGCAACGGTTGAAGCAGGACGGTTTGCCGCGGCATTCATCGCTGGTGGTGTACCTTTGACGTAGCTAATTACAAGACGATTTGCCGTAAGATATTTATTTGCAACTCTTTGGACATCTGCCGAAGTCACTTTAAAATAGCGGTCAAGATCTGCTTGGAAATAGTCAGGATTGCCGCGATAACCGGAATAGTTGCTCAATTGACCGCCTTTACCTAAAACAGTTTGTAAGCCGAAGATCGTTTGTGCCTCAATTCCATTTAAGGCCCGTTTCATTTCATCCGCCGTCGGCGCGTCTTTCTTTATCCGCTCGATCTCGGTATTGATCTCTTTTTCGTTCTCTTCAAGAGTTTTCCCCTGCTTTGCAGTTGCAGATATCTGAAACAGGCCGGCGATCTCATTGGTACCGTTATTAGCAAATACATTTTGAGCAATTTCCTTACCGAACACGAGATTGCTCTGCAGCCGTGAACCACGGCCAGCTGAAAGTATCGAGCTGAGCATATCAAGAGCAGCTTCATCAGCGGCATATTGCGGCACGCCGTGCCAGACCAATGTTACACGCGGTAGAGGAACAACATCTTCGACCGTTGTACGAATTTCTTTGTCTAAGGTCGGTTGGGCCGGATTTGGCCGGGTAATGTCCGAACCTTTAGCGATCGGGCCGAAATATTTTTCGATCCATTGTCTCGCCTGTTTCTCATCATATTGGCCGGCAATGACAAGTACGGCGTTATTGGGAACGTAGTATTGGCGGAAAAAGCCTTTTACATCGTCCAACGATGCCGCGCTCAGATCTTCAAGCGAGCCGATAACTGACCAATTATAAGGATGTCCTTTTGGGTACATTATGGCGCCTATATTTTCACCCGCGGTTCCATAGGGCTGATTATCAACCCTCTGGCGACGTTCATTTTTTACGACATCACGTTGGTTATCGAGTTTTTCCTGCGTCATCGCATCGAGCAAACCGCCCATGCGATCGGCTTCCAGATATAATGCCCGTTCCAGGAAATTTGACGGAACGACCTCATAATAATATGTACGATCGGAATTGGTCGTGCCGTTAACATTTGCACCGGCCTCGTCCATCGCGCCCAAATAACCGTCACCGTAGTTCTTTGAACCTTGAAACATCATATGTTCAAAAAGATGGGCAAAACCGGTGCGGCCGGCGGCTTCATTTTTTGAACCAACGTGATACCAGACATTCACCGCAACTACCGGCGTTGATCTGTCCTCATGCATGATTACGCGAAGTCCGTTTTTCAACGTGAATTCCTTATATTTTATAGCGGGCAGCTTGTCAGTGTTCTGAGCAACCGCGTTTATAGACATGAGAGAAATAAAAATCAACAGGCAGGCAAAAATCCCTTTCATTCGCATTACAAACTCCTTTCTTCTTAATGGTGGTTAGGCAGAAAAAGGTCATTGGCTGTTTATCAAATCGATGAACAAGCCAATAACCGAAAATAAATTCTTAGTTGTATTACGCTGTTAGGACAGGTTAGGTTTCACGGCCGCAAGAGCAGCGAGTTTTCCACGTTTTGAAAGGACGACACCACCCCGTTTCTCGATCGTTATCGCAAACAAACTAGGGTTTTTAGCATTCAACTTGGGGTCGATCGGGATTATCACTTCGCCATCAGCATTTATATCGAAGGTTCCGCCATCTATCGGTGTTGCCTTGTCCTGAGTCTCATCAAAGATCCAAAGCTGGTATGTTTCTTTACTGACATCGTTTTTCGGCAGGCCTTTCACCCGAACATATCCCGCCTGTTTAGCGTCGCTCCAGACGACATCGCCTGAAACTTCAGCGATCTCTTTAACATTCCCCTTTCCCCACTGAGCCAATACTACCTGTGCCGATGAATCGATCAAACGTTGTCGTTGTTGTGCCGGATCTGATTTCTCTTCAACGGTCGGTAAAGGTATTGAACCATTGTTCGCTATTATCGGTTGATCACGATTCGAATATATATTAACCGCCAAAGCGATACATGCAGCTGCCGCAACCGCCCAACCGAACCAGTCCATAAAGGAAACGCGCGATTTCGGAGCTGTAATATAAACTTCACGTGAGGGCGTTTCAGATATCTCTTTCTCAACGGAGTTCCAGCCAAAAAATTCATCGGCCCTAGCCAGGACACTAGCGTGTAAATGATCGGGCATTTGCTCGGACCTTAGGTCGATCATGCCGATAGCTGCTGCCGTCATATCAAAAGAAACGGTATCGAAGCTGTTGACATTAAATTGCTCAAGCTGAACCGTTTCTTCATCTGTCAAACCGTACATGGCCTGTTTACACAGAAGGTCCAGCATTATTTCGTTGTTTTCATCCATCATACTGACACCTCCTTTTTAGATTCCTTATCTCCCAAGCCTAAAAATTCTCTAGCCTGTAATATGCCTCGTCTGGCATGTGTTTTTACTGTTCCAAGCGGCATTCCGGTAGCATCTGAAATTTCCTGATGCGACAGTCCCTGAATGATCGATAATTTCAATACCTGTCTTTGTTCCGGACGCAAGGATTCAAGAGCTTTTGCTGCCTCACCAGCTTCCAGATTGATCTGCATCGTTTTATCCGAGCGTTCCGAAGGCTCTACGAGTACATCTTCAAGAGAGTCGGTGGAGATTCGGCGCTGAGCAAAACGGATACGGTCGATCAACCTTCGCCTTGCGATCATTGCTACAAAGTTTGTTTCCGAAGATTGTGAGGGGTCAAACCTTGCCGCATTCTTCCAAACATCTACAAATATCTCCTGAACAGCGTCTTCAGCATCGTCTGAATTACGAAGCATGCGCCTGGCCAATGACCAAACTAAGCCGCCGTATATTTTTAGGCAATCCTGGACGGCGTTATTATCTCCGTCTGCAATACTTTGTAAGATAGCTTGAGCCACAAATGATAGAGAGCAAATTAATACTCTAAGCTACCTTATTTAGCCGTCATCTGCCAAATGCCCCGAGCCATTTCCGCCGTCGTTAAAAAAATCGAAAAAAACTGTTATTTTTTCACTTCAGGCGGTCAAAATACCGCAATTACCTTGAGCATAAGAAATTATTCTTACCTCTCATTTAAGTATTCGCTCTAAATCCAATATTGGTTTTAAACTGTTTTTTTATTTTGGATTACTACGGAAACGACATAAATGATCAAAAGAGTGAACGTAGTAGCTGCGGATATGAGACAGAATTGGCAGAACGCCCCGATCACAGAGGCTTGGAGATAAATCAGCCAGGATGTAAAACCGGCCATCAGAACTGTCTGGATGCCAAACAGCGTCCATGCAGGCCGGTTTCCAAAGGATGCCAGCAGGGCAAGAGAAAAGGCCGCAAAATAAGCGGCAGCACCAAGTCCGGCCAGCGGAATTCCGGCGATCTCTGCATAAGAACTGGTCAAAACTGTTTCACAACCCGAAATTATGCTGCATGGCACTGGTTCCGCTGTGTAATGATGCACGGTCAGATAAGCGGAATCAGCCAGCCCAAGAAGAGCGGTAAGGATCGCAAGAATTCGAAGAATTGGCATGATAAATAAGCTAATAAATTTCTGAAATCCGGCAGTTACGCCTTACTTTGAAGTGGATGCTGTGTTCCCGGTATTTGCAGTATTAGCTGATTTCTCTGTGCTGGACGCTGCAAGCTGAAGTTCGGCGTCAATTATTTGGCGAAGTGATGTGACGTTCACGTCCGGAAATGGAACCGAACGCCCGTTCACAAAAATTGTCGGAGTTGAATTTACACTCAATCCGCGTCCCCGCTTAAGGTCTTCATCGACCCTAGTTTTCGCTGTGCTTCCTGCCATGTCGATCTGAAATTTTGCGACATCAAGTCCGATCTTTCCAGCATATTCCAGCCACAACTGACGAAAATTCGGGTTCGGTGACCATGTTGCCTGATTTGTGTAAAGCAGGTCCTGCATCGCCCAAAACTTAGTTCGATCCTGCATTCCCGCTGCCTCGGCGGCAACCGCGGCATCATAGGCCTTGTCGTGGGCCGGGATCGCTAATGGAAAATTGCGAAAAATAAACTTTATTTTACTGCCGTAGATCTGTTGGATCTCCCTCATCGCGGGATGTGCCGCTCCACATGATGGACATTGAAAATCAGCAAATTCCTCGACCGTCACCAGAGCGTTCGGCGAACCGAGCATATTCGGCGGCTGTGCTCCTGGCGGGGCATTAATCGGGGTCTGTGGGGTTTTTGTGGTATTTACGGCAGTAATTGTATTTGTATTTCCCTTTAGTGGCGCTGACGATCTGCTGAACGCATAAATGCCGACGACGACGACGATCAGAACTCCGACAATAATAACTATCGGAATTGCACTGCTTTTCTTTGGTTCATTTTTCATTTATTTAATTTATTAGGGTGCTTTTAACCCCGTTTTTTCGACTTTCCCGGAACTGCCTGCCGATAACGGAAATAAGGATCTATTTAACAACTCTGAGCCGTTTCTTCCCGACGGTTTGCTCAATTTGTGTATTCAGGCTTTCTTTTACCTTAAGGTGAATGCCGTCTGCATCCAACCCGAATTGCGCAAGGAGAAATTTAGGATCGCCATGTGTCACTATCTGGTCCGGCACACCCATTCGCACGATCTTTATTTTATCGATCAAATCTTTTTCTTCAAGCAATTCCATGATCGCCGAGCCAAAGCCTCCGGCCAAATATGCCTCTTCGACGGTGACGATCAATCGATGGTTGCCGACCAGTTCCAATATCAATTCTTCGTCCAAAGGTTTGACGAACCGCATATTCACAACGGTTGCTTCAATACCATCTTTTCTTAATGTTTCCGCCGCATTCATTGCCGGATAGACCATCGAACCGTAGGCCATGATCACAGTGTCCGCACCTTTGCGAAGGATTTCAGCTTTTCCGATCTCGATCTTTTGCGGCGGTTTGCTAATATCGACCCCAAAACCGTTACCGCGCGGATAACGAATGGCCGCTGGTCCCGGATGTTCGATCGCTGTCAGCATCATATTGCGCATTTCGCCTTCGTCTTTCGGGGCCATCAAAACGATGTTCGGGTAACCGCGAAGATAGGCAATATCAAGCAAACCATGATGAGTCGGGCCGTCTGCGCCGACAATTCCTGCCCGGTCCATCGCAAACGTCACGTTCAGGTTTTGCAAACACACATCGTGGATCAACTGGTCAAACGCACGCTGGAGAAACGTCGAATATATCGCCGCTACCGGTTTTAAGCCCTCACAGGCCATTCCGGCGCAAAACGTGACTGCATGCTGTTCGGCGATGCCGACGTCAAACGCCCGTTCAGGAAATTTATCGAGTACTTTATCGACGCCTGTTCCGTCGGGCATTGCCGCTGTCAAGGCAACTATTTTTTCGTCCGATGCCATTAGTTCGCACATCGTTTCGCCAAAAATGGCGGTATATGTCGGAGCCGCGGACTTGCTGGATTTATATGGCAATCCGGTCTTAGGGTCAAATGGGCCAGTAGCGTGATAAGCGTAATAATTCTTTTCCGGATTCGGGAAACCTTTACCCTTGGTCGTTAGGGCATGAACGATTACAGGGCCGTCATTGACTTTTTTAGCGTCCTCTAAGGCCCGGACCATTGCCGGGACGTTATGACCATCGACGTAGCCGATGTATTTGAAGCCAAGTTCATTAACCAATGCTCCGGGCAGAACGGCCGCCGCAATGGCATCTTTAACCGATTTAGCGGCACGACGCAGCCGTTCGCCAAAGTGCGGGACACTTTCGAGTGCGTCGCCGATCTCTTCTTTCAAATGCTGGTAGCTCTGTGCTTCCTTGATACGATTAAGATAACCGCTCAAAGCTCCGACAGCCGGAGCTATGGACATCTCATTATCGTTCAATATAACGATCAATCGGGATTTTAAATGTCCTGCCTGATTGATAGCTTCCATTGCCATTCCGCCCGCCAGCGACGAATCGCCTATCAAAGCACAAACATGAAAATCTTCTTTTTTTGTGTCACGTGCGACCGCCATTCCGAGTGCTGCCGAGATCGATGTCGAGGCATGTCCGGCACCGAACGTATCATATTCCGATTCGGCCCGCCTAAGAAAACCGCTCAAGCCGTCATATTGTTTTATCGTATGTAATTCATCACGCCGCCCTGTCAGGATCTTATGGGCATAGGCCTGATGGCCTACATCCCAAACCAGGCGGTCATTTGGCGTATCGAACACATAATGCATAGCAACGGCTAGTTCCACAGCGCCGAGGCTAGCTCCCGTATGCCCGCCAACACGCGAGCATGTGTCGATAATAAACTGGCGTACTTCGTCCGCAACTTCCTGCAGATCTTCGACCCGTAATTGCCGAAGATCGGCCGGTGAATTAATTTCTGATAAAAATCTCATGGAAAATTTCCCGTTGTTCGATACTTAAACTTCATATTTTAACTTGCCTAATTGTAAAAGTTAAATGCTAAAGCCGTTTTTGGCCGGGTCAGATTATCAATCAGCGCTAAATTCACTCATACATGGGCCTTTTCCCTTTCATGGGATTTACATTTCCTTACACTTATAAATCAAAAAGTATCGGCCAAATGCTTCTAAACTGCGTCAAAATAAGCGTAAGGCGAAAGCTAACAACTTAATTTAAAGAGGTAAAAAATGTCATTAAAAACCAGATTCTTATCGATTGCAGCTGTGGCAATGGCCACGGCCGTATTTTCAAGTTTTGTTCCGGCGCAGGAAACCACTCCCGCGCAAGAGGGCGTTCAAAAACAGGAACGGCGCGAACGCGGAGCCTTTGGCAAGCGTGGCGATCATAATAAAGGTCAGCGGGGAGCCAGGCATGGAGCTATGTCCGGACTTCGCGGAATCGATCTGACCGACGCTCAGAAGGAACAGCTGCGGGCTATCCATCAAAGCAACCGCCCAGACGATGCAGTCAGACAGGAAATCAAAACGATCGCCCAGGCAAAACGTGATGGAACTATCACGCCTGAGCAGCAGGAAAGACTGAAAGCCTTGAAATTACAGGCCCGTGAAAAAGGCCAGGCTATACATCAACAGGTTTTAGCGATCTTAACTCCCGAACAGCGTCAGCAAATTGAGGTTCGCAAGGAAGAAATGCGGAAGAAAATACAGGAACGCCGCGAGCTGCGTCAGCAAAATAAAACAACGACCGACAAGCCGAAGGATAATTAAATTGTCGTCATCAAAAGAACAGGCTGCACGAAAACAATGTTTTCGTGCAGCCTGTTCTTAAATAAAGTTTATTTCTAATTAACCGATAAACATTTCTTCATCAAGGTAAACACTATCTATCTGCTTGGGTGACGGTGCAAACAGGACTTCGAGGCCTTTTCTAACGCCGGCCATTATGGCAGCGATCTCCCGCGCAGGTTCGACGATCTTTGTCTGTACAAAATCGGTGGTGCTTGTCACCTGCAAATGGGTCCGGTCGATCGTCCGGCTGACCATGTCCACTTTTTCCCTCGCGACCAGTGCCGTTGAGCCAACGATCTGTCTCAGCTCAGATACTTCGTCTCTTATCAACTCGGTTGATTCAGCAAGGTATTTGGTCGCGGTTGCGAGATTGCCCGACACCTCGTTAAAATGCACGGACATTTCCTTGCCCTGAACGCTCATCTCGTTGATCTTTATTATTAATGGTTCGAATCGCTCTTCGACACGGTTGACGGTTCCGGTAACCTTTTTGACCGTTACTGCAATTGCTATCAGCGCAATTGCCATTACGATAAAACAAACTGCAATCACTATCGAAGCGATCATCATCCAGAACTGAGGCTCGTTCGCGTTCATAAACTATTTATTTTCTTTGTCTTCCACGATCGGATAGCTTGCCCTTCCGTCTGCTATTGACTTCGATTCGGTGCGGCGCTTTTCGGCGACATAGGCATCTTTTCCGGCCTCAACCGCGGCAGCAAAAGGGTTGGCGGAACTGGCCGCAACACTCTTGGCTTTTTCGGCTAATTCACCGGCTTTCTCCTGTGCCGTTTGATAAAATTCGCTTGCCTTCTCACGCGAAACTTCATAATAATCACCCGCTCGCTCCTGGATTTGGGCGGCTGTTTCCTTGCCTTTTTCGATTCCTTTACGGGTTACGTCGGCAATGTCCTCGCGGAGTTCCTGGCCAGATTTCGGTGCGAAAAGCAATGCGATCACAGCTCCTATCCCGCCGCCGATGATCAAATAAGTCAATTTAGTTGTAGCGCTTGCATCTTCCCGGTCATATTCGTGTCTCATATTATCTCCTATACGCAAAAAATTGCGTTATAAAGCCCTTTGAAATTCCGTGAGGTTCAATTATAACAAAAAGTTGATGATTAGGGAAAATTTTTTTGAGGGTAACATTGCACTAAAAAAGTGCAAAAGTTTGCATCAGCTAAAATGACGGGTCTAAGGCAGAGAGGTGTAGCATATTACCGCGCCAAGACATGCGATAACGAATGCGCTAACGACCGGCAGGGCTTTCATGATGCGGCTTTGGCTAAGTTTTCCGCCATCAAATAATCTGCCTCCGTAAAGAAATAATAACCCGACAAGAGTTAAAGTGGCGGCTAGACCAAAACTAAATGCAATGGTTAGAATAATGCCATATCCAATACGGTTTCCACTGATCGCTGAAAGCATCAGAACGAGAGCTGAGGGGCAAGGCAGCAACCCGCCCGAAACGCCGAGTGCTAAAAGGCTCTTCCAGGTAATTTCATCTGGAATGGCATGGGTGTGGGTATGGCCATCATGTGTATGCTCCTGATCGTCATGAGAATGTGTATGAGCAGCTTCGAGGTTTGAATGTGAATGTCCGCCATGATCATGATGTTGCCCTCCCCGGTAACCCAAGGCGGAAAAAAGCCTGGTTTTGAACATCGTCAGGCCGATATAAAGCACTATCAGCCCGGAAAAGAAACTGAGAAACGGCATCAAGGTTTCCGGCAAAATGTAATTGGATGCGAAAAGGGTCAACAGCCCAAGAGCAAAAACCCCGAGTGTGTGCGTGACCGTAACAATTAGGCCAAGAAATACTGCGTGTTTTGCAGTTCCTTTTGAACCGACAAGATATGCTCCGACGACAGCCTTGCCGTGTCCGGGTGACATGGCGTGGAAAGCACCAAAACCCATTGCAATTAGGAGTCCCAAAAGAGCGATCGACGGCGTGATCTCTTTCACAGAGATCAATTCTGCAAGCCTATCTTTCTGAACCGCAACCGTTATATGCCCGTCACGGTTTTGCAAAGGCTTTGCATTTTGAGGTAAAGAGCCGGAAGTGAAGGAAAACTCCGCCGTTCTTTCACCAAGGGGTGACGACAAAGTTTCGACGGGATAAGCTTTTAGTTCATCGGTAATCCCGCTGCCGAATGCGGTACTGTCAAAAATTTCTGTTCCTACCGTGCGATTGATTATGATCTCGCGCCATCCGATCCGTTCAGAAAAATTATCGTTCTGAAAGACAACTTTATTAACACCTTCTTTTGCTGTGATATTCGCGACCAGATCCCATTCCATCCGTAGGGTTTGCAAATTTCCGGCACCCAAAACGAGATGAATGTTTTGCGTTTCCGAACGGATCGGTATAATGTCACCATTTATCGTAAGGACCAGATTTTTCAGGTAATCAGGCGTGATTCCGGTCAAATAGTCTGAGAGTTCCTTATCCGAAAACGTACCGTTCTTATCAGTATCAATACGGCTTGATTCCTGGAAAGTCGGGATCTCCGCCATGTCCATTACCTGACGTATATGGATCTCCGATTTCCCGGTTTCGAGCTTTGAATATTGATTGACGCTGAAATTACCCAGCGGATGAGCAATCACGGCAGTGGCAAACGAGGCCATCAAGATCATTGCAAAAAGCGATAGTTTCCAAAACATTTTTATTTCATCGCCTCCAGCGTTTTTCTTGCATTGTCCGCCTGTAAAAGATCAAAGCCGGGATTTGTTTTTAGGGAAAGTTCCAAAAGGCGCGTTGCCTCCGCCCGGTTTCCGGCGGCATTCTCGATCATCCCGGCGTGATAGTAAAGTTTAGCGTCTTTCGTACCAAGCTTTAATGCTTCCTTGGTAGCGGCTTGGGCTTCCGAGAGCTTACCTGCTTTGAGGGCGGTCCAAGCCACTGCATCCGCTCCGTAAATATCCCGCCGCACTTCGTATTCTTTTGTTGCGTTGAGGTAAGCTTCATCAGCTTTAAGGCCGTGGTCGGCGTAAAAAAGAGCGAGTTGGCGATTGTACAGCGTCCCGCTCATCGCAGTGAGATGTCCAATATTTTCGACAAGAGCGTACTGATTTTTGGCATCCTCTTCGCGACCTGCAAGTTTGTACAAGTCCCCGAGTGATGCGACAAAATTAGGGTCGGGCAATATTCTGACAACTTTTTCATATTGATCGATCGCCCCGGCCATGTCGCCGACCGCAGCCCGGACGTGTCCAAGCGAAGCAAGCGAACGAAAGTAGTCGGGAAATGTTGTCAGCGAATCATTAAAATATTTTTCGGCGGCTTTGTAATCACCGGCTGCAAACGCCGTTTCGCCTAATTGCCACTGTGTCCAAGCGACCGTTTCTTTGGGCGGAGCAGGCATTGCAGTTGCGATCTTGAGAGCATCCGCAAAATGTCCCATTGCCGTTTTTATATCACCGCGAAGAAAGGCGAGACGGGCAAGGCGCTGTTCCATCGCTACTTTTGTCAGATCTTGAATACCGCCATTTTTTTCCATTTGGCGAAACGCAGCTTCGGCCTCTTTATAACTGCCGAGTTCAAGCAGGGCATCGCCCAAAAATTGGTATGGATAGCTCTTATTCGGCTCAAAAACAGTCAGGCGTTGTGCATGATCGCGGGCGTCGGCAAAATCATGTGATGAAAATTCGACCTGCGTTACCGCAACCAGGCCGCCTTTATTCTGTTCCGCCGGCAGTGTTTCAAGTGATGCATGAGCCGCTCGTGATGCGAGATTTAAGTATGTTATATCTCCGGTCTCACGCAGCCGCTGAAGATATTCGGAAGCAAGTTTATTATTTGCGATAAAGTCATCCGGATCACGTTTCACACGGTCTTCAAGAAAACGGACCGTTTCATTTACGGGAATATTTTTCGCTGTCTCAATGGCGGCATTCGATGTCGGCTGATCTAAGGTCGATGCAGTCTGAGCTTTATTACAAGCACTAAATGCAACTATGGCAATAACAACTATCGCAAATTGAACAAATCTTAAGTATTTCATCTAAACCTTGTAATTGATTTCCGCCTCCTAACTGTCAGAATTTTGCAATTCATCGAGCCGGGAGGCGGAAAGTGTGCTTGTAATAATTACCTAGTTACGGGTAAAGTCGTCAACGCCGTCTTCCAACGGTTGGTGTGGCGGAGCAAAGTAAGGAAACGAGCTGCCAAGTGGCACATCGTTTTGGTTCACATTGTCGCCCATTAGCAACCCTTGATTGCTGATGAAATATAACAGCACATCGACGGTGTCGTCACCCGGGCGTCGGCCGTTCGGGAAACCAGTGTATCCTGGCGTGGTGGCCCTTTCTCCGAATCCGAGACTTGTATTCGGGGTAGCAAGATTCAAACGGAGATAATCACCGTTTGCTACAGCTACGCTCGCTAATATACCGATGTTCGATCCGTTGGTACCTAACGCTGTAAGGGTTCCGACGATGTCGCCCGCAAAACGTCCATTGGCATCATCCTGCGGTGTTGAGGCATTGTATTCGTTCTTTCTTGGAAAAGGAATAAGCGCCGTATTAACTGCGGGAGTTGCCATTCGGTCAACCTGTACGGCATCGCCGCCGCTTACGATTTCGCCGGTATTTTGGCGGGTCGTGCTGCGTGAGCGTAAAGTGACTCCGTTAACGCCTATGACATTTCCACTGCCACGTAACAATGCGGCCGGAACTTCAATAGCGATCATGTGGATGTTGTATCCGGCAAAACTGTCACGGGCGCGGTTCAAACGGGTTGCATCCGGGGCACCGCCCAAAACTGATCCGACAAAACGGTTAAAACCAACGATGTCAAAATAGAAAGGATCATCAGTCAATCCGGCAAAAAATGACGATCCGGTTGCGGCATCATTTGTAACTGTAAAAGCAGGAGCCGTAGTATCCAGCGTAGGCACCGTGGTAGGGGCTGTAAACGAACCGGCCCTGTTTCTGGCTCCCTTGTTTCTTGAAAATCTTACGGTTGCGGTCTGCGGTGTGCTTCGCGAGGTCTGTGGGGAAAAAGTAACTTCAATGTTTTGATCGGGAATGGCATCGCCCGTGTTTTCAATTTCAAATCTGTACACGACATCCGGCGAGAAGAAACTCAGATTTGATGCTTCGGAAGGAACCACAAAGCCTTCGACATCCATCGCAAGGACGACCTTGGTGTTATCAGTCGGGTTCAAAAACGCAAACACATCCGCAATATCGGCACCGGGATCTCCCGCAACCGAAGTCGATTCAGCATGGTCGGCTGCCATAACTCGTGACAGCGGCAGGAATATGTTCATACCGGCGATCGCAAAGATCGCGGCCAAAGCAAATACCTTTTTAGTTCTAAAATTCAACATAACTCTACTCCTTTATCTATTTGGTTAATTTTTACAAGCTAAACACAAACCTCTAAATTAAGCCTTTATGAGGTTTGTAAAGCTGTTACTGAACTGCTTCGTAAATTAGAACCCGCCTATTCCAATGAATATTCGTCTCTTTTAATTTGAAGTCTAGAAGTTATTTCGCCTGAATAGATAGAGCGGATTCAAAAAATAAAGTGGCTGGAATTAAAAGGATCGATAAAGGCAGTAAATTTCGATAACCAGGCAAAAAAGCCTTCTCCTTTGCTCTTATAGTTCACCAAAGATATTATCTTTACTTGGTGTCAGCATTTACCTTAGTTTATGAATTCCGAATTTATCAGAAATTTCTCTATCATTGCGCACATCGACCATGGCAAATCCACGATTGCCGATCGTATTTTGCAACTTACCGGAGCGGTCGCCGACCGCGATATGGAAGCTCAGCTGCTGGACGACATGGACCTCGAACGTGAACGCGGTATCACGATCAAAGCCCATGCCGTTCGTTTGGATTACAAAGCCAATGACGGCAGGAATTACGTGCTGAATTTGATCGACACACCGGGACACGTCGATTTTTCATACGAGGTGTCGCGTTCGCTATCGGCCTGCGAAGGTGCCCTTCTCATTGTCGATGCGTCGCAGGGCGTGGAAGCTCAAACACTTGCCAATACTTATCTTGCGATCGCAAACGATCTCGAACTAATTCCGGTACTCAACAAGATCGATCTGCCATCAGCCGAACCAGAACGCATCAAAGAACAGATCGAGAATATTATTGGAATCGATGCCAGCGAGGCAGTTTTGACTAGTGCGAAAACCGGCGTCGGCGTTGCGGACATTCTCGAAGCAATCGTTGCCAAGGTTCCCGCTCCAAAGGGCGATCCGAATGCTCCGCTCAAAGCTCTGATATTTGATTCGTGGTATGACAGCTATCGCGGCGTGATCGTCCTGTTTCGTATTTTCGAAGGCTCGATCAAGAAAGGGACGAAGATCAAATTCTTTAATACGGGTCGCGAATATCTGGTTGAAACCGTTGGTGTGAACCGTCCGCGCCCGACACTGATAAATGAACTTGCCGCCGGTGAGGTCGGTTTTATGACCGCCTCGATAAAAACGGTAGCTGATGTGCAGATCGGCGACACGATCACCGAGGCCGCGCGTCCGGTTGCCGAACCGCTGCCCGGTTTTGAAGAAGTAAAACCGATGGTTTTTGCCGGACTTTATCCGATAGACGCTGTTCAGTATGAAGACCTCAGGGATGCGATGGATAAGCTGCGGCTTAATGACGCATCTTTTTTCTACGAACCGGAAAGCTCGACCGCTCTTGGGTTCGGTTTCCGCTGCGGTTTTCTTGGCCTGTTGCACATGGAGATCATTCAGGAACGGCTAGAACGCGAATTCGACCTGGAACTGATCACGACCGCGCCCGGTGTGCGGTACCGCGTAACGACGACAGACGGCGTGGTTGCAGAGATCGATTCGCCTTCGAAAATGCCGGACACGGGGCGTATCACAAAGATCGAAGAGCCGTTCATCGAAGCCACGATCCTGACCAACGACACATTTCTCGGCGGAATACTTCCGCTCCTCGATGAAAAACGCGGTGTGCAGAAAAAATTCGAATACATCACCGAAAACCGCGTAATGCTGGTCTATGAGTTGCCGCTGAATGAGATCGTTCTCGATTTCTATGACCGTCTTAAATCGGTTTCCAAAGGTTATGCATCGCTCGATTATCATCTGTCCGGCTATAAGGAAAGCAAGCTCGTCAAGCTCGACGTCCTGGTCTCCGGCGAGCCGGTCGATGCTCTTTCGCTGATAATGCACTCCGACACCGCCACGGCAAAAGGCCGCCTACTTGTCACAAAGATGAAGGAGCTTATCCCGCGGCAGATGTTCGAAGTCGCGATCCAGGCAGCCATCGGCAACAAGGTGATAGCCCGCGAAACCGTCAAGGCCATGGGCAAAAACGTCATCGCAAAATGTTATGGCGGCGACATTTCGCGCAAACGTAAACTGCTCGAAAAACAAAAAGAAGGCAAAAAGCGGATGAAGAAAGTCGGCCGGGTTGAGATCCCGCAGGAGGCATTTCTGGCGGTGCTGAAGGTTAATGAGAGTTAAGGGAGAAGCGATGAAAGAACGTCTTATAACATTAACACTAGTTCTCATCTTCTGCAGCAGCAGCGTGGTTTCGCAAACTTTTCTTGACGATCTCGAAACAGTTCGGAAAATAAAGCTTTTGGAAGCATATCCAGATGACGTGGCAAAAATTTTGGCGAAGAACGATTTAGGACTTTATAAACTTTACAAAGAAAAGCCATTCTACGGCGCTTCGCTGACCGCATCGCATGTTCGTCTTGAGTATTCCAGCGGCAAATGCTTGGAAGAACCTGACTCGGATTTCATGAGCCAAGATGATTGGGATGTTTTGAAGTCGAAAGTAACGGGAATTGAGATCTCGCCTTGGGATGACATCGAGTTAAAGGACATCGGAGTCAATATCACGAAATTTCATAAAGAAAGACCTTATCGAAGTTACAAAAACTTGCATGTACTTCTCGATAAAGATGCTGGGATTGCTTTCGAAATCCACGGAACCTTAATAAAGCACGTTTACTTGTTTCCATCCCGAAATAACCTGTCACTTTTGTGTAAGAACGAATCGTTACGAAAATTTTACCTCGGCAATAAATGGCGGCTGGTTCCGGAAGAAAAACACACGATCGTTGACTTTAACTATCCTGCACATGTCACAGATTTGCAGGTAACTAAACTCGAAGGTGAAGACAAAAAATTCCAAGTTCAAGTTACTGCAAAGGATCCGGAAAATGATGTGTTGTACTATAACTACAATGTTTCGGACGGGAAAATTAACGGCATGGGAGCGAAAGTTATTTGGGATCTCTCTTCCGCCGGCCCAGGAACGTACACAATTACAGCGGGAGTTGACGATGGGTGTGGAATTTGCGGAAGAATAATGTCAAAAGTCGTAACAATCAAATGACGTCGGATTTCAATCGGCTATCTCGCGCAAACGCAACCTGATTGGTAATCTGATTTAGACAGTTATATACAGTTTTTTGTTCATTGGTAAAGTAAACGGGATCGATTTAGTGTGCCAAAATCGCAGGTCTTTAACTGATCCGGATCGGGAAAGGCATGAAGCTTAGGGCAAAGATCACCAATGTGAGAAATGCGATAAAATTCCTTTTTGCGTCCAGCGGATTTTGATCCCACGGCCGGGGATGTTTGATACGCATCATAATGCCGAGCAGAACTGCGATCAGGAAACCGCTTGGGCTGTTAAAATATATCCAGCCCAAAATGGAAAACGACGCCATGATGACAAAAGCGATCGGCCCCATCCATCGGTGAACCTTTTCGCCGAAAACCGCATAGATCGCGTGACCGCCATCTAACTGGCCGGACGGAATAAGGTTCAGGGCGGTGACGAGCAAGCCGACCCACGCCGCGTAATAGAAAGCATTTGGAATACCGAATGCGAGATCGATCCCGAATAAATACGCAAGCAACCGCATAAATAGCGGATCCGAAAAGGTAATGCCGCTAAAATTGGCGATCTGCTGCGGTGCCGCCGCCTGCATGGTCGCAATGCCGATTATCGCGACCGGAATCAACGCAATAAATCCGGCGATCGGGCCGGCGACGCCGATATCGAAAACTGCCTTCCTGGACGGCATCGGCGATAAAATTTTTATAAATGCACCAAATGTTCCAGCCGGGCCGATCATTGGCGGTGTCGGGATAAAAAAGGGAAGTGTTGCATCAACTTTATAGATCCGGCAGGCGATATAGTGACCCATTTCATGCGAGATCAGGATAAAAAGGAGTGAAAGCGAAAAGCTGAGGCCATATTTTAGATACTCGATATCGGACATGAGTTTGTAAAGCGCATCGCCGATAAGTGCGGCATATCGCGCCGGCAAGCTGGTAACAAACTGCAATATTTCCGGCCACGTCCCCGGGTCTTTGTCCGGCAAGGTCTGTATCGATCCGAACGGATAAAGGACGCCGGCGATGGTCGCGGTAAAGAACGTCAGCAACAGAAAAAACAGATGTTTTAGCCAAGTACGTGCCGTCGGACGCATCGAGCTTCGGTCAAAAAAAACATCATTGGCTAATTGATCGGTATCTTGCATTTCAAAAATTAATTCAAACAGGATGGACAGGGTTTACAGGATATTTTTTAATCTGACAGAATTCATTCAAAAGAAGCTTCTAAAATTTTTGCCGACAAATCGCTGTAAAGCATTTCCTTAGTAACGATCATTCAAACAGGATGAAAAGGGTCATGACTGGCAAAAACGAGCCTCTGAATTGTGTTTATCCTGTTAGGTCTTCGCAAAATAAAAGCCGTAAATCACAAGCATAGCTTTACGTGCGGTGATTTACGACTGACAAATTACAAAAAAATTCCAGTTTAATGCGCCAGTTTATTTCTTCACGGCCTTTGCCGACAGTTCCTTGCCCGGTTTGAATCTAATGGTTTTTCCGGCTGGGATCGGAACTTCCTTGCCGGTCCGCGGATTGCGGCCGACGCCGCGTTTGCGAGGTTTAACAACGAAAACACCAAATCCTCTGAGTTCGATACGTTTGCCCATTGCCAAAGCATCTTTCATAGCGTTGAAAAGCGAATCGACAACCTGTTCCGCTTTCTGTTTCGGTACACCTGTCTTACCGGCTACCTGATTAACTATGTCCAATTTGATCATTACTTTCTCCTTTTTCCGAAGAATTGTGGAAGCGAGAACCTGCAGATTAACAATAGCATAATAATGACCTAACTCTACATCTGTCAAGATTTTGCGGGCAATATAACATAATTGCGATTTATTGCGGAAACAGGATGTAAGTGAAAGGCTATCAGCTTAAAAAATTATCGCTTGAAAAATTAAAATCCATAAATTTTTCCAAAATATTACCGGGCGTTTCAAGGTGCGGGAAATGGCCTATTCCTTCAAGTTCGACAATGTTCTTTTGGTGCGGCACGACTTCGCGAAAACGCTTTACCAAATGAGCACCCGAAACCGGGTCAGCCAAGCCGTTGATAAATAAAAACGGCTGCGTCATCGTCTGCAAAGGAGCTACCCAGCGTTCACGATATTTTGTGCGTTCCGTCATATAGCGGATCAATTTGTGGGCTATCCGCTTGCCGTTGTTGTACTTAAATAGTGCGAGAAAATCCGCAAGTTCCCCGGCGCTAGGCTGTGTGTTTTTGCCGAATACAGATGAAAGACTTTTTACAAAAGCCGCATCGGGTATCAACCGGCCAAATAAATAACCGGCGCGTCCCAGAAGCAGTTTTTGCGCCAATATTGGCCGGTGCGTTTCCGGAAAAAGGGCGCCGTTCATGAAGCAAATGGTCTCGATCGAAAACGCCAAACGCCCTTCGTTTTGACGGGCCAGGAGTTCCTGCGTGATCGTGTTCCCGTAATCGTGGGCCAAAATGTGGACCTTGCTAACACCAAGGTTTTTTAGCAATGATTGCAGGACGTCAACCTGTTCAAAAGTGGTGTAATCAAGGTTTTCCGGCTTTGCCGAGAATCCATATCCGATCATATCAAAGGCCACGACCGCGAATTTTTTCGTCAGGCTATCCCATATCTTATGATAGTCGAACGAAGAGGCCGGGAAACCGTGAAGGCACAACAGGACCTCAGCGCCCAGCCCGCTTTGGCGATAAAAGATCGGAAAGCCATTGTGATCAAAGGTTTTGCCGCCTTGCTTCCATTCGTTTAAATTCATAATGTTCCATTTTTTATCGTAATTCCTTCTTAAAAACCATAAGACTGGAACCACGAAATAACACAAAAAAACACGAAACTGATAGATCAAAACAATACAAATTATACAGGCCCAGTATTTAAACCGGCCCGCTATATTCAGATCATATTTTGTTTCAATCGGATTTGGAAAAGTGTTACGATGTTCCATCCATTGAAATGCTTTATAACATAATTATTGTTTGAGGACACGAAATATGCGCTGGAGGGACCAAAGACAAAGTACGAACGTTGAAGACCGCCGTGGTATGGGCGGACGTGGATTAGCCATCGGCGGAGGCGGAATAGGTGTTCTGATCATCGCCGTTGCGGCATTGCTATGCGGCGTCGATCCGCGCCAATTGCTCGAAGGCCTTCCTCAGCAAACGGAGATCCAGCAGCCATCGACGGCAAGTAACTCAACCAATAAGCCTTCGGACGAAAACCGTCAATTCGTCGCGGCAGTGATGGGCAGCACCGAAGATATATGGGGCCAGATACTTCCGCAGCAGGCCCGTATTCGCTACACGGCGCCAAAGTTGGTGCTGTATTCGGGCCAGACATCTTCTTCGTGCGGCGGTGCGGATTCTGCCTCCGGCCCGTTCTATTGTCCGGGCGATCAGAAACTTTATCTGGATTTCGCGTTCTTTCAGGAACTCAAGAACGAATTTAAAGCTCCCGGCGATTTTGCCCAGGCATACGTCATAGCCCACGAGGTCGGGCACCACGTGCAGAACCTTTTAGGCACAATGGATAAGGTGCAGCGTGCCGGAAATAACAACAGAGCATCGGTCGCCCTGGAATTACAGGCGGATTGCTACGCCGGTGTATGGGCAAACTATGCTCAAAAGAAAGGCCTGGTCGAAGCCGGCGATGCCGAAGAAGCGATCCGCGCCGCACAATCGGTCGGCGACGACATTATTCAAAAACGAACACAGGGATACGTAGTTCCCGAACAATTCACCCACGGCTCTGCCCAGCAGCGGATGCAGTGGTTCGCGAGGGGAATGCAGTCCGGCGACATGCGCCAATGCGAGACATTCAGGTAAGGATATTAGAATTATTAGTAAACGAAAAACACACCTGGACATGATAATGTCTTAAATTTGTGCTGTTTGCTGACATATTGTGCTATACTGTTTCATTGACGCAATCAAAAATTGCGAATGGCGCACAATTTCATTAGTGCAACTACGGAGATTAAATGAAGCCTGGGTATAACGAAGAAAAAGCAACTCAGTTCGCTTGTTACTTAGTAAAGAAGCATGGCGGCAAAATGAACATTCTAAAGCTGATGAAGCTCATGTATCTCATCGACCGGGAGACTCTTCTACGTTGGGGATGGTCGCTAACGGGAGATGCGTACGTCTCAATGCCAAAGGGGATGGTTTTGAGCAGGACTTATAATCTCGTCAACGAAGAGAGCTTTCCAATATCTTATTGGCAAACCTATATCTCCGCTCCCGAACATTACAATGTTAGTTTGATCAAGGATCCGGAGACGGGCGAACTTTCTGAGGCTGAAATCGCCTTAATCGATGAGATGTATGAAAAATTCGGTTATTTGAGCCGATGGAAACTTGTAGATGACGTGCATCACCACCTACCTGAATGGATTGATCCTAATGGTTCGTCTATTCCCGTCGAGTACCGAGCGGTTTTGCAAGAGGCAGGAAAGTCAGAACAGGAAGTTTACGAAACCATATCAGAACTTGAGGGAGTTGCCTTGCTGGAAAAATTAGTCTTATGAAGATTGAAGCAGGGGACTGCTTTCATTTATCAAGTGGTGTAACACATTTATGGGTCGCGTTATGCGACCCTTTTGGCGACCCCGCTCGGATTGTTTTGGTGAATTTTACCGATGAGAGAAATACACCGGATAAGACTCTCGTGCTGGTGGACGGCCATTCATACATCACTAAACCGACAGCAATTAATTATCCAATGATGCGCGATGTGGATGCGGTCAAGTTGAGCATCGCCGTCGATGGCGATATAAGTATTCGTCACAGGCACACCTGTACTGCTGACCTTCTTTCGAAAATCCGGGCTGGTGTTTTCGCCTCACCCTTCACCCCAAATAAGTATAAAGTATTGTGCAAATCTCTTTGGTGACTGTAATACAGAATCAATATGCCTAAACGCACAAGACTTTGAACGATGCAACTCCGGCAACGAGTGCGAGCCTGACAAAGACATTCTCGACGCTACTGGATATTCTGAATACAGAAACACAGATTTAAAACACTACCAAAAGCGTAACTCTAACCACTTGCTTTACGATGCGGGCGTGAACGGGCGGCCGTAAATTTCCTGATAAACCCAGCCTAAGACCCTGGCTTCGGCGGTACACAATGTTTCAAGCCAGCAGCTAGTTAAATAAAGGCGTTTTTCGGAATTTGTCGTTAGCTTTGCGGCTTTTTTTACCGAAAGATCTTCAGGGTTTTTATCCAACTTATTGGCTTCGCTGATCTCTGTCTTTGTGATCCGCGATTCATGCAGAGCGGCCGTCACATCGTTCAACCACAAACCCAAAAGCGGTTCCGATCTATTTTCCGCCAGAGCCTGAAAAATACCGATGGCAAATCTGGCCTCGGCATTTTCAAAAGGATATGTGCCGATCCCGTTGGCCGCGTCGTCAGCCTGTTTCCATTGAAAAAGCTCTTCGGTATTGATGTGGCGGATACGCGCGGTGCGTTCGTCGTACATCAAAAACCATTCGACCAGATCGGCGAGCGAATTAGGTTCGATCTCGCCCTCGCCTTTGTATGCCAATTTTGGCGGTTGTGTTTGTTCTTGTTTTGCTTCAACCATCATTAAAAAGTAGAGCCTGTCTCAAAAGTCCTTAAAGTTCATAAAGAGCGGGGGCAAGCCGCCGTTCCTGACCTGTAAATTTAGTTAAGTTGATTTGTAGATTTGATGTTGAACAGACATTTGATCGTAGCTGCCAAAAAAATCTAATATTAATAGCAGATCAGGAAGGGCTGCTCTGCACCCCTTTTTTTCGGCAGAATCCAGCTTTCAGACTGCTTCATTTTTTATTATTTCATCAATAACCTTCTTTTACAATTATCTCCCGGCTCGCCTATAATCACCAAATAAAACAAAGTGACTGAAGACATTTTAGATAAAACTTTCTCAGAAGCCCAAAGTGCCGAACCCGACACACGCGATCTTGGTTTTGGTTCGGTCGTTACACGTGCCAGCCGCCAACGGCTGCTCAATTCGGACGGCACATTCAATGTCCAGCGGACCGGGCTCAACCTGCTCACTTCGCTTAATCTTTACCACACGCTGATTGCGATGTCGTGGCCAGTTTTCCTTTCGCTCGTATTGCTGCTTTATTTTTTGAGCAACGTTTTTTTTGGTGTTCTTTATTCAGGGTTTGGCGCCGAAGCGATCGTCGATACATCAAATACACCGACCGAGAGCATGTTTATCCGCTCATTTTTCTTTAGCGTTCAGACATTTGCGACCATTGGCTACGGCACGATCCATCCGGTCGGCATTATCCCTAATCTTCTGGTCACGATCGAATCTTATTACAGTCTTTTGGCCAATGCCCTGATCACGGGCCTCGTGTTCGCCCGTTTTGCCCGCCCGTCGGCGAAGATCATCTACAGCAAGGTCGCGGTCATTGCGCCCTATCGCGGCATTACGGGGCTGATGTTCAGGCTGGTAAACGGCCGGAATAACCAACTGCTTGAAGTAAATGGAAGCGTTTTATACGCCCGCTTTGTGGAAGAAAACGGTAATAAGACACGACGCTTTGACAGTCTCGAACTAGAACGGAACAAGGTATCTTTTCTTCCGCTTGCGTGGACGATAGTTCATCCGATAAATAAGGAATCGCCGCTTTATGGAGTGACGGAAGAAGACCTCGTCCGTACAGATGCTGAATTTCTGGTGCTGCTCAATGCGACCGATGAAACATTCGCCTCGATCGTCCACACCCGCTCATCGTATAAACCGGAAGAAGTGAAAATCGGCTACAAATTCACAAATATCTACAACGAGGTCGAAGAGAATGAACCGATCTCCATCGATATTCGTAAACTTTCAGTAATAGAAAAGACATAGGAAAGTAGGCACCCTGTTTGCGACAAACCTGTATATCGGGCTGAAAACTTTCTTAAATTCAAGGAAACTAGTAATATGATTTACCGAATAGGAGGCAATTATGGCAACAAATTATGTAACCTGTCCGCGGTGTTCGACGCAAAATTCCGGCCTTAATTCAAGGTGCCTGAATTGCGGTATGGCAATGCCCGTCAGCCCGATGCCGATGCAGCAAATGCCGCAATACGGCTCGCAAGTCAAATTACCCGGAGCCGACAAGAAAATAGCCGCTGGAATATGCGGCATTGTGCTGGGCGGATTCGGTGTGCATAAGTTCATTTTGGGATATCAGAACGAAGGAATTATCCTGCTTTCCGCCTATTTGATCGGGCTTGTAATCACGGTGGTCACCTGCGGCGTCGGGTTTTTCATTCCGGTCGCCGTTGGTATCGTCGGATTCGCCGAAGGAATTATCTATCTGACCAAATCCGACGAAGAATTTGTCCAGACATATATCGTCAACAAAAAGCCCTGGTTTTAAATGTTTACAGGAATAATCGAAGAATTAGGCAACATCGCCGCCCTTGAAAGTCATGCGGGCGGCGCAAAGATAAAGATCGCCTCTAAAATTGTCACAGACGGCAGTGGCGCGGGTGATTCGATCTCCGTCAACGGTGTTTGCCTTACAGCGCTAAATATTACCCCGGTATCTTTTGAGGCCGATGTTTCGCGGGAAACGCTTGACCGCTCGACGCTCGGACGGCTCAAAACAGGCTCGGCGGTAAATCTCGAACGGGCTGTAACGCCTTCGACGCGGTTGGGCGGACACATCGTCCAAGGCCACGTCGATGGCAGGGGAACATTCGTTTCGGCCATTCAAAGCGGCGGTTTCTGGACCGTTCGGATCGGGTTTCCGCCCGAGATGGCTAGGTATTTTGTGTATAAAGGTTCCGTTTCGGTCGAAGGGATAAGCCTGACGATCGCCGCCCTTGCTGACGATTATTTTGAGATCGCCGTCATCCCAAAAACCTGGGAGATGACCAACCTTTCAGGGCTAGCTGCTGGCGACGAAGTAAATCTCGAAGCAGACGTGATAGCAAAATATGTCGAACGAATAATGCACTTTCAGGAAAAACCAGCGGGAAATGTTACAACCGAAACGCTGCGCAAAGCAGGTTTTATTTAATATTGTCCGGAAACGGGAGGCCTTGCGATTTTAGGAACGAAAGTTTGTCCCAATAACCTCTCTGAAATACTATCTTGTCGTTGATAACGTGAAAAAATCCGCATCCTCTAAGACCGAGCGGGTCCTTCCATTCAAGTATCGCCCACTCGCCGTCTTCAAAAATATTCTCCGGAATACAGACCATGTCCGCTGCCGCAAACTCATTTGCAAACATCTGTCTGATCGCGGCCCGACCTTTTACCGGTGCATTGACGACCTGATGATTGATGGCATCTTCGCTGTACATATCGCTGATGGCATCTGCCTCGGCCTCGTTAAATGCAGCTACCCATTTTTTAACTAATTCCTTTGGCCCCATTTTGGAAATATAAATGCAAATCCGGCGATCTGCAATCTAGAATTAAATAAAAAAGACGGCCCGATCAGAGCCGCCTTTTCAAGCTTCAAAATTTGTTTGAAACTATTTTGAACCGCTTGCCAGTTTCCCGATGAGCGAGAATAGCGGAAGATACATCGAAATAACGATAGAACCGATGGTAATACCAAGAAAGGCTATAAGTACCGGCTCGATCAAAGCCAACAGATCAGCGATCGCCGTATCGACCTCTTCTTCGTAAAAATCGGCGATCTTACCCAACATGGCGTCCATGGCACCGGTTTGTTCACCAACGCCGATCATTTGCGAAACCATATGCGGAAAAACATTTGTCGCCTTTAACGGTTCGACAAAATTTTCCCCGCGTTCGACGCCGGCCCGAACCTTCAGGATGGCATCTTCGATGACGACGTTACCGGCGGTTTTAGATGTGATGTCCAAAGCCTGCAGAATTGGCACACCGGAAGAAAGCAGTGTCGATAGGATGCGGGAAAACCGGGCCACGCCGACCTTGCGGAGAATGCTGCCAAAGATCGGCATTTTCAGCAAAAGCGTGTCGATCTGCCACCGGCCACTTTTGGTCTTATAGTAATAGCTGATACCAAGTGCGGTGCCTATTATCGAAATCAAAAGGGACAAGCCGCCCCAACCGGCCAGGAACCGGCTGATACCCATTACTATTCTGGTCGGCAGCGGAAGCAGCTCGCCCGGCCCGAGCATACCTACAAAGATCTGCTCGAATTGCGGGATCACCACGATCATAATTATAGCGACGGCCGCGATGGCCACGACAATCACCGCAGATGGATAAATCGAAGCAGAAACAAGGCTTCGTTTAAGTTTGACGACCTTTTCGATCAATGTCGCAAGCCTTTGCAGGATCAGGTCAAGCACACCGCCCGTTTCACCGGCTTCGACCATGTGCGAATAAAGAGCATCGAAAACTTTCGGATGTTTTTCCAATGCCGCGAACAAAGTTGCGCCTTCTTCCACGTTCTGGCGTACCTGCCGCAAAACGTCCTTAAAATAAGCGTTTTGCTGCTGTTCCGCAAGAATGTCGATACATTGCACGAGCGGCAGACCGGCATCGATCATGACCGAAAATTGGCGGGTAAATACTGCCAGTTCTTTTGAACCGACCTTTTTCCGTCTGCCGAGTTTCGGGATCGATACAACGCGGCCTTTTTCCGATGCCTGCGTCATCACGATCTGTTCGCGACGCAGCAGGGCCCGGAGTTCGTCCTGGCTCGTGGCTTCTCTTTCACCGGCAACAATTTCATTTAGGCGATTTCGTCCTTTGTAGGCGTATGTAGGCATTTTTGTTCTCTATGCTCCTGTTATTAGTCAGTCTGAACGGTTAACGGACCGGGGGCCGTTGGCCGATAGTTCGCCCTTGTGCATAAGGACTTGAATGATTTCCAGCTGTTACCGGCGGTTTTCCGTTGCCGCCGTAAGATTGGTTAAGGCCCGAACCGCGATCTATCAATTCCTTCAATTCATCCGCATTTGACGATCTCGCCATGGCGACATCAAGCGTTATGGTCTTTTTGTGATAAAGCGACGCAAGCGCCTGATTGAAGGTCTGCATCCCGAATTTGTCCTGGCCGGTCTGCATCATCGAATATATCTGATGGATCTTATCTTCGCGGATAAGGTTTCGTATGGCGGCGTTTGGCACAAGGATCTCTAGTGCCATTGCGCGTCCGTCGCCGGATGCTTTTGGCAGCAGCGATTGGCAAAGAATACCTTCCAAAACCAGGGAAAGCTGGGTCCGGACCTGTGCCTGCTGAACCGACGGGAAAACGTCAATGATACGATTGATCGTCGAATAGGCTGAGTTAGTGTGAAGCGTCGCAAATGTTAAATGGCCCGTTTCTGCGATACGGAGAGCCATTTCGATAGTTTCCAGATCACGCATTTCACCGACCAGAACGATGTCCGGGTCCTGGCGAAGAGCGGTGCGAAGGGCAGATCCGAAAGAATGCGTATCGGCGGCAACTTCCCGCTGATTTACAACGCAATTTTTATGATTATGTAAAAATTCGATAGGGTCTTCGATCGTCAGAATATGCTCATGCCGGTCTATGTTTATCTTATCGACCATCGATGCCAGCGTGGTCGATTTACCCGAGCCGGTCGGGCCGGTCACGAGTACAAGGCCGCGCGGTTTTTTGCACATGTCCGAAACGACTTGCGGCAAGCCCAACGCTTCGAAACTCTTGATCTCGTACGGGATCGCACGAAACACCGCACCGACTGCTCCTTTTTGATTGAAAAGATTGGCACGGAAACGCGACATTCCTTTGAGGCCGAATGAAAAATCGAGTTCCAGATTTTCTTCGAAACGGTGCTTTTGGGCATCCGTCAAAACGGAGTAAGCGAGTCTTTTCGTGTCGCCCGGCGTCATCGGCCCAAAGCCTTTCAGCGGCGACAAATGTCCGTGTACACGGACCTGGGGCGGTGAATTAGTGGTGATATGAAGATCGGAGCCGCCGGCATCCGTCATTGTTCTGAGGAGTTCTGGAAGGGTTATCTGCGATTCGGCGGTGGTTTGTTGATCTACGCTCATATTATTTGTTAGGGGGCCAGGTGTGTAGCGTGGATCGTAATCGTCTATAGTGCCGATCCACGATCCACGATCCATGAAATTTACTCTTTTACAGCGGCTTGTTGAATAGGACGCGGACGGTTCTGAAGAGAAAAGATCACCTTTTCTGATTCTTCGGCAAGTTTTTCGGAAGCGTCGGTTTGCGAATTGGTCGCAACGCTGTAAATACTTCCGTTGACTTCCGTAAAATAGAACATTCGCGATTGGACGCGGCCGCCGGCACCCTGCGATTGGGCAACTACGACGTAAACTGTTTTGCCGCCGATCTCTTTCTGGAAATCATTCACTACCCATCCGTTCTCACGGACCATACGATTGATGACCTCACGCCGGAGAGATGCTGTAGAAACACCGCCAACTGTCCGGTTACGGCCCACGCCAACCGTTTCGCCCAATGCCGGGCCGACGACGGATATCGAGGCCGAACCAACATCGGAACCATTTCCGTTGTCAACGCGGAACTGAAGTTCGCCATCCGCTGATTGGCCGCGTTTCCAGCCTTTCGGTGCTGCCTGTCCCGACGGAAGCATAGCTACCGCCTGATCGCCCATTTTTGACTTTGAATCTGCTGCGGCCATGGACTTATTGGACTGTCCCGCCACTTTCGCCAGCCTGATCTGATGCAGCCGCATCGTGCGCTGCCGTGCCTGAAGTGCTTTTTTGCGCCTTAATTTTGCACGGTATTGACGCCACCACTGCTTCGAATACTTTTTATATTTCTTATGGTTCTTTTTGTAACTTTTCGATTTTCTCGGACCAGCTTCCGCATATTCCGTTGCCAACGGAACGATCGTGCCGATTCCTACTAACAAAGCTAAAGATAATGCAATTGCCCTTACTAGCATATTTCCTCCAATTTCCTACAAGACCGTTTCTTTTACTACTTCTTCCACCGTTGTGATACCGTCGCGTAACTTGCATAGGCCAGATCCGCGCAGCGTTATCATTCCAAGCTCGATCGCTTTTTTTCTAAGCTCAATAGCACTCGCACCGATTATTATTAATTCACGCAGTTCGTCGGTTATCTCCATTACTTCATAAAGGCCGACACGTCCCTTGTAACCGGTGTTCAGACATATGTCGCAGCCTCTGCCTCTGTATGTCTTGATCTTTGGGGCCTCTGCGGACGAGAATCCGATCTCAACCAGACCTTCCACCGGAAAATGAACTTCTTCTTTGCAAGCGGAGCAAATTCGGCGAATCAGCCGCTGGGCCTGAATTATGTTGACGCTGGTCGCTACCAAAAATGGTTCTATTCCCATGTTAACGAGCCTGGAAATAGTGGACGGAGCATCATTTGTATGAAGTGTCGAAAGGACCAAATGGCCCGTCAACGCTGCCTTGATACCGATCTCAGCGGTTTCGAAATCACGAATTTCACCGACGAGGATAATATTTGGATCCTGACGCAGAAATGATCTTAGAGCGGCGGCAAAGTTTAAGCCGATCTGCTCCTTCATCTGCACCTGATTGATGCCCTGCAGATTGAATTCGACCGGATCTTCGGCCGTCATAATGTTTGTTTCCGGTGTATTCAGTGTTTGTAGCGCCGAGTAAAGCGTGTTGGTTTTACCCGAACCGGTCGGCCCCGTAACCAGGACCATTCCGTATGGATTGGCGATCGCCCGCTGAAACTTTTCCAAACTCTCCGGCTCGAAGCCAAGTTTTGTCATGTCCAACATCAGCTTGTCTTTATCAAGCAAACGGAGCACGACCTTTTCTCCAAAAAGCGTAGGAAGTGTCGAAACACGGAAATCAAGCTCGCGTGAACGCTCGTCGATCTTTACCTTGATCTTGATACGTCCGTCCTGCGGAAGCCGCTTTTCGGAAATATCAAGCTTCGCCATGATCTTCAGCCTGGAGATCAGCGGATCGCGTATCTTCATCGGCGGATGCATGACGTCGTATAAAACGCCGTCGATACGAAAACGGATGCGAAAATCTTTTTCGTAAGGCTCGACGTGAATATCTGACGCTCCGCGGCGAAGCGAATCAACCATCAAAATATTGACGAGGCGAACGACCGGGGCATCTTCGCTGGCCCTGGCAAGTGTCGCCAGATCGATCTCGTCATTGTCTTGAATGAGTTCAAATTCCGCATTGCTTTCTTCGGTATTCTCGAACTCAAAAGTACCTAGCGAAACGTCAAGGTCCGCGTCAGACAATCTCTCGGGTGCCTTTTTTGAACCATTCTTCAAATGACCGTTCTTACCGTTCTTTGAACCGGTCTTATCGCTTTCGAAGGCCGCTGCTGCATCGAAAATGTCGATCTGATTCGATCCGCCATAGTATTTTCCGACCGACATCTGAATCGATGCCTCGGACGCGATAACGGGCTCGACATTAAATCCGGTCATGAATTTAATATCGTCCATCGCAAAAACATTGGTCGGATCGGCCATCGCCAGCGTAAGCGTGGCACCGACCTTAGATATCGGAAGGACCATATATTTTAAGGCCACTTCCTGTGAGATAAGCTTGATAACTTCGTCTTCAATTTGAAACAGGTCCAAATTGATGGAGGGAACGCCGTATTGCCTGGACAAAACGGCAGTTATCACGTCATCCGAAATTATGCCGAGCTTTACAAGATTAGACCCAAGCCGGCCGCCGCTCGATCTTTGATAATCGATCGCCTCACGCAATTGCTGCGGAGTCACCAAGTTTTCGCGGACAAGTATTTCCCCAAGTTTCGCTGACATTGCTTTCTAGTTTTGATCCTTTGTTTGCTGTTCACCCAAGAAGAATGGTGAAGTGAATAAAAGGTTTAGCTAAAATAAAGAGGTTTAGATATCAACAATGATAAACATCGTTGAATCACAATAATAAATGTTTAACTGTAGTGTGTCAAGAATTCTTTTTGACCGAATTTGATTCAAAGTGAAGCGCTTGTAAAAAGCCGGACGGAGAATTATTTTGGTTCGTTCATCTGTTTTGTTAACTGAACGATAAATGACCGGACAGCGGTCGATTCCGGACTGTCGGGAAAAAGCTGCAAAAACATTTCATAAACGGCAATGGCTTCTTTATATTTCTTCTGCTGTTCGTAAACTAGCCCCAAAAACTGGTAAACGACCAGGCCATCCGGAGAACCAGAAAGCTGCTTGACAGCGGTCGTAAAATATTTGGCCGCTTCGGCATAATCTTTACTTTCCTGTTCGTACTCAGCATTCCCCGCGGCAACTTCCGCCCTGTCTTTATAGATCAGGCCCAGTCCGGTATAAGCCTCTGGCTGAAAGCCTTTTCCCTCGCTTATCGCTCGTTTAAATGACGCGACCGCCTTTGCTGCGTTCCCTGAACTATTGAAAACCCTGCCCTCGATCGCCGAAGCTTCCGCGTAGCCGGGCCTCGCATTCCGGGCCTCGCGGACGGCGCCCAATGCCATTTCAAAATTACCGGAATCAGAGTAAATGCGGGCCAGGCCGATGTAAGCATCCAGGTACTTTGGCCGCAGTTTGACCGCCTTTTTGTATGCTTCGATCGCTTTTTCCCGGTCGGATGCAGCGATTGATTCAGCTTGCTGAAAAACAAGCTCGGCCTCATCTAAAGTTTTTGTGAGAGGAACTTCAACGTTTCCTTTTTGGGTTTGGAGCAGAGGCCTGGACGTTTCTTTGAAACCGGCCTTTCGCACACGAATCGAATGGCTGCCGGGCATAATGCTTGTGATGGTCATTTTGCCGCTCTCGTCGGTTTGCCCGTATCTTACGCCGTCGATCCAGATGATGGCCATTGGCCCGGTAATTATGGTGATGGTCCTAAGCGTGGCCTGCGGAATACTTTTGCTAGTCTGCGAGAAAATTTGAAGCGGAAAAAACACAAGGGAAACACAGCATAAGGACAGTGAAATTAGTCCAATACAAACTTCGCGTCTTTGTTTTTCTGGTCTCATCTGCACCCTTTTAAAGTAACGTCGTGATCAAAGGTCCCAGTTAAGTTATTTCGTCTGTTGAACAATAATATTACCAATTTGATCGACATATCGCCATAAGCAATGGATGGTTTCGGTTTTTATACTTGATTTTTTCAATGCTCGATCTATAATGGAATGTTTGTGGCTGGGTAGCTCAGCTGGTTAGAGCGCGGGATTCATAACCCCGAGGTCGGGAGTTCAAGTCTCCCTCCCGCCACCATTAAAAAATGGGCACTTCATGTAATTTTGAAGTGCCCTTATTTGTTGCTTACCCCGCTTTCAGACTTCATTCGAACTCAAAACCGCGCGTCTCTTAAACAAATAATTGATCTTAAATGTGTTTGAAATCAGACAGCAATTGTCGGTTTATAAACACCAATACCATCTGTGTTTCTCCGACATTCCAATAAAAACCAGTAAATCCATCGATTATAGGACTGGAACGGTTATTGCATTTCAGTTGAGGAATATGCGCGTTCAAATTTCACGATTATCTCTC
>JAYUCO010000075.1:0-48020 GCA_043740295.1 Pyrinomonadaceae bacterium | reverse complement strand
TTCCCCGATCTTCTTTCCCGACGCATCTATTTTACGTTATGACCAATGAAACCACACGGCCTTTAGCACTTATAATTCTTGACGGATGGGGAATTTCGCGGCAAACGGAGGGCAATGCCATAGCCCTTGCACACACACCATTTTACGACGAAATTTCCGCAAAATATCCAATGACTAGTTTGGCGGCTTCCGGTGGACGTGTTGGATTGCCGATAAATACACCCGGAAATGCAGAAGCCGGGCATATGAGCATCGGTGCCGGGCGGATCGTACAAACCGAGGTTGCGCGAATTGAACAAGCTCTCAAATCCGGTCTCTTTTTTGAGAATGTAGCCTTGAAAGCGGCGTTTGCACGCTCAAAGGAAAATAATTCTTCACTTCATTTTATCGGCTTGCTCAGTGACGGCGGCGTTCACTCATCGACGGAAAACCTTTTCGCCCTGCTTCGAATGGCGAAACGCGAAGGCGTTGGCGAAGTATATGTTCATTGCATACTCGACGGCCGCGATGTTCAGCCCCGTACAGCCGACATTTACATCGAAGCACTTGAGATCAAAATGGCCGATATCGGGATAGGAAAGATCGCATCGCTATGCGGACGTTTTTATGCGATGGACAGCAGCGAAAACTGGGAGCGGACAGCGCGGGCCTTTACGATGCTCGTTCATGCAGAAGGCGAACGTTCGCCTGATGCATCTTCGGCAGTGCGGGCATCCTTTCTGCGCGGTATTGCCGACGAATTCATCGCACCGGTCGTTATTGAAAACGAAGCGGGCATTCCAGCGGCGATCGTTAAAAATGGCGATGTTGTCATTTTCTTTAATCATCGAGGCGATGGGATGAAGCAGCTTGTCCGTTCACTCGCCTTTGCCGACGATAACTCTATAAAGTTGAATATCGAGACAGTTTGTTTGACCGAATACGACCGTGGCGTGGAATTGCCGATCGCATTTAAGTATGAAATTGAAAGCAACACGCTAGGACAGATCTTAGAGAAGCATGGATTAAATAACTACCGTATCAGCGAAATGGAACGCTCTTCGCACGTTACGCATTTGTTTGATGGCGGCAGCGGCTCGCAAAATTCACACGAACATCATTTATTCGTGCCCGCATCGGCTGCCGAATCACGTGAGGCAGAACCTGAAATGAAAAGTTTTAAGATCACGGATCAGCTTTTGCGCGGAATTGAATCCGATGCTGGCGGTGTCTTCTTAGTAAATCTGCCGGCTTGCGGGATGCTTGCCGAAACCGGAAATCTGCAAAAGACGGTCGAAGCGGTCCAATATGTGGATACATGTCTTGGCGGTGTGCTTGAAAAGATCCGCGAAGCAAATGGTATTGCGATAATTACTTCGTCACACGGAAACTGCGAAGAAATGACGAGCCGTCAGGCAAGTAGCTCCAATACGACCAATTCGGTCCCGTTTCACTTGATCGATGATCGAGCAAGGAGTTTGCGGTTGCGGGAAGGCGGAGCGCTCGAAGATATTGCCCCAACCATACTTGGCTTGCTCGGTATCGCCAAACCCGACGAGATGACAGGCTCCGATCTGCGAATATTGTAAGCAAAAATGCCCGGGTTTGTGATCGTTTAATTGCTGCTTATCACCTCTTTAAGACATGAAAATGACTTTTCGCGGTGTTCGTGCTAACCTTTCTTTCCTTCAAAATAAATTTCAGGAAAGATAAGTTTGGTGCTTTATGGTTGAAGAATTCGCATTCGACAATTCGGAAGAACGTCGAAAAAACAGGCAAAACGGTACGGGTTGGATAGAAGTTATTGTTGGTTCAATGTTCTCGGGCAAATCCGAAGAGCTTATACGCCGCCTGAATCGAGCGAGGATCGCTCGGCAAAAGGTTCAGGTGTTCAAACCGAAGATCGATGCCCGTTATTCGGTCGAAGAGATCGCTTCGCATTCGGGTCAAAAGCACGATTCGACGCCGGTTTCATCCGCCGCCGAATTGATGGAACAGGTACGCCCCGATACGCAGGTTGTCGGGATCGACGAAGGCCAGTTTTTTGATATGGAGATCATTGCGGCGGTCAATGAGCTTGCAGATTCCGGCAAACGCGTGATCGTCGCCGGCCTTGATCAGGATTACACCGGCAAACCGTTCGAGCCGATGCCGCAATTGCTTTCCGTTGCCGAATTCATCACTAAAACACACGCAATCTGTGTCAAATGCGGCAGTACAGCGAATTACTCTCAGCGAACGGTCGAATCCGAGGAGCGTGTCGAGGTCGGCGCAAGTGATAAATACGAGGCCCGCTGTCGTAAATGCTTCATTCCGCATTCGGATATCCCAACACCATTATAATATTTCAAACGGCCTGACTTTTTGCTTGGCTCAAAACGCGTTCGGGTTTATAATCAAATCTTCAATTCAAACTCGTTCTCCCGCGCACAGTCTTCCGGCTTCTATTTCGAAGCCGTACAAAGAGGTGAAAATGAACGAAGAAATCAATACGCAAATAGTACGGGACGGTTATGAAAAATTTGGAAGCGGCGATGTCCCGGGGCTGCTAAGCCTTTTCGCGGACGATATCGATTGGGCAACGCCGCATATCGAAAACGCACCATTTGCCGGAACACGTCTCGGACTTGAAGAAGTAAGAGAATTTTTCCAGCTGCTTGATGAATCCGAAGATATTTCTTTTCTTGAGCCGACCGAATTTATTGCCCAGGGTGATAGGGTCGTGGTTTTAGGAAGGTCGAAGGCAACCGTAAAAGCGACCGGACGCAGTTATGAGACAGACTGGGTTCATGTCTTCACGGTGAAGGATGGAAAAGTAACCAATTTTGCCGAGCATTTTGATAACGCCGCCGCAACACGGGCATTTCAGAAAACATTGACGGCGTAGACCGCAAAACCAATATATTGCTGGCCGCAGGCGGATACCGTGTCCGCCTGCTTTTTATCATCTGATCCCAACTCGTTGATTTGAGAGAAATATTGTCTTAAAAGTCAGAAAAGAGCGAGTGCAGAGCAACCCTTCCTGACTTGCAATCAATATTGACGTTATTTTTGCTGACCTAGCTTGAATAAACATTCAAGGTCAAACAGACAGATCAATTTAACCAGGTTTGCAGGTCAGGAAGGGCAGCTTTGCTCCCGCTCTTTTCGCTAATGTCAACTGAATATTGATCATTATCTGGCTCTCAAATTACGCTGCGTTTCAAAGTGGGCGGTAATCTCTGCCGCGGTTTTGGCTCCCACAAATGGTGCAAGCACCTCGGCGGTTGCCTTTGCTATCCTTTCTATCGACCCGAAATTCCGCAATAGTTTCATCTTTCTTTTTTCCCCAACGCCTGGGATCTCAGATAATTCGGACGTGAAATCGCGTTTTTCACGGCGTTTGCGGTGGAATTCGATCGCGGTTTTGTGAGTTTCTTCGCGGATATGCAATATCAGGCGAAATGCAAGCGAGTTCCGATCAAAAAGAATTGGCTGGTCTTCGCGGCCGTGGATCAGAAGGTGTGAAATTTCGTTGTGGCGTTTCGGCGGTTTTACTAGGCCAACGAGCATTATTTGTTCGAGATCGAGACTGCTCATGGCGGCTGCGGCAGCCGAAAGCTGGCCTTTGCCGCCGTCAATGAATATGAGCTGCGGCAGAGGTTTGTCTTCGGCCAAAAGCCTTTTATAGCGGCGAAAAACTGCTTCGTTCATCGAAGCAAAATCGTTGGCACCATCGACGGTTTTAATAATAAATCGACGGTACGATGCCCGGGCGGGCTTGCCGTTCTCGAATACGACTATCCCGGCAACATTCTCGGAGCCGGAAATATTTGAGATGTCGAAAGATTCGATCCGTTCTGGAAAATATGACAGCTCAAGAAGCTCCTGCAATTCTTCAAGTACCTTACCGGTGTCCGGTTTTAGGATTCGAAATCTTTGCTCGAATGCGATCTTGGCATTAGTTTCCACCAGAGTAAGGAGATCACGTTTTTTTCCGCGCCTTGGGTCATAAAACTTCACACGCCGGCCGCGGCGTTCGGTCAAAACTTTTTCCAAAACAGGTCGGTCCTCAAAATCCTGCGGAACGTGGATCTCGAGCGGCACATAATCCGTCGAATAATACTGCGATAAAACTTTGCCGAGAAATTCAGATGAGTCAAACGCATCACCTTCCGCCAGGTCTTCCCAAAAGAATTCACGCCGGCCGACGATCCTGCCCTCGCGCATTGTAAAAAGCTGTAATGCCAGACGCTGCCCCTCCCTGTAATAGCCGAAGATATCGACGTCGCGGTCGGCCGTTGTCGCCATTTTTTGCTGTTCGCCAAGTGCAAGGACGGTTTGATGTAAATCGCGGTATTTTGCGGCTAATTCATAATTCGAATTTTCCGAGAAATGCCACATTCGCTGTTTGAGGTCATTAGCGAGTTCCTTGTTTTTACCGTCAAGCAATATCTTCACATCACGGGCGGCCTGTTGATATTCTTCCTGCGTGCAAAGCCCTTTTACACACGGCCCAAGACAACGTTTCAGATGATATTCCAGACATGGACGCGGCAGTTTGCCATTTATCTCAATATCGCAGGTACGAAGCTGAAAGGCACGATTTACAAGATTGAGCGTTTTTCTTGCGAGAGTCGATGGTAAAAACGGCCCATAATAGCTGGAACCATCGCGGGTGAATTTTCTGGTGATGACGACTTTAGGAAACGGTTCGTTAGTTAATTTCAGATGCGGGTATTGCTTGTCGTCCTTGAGCAGGATATTGAAACGCGGCTTGTGCTTTTTTATGAGGTTGGATTCAAGAACGAGGGCCTCGACCTCATTATCAACAACAATAAACTCAAAATCGGCTATAAGCTGGACGAGTCTTCGTGTTTTCGGGTCCTGGTTACGGCTGGACTGAAAATATTGGCGGACGCGGTTTCGAAGGTTCTTTGCCTTGCCGACATATATTATCTTACCGTCGGCATTCTTGTGAATATAAATTCCAGCATCGGTCGGTAACGATCTTATTTTGTCGGTCAGCGTCATTGGTATAATTATAACGCAAGCTGGCTAAAGACCGGATTTGAGATTGGTCGATTTGCTTCGATAATAACTTCCTGCTTAGTAGAACTAAATTTTATGCCCTTGTTTGTCAGTTGCTTCTATTCCGGGTAAAAAACCGAAACCGAGCATCAAGATGTAAAAGAATGAGCAGTAATACGATATAGGACGACCAAATACTAATTTCTCGATCTTTTCTTTGCGTTCCTTAAGGATTTGCGTGAAAATTTCATGCGTCCGTTAAACTTAAAATGCAGACAGTTCTCACTAAATCCCCGGTCGTAGCCGCTAAGTTTATTAAACGCGGAGGCATTGCCGCGTTTCCGACAGAGACTGTTTACGGACTTGGAGCAAACGTTTTTGACGCGGCAGCAATTGAAAAAATATTTGCGGCCAAACAACGTCCGGCCGATAATCCGTTGATCGCCCACGTTGGCGAGATCGATCAAATAGAATTGATCGCTGTTGATATCACGGACAACGCACAAAAATTTATTGACGCATTCTTTCCCGGTCCGCTGACGGTCGTTTTGCCTAAAACTTCGTCAGTTCCCGACGCCGCAACCGCGGGCCTCGACACTATAGGTGTGAGAATGCCAAAAAATGAATTAGCCCGGGAATTTCTGCAAGCTTGCGGAACACCGGTTGTCGCCCCATCAGCGAACATTTCAGGGCGGCCGAGCCCGACATCCTGGCAAGCTGTTTTCGAAGACATGGATTCGCGGATCGACTGTATTTTACAGGGAGATATAACTGAGATCGGCCTCGAATCAACAGTTGTGGACTGTACCGGCGAAATCCCATTGGTGTTGCGTGCGGGTTCCGTTTCGCTGGAAATGCTTCAACGAATTGTTCCGGCAACACAAATTTATCAATTCGATGGAGATGATGCAGCACGAAGCCCGGGCATGAAACACAGGCATTACGCTCCACGTGCAAACGTCATCCTGACTGATCCCGGATCCCAGATCATAGATTCCAAAGCTGAATTCTCAGATCTCAGCTTTCAAATTATAGATTCCGGCTCAAAAGCGTTTATCGGTTTAACTAAACAGAATAAGGACTTTGCATTGACGAAAATTTGCAAGTCAGCCGATGAGTACGCAGCTTTATTTTTTGAGTTTTTCAGGGAATGCGACAGGCAAAAAATTGAAATTATCTATTGCGAAACGATCGCTGAAACCGGGATTGGCGTTGCTCTAATGGATCGGTTACGGCGGGCGGCGGAACGCTGAACTTATTTTTTGGCGGAAACATAAACGATGGCAAGTTCGCTGTTTTCTTTGATTTTTTCTGTTCGCAAAGCTTCGCTTTCAGTAAGCTGTTTTAGATATTCAAGCGGCACAAGAACTAAAACGGGCTTTCCATTTTCACGCTCAATTTCCTGAAGCACATCCAATGGTCCGAGGAGTCTTTTTTGTTTTCCGTCTTCGGACCGCAATAATCTGCCGGGTGCATAAAATTCGGCATTATGCGATGTGGTGTGAAGGCTCAAGACCTTTGCATTAGAAAATCCGCGCTCATCTGCGGCAATTATTAAGCTTTTGACGGAATCCGTTTCTGCAAACTTGGGCATTACAAAGAGCGCCATTGCAGTAATAACGACAAAGGTCGCCAATGCAATGCTCTGTATGATCGCTACCCGTTTTCGGCCTTTTTGGATAAAACGGTAAATATACTCAGCTGTAAAAATTACGGCAGCCGGGACGGAAGGCAAAATATAACCGGGAAGTTTTGAGCCGGAAAAAGAAAAAAAAACAAGCGGAACACACATCCAAGCAAATGCGAAAATAAGAAGCGGGGAAGTGGCCGCTTCCGGAGCCTTGGTATCTCGGCGGTTAAAAATTCCTTTGATAAAATCCCACATTGCGGCGGCAAAAAATGGCAGCCACGGTATCGTCATCAGGGGCAGGACCCAAAAGAAAAAATAAAACGGCTGCGGATGAAAATATTTATTCGACGTATAACGCTGAAAATGATGCTGGATGAAAAACTCGTCGATAAACTCAAAGCCGTTTCGCTGGTACATCGGTAAATACCAGGCCGATGAGACCGCAATTGCAAGAATTGTTCCCCATGCCAAACTGAAAATAAAAACCTTGTTTGGAAATCTCCATGACAAAAGGTAATAAAACGCGACTATAGCAAATGGGAAAACAATTCCGATCAGCCCTTTTGCAATGAGTGAAATACCGATGAAGATGTAGAACAAAGTCAGCGATGCTGTGATTTGGAGACGCGGTAATGCTGCGTCAGAAGATGTATTCGACGCAGAGTCAAAAATATAGAAACAAACCAAAGCAGCGGTCAGCGGAAATGTAAGAATAATGTCAAAACTGGCACCATGTGAAAAAACCACAATTCCGATGGTTGATGCGGCGATGATCGCTATCCAGTTCGCAAAATCATTTTTCTTAGTAAAACCATTGACAGTGGCAGGATAAAGCGACACAAAACGTCCCAATATCCAAAGACAGCAGACCGTACCAATTCCAAAAACAGCTGATCCAACCCTTGCGGCAAATTCCGAAACCCCGAATATGTAATACGCCGCTATCTGCAGCCAATAGAGAAGTGCCGGTTTTTCAAACCAATGAAACCCACCAAGCGTCGGAGTTATCCAATCTGCACGTTCGAACATTTCTCTGGCCACTTGGGCATATCGCGGTTCGTCTGGGCCAAGCAGTGGAATGTTAAGCCCGAAAAAATAAACAAAAAAAGTCAGCACAAATAGAACTATCGAAATGTAACTGATTTTGGGACTTTGGCTTGCGGTCTTTGTCATTTTGTGCAAGTTAACGGAAAATATTAAGTATTACCGAAATCAATTTTGGATTCAAATACAACACATGGAAGAAATCAGCAGTTCGCGACCCTCAAACCGAATTCTAAAGACAGCCGCTATCGGCACTGGAAGCCTTGGCCGTCACCATGCCCGAAACTATGCCGAATTGGCACGTGAGGGTTGTGTTGAATTTATCGGCGCATGCGATTCGAATGCTGAAACGGCCGCTCAAACAGGCAAAGACAACGGCTGTGATTTTTTTACTGATTGGCGTGATCTTTTGGACAAAGTTGATGCCGTTTCAATCGCCACACCAACTGAAAGCCATTGCGGCATAGCATGTGCATTTTTGGAAAAAGGTGTACATGTTTTGGTCGAAAAACCGATCTCTTTGACAATGGCCGAAGCCGATAAAATGATCGCTGCCGCTGAAGCATCCGGCGCAAAATTGATGATCGGACAGCTTGAGAGGTTTAACCCGGCGATGGTTGCCCTTCGCCCGCATGTGACGAAGCCATTATATTTTGAAATTCATCGCGTATCGCCGTTCCCGAACCGCTCGCTCGATGTCGATGTCGTTTTGGATGTTATGATCCATGATCTTGACGCTGTTCAATGGCTGGTCGGTGAAGATGTAAAAGTTTCGTCGATACAGGCTGTCGGGATTCCCGTTATTTCGGATAAGGTCGATGCCGCAAATGCGAGGATAGAATTCGAAAATGGTGCAGTTGCCAACATTACAGCTTCACGGATCGGTACGGAAAAGATCAGAAAGACGAGATTCTACCAGACCAATTCGTATGTTGTTTTGGATTATGCAACAAAATTTGCTTCTGTCACGTCGTTAAATCCTGACGCTGCTCATCCGTTGTTAGGAATTTCGATAAACCGGCTGGAGATCAATGACATTGAACCATTGAAGGCCGAGATCACTGCTTTTATTAATTCAATTATTACCGATCAGCCGCCGCCCGTAACGGGAAATGACGGAAGACGTGCACTTGAGTTGGCAGTTGGAGTTTTAGCGAAGATCGAGGCCCATCGAAGCAGGCTGAATGTTTAGAGGGTAGCGACAGATCACAACCGGCCGCGACAACGACCGATTGTGATCTGATGAAATCTAAGCCGAGGCTTCTCCCGCTTGCTGATTGGCAAACGTTTTCAGCCATTCCTGGGTTTTTCTGAGTTTTTCCAAACCGTTTGGCCTGTCTAAAATGACTTTTTCAAGGTGTTTGAACGATTCTGGGTTTTGAAATTTTTCACGTAATTTAGCCAGGAAAGGCTCAAATTTCGCAAAAACCATGACATGTTCGCCAGCGGTATCGCTAAACATTTCGGCGTCGATCGCACCGTGATTGACGAATGATGCCGCCATGTCCCAATATGACGAGACCATGCGTAAATAAGCTCCAACTTCCGGGTCCATCATGGTTTGCATGACGTCGTCGGCACTTGTTGGGTTGAAACTAAAAAACCAGTTTCTGGCTTCTCTCATTTTTGCCTCGCGGCGCAGATCATAAAGTTTTAGAATTAAATCAGCTGATTCGACTTTGCTCATAGGACTGTTACCTCCAAAAAAATATACCTAATTCTATTTCCATATACTGATGGAGTCAATATTTTTAGATGATTAAAGATAAATTATAGGAAGTGTATAAAATTTTGCCGGACGTGAAAATACAGAGGTTTGAATGAAGGGGAGTTATACTTCTGTTTCTGAATGAAAGATCAAATTTCACAATTTTTGCAAGAACGCATTGACGCCGGGGATTTTCCTTCTGCCGTTTACCTTGTTGCGGAAAAAGGAAGGATCGTTTTGCAGGACGCTCTCGGCTATGCGGTTGTTAAACCCGAACGGATCGAGGCGAAGTTCGATACTATTTATGACTTGGCAAGCTTGACGAAGGTGCTTGTGACCGGTTTGCTCAGCGCAAAACTGATCGAAAACCGAGAAATAAATGTCACTGATAAAATCGCCAGCTATTTCAACGATATTGCCACCAAAGCAACAAATGAAATCACGATCAAAAACCTGCTTATCCACACTTCGGGTTTGTCTGCGTGGAAACCGTTTTATTTGATCTCAAATTTCAGATATGAAATTCCACGATCGGTCTTTTCTGGCGAACCTCAAAATATTGTCAATGAAAAAGTTATTTACAGCGATTTGAATTTCCTTTTGCTGACTTTTTTGCTTGAAAAACTTTATGGTCAGAGACTGGACAAAATTGCTGAAAAAGAAATTTTCGAGCCTTTGAAACTGCACAAAACTTTTTTCAATCCGCCTAATGATCTACATACGCAAATCGCCGCCAGTGAAAGAGGTAATGAGTATGAGAAGCAGACTTGTATTGAATTAGGATATCTCAAGCCGCCCGATGCAGAAAGGGATACTGACATGAGCGGCGGAACCCCAAACGCGATCATAAATCAGTATTCCGCATTCCGCGATCAACAGATCTGGGGCGAGGTTCATGGTGGCAATGCTTATTTTATGGGAGGCGTTGCGGGGCATGCCGGGCTTTTTTCTACTGCTGAAGAAGTTTTTAAGATCGCACAACAATTTTTGCCGAATTATACGCAGCTTCTAAAACCTGCAACTTGTGAAATTTTTCGGGCAGATCATACAAAAGGAATGAACGAAGCTCGGTCAATTGCATTTCAACTGGCTGCAACTCCAAATTCGACGGCGGGTTCAAAAATGTCGCCTGAAAGCTTTGGGCATCTTGGATTTACAGGCACATCGCTGTGGATCGATCCGGCGCGGGAACGCATATTTATTTTGCTCGTAAACCGCACGCATAATCATGCACTTCCGTTTGTCAATTTAAATTCCGTCCGGCGACGTTTTCACGATCTCGCTATTGATCTTCTCGAAAAAAATAATAGCAACTATAAAACTTAAATTGTAATCATAATTGTCGCTTTCCCCAAAGTACGTATTTCCGCCTGGAGATTCGAAAAATTATGAAGAAATTTGTGCTTCTTACTTGCTGTTTGGGGATATTCGGCTTGTCGATTTTTGGCCAGACAAGCCGTTCTACGCGGCCGCGTGTAGCACCGACACCGGCTCCGCCAGTGATCCAGAATGATACTAAAAGGCGTGACGACAGATCTCCCGTTTTGCTAGGCGGCTCAAGCAACCGTCCCGCTGCAACACCCGTTCCAGTAACCAACGACGAAAACGAAGTCATTAAGGTCGAAACCAATCTCGTGACCATGCCTGTCTCAGTGCTCGATCGAGATGGACGTTTTATTTCCGGCCTGCAAAAAAATGATTTTCAAATTTTCGAGAATGGAATGGAACAAAAAGTAGATTACTTTCAATCTGTCGAACAGCCGTTCACTGTAATTTTAATGATCGATGTCAGTCCTTCGACAGCATATCAGATCGACGAGATCCATCAGGCGGCAATAACATTCATCGATCAGCTCCGGGCGAATGACAGGGTAATGGTAATCTCATTTGATGAAGATGTTAGAGTTCTGACCGAACCGACAAATAATCGAAACCAACTCAGAAATGCAATCCGGCAAGCCCAGTTTGGTGATGGGACAAGCCTTTACGAAGCGGTGGATTATGCTATCAGCCGTGAGCTTAGAAAGATCCAGGGCCGTAAAGCTGTGGTTTTGTTTACCGACGGTGTTGATACGACATCCCGCCGTGCAAGCTTTCAAAGCACGGTCGCCGATGTCCAGGAAGTTGATGCGATATTTTATCCGATTCGTTACAACACGCAGCGTGATGGTTTCGGAGGTGGTGGCGGGGGAGTATACGGCAACCCGGGAAGGCGCGGCGGCTTTGGGGATATATTGGGAACTATTTTTGGCGGCGGAACCATTCAAATGGGGCGCGGCAGTGCAGGATCGAGTTCCGGCGAATACGAGACTGGCCGTAAATATTTGGAGGCACTGGCACAAAATAGTGGTGGGCGGAATTTTGAGGCCGATAATCTGACTAACCTCGAAGCGTCATTCGCAGGTATTGCCGAGGAACTTCGCAGGCAGTATTCGCTTGGCTATTATCCCGATAAAGTTGGCCAAATCGGCGAGCGTAAACAAATAAAAGTCAGGGTTAAGCGGCCAAATCTGGTTGTCCGGGCAAAGAATAGCTATGTCGTCGGTGAAAACGGTGGGAAATTCGCCGGAAAATAAGCAAACCCGCATCGAAAAAGCCAACCGGAAGCAGGTCGGCTTTTTTAAGTTGCAAATACCAAAGCATCTTTATAAAAGTGCAGAAGCATCGTACAATCACTTTTTCTTTATTTGGTTTTCCAATGAAAAAAATCGCGTTCATGCTTTTGGTTTTGCTTGTCTCTGGTTTCTCGACCGCGAAAGCTCAGTCGCGCCGCGTCGCACCGACATCAACAAACGAGAAATCCAACCAGCGGATCGTTCAGCCCACACCAACACCTGACGCTGTCGAGCCGGAAGTGAATGATTCCATACCAATTGATGATACGGGAGATTTGATCAAGGTTGATACCGAACTTGTCAGCATACCGGTTCGGGTACTGGACAAAAAGAACCGCTTTATCGGCGGCCTTACGCAGCCGCATTTTAAGGTCCTTGAAGATAACGTTGAACAGGAGATAGCTTATTTTACGAACGAATCGCAGCCCTTTACGGTTGCTCTTGTTCTGGATATGAGCTATTCGACCACGTTCAAGATCGAAGAGATACAGAACGCGGCGATCGCATTTATCGATCAACTCCGCCCGGACGATAAGGTGATGGTGATCTCATTTGATGAAGAAGTCCATATACTCAGCGAAGCGACCAGCGATCGAAAACTCATCTACGCGGCGATCAGACAAACGCGGATAGCAACCGGCACTAGCCTTTACGAAGCCGTCGATCTGACAATGAACGAAAGGATCAGATCGATCAAGGGCCGAAAGGCCATCGTGCTTTTTACGGACGGAGTTGATACGACTAGCCGCAGATCAAACGATTTGCAAAATTTACACGATGCATCAGAACTAGATGCCCTGATATATCCTATCCGCTACGATACTTTTGCTGATGTACAGGCATTAAAAAATAAATCCGTCATCAATTTTCCGGGATCAAAGCCGACTTCGACACCCCAGACGATACCTCAAAATGAACCGTTCCCGTTTCCTGGCCAACCTTCCGGTCCGACGGTCGCAACTCCAGGCGACAAGGGAACGACCGCAAAGGAATACGCGGATGCGGAAGAATATCTGAATCAATTGGCTTTGCGAACCGGCGGCCGCATTTATCTTGCCAGTACTTTTAGTAATTTGAACGGAGCTTTTGCGAAGATTGCCAGCGAATTACGGGAGTTTTACAGTTTGGGTTATTATCCGAAAGGCGAAGCGAAGCCCGGCAAAACGCGGCGAATCAAGGTTCTTGTAGATCAGGTGAACGCGGTTGTCCGGGCCAGGGACAGTTATGTCGTCGCCAAAAAAATAAAAAAGAAATAGATACAGCTAAATTTCGGTCCCATCCTCGACCATTGCACCTTTCGGCACGATAATTATTCCATCGCGTATGTAAAATCGTCCTCTTTCGTCATCGAACCGGTCCATCCCGCTTAAATTTAAGAGCTTTACATTTTTTCCGATCCTGACGTTCTTATCAACTATCGCGCGCCGGATCATTGTATTTTGGCCAATGCCGATGTGCGGTACGCCTTTATCGAGGTCACTACTGATTTCTTCAATGGATTCAAAATAATCCGACCCCATAATTATCGAATTTTCGATTCTCACACCGGCATCTAGGCGGCTGCGCAATCCGATGATCGATCTGCGGGCATGGACGCCGTTTAGAATACAGCCTTCGCTGACCATGGAATTATCTATATCGCAATCGTGCAGTTTCGATGGCGGCAGATAGCGGCTGCGTGTATAGATCGGAGCTTTTGTGTCGAAAAAATTAAACTTGGGCAATGGGGAAGCCAAGTCGAGATTAGCGTCATAAAACGCACGTATCGTCCCGATGTCTTCCCAATATCCGTCAAAAAGATGGGCCTGCACATTGTATTTTTCGATCGCTGACGGAATCACTTCGCCGCCGAAATCCATCGCGGATTCATCCGCGCCGAGCAGTTCGACCAGCTTTTGGTAATCGAAAACATAAATGCCCATCGAAGCCAGAAACGGCCGCTTCTCCGCTTCGGTTGGAGAAAGGCCAAATTTTTTCGTGTCAACACGCATGGCTTCCAATTCAATTTCCTTCGGTTTTTCCTTAAATTCAACGATCTTGCCGTCTTCATCGGTTTTCAAAATGCCAAAGCCTTCGGCCTCTTCGCGTTTGGCGGGGATGACCGAGATCGTTACGTCGGCATTGGTCGCAAAATGGCGGTCGAGAAAATGGCGGTAATCCATCCGGTACAGATGATCGCCCGAAAGGATCAATAGCGTCTTGATGCTCCAATTCCGCAGATGCGGTAATATCTGGCGGACAGCGTCGGCAGTTCCTTGAAACCAGTCCGGGCTGTCCTTTCGCTGTTCGGCTGCGAGAATCTCGACAAAGCCGTCAGAAAAGCTGGAAAATCGATATGTCTGCGATATGTGACGGTTTAATGAAGCAGAATTATATTGGGTTAATACAAAGATTTGCGTGATGTTCGAATTAATACAATTGGATACCGGAACATCGATCAACCTGTACTTTCCGCCCAGCGGAACAGCTGGTTTCGACCGTTCATGTGTGAGTGGAAAAAGCCTGGAACCCGCACCGCCGCCCAATATCACCGCAACGACGTTATCGTGTTTAGTCATAATATTATGATTAGTTATAGGAATATTACTACACTTTCAGAATAGCCGTAAATGCTGTTTTGGTTCAAGATATTTATTTATCAAATTCAAAAAATCGTACTGTTGTGTTAGGTTTGCAATGTCTGTATTGGCAGCTGACCTTATGTGGTATTGGACAAAAGTATTATTTTTAATTCTTATCGGGGCCATCTGTGTTTGGCTGGCGTATGAACTTATTACGTTTCCGAGCATTTCCAGCCTTAGGACAGAGAATCCGATGACTTCTTCTATGATCGAGTACCGGCTGTCAGAGGAACGCTCAGAAGGCAAGGAACAGCGGAAATTTATGATATGGATGCCGATGGAGCAGATCTCGCCGAATTTACAGCGGGCCGTGCTCGCCGGCGAGGATTCGCGGTTTTTCGAGCACAACGGGTTCGATTGGGAAGCGATCAATAAGGCCTGGGACGAAGCCGTCAAAGAAGGTGAAAAAGAGGCAAAGGAAGAGGGCGATTACGACCCCAACGATTGGATCCCGCCGATGCCGAGCTTCAAACGCGGTGCTTCGACCATCACCCAGCAGCTTGCTAAAAACCTATATCTTTCCGAAGACCGCAACTTCCTGCGAAAGGGCCGCGAGGCGGTCTATACATACTTTCTGGAGCGAGACCTGTCCAAAAAACGCATCCTTGAGATATACCTTAATATTATCGAATGGGGCGACGGCATATATGGTGCCGAGGCCGCATCGCGTAATTATTTCAAGAAGTCGGCCTCAAGTCTGACCCGAGAAGAGGCTGCTTATTTGTCGGCCATGATACCCAGCCCGCTCAATGTTTTTAATCCCTCAAAAAATAAAAAACGCGTCGTCCGGCGCCAGCGTGCGATCCTCCGCGGAATGAACAGTATCCAGCTCAAATATTAGGTCAAAAACGCGCATTTATTTTTTGCGGAAATTATTTTAAATTTCTTAGCCGCTATTCATCACAGGTCTAGTTTTACTAGGTTTTGATCAAATCAATGTGCCGGATTGGTAGAGTGTTTATGGCGGATTGGTAAAGCAGATGAGGCTCATTGGTAGAGTTTTTTTACACTCAATTTTACCCTTTGGCACCGAAACCTAAAAACGCCTGTACTTCGTGCGGATTTCCGCTTTTTTGGATTTGGTGGTATAAATAGGCGTTCATTATCCGAACATATAAATCTATGAAAAACCTGCTCCTGCTCACTGTTTGCGTTTTTGCCTTCGCTTCTTCCGCGGCTGCGCAGAAAACATCGCTCCAATATGCCGCCGAAGCCAGCAATTATTATCTCGAAGGCAATTACAAAAAAGCCATTCTGCTATATCAAAAGGCTGTTGATCTCGAAAAAAAAGAACGCAAGCTCGAAAAGAATATATGGATCGTTGTCGTTGATAATCTCGCGATAGCCTACGGCATCACCGGCGATATCAAAAGCTCGATGTCCGTCCTCGAATACGGCATTTCGGTCGAGCCGACCTACCCGCTCTTTTACTACAACATGGCCTGTGGCTACGGCGAACTCGCCGACGAAGACAACGCAATCCTTTGGCTCCGCCTCGCCTTCAAACACAAAGCCAACATGATCCCCGGCGAACAATTCCCCATCCCCGAAACCGACAGCTCATTCGCAAAGTTCCGCGACAGCGAGAAGTTCCAAAAAGCGGTCGCAGAGATGAAAGGCGGAAAATTATAAGTTGACGTGGCAAGCGCGGAAGAAGCCAGTCGTATCCACGAAAGCATCTCGATTAAAGCGCGTTAGTTTGGGAGTTTACAGTCCTATTAATTGTTATCCTGACAAACGGGATTGTTATGAAACATGAAGCCCTTGCAAATGCCAATGATCTGAACAACTGGTCGAATACCGTGGCTGCAGGTTCCGTTCTGCCGAAAATTATCCGTCGGCTGATCAACGGTACTATAGAAAACGTCCAGTTTATGGAATTTCGTTCTGATGATGGCGTAGCTATCGGCGGATGGGACGGCCGGCTCGAAACTGAAGAAGATAACACATACGTTCCGGGCGGCAAATCTGTTTGGGAGATGGGCACCAATAAAGCCGTGAAAGCCAAAGCCGATGAAGACTATGAAAAGCGAACGGCAGAACCGGGAGAGATCGATCCATCCGATACGACTTATATTTTCGTCACATCGCGACGATGGGGAGGAAAGAATGGTTGGATAGAGTCCCGCTCTGCCGAAAAAGTTTGGAAAGAAGTTCGAGCGTACGACGCCGACGATTTAGAGACTTGGCTCGAACAGGCTCCGCATGTACATGTTTGGTTATCAACCTTGCTCGGCAAGCGACCAGATTTCGCGGTCGAACTCTCTACCTTTTGGGACGAGTGGAGAAGCGTTACAAACCCGCCCATATCAGCAAATCTAGTACTCGCGGGACGACACGAAACTTCAAAGGCGCTTCAGGAATGGTTATCAAACGGAGCCGCAACCATTTCACTGCAAGGTGCGTCAAGACACGAGGCTATCGCTGTCTTCGCCTCGGCGATACAAGTTTTACCAGATATCGAACGTGACCGGTTTTTTGCCCGGGCAATCGTTGTAGAATCCTTAGATGCATGGCGCACATTCGTGGGATCGGGCACTCCATTGGTCTTGATCCCTGATTTCGATAGTCGCGAAAGCGTAGCCGGTGCCAGTGTGAAAGGTCACCACGTACTTATTCCGCTCGGAAAAAATGAGGTGCCCGGTCCAGGAACTCTAACCGTACGACGTCTTCGTCGACAAAACGCTCGAGGTGCTCTAGTTGAGATGGGTGTCACCGAGGAAAACGCTGCGCAGCTTGCTACCTTAGCAAGACGAAGTCTGCTATCCCTGAGACGACGGATGGCAGTGAATCCCGAGATTCAGCAGCCTCATTGGGCGGAAGCTCCAGGAGGCAGGGACCTGTTGCCTGTATTGCTAACCGGAGAATGGGTCGATTCTCATGACTCATTAGATCAGGAAATCGTTGCAAATCTAGGACGGACTACGCCGGAAGCACTTGAGGCTCTACTCTCACAACTAGCGCATTCAGCAGACTCGCCTGTTCTCAAGACTGGACAGATTTGGTATCTCGCCTCACGCGAAGACAGCTGGAACTTATTAGCTCGCTACCTTACCCGGGAAGATCTTGAAACTTTCGAGAAGACAGTAATTGGAGTTTTCGGCGCAGTCGACCCGCGAACCGGAATGTCATTAGCCGAGCAGTTTGTAGCGAGCATTGAGGGTAAAAAAACTAAACATACGTCGGGCCAACTGCGTGAGGGGCTGGCGGAAACGGTTGCGTTAATGGCTGCGATGAGCGACTCAACACCGTGGCTCGATGCATCAACTGGACAACAGCGTGCGGATCGTATTGTTTGGCGAATTCTGGATGCAGCCAATAAAAATTCCCAGCTTTGGTCTTCTTTTGCAAATCAGCTGCCATTGTTTGCCGAGGCAGCTCCCGAACAGTTTTTGACCGCTGTTGAACAGTCACTCGACCAAGCTGATCAACCTGTTATGGAAATGTTCATTGAATCTGGGGATGGTATCTTTGGTGGAGGATCGATGCATCACCATCTTCTCTGGGCTTTTGAGTTGCTTTCGTGGAATCCCGAATATATTTCTCGAACTGCACTTAGTCTGGCCAAAATGGCCCGGCTCGATCCGGGCGGCAGGACAGTAAATCGGCCGATAGAATCTTTGCGCGCAATCTTCCTTGGTTGGTTCCCTCAAACGAATGCAGATGTGGGGTCGCGATTGCGCGTAATAGACAATCTGCGAAATAGAGAAAACGAGGTAGCGTGGAAACTGATTCTTAAGATTCTTCCGCGCGCCCATGACATCGGTCATAATTCCCATACGCCGAAATGGCGAACCTGGAGTACCGAATCCGAACGAATTGTTACAAATGGCGAGATCTGGGATCTACATGTCGCATTAGTTTCCAAATTAATCGAAGATGTCGGACTTTCAGGTAACCGTTGGAATGATCTACTTAATGCGTCCACGCAAGTATCAATTGAACAGCATGACGCCATCGTCAGTCATCTCGAGGAGCTTGGGCCCAATTCGTTTGTCGTAGCCGACCGGATGATGATTTGGGAAACCCTCCGAAAAATCATTTCCCATCATCGAAGTTACCCTACGGCACAATGGGCTCTTCCCGCCGAACCGATTAACAAACTGGAAACGATCTACAAGAAGTTTTCTCCACCTGACATCGTCGACCAACATTCCTGGATGTTCGATAATAGTGTCGAACTGATAAATCCGCCAGATGGGTCTCCCGAACGCTGGAAAGAACGTGCAGAATCTCTCCATGCCGAACGTTGTCGGGTCTTGGAGGAGATTTATTCGGCAGGCGGCTTGCCTAAAATCGCTGAGGTAATTGACAAAGCGCCGCAGTCTATTCAATTGGGCAATATTGTCGGTTCCACCGACCTGCTCGATGAGCATATCGACGAGATTTTTGACCGTTATCTCTTAAACGACCATTCACAGCTTCAGATGTTTGGATTGGGTTATGCAGCGGCTACGCTTAGCAGAAAGGGTTGGGATTGGGCAACGAAGCTATTAACTACTCACTCTGATTGGTCGGTTGAACAAAAGGCAAATTTCTTCTCCTGTTTGAGTTTCGACACAAAAACGTGGGACTTTCTTGAGTCTCTTAACGAGCAGCAAATCGAAGATTCATATTGGTCTCGTATAAATCCGGGGTTCGGCCGCGAATTAGATTTCGAACGTGTCACAAGGAAGCTGATTGAATACAAACGTCCGCAGATAGCCGTTGACTTCCTCGCTCTTTTCGCTCACGGAGAGGATGTCTCAGTTCCTCCCGAGTTGGCTTTCGAAGTCTTGGAGAAGTTGATCGAAATTACTGCTAACTCAGAGACGCCGATCCAGTGGGGTAATATAGGCTATGACCTCACAACCCTAATGAAAGTGGCTCGCAGTTCACTGGATATAGAAACATCTCGACTCGCCGGCCTAGAGTGGTACTTCATGCCTTTTCTTGAAAACTATGGTGAAGGTCCTAAACTCCTTCACCAGGAACTTTCTACGAACTCTGCTTTTTTTGTGGATGTAGTGAAAACCGCATTTCGGAGGGAAAACGATGAGCCGATAAATGAGAATTCCGTACGCAGGAGTCAGCTTGCATACAATCTCTTAAACTCCTGGCGTACCTGTCCGGGAACGGATCCCGAAGGATTGTTGCAGCAAGGCCTCCTGAACGAGTGGATTACCTCAGCCAGATTAATGCTTGTAGAAGCTGATCGAGTCGATATTGGTGACGAGCATATCGGCCAGGCTTTAGCCGCGTTTAGTATCGGAACCGATGGTGTTTATCCGCATGAATTTGTGAGAGAGGTGTTAGAAAATTTAACTAGTCACACAATCGAGCGCGGCTTTGAGGTTCGTGTCTTCAATAATCGTGGTGTAACTATGCGAAATCCGACTGATGGCGGTGAGCAAGAAAGAACACTGGCTCAGAGATATTTCGACGATGCAGAAAAAATCCGTGACATATTTCCCAGAACCGCCGTAATGCTTAAACGGATCGGTGAAAGCTATAGGTCTCAAGCTAGAGGAGAAGATATAAATGCAGAGATAACTGAGGACTTTTGGAGATAATCAATGGAAGCTAGGTGACGCAGAATGTCTCACGGGGTTCGCAAACGCATGTTCCACAAACATTATCGGCGGGTAGCCTGCTAGTATGCTGGTCCATGCCGTGGTAGTAGAATCATACTATGGACAATAAATACAACATAAGTAAAAGCCGGAAGCCGGGGACGAAGCAGGAAGTTATTCAGGAGCAGATAGTAAAGCGTCGGGACAAGATCTCGAATCCGGCTGAGAAACAGGCCATTCAGGCTGAGATAATGAAGCTGTTTGCACAGTATGAAAGGCTGAAGTTGTGACAAAGCAGTCAGCTGCCACTATATTTGGACGAGCGACGCACTTACTTCGTTCGTGCTTCTGCACTCGGCACTAAAGCGCGATATGGAAGTTACTTTGCCTTGAGCGGCGGGTTCATCAGGCTTTTAAGAAGGGCGTCGAGCCCTGCAATTTCGGAGCGTCTCTTTGCGATAAAGAGCTTAGTCGCCGACGAGATGGTTTCGCCAACTATCAGGGTCGGGGCCGCTGATACGTGAACAGAATTGTGGGAGCGGTCAGGGAAACTATGTGAATATACCACTCTCGCGGACGAATCATTTTTCATTGTTTCTAAAGCTCTCATCTTTTTGCCCCTCCTTTTTCGGCCTGCATGTAAAACACGCACCCGAGATTACGCTGAGAATAACAGCAAGCGTCGTGCCAAGAGTTATAAATAACTGCATTCAGAGGAGTTGCGGGTTGGCGTTGGTTTTGGCAGTCCTTTTGTGTATACCAATTTGAATGATTTTAACGCAATACGGCGAGAAAAATGGCTTCGTTCTCAGGTGAAACGAAGCCATTTTAATTTTGAGCGTCGGCACTCCTCCTCAAACCAGGAGGGGAGATTGACACGCAGGCTGGGGTGCCTGCGTTCCGTCATTAATTCGAAGCGGCTTTGGCTTTGAGGCCGCCGACTATTTTCATTTCGTTGAGGATCCAGCCGGCGTTTCCGAATTTTTCGGTGACGAATAATACATACCTTATATCGACCGAGATCGTGCGGTTGACGGCCGGGTCATAGTAGAAATCGTTGCCGAGGCCTTCGAAATTGCCGTCGAAGCAGAGGCCGACCTGTTCGCCGCTGCCGTTTAGAATCGGGCTGCCGCTATTGCCACCGATGATGTCGGTGGTCGAGAGGAAATTAAGCCCAACGCTGTCTCCCTGGCCGAAACGTCCAAAATCATGAGCGTTCTGCAGATCGATCAGCTTTTGAGGGGCGTCGAACGGATTTTCGCCGGTATTTTTTTCGATCATGCCTTTCAGCGTTGTGAAAGGTGAACGGTACTCTGCCTCGCGCGATTGGTAGCCCTTGACATTGCCGTATGAGAAACGCAGGGACAGATTGGCATCCGGGTATGGTTTTGTTCCTTTCATCTCGGACATCGTCTGCAAATAAAGCAGCCTCAGACGGTCGATATTCGCACCGAATTTTCGTCCACGTGCGACCAACGCCTGTCCTTCTTCAGCGAGGCCGCGGGCGAACCCAAGGATCTTCTCGCGTTCCGGATTGAACTCCAGCGTGCGTACCCCATAGAGCCCGGCAACGCGTTCGGGCGATGCGTACTCGCCCTTAACGATCGACTCGGCAAATTTCGCCTCAGCCTCGCGGCGGGCCTGGCTCTTCAGGCTCCCGAAAAGGTCCTCGGCGGGTTTGAATTTTTGCCCATCCGGAAGATCGGCAAGGGCCTTGAGAAAAAACTTGAGCATCTCGATCTCAAAAACCGGATTGCCTTGCTTGTATGCCGCTTCGATCTCTTTCTGCTTGGCTGTACGCTCGTCATCCTTTAACAGTTTGCCCTGAATTTGCGTGACTGCGACGGCGTTTAGTATTTGCGGGAACACAACCATTGAGTTTGCGTCAGGGAAGCGGCGGATGATGACGTCGCGTTTTGCGGTCGCATTAGTTTCTTCGGAAAGGGTTTTCAGCTCGGAAAGAAGAGTGCCATATTTCTTTTGCCGTTCTGGATTAGCGGCGATCCATGCTGCTAATTTGGCTTCTTCGCCCTGACGGGCTTTGACCACGTTTGCACGGTGCAGTCTTTTGGCCCCGCCGTCAAAAGCTTTTCGTGAATTATCAAAATTTGCGATCTCGGACTGAAATTCGATCCGCTTTACTTCGTCTGTCGCACCGATCAGTCTCAATGAACCGCTCAATGCTGTCAGCCACTTAACGAGAAAAGGGAAATTGGCATCGCGTGCATATTGTATAGACTGGCTTTCGCGGTAGCGTGTCGTGCTGCCGGGATAACCGAGCACGAAGACAAAATCGTCGTCCTTCAGCCCGCCAATGTTGAGCGAAAGGAATTTTGTCGATTTGTACGGTATGTTGTTTGGGGAGTATTCAGCCGGTGAGCCATCCGCTGCCGTATAAGCCCTTAAAAAAGTGAAGTCTCCGGTATGGCGGGTCCATTCGAAGTTGTCAGGATCGCCGCCAAATATGCCGATATTTCTCGGCGGAGCATAAACTACCCTGATATCCTTTATCTGAATAGTCTGATAAAGATAATAAAAATAACCGCTGTTTAGGGCCTGGATGCGGATCGTAGAGCCTTTGGGTGCTTTCACTTGTTCGACCGCCTGGAGTTCGTCAGCGTTTTTCTTGATGGCGGCGGCAAAAGCATCGCCGGTTAAATTTTCTGTTCCAGCTTTTATTTTGGCGGATACATCCTCGACGCGCTGCGTGATGAAGATCGAATAGCCTTTAGCGGCTATTTCCCCACCGCGGTTGTCGGCTTTGAAGCCAGTTTCAACGAGGTCTTTCTCAGGGGTCGAAGCTGAAACGAGAGCTTCAAAACCGCAATGGTGATTAGTCAATATTAAGCCTTCAGGTGAAACAAATTCCGCTGTGCATCCGATGCTCAAACGAACTACGGCATCGGTCAAACCGCCCCCGGCGGGATTGTATATTTCTTCGGGCTTGATCTTCAGGCCACGTTTCTTAAGCGGAAGGCCGGCGATCTGGCCAGGTGCGAACATTCCTTCGTCAAAATTGGCAAAACTGAAAGATACCGACGATAAGACCACTGTAATTGTTAACAGCAGAGAAAGAAAAGCATTTTTCGATTTCATAAATAGATCTTCCTTAATGAACAAAAAACATCGGGCAGCAAAAATATGAATTATAAATACAATGAGCCCAATAGTAAAAAAGTGAGCCGATACTTCGACTCACTTCGATTATAATTGGTTGTTAGAAGTCTTTAGCTTAGCGGCTTTTTAAGCTCTGTTATCTCTTGCGGCAGAAATCGTCTGGGGTTGATAGGTTTGTCGTTTAACCGAAGTTCGTAGTGAAGATGCGGGCCGGTGGAGCGGCCGGTCGAACCGATCAGGCCCATTATCTGGCCGCGCGTGACGGCATCACCGACCTCGATCCCGATCTTTGAAAGGTGGCCGTACCGAGATGTCAGGCCGTTCCCGTGGTCGATCTCTACCATGTTGCCGTAGCCGCCTTGCCAGCTTGCTTTGATGACCGTTCCACTTGCGGTAGCCATGACGTTTTCGCCGCGTTCGCCGTCGATGTCCATACCCGGGTGAAATTCGTATGTCCGTCCGCCGAATGGATTTCGCCTAAAACCGAATTCGTTATTGATCTTGCCCAAATGAGCCCATATCGATGGAATAAAATCCGGGTTCGACGTAGTTTTAATGACCTGAAGTTCTTTATCGATCTCGGAATCTTCCGTATCAGATTGATCAGATAAGAAAGGGCCGCCGCTATTTATAGTGAAATTGTCGGAATCGGAAGGACGTGAATAATCAATTGAAGCAGGCTGCTTTGGAAGAGTTAATGAAAGTTGATTTATAGCCGGCTCTGCAAATGTCGAAGCAACGATCGTGTTAGCAGAAACGGTGTAATTTAAAACGCCGTAGATGCCAGCCCCAAATGTTGAAAATCCGATGATCAGGGCAAGGCCCAACAGGGCGTTCTGCAAAAGTTTCCTGGAAACCTCGACCCGCTTTAAATATATTCTCGATGTTGATCTATGCGATAGAAGAAAAGTGTACGCCCCGCCCTTATTTTGCATTCTGCTATTAGCCCCTTTTTATGATCACGTACCGGAAATCCATCGTTCCAGCACACGGAATCACGCAAGAATAGCCGCGAGCGACTAACGCGAAACCTGAATGTTAACAAATAGAAATGTAAAGCTCTTTCTATCTAAATAGTATGGGAAAATGACCGAGGAAAACGGTCAACAAATTGTGAATTGTAATACTATAAAACGATGCCACCGGAAAAGCAAGCACATGTGGCCGACCTTTGTCGTTGACACATTATACAACAATCTTTGTGGTGAGCGCTACTCCCGGTTTCGCCTGGTTTCCTTAAAGCTTTTCAGCACCATTAATCCGATCCCGATCAATAACGCGACAAATACCACGATGATAAAGATCTTGATCGCTCCTGTAAGAAAAGCAATGAATCCGATAATGGTCTTTAAAAAAACAATTATAAGAGCGATCAGGGCCAGAAGACTTCCCACTGCTCCTGCGGCCTTTAATGTAACCATAAAACTCCTTATGTTCAGAGCATCGCCCGTAAGCGTGATCCCTAGTTAAAGCAAAAAACTCAGCGGTTCTTCCAGCCGCCTGCCTGAGAACGGCCGGAATAATCGCTTTGCGGATCATAATCTTCCCGGCGGTAATTCGGCTCGCTCAACGCGCTCATAAAAGCGGGTGTTGGGCCGTTGACATCATAATGCGGCTGCCTTTCTTCGTCCTTCGGCTTGAAAATGTAACCGCGTAGAATATATATTCCAAGCCCGATCAGCATCAGCGGCAGCAAACCGCGGATCAACCCGCGAACAGGGAAGACCGACTGCATTAAGAACGCGAGCCCAAGCCCGCTTAGAACGATTCCCCAAAGCTTCGGATTGCCCGAAAAACGCTTGACAAATATATCTTCGGCGACATCAGGTGTGAGGCCAGAGCGTATCGCATGAGCAGTTCTCCATGCATCGAGTGCGGCAAAGAACCACATACCGATAAATCCGAAAACAAACAGCGCCGTTCCGGTCAAAAGTGCCATTTGAAAGAGGCCGATGAAGACTCCGAAATAGACCAGTGCTTTTATCGTTTGACCATTATATGCCGCGCCAAGCCCGGGGCAGATAAAAGAAAGAATTGTTGCGATAAACGGCGATGTCTGCCTTTTTACAAACGGAACGTAATTGGACTGGCTCTGCTGGCGGAGCAGGTCAACGCCCATCACGATACAATCCTGGCAGTAGGGGAATCCTTTGATGCGGTGATCGCACCCCGGACACAAAGGCCTTCCACATCCATTACACTGGACGACCGCCGCATTTTGACTGTGGTAGGCACAATTCATCGTTTATTTACCGCCCTGTTGATCGACATAGGTCGTTCCCGTTATAGGGTCCTGAGCCGACTGCTGTACAGCTGTTCCGTTCCAGGCATCGGCACCTTGCTTGTATGTTTCTTCGGCCAATTCAAAACTTTTTGTATAAACGCCGGTCAATGAGCCGTCCGCTGAGACCGTTTGGCTAAACATTAAAAAAGCGAACACCAGCATCATTGCCACGGGAGCGAGCTGTGGCACGGATATCGGGAAGTTAAGGCCTCGAATCCATTCGCCAAACTGCGAGGCACGCGAAGCCTTCATTGATATGGCTTTGGACGTGCCAATAGTTTCACGCAAGATCCGTTGATGCAGGCCGTATGGCAAAGGCAATTCGTCCAGTTTGTAGGTCACGCAAGCGGCAAGCGTGCGGACAACGGCTCCTGGAAGATCGGTACAGTCATCACAAAGCACGGCGTGGCGTTCCCAGCGATGGAAAACCTGCGCGGGTAAAAATCCGTCAAGATAATCGGTCAAGTATTCTTCGAAAGTTTCGCATTTCATCGCCGCTTCCGGCATGGTTTTCGCCAAAATGCGGGCTTCAAGGCTGACCACGGCCATTTTCGGTTCGGCTATTTCCCGGCAGATGACAAGAGATGCTTTGACCTCATTCAGCAGCGAATGGCAAAGCGGGCAGATCAAGGCGTGCGATGCCACGGCTTTGTTGGTGCCGCTGTCAAGGGTCTTGTCCAGATAATCGGACAATGACTCTTCAAACTGTGAGCAGTTTATTAATTTTTCCTTCACATGCGACATAAAACCACTAACCTATTGAATACCATGTCATTAATGGAACGATTTATTCATCATTATTTGCCTTCATAACGTTCAACAAAGCTGGTGTTACTTAAATCGTCACAACCCGCATTCGCCTCAATATTTTTGCCAATTCGATCCGGCCGCGGTTGATCCGCGATTTGACGGTTCCTTCCGGTATCCTTAAAACATCAACAATTTCCTGATAGGTCATCTCTTCTATATCGCGAAGGATCACACAGGTTTTAAGGTCCGACGGCAATTTGTCAATTCCTTCCTGCACCTGAACGGCGATCTCGCGCCGTTCCATTTCCTTGTGAGCGGATGTGCCGACCGCCCTTAGGTGATATTGATGGTCATCGACCGTGTCGGCCATCGTATTCTGCGGATTACGCTGGCGGTGCCGGTAATCGTCAATTATCAAATTTCTTGCGAGCCGCATTAACCAATTCGCCAGATCGCCCTGTTTGGAGTCGTATTGCTCAAGCGTCCGGTAAATGCGGATGAAAACCTCCTGCGTCAGGTCCTCGGCACCCTCCACGCTGGAGGTGAAGCGATATGCAAGATTGAAAATTCGCCGCGAAAAATTCGAAACGATCTCTTCCCAGGCAGAGCCATCGCCCGCACGGGCCCGTCGCACGAGTTCCGCTCCATTGATCTCCACTGCCGCCTTCAGTGCTTCCAATTCGGTATTTCTCCAATAAGCAATCGCTTTTTTCAAAGCAACAAAGCAATAAAGCCCGCCTTGTCAATGCTCTTTTACGACAGGCCAAAATGAAAAGTTCCATTAAAAGATATAACTATTCTCCGGGGAATTTACAAACCAGGCGTGTCGCGACGACAAAGATTTTGCGCCCCAAATGAGGGTGCCTGCGACCCATTTCGGGTCATCATGCCCGCAAAGGCACTGCAATAAGTACACTTTATTAATTTTCACTGCGTGGCACGTGCTTTGCTGTGTTCACTAACGGAAGTAGAAAATATTCGAAAGGACTAAATATTATTATGAACAAGCTACAAAAAACATTTAAGGGCGTGGCCATTGCCTTTTCCCTGGTCTTTGGTTTTATACTTTTGACCGGAATTGATGCATCCGCGCAGAATCGCGACCGCGATTACCGCAATAATGACCGCTATGAAAACGATCAGAATCGCAACAATCGCGATAATGACCGCTACGAAAACGATCAGGACCGTTACAACCAGGGCCGCCGGGATAATAACAACGACCGCTATAATGGCCGTGACCGCAATGGCAATCAGAGCTATCGGTATGCTTTGCAAAAGGGTTATAACGAAGGCTTTAAACAGGGAAGCAAGGATTCGCGCCGGAATGGCAATTCACGGTATTCAAACCGTAATAACGGCGGCTATAACTCGCGGAATGGTGATTACCGCCTGCAGCAAGCCTATAATCAAGGATATTCCAGGGGCTATCAGGACGGAATTAACAGAAATCGGCGAAATAACGGCGGTTACAATAATGGCCGAGGGATTTTAGGTACGATCTTTGGTAACTAAATACCTCGATTTAAAAATAAAAAAGATGATGCCGAGGCTGTCTGAATAAGGCGGCCTCTTTTTGTGAAAAAAAACCTAACCATCTGAACTTGCAAAAGCTTTTTCGATTCGATTTAGTGTTTTGCTTGAAATAATGTATCTTCTGTGATTATCGCATTCTTAATAGGATCGAAACACCATCCCTGTTCAATATATTATTTTAATTCGGAAGTGAATCTTGCGAAAATACATTAAATTTATTTTTTTATTGTTTCTGGCCGTCTTTATTATTTGGCTGTTTGGACGCAATCTTGATCTGCAGCAGGTAAGCCAAAGCCTTCGCCAGGCCAATCCTTATTACCTGATCGCGGCTGTTCTTATAATTTGCCTTGGATATTTTCTTCGGGCGATACGTTGGAAAGTTTTGCTTGAACCTATAACGGAATCAAGCCTGAAAGAGCTTTTCGCAACCACAACTGTCGGATTTGCCGCGATCTTTCTCATCGGCAGGACAGGTGAGATCGTCCGTCCAATGTGGCTGCCGATGCGCGACCCGCGCGTTCGGCCAAGCGCTGCGATCGTTACACTTTTTGTGGAGCGTATTTTCGATCTTGCTGCTTTGGTATGTTTTTTTGCGGCAAATCTATTGTGGTTTCCGCCGCCTGTGGGCCGTGAAACAGAATTTGCATATATAAAGTGGGGCGGTTATCTGATGTTGGCCGCTCTCGTCGTTGGTTTTGCGACGTTGATCGTTTATCAAAGAAACTCGGCAAAGGTTATTGAGAAAATAAAGCTGTTGACCGACCGGAAGTTCATACCGGTGCGAATACAGCTGATAATCATCAGCATTCTGCGGCAATTGGCAACCGCGCTTGGGATTCTGCGTGATTGGCGGGAGGTTTTATTGGTTTCGTTTTGGAGCATAATGTTATGGCTCGCGATTTCGGTCCCGACCTGGCTTGTTTTGCTTGCTTTCAACCTGCCGCTAACATTCCGCGATTCCCTGTTCATTATGGGATTTGCCACTGTAAGTTCGGTCGTGCCAACGCCAGGCGGAGCGGCCGGGGCATTTCACGCGGCGACTGCCGGTGGTTTGATCTTTCTGAATGTGCCGCAGAATGACGCGGCAGCAGCTTCGATCGCCATGCACCTTGTATATTTCGCCCCTGCGATCGTTTTTGGTATATATTATTTTCTGCACGGTGATATAAGCATTACGCGCTTTAGAAGTTTGCTTTCGAGCGATCATGCGGTCGAGGAGATCGAATCGGAAGCACCAGACAATGGACGAATGACAACTGACAACTGACAATTATTTATTATGCGTTGCCCATTTTGCGGACACATTGAAGACAAGGTAGTTGATTCACGCGAGGCGAAAGATGGTGATTCGATTCGCCGACGCCGTGAATGCCTGGAATGCGGAAGGCGTTTTACTTCATACGAACGGATCGACGAAATTCCGTATATGGCTGTCAAAAAAGACGGCAAACGTGAAACATTTGAACGCGGCAAGATACTTTCCGGGTTGCTGAGGGCGAGCGAAAAACGCCCTATTTCGGTCAATCAACTCGAATCGATCGTTGATGAGGTGGAGAAGAACGTTCAGGATTCGCTTGATCGTGAACTTGCTACCACCGAGATCGGTAAAATAATAATGCGGCGGCTAAAAGCTCTCGATAAAGTTGCGTATGTCCGTTTCGCGTCAGTTTATCTGGAATTCGAAGATGTGTCGGCGTTCATGACCGAACTCAAATATCTTGTCCGGTCACGCGATGCCCGTCTGCCGGTCAAGAAAAGTAAAAAAGTTAAAAAAAATTAGCTCCAATGGTGTGTTGATAATTATGACTGAACAGGAAGACCATAGAAAAGAGGGCCGCACTTTAGTATTAGAAGAGATCGAATTAGAGTTTTCGTCAGGTAAACAGCTTGTGCGCATAGCCGACATCAGTTTAAACGGCTGCTATGTGGACACCATTATTTCCGTGCCGATAGGTGAGGACATTAATTTCGTATTTATGCGTCCTGGGATGGAGAATATCGGATTTTCCGGTAAAGTCGCATATTTATTGGATGGATTCGGCTTTGGGATTGAATTCAACTCATTGACAAAAGAAGCTGAAAATTCCCTCGCTAAATTGATCAAGGAAAAAGCCGAATAAACCAAGATTCTGCCTCAAAAACCCTTTAATAAACTTCAATAATTAGGTTCATATAACATTTCCGACAACTAATTTTAATTGAATTACCGCCTGCGTCTCGATTCTCTGCATTTGCCTCTACGTCTGCTTCGGCTTAACATTAAGAGTTATGGTTGAAATTGAAGATTTTCCGATCGGCATTGCCGAGGGCGATGTAGTTGAGCCGATGATGCAGATACCGTCGGAACTGCCCGCTTTGCCTCTGCGCGATATTGTTATTTATCCGTTCATGATAGTCCCGCTGTTTGTTTCGAGGGACAAATCCATCAAAGCGGTCGAAGAAGCCCTGAAGGATAACCGAATGATCGTTCTTGTTTCGCAGAAGGATGTGAACAAGGAAAATCCGGAGCAGAAAGACCTTTACACAACCGGCACAGTAGCAATAATTATGCGGATGCTAAAGCTGCCGGATGGCCGTATCCGAATTTTGATACAGGGACTTTCACGAACAATAGTAGATTCGGTAAACCCCACGGGTGATTATGTCAAAGTAAATATCACGCCGATCTCCGAGCCATTGGCGCCGGAAGGTTCGCTTGAGGTCGAGGCCCTGGTCCGAAATGTCCGCGGTTCGATGGAGCGCTCCGCGAGTCTCGGAAAAAATATTTCACCGGAGGTTTTGGCGATCATTGCCAATCTGGACGATGCAGGGCGTTTAGCGGACCTTTCAGCGTCGAATCTGGAACTGAAGGTCGAAGATGCGCAAAGCGTTCTTGACATTTCCGAGCCGGTCAAACGTTTGCGAAAGGTCAATGATCTATTGAGCAAGGAGATAGATGTCCTGACCGTTCAGCAGGAGATCAACACACAGGCACGGGCCGACATTGACCGCTCGCAGCGTGAATATTTCCTGAGGCAGCAATTAAAAGCGATCCAAAGTGAGCTTGGCGACGGCAATGAGCTTTTTGAAGAGATCGAGGCCTATCGCAACAATGTCCTAAAGGTCAAAATGCCGGCGCATGCCGAGGAAGAAGCACTTCGCCAGCTAAAAAAGCTTGAGCGGATGCATCCCGACACAGCGGAAACCGCAACCTTGCGCAATTGGCTAGATATTATGACCGAGCTGCCGTGGTCGGTTGCGTCAAAGGACAATCTTAATCTCAAAAAAGCTGAAAGAATTCTCAACGAAGATCATTACGGGCTTGAACGGGTCAAGGAAAGGATCATAGAAGCCCTCGCGGTCCGTAAATTGTTGGAGAAGCCGAAAGGTTCGATCTTGTGTCTGGTAGGGCCGCCGGGAGTTGGCAAAACGTCCCTCGGGCGTTCGGTCGCGAGGGCTTTGGGACGTAAGTTTATGAGGCTTTCGCTTGGCGGATTACACGACGAAGCTGAAATTCGCGGGCACCGCCGGACCTATGTCGGAGCAATGCCGGGAAGGATTTTGCAAGCGATACAGCAGGCCGGAACCAATAATCCACTGATAATGCTTGATGAAATTGATAAAGTCGGGGCCGATTTTCGCGGTGATCCGTCAAGCGCTCTTTTAGAGGTGCTCGATCCGGAACAAAATTCGACTTTTCGCGACAATTATCTGGGCGTCACATTCGACCTCTCGAATGTTATGTTCATGACGACCGCGAATGTACTCGATACCATCCAGCCCGCGCTCAGGGATCGGATGGAGATCATTTCGCTTTCAGGTTATACGGAAGAGGAAAAATCGGAAATCGCCAAACGGCATCTGATCCCGAAACAGATAGAGGAAAACGGGCTTGCTAAAGACGATGTCAAATTTGACCGAAAGGCGATAACCAAGATCGTCAGCGAATATACACAGGAAGCCGGGCTGCGGCAGCTTGAGCGCGAGATCGGTAAGATTTCCCGTAAAATCGCACGCAAAAAAGCCGAATTGGAAAGCGAATTCCGGCCGGTCAAGGTCGGGCTCGATGACGTGAAGGAATATCTAAGAAGTCCTAAGATCTTTACGGAAGGGGCATTGAAAAAAGACCAGATCGGTATTGTCACAGGCTTGGCGTGGACGGCCGTCGGCGGCGACATCCTTTTTATCGAGGCTCTGAAAACAAAAGGCAAAGGTAAACTTATTTTGACCGGCCAGCTTGGCGAAGTGATGCAGGAATCAGCGCAGGCGGCGTTTTCTTACGCCAAGGCACGCTCGGCGGAACTGGGGATCGATGAATCCGTATTAGAAAATTTCGACATTCATATTCATCTTCCAGAAGGTGCAATTCCGAAGGACGGGCCAAGCGCTGGCATTACGATGGCGACGGCCCTTGTCTCTGTTTTGGCACAGCGGCCGGTCCGCAAAGATGTTGCGATGACCGGCGAGATCACATTAAGAGGCAACGTCCTGCCTGTTGGCGGAGTCAAAGAAAAGCTTCTGGCCGCCCGCCGCGCGAAAATGAAAACGGTAATTTTACCGGCACCGAACAGGCGCGACCTTGAAGATATGCCGAAGGAAGTTATAGAAGATCTGAACTTTATATTCGTGGAGAATGTGCTGGAAGTATTTGAGAATGCATTGCTCGAACCGAAAGCGGCGGCAAAAGCAGCGAAGAAGTAACGCCGCCAGGATGGCTGCGTTACGGTAAAATAATTGACCGCGTTGTTGTAGTGTGTTAATTTTGAAGTGGTTTGCGCTTGTTTTGTGATAGCATCAATCAGGAACTTTTAGAAATAATGAGCGTTAGAGATTCTAATGCAAATAATATTTAGGCCGTTTTTCGAATTCGCCCTAACCTTGAGGAATTACCGAAAAAGAGTATAGACGAAGTTTAATGAAAATAAGCATTTATAAATTTTTAAGTTTATCAGCATTTATAATATTAAGTTTTAGCGCGTATTCGGTTGCCCAGACGCCGGAAGTTGTGAGTGCTCAGGCCCAGGTAAATAAGGTGCTAGACGAATCGGGCAAATCCTTTAAGGAAGGCCTATCAGCACTTAAAGAAAACCGGCGATCCGATTCCGGAAAGAGTTTTGATAGATCGGTCGAAGTATTTTTGTATTCGACGTTGAATATTCAAAAAGACCAAAAACTGCAAAGCTGCTATTCACAGTTGATCGAAACTGTTTACCGGATAGAATTTCCTTCCGATGCTCAGTTACCAAAAATAAAGGAACTTTCCGCGACCTGTGGATGGAAATGGAACGACGCGGACTTTCAACTGGCCGACATTGTTACTCAAATTGTAAAACCTTCGCTGATCAAATCATCTGGCAAAGACGTCACAACGATCGCATCTACTGTTCCGGGTGCCAATCAGGTAAACGGTTCTTTGATCGGATTTAACCAACAGGGTTTTGAACCGTCGCCACTAGACGAGCTTTCCAGACTTGAACTTACGCCGGAAGAACTTCAGGTGGATTCAAATCCGGTTGCTCAGGCGGAATATCAATATATTCAGTACGCGGTTGCCAATAAATCACTTGGATTTTCGTTTCAGGTTCATCCGATGATTCAGCAGGCTATCAATTACTATCGCGGACGCGGCCGAACGACAATGGAAGTTGGGCTTTATCGTTCGGGTATGTTTATGCGAATGGCCCGCCGGATATTTAAGGAAGAAGGCGTTCCGGAAAATGTCGCGTGGCTTGGCCAGGTTGAAAGTTCCTGGAAACCTACGGCGATGTCTTGGGCGGCCGCTTCCGGCCTGTGGCAGTTTATACCTGGAACAGGTTCCCGTTTTGGACTTAACAGGACAGCTTACGTTGACGAAAGAAACAGTTTTGATGAAGCGACCAGGGCATCGGCCCGTTATTTGAAGTTTTTGGCAAACCGTTACGGCGGCAATTGGGAGCTTGCAATGGCCGCATATAACTGCGGCGAAGGCAATGTCGATCGGGCTATCCGCCGTGCGGGCGTAACGAATTTCTGGGCGGCTTATCCTTATTTGCCGCAGGAAACAAGAAATTATGTGCCACACATTTTAGCCACGGTTCTGATCGCCAACAGCCCGGCACAATATGGTTTTGGCCACATTCGTCCTGCTCCGGCGCTTCAATATGACCGCATCCGTGTTCCGGCCTCAACCAATTTGAGCTTGCTTGCCCAGGCCTCGGATACAAGTGTGCAGTATATTCGGTACCTGAATCCGCACCTTCGTAGCAATGTAACGCCTCCAATGCCTTATGTGATAAACGTTCCGGCGGGTAAATCAAATGAGATCGTCGCGGTATTCCGGCGTGTACCGGCATCGAAGATCAACAATACAAATCTAGCAAATTCCGTGCAGGGTGAATCGTGGCAGACGATATCGAACCGCACGGGCGTCGGCGTCGCTGAATTGATGGCGGCAAATCCGGGGATGAGCTCTCCGAAAGGAAAGGTCTTTGTTCCGGTCAGCGGCAACAAGATCAACACCATCGCCTACATAAGACCGACCACGCCGAATACATCGGCGCCGGGCATTTCGGCCCGTGTGATCAAAGCGCAATCCGGCGATACCGTCGCAAAACTTGCTGTAAGAGTTGGAGCTGATCCGACAGAAGTTGCGAAGTATAACGGTTTATTGCCCAATTCAGTACTTGGAGCGGGACGCGAGATCAAGATACCTGCAAATTAACCAGCAGATAAAATTGAATAATTAAAGGCCAAGTTCGATTTTCGGGCTTGGCTTTTTTATATTCGCAAAGTAATAATTTCTTAAATGAAACTCTGGCTCTCAAAAAATTCCGAAGTGTCAGTGAGCGAGCAATTGGTTGAGCAGATCACGCTCGGCATTGCAAGCCACGATCTTAAGATCGGAGAAAAGCTCCCCAGCACAAGCGAGATCGCCCGTCGTTTTCAGATTCATCAAAACACCGTCATTGCAGCATATCGCCGACTTGCGGCACACGGACTGGTCGAATTTAAAAAAGGAAGCGGGGTTTACGTTCGCAACGACATTATTAAAGCAGACGATGCTAAGGGACTCGGTCAAATCGTCGACCGGTTCCTTAAAGAGGCGAGCGGTTCCGGTCATTCTTTGGCGGAGATAGAGCAGCATTTACAGGCTAGATTTACAGTGAAAAAGCCGATCCGATTTCTGTTGGTCGAATCCGACATTGAACTGCAAAAAATTCTGTTGGTTGAGATCGAATCGGCAACCGGATGTATTGTTAATGGCATCTCTTTTGAAGACTTTTCTGTCGAGACAGATGATGATAATTTACAGATCATTGCGATGTTCGATAAAAAAGAAAAGATCGGCAATGTCTTGTCTCCTGGCCGTAATTGTATTTTCCTGCAAGCCAATTCAGTTCCGGCTTCGTTGTCAGGACGACCGAGGCCGTTAAACAGTGATCTGATAGCAGTCGTATCTAGTTGGAAACGGTTTCTTGCCCTGGCAAAGTTGTTTCTTCTCGCGGCGAAGATCGACGCTGATGCTATCATTACCCGTTCGCCGCATTCATCAGATTGGAGAAACGGCCTCGACAGTGCCTCGCTTATCATCTGTGACTCTCTCACCGCAAAATATTTTCTGGATGACGACCGGACCCGCTTATTTCCACTGATCGCCGATGCCTCATTGGCAGAACTGCATTCGATAAATCGCCGCTAATTTTCGTTAGTATTTTAATGTGATTTGGTCCCTTAATATCTCCATTTTTGGAAATAAACAAGAAACAAGCGAAACACATCAAAACACTATCCGAATGTGACACTTTTGAAAAGTGTCACATCAATGCACATAAAAAACCACTATCTTCTTAAACTTATTCTTTGAAGTCTCTTTTAGAGATAAATATAAACGTAAAAGTTTTTAACTGTAATTTTATTTCTAGGTGCTGTATTTGCTGGTTCTGCGGGTGAGCAGAGAGCAGGCCGTGAATGGAGACGAATCTAACAGCTAAATGGCGGTAAAGTGTGCCGTCAAATCGAAAGACGGAAAATCAATCATAGGTTTTTGAAAAATTCTACTATCAGGATCGGGAGGTTATTTTATGAGGAAATTTTTTTTGGCGTCAGTTTTGGTTGTTCTTCTATCGACTTTGGGATTAGCCCAAAAAAACATCGACGAATACGACAAGGTTGAGATTTTTGTCGGCTATTCCGGGGCATCTCTCGTTTCAGATGATGATTTTGAACCAATTGACAATGGAATTAATGTATCGGCTGTTTATAATATCCATCGCTATTTTGGTATTAAAGTTGATGTTTCAGGTACATTCAAGACGATTGAAGGCGATTACTTTTCACCTTTTACAGAACCTCAGTTAAATCCACCCAGCCGTTACAGTGCCGACCATTCGCTTTATAATGCCACGATCGGTGTCCAATTCAAAAATAACAAACGCGAAGCCCTTCTTAAGCCCTTTGGGCATGTCTTAGTCGGGTACGGAAAGCACCGGGATAAATTTACGACCGCGTGTCCCACAGGAGCAATATGTCAGCCATTTAATTTTGATTTCAACGGTGTATCCTTAATCCTTGGCGGTGGACTAGATATCAAAATAAACCGCAGGATCGATGTTCGCGTCATTCAGCTTGATGTAAACCCAATCTTTTACAAACTTGATCAACAAAACTTTATATATCCCAACACACGTTTTAGTTCTGGTATTGTTTTTAAGTTCTGATAATAAATAAGAAAGGGTTCTTTGAAAGTCCGTTACTTTACAGAATCATTTTTGTTAGTATGGCCAGTTTTAGGCAATTAAAACATCAAAATGCCGGCTTCACATCCGATGTAACGCTTGTGAAAAGTGTTATGACCGTGCATAAAAGTCCTATTTTATCTGATCGCCATCCCCAAGTCGTCATGCGGGTTATATATATTCTATGAGTGAAATTTATGGAAAGGTTGAAATTTAGAATTGTCACGCTGATGATAATTGCACTGTGTGCTACTATGACTGCGTTTAGTCAGACCGAAACGCTCACAAATAACGATATTGCTGAAATGACGAAAGCTGGCCTTTCACCCGCGATAATTTCAAGGAAAATTCGAACTTCGAGCACGAATTTCGATATAACGGCCAATGGTTTAATAGAATTGAAAAAGACAAATGTCGCGGACGAGATCATTTCACTTATGATCGAGCGGCAGGAGATATTGCCTCCGAATTATCAGCCCGATAATACGCCGGTATTTTCTGAAAGCGGTAATACACCTAACGCTTTGGTATCTGCATCACAAAACCCCAGAACCACAAAGGAAATTCTGGCATCTGCGCGAACGATCGCGTTTGTGAAATCCTCGCTCCAGCCTTCCCGGCAGGCACTTGAAAAGGAATTGCTCAAGCGGCCCGATTTCAAAGAACTCCATCTCGCCATTGAAAGATACAAGGACACTGCCGATCTTTATGTCGAGATCGGGTTTGTCCATGGTTCGCTGATAACGCACCGGTATGTCTATCGCATATATGATCGCCGTTCGGGTACCGTGATTGCTGCGGGTGAAACAACTTCGTGGGGTTCGCTTGCCGAAAATCTGGCCCGGCACATTTCTAAGAGCCTGAAAGTACAATGATTCCGGGCTTGATTTAGAAGCCGGACCCCGCCTTGCATTAAACTTAAATTATCCTGCCAGTGATCTGTAAATGCGCGGGCTTGACAAAAACTTTCTTTGTAACTATGATGGTTACAATTATGGCGGCAAATAGTCAATTTTCAATGGCAGTACATGTTTTGACGATGCTTGCGTGTTCTGGAGAAGAGAAGATCAAATCCGATTACGTCGCGGGCAGCGTTAATACTAATCCGGTGGTAATTCGCCGGCTGCTTGGCCAATTGAACCAGGCGAATCTTGTGATCTCACAAACCGGGGCAACGGGCGGAACACGTCTGGCGAGATACCCGGAGGAAATTACGTTGGCCGAGATCTATAAAGCAGTTTCGTGCGGCGAGGTTTTTGCGCTTCATGCGAAATCGCCGAATCAGGATTGTCCGATCGGGAAAAATATCGAGGCGGTGCTGTGCAATCTTCAAAAAGAGATGGATAAAAGTGTCGATCAAACATTGTCCAGATACACTCTTGCGAGCGTGATCGAAATGGTCGAGCAGGGGCGGGTTTAATTTTTTTTGGTTTGATTTGTATCAAACTAAGTTACAAAGTTATTAAATTAAAGGAGCGATATGGGAAATAATATAAATAAAGAAGCAATTTTGGAACAGTTGAATTGGCGTTACGCGGTGAAACAGTATGATGCGTCAAAGAAAGTCACGGATGAAGATTGGGCAACGATAGAACGATCTTTGACTCTTGCGCCTTCCAGCTTTGGCCTCCAGCCTTACAAATTTATCGTGGTTACCGACCCCGCAATCAGGGAAAAGCTAAAACCGGCGGCATACGGTCAATCGCCGATCACTGACGCTTCACATTTGGTCGTTTTTGCATATAAAAAAACTTTGTCGGATGCGGATGTAGAGCATTTCGTCGAACGGATTAGCGAAGTTCGCGGACAGGATCGCGGATCGCTTTTGGAATATGAAAACATGATAAAAGATTCGGCGAAACGGGCGATCGATGGAGGTTATATCGAGACCTGGAATTCGCGTCAGGCTTATATACCGCTCGGATTTTTGTTGGAGACAGCGGCTCTTTTGGGTGTTGACGCGACTCCGATGGAAGGTTTCGATCCGGTTCAATTCAACGAGATTCTCGGGTTGACAGATTATTCGGCGGTCGCTCTTGCAGCTGTAGGCTATCGCGATGCAGAACACGATTGGCTCGCGCCGTTGCCAAAGGTTCGTATGCCGGACGAAGAATTGATCGTGAGAATTTAAGGAATATTTAGGAGAGTGACATGAGCAGTTATTTGGCGATATGGGCGCCGAGATTTTTGGATATTTTTAGAATGTTGGTCAGGGTCATTGGGCTTTGACACGAAGGCATTATTACGAGGTTTTGAATAATGAAAGAATATGTGGAGAAGGCGATGGCCTTTGCTGAATACATAAAGTTGATCGACGATCTTTTGATCGAAGGCAAGACGACCGGACCGATTCAATCGGAAGCGATGTTCGGCTATGGAAAGTTGAACAGGCAGCGGATGAATCGACTGGAAAAAACGGTCCATCTAAACAATGCGGTGAGGTTTGCTGCAAAAAATGTTGGTAGAAAGATGATCTGGCTTATCCTGACAGAAGGCTGGTGCGGTGATGCGGCGCAAAATTTGCCAATAATTGAGAAAATTGCGGCAGAAAGCGATAATATTGAAACACGATATTTACTGCGTGACGAGAATTTGGAATTAATGGACCGCTACCTGACAGATGGAGGGCGTTCGATCCCGAAATTGATCGCTCTCGATGCTGACACATTAGAAGAATTAGGAACTTGGGGAGCACGTCCGGCCGCGGCACAGGAGCTTTTTCAGCAAATGAGATCTGAAAGCTTGGCGAAACCATTGATGATGGAAAATCTGCAGCGTTGGTATAACATGGACAAGAATCGGTCCATTCAAGCTGAATTTGAAGTGCTTTTAACAGGGTGGACGCAAAAAAGAACATTCGAAGCAGCTCATAATTGAATTTTATAACCCCTGTATTCACTTTATTTAGGCGTAAGCCGGCAATTTTAATTTTATCGGAGATACACAATATGAAAACCATCGTTTTAGCGATCCTATCGCTGTCAATCTTTTTATCGGCGTGTGATGACCCTTCGGCAAATAAGCCAAAGGCAGCGACCTCTGAGCCGACGTCAAACAAACCGGCCAACACGCCCGCTCCGGCGACCAAAGGTGAAACCTTTGCAATAACGCCTGAAAATTCAAAGGTCCTTTTCACCGGTTCAAAAGTAACGGGCAGCCATGATGGCGGGTTCAATCAGTTCAAAGGTGAGATCGAGCTTGTGAACGGCAAAGTCGTGGACAGCACGGTATCAGTTGAGATCGAAACCGCATCTGTATTTACTACTGAAGAGAAGCTGACAACACACTTGAAAACTGCCGACTTCTTTGACGTTGAAAAATTTCCAAAAGCATACTTCGTATCGACAAAGATCGAGCCCGATACCGCAAAAGGTGCGGATAATTATACGGTCACCGGTGATTTTGAGCTGCATGGTGTAAAAAAGGCGATCACATTTCCGGCGACGATAAAGCTTGGAGCGGACAATGTCACGGTAAATTCGGAGTTCTCGATCAGCCGAAAGGATTTCGGCATTGCATATACAGGCCCAGCCGATAATCTGGTCCGCGACGGCGTCGTGATCAAGCTTGATCTTAAATCATCAAAAAGGAAGTAACGATCTTCACGCCGGATGTTCATTGACTGATCACACTATCCTGTCTTCGTGCGGTCAAAATCAGAACATCCGGCGTGTTCAGCCGTTTCTAAATGGAATAGGTAGAATACAATTAACGAAATTCATTGGTCGGATAAATTATTGTGAAAATATACGAGATACAACAATTTGGGATAGATGAACTGGCATTGGCTGAACGTGATATTCCTCAAGCGAAGTTTGGCGAGGTGCTGATCAAATTTCACGCATTTTCGTTGAATTATCGGGATCTTATGATGGTTCAAGGCCGTTACAACCCGAGAACTAAATTTCCTTCCATACCGTTTTCGGACGGAGCGGGTGAGATCGTCGAAATTGGCGAAGGCGTCACAAAATGGAAAATAGGTGAAAGGGTTTGCCCAATTTTTATGCAGGGATGGGCTGACGGCGAAATGACGGCTGAAAAATCCAGGACGTCGCTCGGCGGAGGCGGCGATCAGGATGGTGTTTTGGGTGAATATGGTGCTTTTAGCGAGAATTCTATCGTTAAAATTCCCGACAGTCTGTCTTTTGAAGAAGCCGCGACGCTGCCGTGTGCCGCGGTCACTGCCTGGAATGCTTTGGCTGTTTCCGGACAGATCAAGGCAGGTGAAACTGTTTTGACGCAGGGTACGGGCGGTGTTTCAATATTTGCAATCCAATTTGCAAAGCTGTTCGGGGCGAAAGTTATATCTACATCGAGCAGTGATGAAAAGCTAGAAAGAGCGAAGGAAATGGGTGCTGACGTGACCATCAACTACAGGACCCGAGAAGATTGGGACAAAGCAGTTTTGGAATTGACCGGTAAACGCGGCGTCGATCACGTTGTCGAGGTCGGCGGGGTCGGAACTATGTCAAAATCCGCGAACGCGGTCCGGGCTGGCGGCCATATAGCGGTTATTGGAATTTTGACAGTGTCAGGTGATTTCAATCCGGTGTCAATTTTAATGAAAGCCATTAGAATGCAGGGCATTTTCGTCGGTTCACGGCAAATGTTCGAGTCGATGAACAAAGCGATCGAGGTAAACGATCTTAAGCCGGTGATAGATAAGGTGTTCGGTTTTGCCGAGGTCCGCGATGCATTGAAACATATGGAAGCCGGATCGCATTTCGGAAAGATCGTTGTTAAGGCCGATTAAACTAAAATAGACATGGAAAAACGGAAATTTGGCAAAACAGACATGGAGTTTTCCGTACTTGGATTCGGCGGTGCGGAGATCGGTTACAATCCTGACCAAACACAGCAAGATGTCAACGAGCTGCTCAATTCGGCACTTGATGCCGGGTTAAATGTTATAGATACGGCCGCGGCGTACAAAACTTCCGAGCACATGATTGGTTATGCCGTCGGAAACAGGCGAAATGATTTTTATTTGTTGACCAAATGCGGTGCTCTCGACGCGTTCACTCGTTTTGATTGGACGAAAAATGGGATTCTGGAAACCATCGAATCAAGCCTGCGCAAGCTTAAGACCGACCATTTGGACATTGCCCAACTGCATAGCTGCGACAGTGAAACGCTGAAACGCGGCGAGGCCATCGAAGCCCTGCTGCGGGCGCAGGAAAAAGGCTATACGCGATACATCGGCTATTCTGGCGATAACGAAGACGCGAAAACCGCTATTGAATTGGACGTTTTCGATTCGCTGCAAACTTCCGTTTCGATCGCTGACCAATCGTCGATCGACGGCAATATTTTATTCGCCGCTGAAAAAGGTTTGGGTATCATTGCCAAACGCCCAATTGCCAATGCTGTTTGGCGAAACGCGGAAAAGCCGGCAGATGCATACCATCATGAATATTGGGACCGCATTCAAAAATTACAATTCGATTTTTTAACGCAGCGGCTGGAAGAGTCAATTCCGACCGCGCTCAGGTTCACACTTTCAATTCCCGGTGTTTCGACGGTGATCGTCGGCACCACCAAACCTGACCGCTGGCAGCAAAACGCTGACTATGTAAGACAGGGGCCGCTTGGCAAGAGCGAATTTGAAGAAATACGCGAGCGATGGATGGAGATCGCTGACGAAAACTGGAAAGGACAGGTATAAAATATGAAAGCTATAAGAATTCACGAATTTGGCGGTACGGAAAATTTGCAGGTTGACGAAATCGATAAACCGGTCCCATCGGCGGATGAAGTTTTGATCAAAGTGTCGGCTTCAGGTATAAATTTTGCAGACACCATGTTGCGGCAAAACAAATATCTTTTTTCACCAACTCTCCCGTTCGTATTGGGTTTTGAGGTCGCCGGGACGGTGGAATCCATCGGCGAAAATGTCAAAAATATTCAGGCCGGGCAGCGTGTTTTGGCGACTATCCGTGGTGGTGGTTATGCGGAATATGCGGCAGCAAATGCCCGTACGGTCGTGCCGATCCCAGACAATCTGGGTTTTAGCGAAGCGACTGCGCTGCTTGTGCAGGGATTGACCGCACTTGGACTTATCACTGATTTAAAATCTGGACAGGCAATACTTATCCATGCGGCGGCAGGCGGCGTCGGATCACTTCTTGTGCAGCTTGCCAAATTAAAAGGAGCCCGTGTCATTGGCACTGCCTCAAGTGCGGCAAAGCTTCAAAAAGTAGTAGATCTCGGTGCCGATTTTGGAATAAATTACACCGAAGAAGATTGGCCGACGCAGGTTTTACAGGCGACGGATGGTGCCGGTGCTGATCTGATAATAGAAATGGTCGGCGGTGAAATAGGGCGGCGAAATTTTGAATGCCTGGCGATAAAAGGCACGATGGAGGTTTACGGTGCGGCAAGCGGCGAAGATTTCAAAATTTCGGCACTTAGCCTGCTGGGTAAAATGCAAACTGTCAAAGGATATAATTTGAACCTTGAAACGCCTGAAAATATGATGAAATTCACGGGCGAATTAATGGGATATATCGCATCTGATAAGCTGAAAATTGAAGTCACGGAGTTTTCGCTTGAAGAGGCGGCGAAAGCGCACGAAGAGATAGAAGGTAGAAAAACGACCGGAAAAGTGGTCTTGACCGCTAATAATTAACTCGCGAAAAAAGTGCGGAACGATACCGCGACAATTGGAGGTTATTAATGAAAACACGAACTTTGGGACAAGGTTTAGAAGTTTCTCCCATCGGACTCGGCTGCATGGGGATGAGCTTTGCCTACGGAGTGGCAGATGAGACAGAATCGCTGGCGACGATCGACCGGGCACTCGAACTCGGTGTGAATTTCCTTGACACGGCCGACATGTATGGCCCGCACACGAACGAAGTATTAGTCGGCAAGGCTTTGAAAGGCAGACGCGAAAAATTCGTTTTGGCGACAAAATTCGGGATAATTTTTGATCCGGCAAATCCTGCAAATCGCGGTGTAAACGGGCGGCCCGAATATGTCAGGCAGGCGGTTGAGGGCAGCTTAAAACGTTTGGCAATCGACGAGATCGATCTTTATTACCTGCACCGTGTCGATCCGGATACGCCAATTGAAGATACCGTAGGTGCAATGTCGAAATTGATCGAAGAAGGAAAGATACGGCATATTGGATTGTCGGAAGCTTCCGCCGAAACTCTGAAAAGAGCTTCTGCGATTCATCCGATCACGGCATTGCAATCGGAATATTCACTTTGGACACGTGATGTTGAGGACAACGGGGTTCTGGAAACCTGCCGCGAGCTGGGTATCGGCTTTGTTGCGTATTCACCGCTTGGACGCGGATTTTTATCGGGTGAGATCAAGCGTTTTGAAGACTTGGCCGAAGACGATTGGCGGAGGTCGAATCCGCGATTTCAAGGCGGGAATTTTGAAAACAATCTAAAGCTGGTTGAAGAACTCGAAAAGATCGCCAAAGAAAAAGATGTGACTGCCTCGCAACTTGCTCTTTCCTGGACATTGGCACAAGGCGATGATATTGTCCCGATTCCGGGGACGAAGCGCCGCAAATATATTGAGCAAAATGCCGATGCAGTAAATATTGAATTAACAGCCAAAGACCTGCAAAGGATAGATAAGGTTTTTCCAAAAGACGCGGTTTCGGGGCTCCGCTATCCCGAGGCGATGATGAAAAGTGTAAATGCATGATCTAAGGCAATCGAATTGATCAAGTTTTCCTATGCATGAATATCTAGAACCTACGGAGTTTTTGAATTTCGACGATGCGACAGTTCGTGATTTTGCGGAGCTTCACACGGATGGAGTTAAAACCGCTACGGAAAAGGCAGTTAAATTATATTACGCCGTGCGTGACGGATTTCAATACGACCCATATGTTCTCGATCTCAGGCGGGAAGGCTTACAGGCGAGTACATTGCTGACTAAAACACGTGGCTATTGCGTTGAAAAAGCTATTTTACTCGCGGCGGCTGCTAGATCTGCCGGTGTTCCGAGCCGGTTGAGCTTTTATATCGTCAGAAATCATATCGCTACCGACCGGCTCGAAAAGATCTTAGAACGGAATTTTCTGGTGTTTCATGGTGCAGCGGAAATGTTTCTGGATGGGAAGTGGTTAAAAACTACGCCCGCCTTTAACAAAAGGCTATGTGATCTTCTCGGTGTCGAACCGCTGGAATTTGACGGCACGCAGGATTCCATCTTTCAGGCTTACGATCGTTCAGGCAATATTTTTATGGAATATCTACATGAATATGGAGCTTTCGGCGATATGCCTTATGAATTATATATAGACGAATTAAAAAAACATTATCCGCATATCTTCGAGACCAGAAAATATGAAAAAACAGATATGGTTTACGATTTCCGGAAAAGTTAGCCACTAGACAAAATTTCGGCCGGTGAACCTGTAGCCGATATAGTTGAAATAAAAGTGTCTCATTAAGGCATATATCATTCGGACATTTCAATGCTGAAAAACGATCGAATGATGACGCAATATTCATTTGTCGGCATCAAGAAGAGGTAAAAGGGCATCGGTAAACAAAGCTTTGGTCGCACTGACCATCAATCTAACAGCAAGTTTGGCAAACGGCTGCTTGAAAGTTAGAATAAAATTAATAGATTAGGGATTCGCAGACAGCGAATCTTACGTCGCAATAATCAAAGATTATTAAGGAGATAAGAATGGCAAATTTTGCTAAAGAAGTAACAGACACAGATTTTGAAAAGGATGTTTTGGGTTCAGAACATCCAGTTTTGGTCGATTTTTGGGCCGAATGGTGTGGGCCTTGTAGAATGATCGCCCCATCGGTCGAAGCTGTCGCTGAGGAATATGTCGGCAAGGCGAGCTTTTTCAAGATGAATGTCGATGAAAATCAAAATGTGCCGCAGCGTTTTGGTATTCGCGGCATTCCTACATTGATTTTGTTTAAGGGCGGACAGGAACAGGAGCGTATTGTCGGTGCAGTTTCCCGTGACGCGATCGCGAAAGTCGTTGCTAAGTATGTAGAGACAGCGGTAGTTTAATTCCAAATCCAAATCAATATGCCTTCGCCGAAGATGAGATTTTTTTCGGCGAAGGCATTTTTTTTTCTTCGAACATAACTGCATCGGTATATTCTTATACAAATGAAGAAAGAATTATCGTCTGAAGTTTTGGAGCTTATCGCAAATCGGTTTAAGATACTGTCGGAATCTGTACGATTGCGCATTTTACATGGTTTACAGAGTGGTTAAATGAGTGTTTCGGAATTGACTTCGATGCTCGAGACCATCAACCGAACGTCAGTAAAAATATGGAAATACTTCAAGATGCGGGTATTATTCGGCGTGAGCTGAAAGGGAATACTACTTATTACTCTATTGTCGATGAAAGTACATTTTTGCTTTGCGAAGTGGTGTGTGAATAATTGGCAGAACGGCTGAAAAGCCAGGCGATTTTGTTTCCATAATGATGAGGAGATAGAGATGAAAGAATGTGATGTATTTACCTTGAAAGAAAACATGGAAAATGGAGACGCGCAGCTCGTGGATGTTCGCGAAAGTTCAGAGTTTGCAGGCGGAAGGGTGGCTGGGGCTAAGCTAATGCCGCTTGGTGAAATAGTTGGCCGGACATCGGAACTGGAATTAAGTAAAACCATATATCTCATGTGCCGTACTGGCCGCCGGTCGGCCGAAGCGCAAAAAAAACTACAGTCGAAAGGAATTGTTGATGTTGTGAATGTCACGGGTGGATTTGAAGCCTGGAAAAAAGAAGGTCTTCCGTTTGAGCGTGATGAGAAGGCACCTTGGTCGATAGAGCGACAAGTGCGATTTTTTGCGGGAATATTTGTTTTAACAGGTATTTTGTTGAGCATTTTTATCCATCCGTATTTTCTCGGCCTTTCCGGTTTTGTCGGGTTCGGACTTGCTTTTACAGCATTGATCGATTGGTGCGGAATGGGTTTATTATTGGCGAAAATGCCATGGAACAGGAGGGCAATATGAAATTTAAGCAATTCTATCTCGGGTGTCTTTCTCACGCATCGTACTATATCGGTTCGGGTGATGAAGCCGTTGTGATCGATCCGCAACGCGACGTTCAGCAATATTTAGACGAAGCCGAAGGGAATGGCCAAAAGATCAAATATATTATCGAAACGCACTCTCATGCCGATTTTATCAGCGGCCACATAGAGCTTGCCGAAAAGAGCGGAGCAGAAATTGTTTATGGGACGAAGGCCAATACCGAATTCCCAACACACAAAGTAAAAGACGGCGACGAATTGTCGTTTGGGGAGGTCAATTTGCGATTCCTTGAGACACCCGGACACACGCCCGAAGGAATTACTATCCTTGCTAAAGATTTGGAAAATATAAGCGAACCCGTAAAAATGTTTACGGGCGATACGCTTTTTATTGGCGATGTCGGACGACCAGACCTCATTGGCTCAAAAGGTTATACGGCGCAGCAAATGGGAGCGATGCTCTATGATTCTATCCATGAAAAGATATTGCAGTTACCCGATGAAACCGAAGTTTACCCTGCACACGGTGCCGGGTCGTTGTGTGGTAAATCATTATCAAAAGAGACCTGGTCAACACTTGGCGAGCAGCGTAAGTTGAATTACGCCCTACAGCCGATGTCGAAAGAAGAATTTATTAAGATCGTCTCGTCCGACCAACCGGAAGTACCGGCCTATTTTTCCAAAAGCGTCGCTAAAAATATGCAGGGTTCAGCCGCAATCGAAGATCTGGCACGGCCGGAAACGATGACAGCATTGGAAATAACGGCTTTTGACGGAATTGTTCTGGATATACGGACCAATACGGAATTCGGGGCCGGACATGTCCCGAATTCGATTAACATCGGGCTTGGCGGGCAGTTCGCGTCCTGGGCGGGAACGCTGGTCACCATTGGAACACCGGTGGCGATCGCCGCTGAAGATCGAGTACAGGTGGACGAAGCTTTTATGCGGCTTGCCCGTGTCGGGATCGAATCTGTCAAAGGTTTTATTTTGATAAACGATTATAAAAGCGTTAAAAAGAAGGTAGGTCAAGTTTCGGTTGAACATGCAAAAGATGAGATAAAAGAGGCAGATATACAGTTTCTCGACGTGCGCCGTCCGGGTGAACACTCCGCTGGGCACGCACCCAATACCATCAATATACCGCTCGATGCCTTAGCCAAGGATATAGGCAAACTCGATCCGGAAAAGCCGACTTTTGTTATCTGCCAAAGCGGTTACCGCTCTAGCATTGGAACAAGTATTTTAGAAAATGCCGGTTTTAAGGAGGTCTCGAATGTTACCGGCGGTACAAAAGCATGGATGGATGCGGGCTTCGACATAGAAGTTTCGGAGGCATCTTGTGCAGGTTCTTAAAAAAGTAAGAGGCCATCATTTCAGACAGCCTCTTTTTTGTTGATAACAGATCAGAAGTGTTCGTTAGCGTTAGCGACGGGGTAATCGTCGAAGAGGCCCCATTGTTGGATGGATGGGGTGAAGGTGTTTGAGGTCAGTATAT
>JAYUCO010000074.1:0-7536 GCA_043740295.1 Pyrinomonadaceae bacterium | reverse complement strand
TTGTTTCTGTCGTTAAGTTCGATGTGGCTTTTTACGCGCTTTTTTATAAAGGGAAAAAGTTTTGCGGCATTAGTTATAGTTAATGTTTTACTTATTTATTCGCATTATTTCGGTTGGTTTGTAGTGCTTTCCGAAGTTGCCGCTATCGTTACGCTTCAACGGATCAAGATAAGGCAAATGCTTTTAATGTTCGGCATGGCCCTAGCTGCTTTTGTTCCGTGGACAGTTACCATAGCTCAATCGAAGGCTTTTGCAGCAGACGCACAGCAAAATATCGGATGGATGGCAAGGCCTGGATTTATGAGCTTATTCGACCTTGCTGCTGATATGGCCGAGCCTTTTTATTTTCAGCAGACGAGTGCCGAACCGTCGTCTCTACTGTATATTTCTATACCGCTTTTGTTAATTATCGGTGCCGCGAAGTTGTTTTATCTGGCGAATTGGAAAAATCAGATTGAAAAAAACGGATTTTATCTGCTTTCGATCTTTATCGGCGTACCCATTTTACTTGTATTTATTGCCAGTTGGATACTGCCGATCTCGATCTGGGGTTCGCGGCACCTGATCATTATTTTTGCCCCGTTCTCAATTTTAGCCGCAATATTTTTGGCATCAATAAATATAAAGATTATCAGGGCCGCTTTGATCTCTGCGTCTTTATTAGTTTTGACCGCCGCTTTTGTGGTTCGATTAAAGACTAAAGACCAGCAATTTGTTTGGTGTACATGGGGAAGTATGGCCGCCGAATTGACCATCAAGGAAAAAAGAGCTGCCGACCCCGTCAATATTTATACGTTTGAAGATATAGTTGCTTATCATCTATGGTTTGCTTTGCGAAATTCGGACACGTTTCAGGTAAATGTTGTGAAAGGAATTGAGGGGTTGACCGAAGACAGGTCCTTTTTTATACCGCGCGGGTTTGATTCGATCAAAACCATCTCCAAAAGTGAAATAAAGGGAGATAAGGCCTGGATCGTGTTTCGCGGAGTTGGTTTGGATAAACCACCGATGACGGATTTTCTCGATCTAGGTTATAAGGTCGTTGAGCAGAACGTTACACATAACGGCACATCGCAGACCTATATGGTCCTATTAAAGAAATCGCAAAGCTAGTAAAGATTAGTCAGAAGCTAGAAATTATTTACGCTTCCACCTGACACCGTCTTTTGTATCTTCAAGCAAGATACCTTTTTCCGCGAGCTGGTCCCTGAGCTCATCTGACCGGGCAAAATTTCGCTGTCGGCGGGCTTCCTGACGTTCTTCTACCAGGGCCTCGATCTCAGCGTCGAGCGAATCGGATTCGACTTTACCAAAAATGCCAAAAACGTTATCGAACTTAGTGATCGCATCGAGAATTGCTTTCTTATCTTCGCTGAGCAAGGCGTCGGAGGCGAGTAGCGTATTGACCTCGCGGACGAGATTATGAATAGCGGCGAGTGCCGACGCAGTATTCAGGTCGTCGTCCATGGCGGTCTCGAAATGGTCCAATGCTTTTACAACCAAAGCAGCGACACCGGGATGCGAACCTTCACCGGTTTTGGCGTCACTTACAAGCTGGCGGAAATTCCGCAGGCGTTCAATGGTCGTTTCAGCTCCCTGCAGGCCTTCGAACGTAAAATTCAACTGATTGTTGTACGGGACCGAAAGCAATATATAGCGCATCGCCAGCGGCGAATAGCCTTGCTCTTTGAGATCGCGAAAAGTAAAGAAATTACCCTTCGATTTTGACATCGTAACGTCGTCGATCTTTAGGAATTCGCTATGTATCCAATATTTTGAAAACAGCTTGCCGGTTGCACCTTCGCTCTGGGCGATCTCGTTTTCATGATGCGGAAACTGCAGGTCCATTCCGCCCGCGTGCAGATCGAAGGTCTCCCCGAGATATTTCATCCCCATTGCTGAACATTCGATGTGCCAGCCAGGGCGTCCGCGTCCGAACGAAGCGTCCCATCCGGGCTCTTCATCCTCGCCGACCAGCTTCCACAGCGCAAAGTCACGGGCGTCTTCCTTTTCGTATTTATCGGTGTCAATGCGTTCGCTGCCGCCTGTAATGTTGCCCGAAAAATTGATCTTCGATAATTTTCCATATTCTGGAAAAGCAGAGATGCGGTAATAGATCGAACCGTCCGATTCGTAAGCATGGCCGTTTGCCAAAAGCTTTTCGATTATCCCGATCATTTCGGCTATATGATGCGTCGCTCGCGGCGTGATGTCGGGCCGCTGGTTGCCCAAAGCATCGAAGTCCTCCCAAAATGCTGTGATAAATGGGGCAGTGAATTCGTCAATATTGATGCCACGGACGGCTGCCTCTTTAATTATCCGGTCGTCAATATCGGTCAGATTAAAGACATGTGTGAGTTCGTAGCCCTTGAATTTTAAATAACGCCGGAGAATATCGCCAAAAATAAACGTCCGGAAATTGCCGATATGGGCAAAATTCCAAACCGTCGGGCCGCACATGTACATTCGGACATTGTTGCCGTCAAGAGGCTGAAATTCTTCGATCTGTCGAGATAAGGTGTTAAAAAACTTAAGCATAAAATTGCCGGAAACTTGTTCTATTGCATTGGCGAAATATGTATTTTAACCTAAAAACTATTTTCTGTATTATTAAGATCACCCACTACAAATTTTGTCCTCGCCTCATCTGAAAACAAATACTCCCGGCTGTAAAACCGAAGAGGATAATCCTTGTCATATTTTTCGACCAATTCATTCGCCTTTTCAACAAATGAAACTCCGTTTTTCGTGGTATTAAAATCCGCTACCGTCCGCATCCAGAAAACTGTTAGTGTTTCGTGATAAGGCATTTCCTTGCTCAGATCGATATCAAAAGACCTGAGCAGATTAAAAATGCCTTTTTTTATTTTTTCAGTCGCCGTTTCGATGTCGTGATGCATTAAATAATATAACGCCATTGTCAGATGTTCAGCGTGTTTCCAATCGTCGCGCGAGATCGTGGCGTCTTCAAACGACCGCACAAGGTCGAGAATGCCGCTCTCGGATGCGTATTTATTCTTCATAACCGGAATATTAGATTTGGCTAAACACCAGGCCTTCGCGTCGGGACAAATTACAAGTTAATTGATTCGAACCAATCTCGATCTCACTATCTTTTGTCCATTCCCGGCATGTTCTGTCGAAAGGGAAGTTCGGGACCGTGTAGTTTTCCAGATCATCATCCGAAAGATTCAGGACCACTGCGACAACATTGCCGGCATTGTCGAACCGGTTAAAGCAGAGAACGCCGGAATTGGTGTCTTCGTGAAAAAATTCGATATTTGTTGTTTTAAATGCGTCGTTTGTTGTTCGCAGGTGAATTAGGCGTTTGTAATATTCGAATAATTCTTTATTCGGACCATTTTCCAGCAGCGTCCAATTGATCTTGTTGCTTTGCTCTGACATCGGTACATGCTCGCCAAATTCCTCACCCATCCATATCATCGGAACGCCAACTGACGTCATTAAGATCAAAGCTCCAAGCTTTGCACGAGTATATAATTCGTCATCCAAGATCCCTCGCGTCCCAAGCTTGCGAAAAAGACGGTTCTGATCGTGGTTGGCAAGATAATTAGTAACGCTTGTGACGTTTGAATAACCCAAACGGGTCGGGTCTATAGCATTTTTTATCTTTTCGAGGTCCGGGTCTTCGCCGCCAAGATATTCGACCACAGAATACATAAAGCTGTCGTTCCAACAGCTTTCGACCGGGCCATCGGGTTCTGTAATCTCTGATGACGGCGGTATGTACTCGGCGACGTTGAAAAAAGGTTTCAACTCGCACATTTCACGGGTATTTTGAACGAAACTGCGTAGTGCGTCGAAATTGTCAATTTGCTTGGCGGCATCATACCTTATGCCGTCGATCCGATATTCGAGAATCCAAAACCGGATCGAATCGGCAACGAATTTCAAGGCTGGATTGATCCCCAGTTTTTCATCCCAAAATTCATAATTAAATTCCGGCCCCCAATTTTGCTCCGGATCCTTGCCTTCGCGGCGAAACCAATAGTCGTGGTCTATCTGTGTGAGGGCATTTTCGGTACTCGAATGATTATAGACGCCGTCCACTATCACCCTTATCCCAAGACCGTGACACTTGTCGATCAGTTCCTTTAATTCCGCGGTCGATCCATAGTTTGAATCCGGCGAAAAATAATGGATCGGCGAATAACCCCAGCTAAAATCTCCGGGCGACGTTTTCAGCGGCATAAGTTCAATGGCATTAACACCAAGAGCAGCTATGTAGTCGAGTTTATCGATGACATCCGTGTATTTGCCGCGCGTAAACTCATCATCTTCTCCGCCGGAAAAATCACCGACGTGCATCTCGTAAATCACGATCTTTTCATTTATCGGCAGAGGTGTCTCGTCCGATAACCAAACGTATTCGTCAACGATCTTCTTGCCATTTTGTAGCTTTAGGATCGAATTTTGCGACTCTGGATCTACATTTGTTGCATAAGGATCGGTAATGGTTTTCCACTCGTCTTCATCATTGAACCAACTTCTGGAGCGTATATTGAAACGATATTGATACGTACCGTCGGCAAGATTTTGAGTAACTGAAAAAAAACCATCATCGTCTTTTTCCATCGGGATGTCTTCCCATTTACTAAAATCGGCGATCAGGCATGCTTCTAAATTATTAGGTGCAAAAAGCCGAAATTGATAATCGTGTCGTTTGTTTTGATTCGCCATACTTTGCACAAGCTGGTACCACCTGCTTGAGCGGATGGCAGAACTATTGAATAGAAGCCTATTGTAGCGAAGAGAGGTAAAAGAAGGAAAGAATTATATTTGGGAGAATATATTTTTAGATCAAACGCCGTATAGTTTTATGCCGCTATCTGCTGCAATTCTTGCTCAATTTCGTCCATAAACAAATATTTCTTCCATTCAGGACGCGATTCGGCGTAATGACACAAAAGCACGTGATCCAAGCCAAGACGAAGCAGTTTCTGCGAAGTGAGCAGAGGCATGCGTGCCTGTTCCGGGGTACGGTTACCTTTTCGCTGATTACATTTTACGCAGGCGGTGACCAAATTCGCTGGGGTGCTTTCGCCACCTTGGGCGCGAGGCAGAATATGATCGAGCGTCAGGTCTTTTGCATGACGGTGCTCGCCGCAATACTGGCAGCGGTAACGGTCACGGATATAGACGCGGGCACGCTTCATCGTGGTTTCACGGCGGTTACGCCGCAAATGAATGTAATGCCGCAATCGGACAACGGACGGCACAGGGAAAACGGTCGAAGGTGAATGCAGGACGTTGTCGCCGTCATTTTCTTCGACAAATACCGCTCCGCGGAACCACAAACAGACAGCACGAGCAACTCCCACCGTGCCGAGCGGCTCATAAGAAAAGTTCAATAGTAAAACCCGACCTGTAAGCAAAGTGTTCATTCCTCCTTTATTCTACTGTGTAATGTAATATTTAAATATAATTTTTTGCAAGATACAACATATTGTTATGTAACATTTTTATAAGACAATATGTTGGAATGATCCGGACCGCTAAAAATGACGGAATCCGTCTGGCGGCAAAAATGAGGTTCCTTCTGCATTTATAATTTTAATCAAACCAGTATCTGATGTGAGCTTGCCAATGAGTGTAATGCCCCGCAAATTGGCTTGAGACATAGCTTTTTCATCGGCTGTAAAAAGAAGTTCAAAATCCTCGCCGCCGTTTAGGGCAAGCCCTAGGCGTTGCTCGGCATTTAAGGACAGTTTTGAAAGGTTGCGGTCGATCGGGATTTTATCGGAGTAGATAATTGCACCGACGCCGCTTGCATTGCAGATGTGGGAAAGATCAGAAGATAAACCGTCACTAATATCAATCATTGACGTTGCTAAGCCTAAATCTAACAATTGTTTGCCAACATCAAGCTGAGGTGTCGGACGAAGTTGCCGAGATGTCAGTTCTATGTATTTTTCATTGGACTGATCGTGAGAAAGATCGGCTTCGAGCAATATCAATGCCCCAGCCGCTCCGCCAAGTTCTCCCGTAACATAAATGGAGTCACCAGGTCTTGCACCGGACCTGAGTATCGCTTTTCCCTTAGGCACTTCGCCGGAAACTATCGAATCTATTACGACCTTATCCGGTGTTTTTGATAGGTCACCGCCGACTAATTCGACGCCATGGCGTTGGGCGAGGGCTTGCCAGCCATCGTAAAATTTATCAATAAAATCAGTTTTCCACAGCGATCTGGGAATACCGATCGAAAGCAGCGCCCATTTCGGTCCGCCTCCCATGGCTGCAATATCGGAAAGGGAAACGGCCAATGCCTTGTGGCCCAGAAATTCAGCAGTTGTCCATTCGAGCCGAAAATCGACCTCCTCGACAAGCATGTCAGCAGTAATTATCTGATCGTTCAGCCGATCTTTTGGAAGCACGGAGCAATCGTCGCCGATCTTTTCCAGCCCGTATTTACTCTTAAGGTTTTGGATGAAGTCAAATTCGGAACGCATTTGTTGAATGTTGACACAAGTTTATTAAACTCATACAATAACGCCGGTAGAATTTATACAAAACTTTAACACAATCTTAACATAGATGGGACAAACCGCTGTAGTAATACCTGAGAAAATTTACTTCAAGATCGGTGAGGTTTGCGACCTCGTCGGAGTGCAGGCCCACGTTTTGCGATACTGGGAAACTGAATTTTCAATGCTTTCGCCGCAAAAGAATCGATCGGGCCAACGAAGCTATCGCCGACGCGATGTCGAGATATCACTTCGCATCAAGCAATTGTTATACGAGGAAATGTTCACAATTGCCGGTGCCAAGAAAAAGCTGCAAAATGAACTCCGTGAAACGACAAAATTAAAAATAGTCCACCCGGAACCGGTAGAACGCGAATTTTCAAATACAGCTAACACCCCTAGCTTATTTGATGACGATATTGAATTGGACACAACGGCTGCGAATTCATATCACCCGACAGATGTGGACATTTTGACCGGTGAGCGGCGCGAGGCACTGAAGGACCTGGCCGCTCAATTGCTGGAGCTGCGTGAAATGCTCAAGACCAATCAGACGGAAGAAGCCTCGAACCACTTGCTAAAATTCTAGTTTGACAAACTAAGTCCTTAATTCTAACCTTAAAATTCGATATATCGGGACGTGGCGCAGTCTGGTAGCGCGTTCGCTTGGGGTGCGAGAGGTCGCTGGTTCAAATCCAGTCGTCCCGACCAATAAAAACGGGGCTTTCGGCCAGTTTCGAAAGTCCCAGTTTTTCAAGTTGGTTGCAGGTTGGTTGCACTTGTCATTTTCAATTCAAAACTTCCAGTAATTCTTCACTTCTTTTCAAAATAACTCTACACCGATCTTTTGATTCGCAGGTAGGTGCATAACTGCGCCACTGGTGCATTTACTTGCCAAAAATCATTGGAATTTCTCATAAACCCAGCGATTTCATAACGGCACGTTGTTTGCCATAGGGCAGGCGGATCAAAGGAGGATCAAAACCATGGTTGAAGTTGTAACTATCGAGAAAGGTGAACTGATTCGTTTGATAGACCTGTCAATTTC
>JAYUCO010000073.1:0-19027 GCA_043740295.1 Pyrinomonadaceae bacterium | reverse complement strand
TGCGGCGTCTCTTTGAATTCAAAAGCACGCCGTTTCAGCACGGGCAGCATTGCATCGATCTTTGCCAGCAAAATTACGCACGATTCTTTCAATAAAAGCGCATTCGCCGTATCCACAACATCGCTCGAAGTCAATCCAAAATGTACAAAACGCGAGGCTTCACCGATGTTTTCGGCTAGATTGGTTGTAAATGCGATAACGTCATGGTCGGTCGTTTTCTCGATCTCGGTTATGCGTTCGACAGTAAATGCGGCTCTCGACCTTATTTGTTCAAGGGCATCAAGCGGAATAACGCCGTCTTCAGCATGCACCTCGCAAACGGCGATCTCGACATCGAGCCATTTCTGGAATTTATTCTGCTGCGACCAGACCGCACCCATTTCAGGCATTGTGTATCGTTCGATCATTCTTAGATTATACCTTTATCTATCAGCAATTCCGCATTCAAAACCGCTGAACCGGCGGCTCCGCGCACAGTATTATGGCTTAAAGAGACAAAGCGATAATCAAAAATATTGTCTGGGAAGATACGCCCGACCGTTATCGTCATGCCCTTGCCGTTGTCCCGGTCGAGCCTCGGCTGCGGCCTTGTCGGTTCATCAGTGACTTCAATAAAGGTCGCCGGTGACGAATAAAGGCCAAGATTCGGGTACGTACGCATTGCCGCCGCGACATCTTCGAGTGTCGATTTTTCTCTTAAATTCACCCGGACGGACGCTGTGTGTCCATCAATGACATTGACACGAAAGCATTGTGCCGACACTGCAAAGTCTGCCTTAATGATCGCTCCATCGACGAATTTACCAAGTATCTTCTGTGCTTCCGTTTCCACTTTCGGTTCTTCGCCGGCGATATACGGCATCACATTATCTGTAATATCAAGCGAAGGGACCCCAGGATAGCCGGCACCTGAAACTGCCTGCATCGTCGTAATTATAGCCGATTCTATACCAAATTTCCGATGTAGAGCAGCTAACGGTGGTGCAAAACTCGCAACCGCGCAGTTTGGATTTGTAACTATAAAACCTTTTCCAAAACCGCGCTTTTGCCGCTGTGTTTCAATGAGCCCAAGATGGTCGTGATTGATCTCCGGGATCAGAAGCGGCACGTCAGCGTCCATACGGTAACACGATGAATTGCTGATCACCGGATAACCGGCACGGGCGAATGCTTCTTCGGTTTCGCGTGCGATCGACGATGGCAGGCTTGAAAAAACAATTTCGCAATCCAGTGGCGGCTCGATTGGCTGCACCATTATTTCTCTGACGGATAGCGGGATCGTTCCCGGCAGCTTCCACGCACAAGCTTCGACGAAAGGTTTTCCGGCCGAACGGTCCGATGCGGCAAGGGCGGTGATCTCAAATTGGGGATGCCCCTGCAAAAGCTGAATAAAACGCTGACCGACGGTTCCCGTCGCACCTAAAATTCCAACACGATATTTTCTCATTTTTCGATCTGACTACGGCTTTCAAGCTTTAACTCTGTGTCCTTAACCTTTCATTTCTCCCAAAGCCTTTTTCATGCGCCGCACGCCTTCGGCCATTTTTTCTTCGGTGTTGCAGAATGAAACTCTCAAAAAGCCTTTTGTCTCACTGCCGAATGCGACTCCGGGAACTGTTACCACTCTATTTTGCAAAAATATCTCGGCAAGTGCCAGATCGTCGCCCAAAGGCCGAACATCTAGCATTGTGTAAAAGGCTCCTTCCGGTGATGTAGCTTTCAGGCCAAGCTCTTTATCAAAAAGATCGACGAGAAATTCACCGCGTTTTTTGTAAATGTCCCTTGCGTATTGTTTAGCTGTTTCAGCTTCTTCCGACCAGCCCAGAAGAGCAGCTTTCTGCGTGATGGCCGACGTGCAAACGGTCAAAAACCCGTGCAAAACCAAAGCGGCTTTCGTGATCTCCTTCTGCGAACTTGCCAGCCATCCGAGCCGCCACCCCGTCATGCTCAATGATTTCGACAATCCCGAAACGATCACGGTCTTATCGTAAAATTCCGACGCCGAATGCGGCTTTTCCCCAAAATACAGGTCGCTGTAGATCTCATCCGAAATGAGAAAAATGCCTGTATCTTTAAGAACATCCGCGATCTGACGCAGGTCGTTTTCAGTAAATATTTTACCCGTCGGATTTGAAGGGCTGATAACAACTGCAACTTTAGTTTTTTTGGTGATCTTGGATTTAAAATCAGCAATATCAAATTGGAAATCATTTTCCGCCGGTAAACGATAATAAACAGGTTTGCCGCCCGAAATTTTGACACACACTTCATAGGCCGGAAAGCTCGGATTTGGCAGCAAAACTTCATCGCCATCGTCAATAATGCATAAAAATGCGGCCGTCATTGCCTCTTGCGAACCGACCGTTACTATGACATCGCTTCCTGTCAGGCCGAGGTGTGGGTATTGCTCAGCGATCTTTTGCCGCAATGCCGGAATTCCTCCATGTGAAGTGTACCCATTCTGCTCCTCCAGCGTGATGCGGGCCGCTTCTTCACGCATAAATTGCGGCGTCGGCAGATCTGGCTCGCCAAGGCCGAAATTTATACTGTCCGGCAACGCCCGGTCAAAAAACTGGCGGATCAGCGTTGGCTGCAATCCCTGAAGTCGTTTCGGCAAAACAAAACTTTCACTTTTTGGCATCGGCATCATCTTTTATTTATTTTCCTCGTCCTTTTCCAAATTTTCTTCTAATTCAGCACGAACATTGCCGACCTCGACATTAAATTCACCCTCGGCTTGTGCAAGCGGATCAGCATTGACAATGCCCGCAAGCGTCTCGATCTCGCCGATTATCTTCTGTCCCAAACCTGACAGGTTGACTAAAAGTCCGCTATCGTCGGGTTCAATTTTCGTTTCTTCATTGTTCATACTTATATTTTAGGCTATTTCATGGATTTGATAAACGACAGCGGAATGGCATGAACAGATCAGCGTAGGTAATCTTCTAATTTCGTCGATGAATCGGTCTTCTCATCCCGGTATTTTACGATGATCGGCGCATATATCGACAGGCCATTGTCTTTTCCAAAGCCTTTCGTTATCGCACGGGAACCTTGCACGACAACCGCTCCGGCCGGAACCTCGAGCGGTTTGCCCTCTTCGGATTTAATTATTATGCTGTTGACCAGATCGAACAGCGGCGTCGAACGCGTTAAGATCACGCCCGATGCGAGAACGGCTTTTTCGCGAACGATTGTGCCTTCATAAACGCCGGTATTGCCACCGACCAGCACGTCATCTTCGATTATGACGGGAACAGCACCGACGGGCTCTAAAACACCGCCGATCTGTGCTGCGGCCGAAAGGTGGACTCGCTTGCCGATCTGCGCGCAAGAACCGACCAATGCGTGTGAATCGATCATCGTGCCTTCGTCAACATATGCACCGACATTTATGTAAGCGGGCGGAACAACGACAACGGTCGGAGCAACGTAGCTGCCGTCTCTGATAGTCGAGCCACCGGCCACGATACGCACACCGTCTTCGAGCGACATCGGCCGTAGCGGAAAAGTGTCCTTGTCAAAAAACTTGAACGTCTCGGTCGGTTTGGACATTTCAACCATCTTGCCCATTCTGAATCCGAGCAAAATACCCTGCTTCACCCACGCATTCGCATACCAATTCCCGTCCGCATCCTTTTCCGCCGAGCGTATTTCGCCGCGACGAAGGGCAGTCTTGAATTCTTCGTAAATCTCGCGATCACTAGCGGAAAAATCTGTTTGGGCGAACAATTGTTCTATGTTATGTCTTAATGTCATATGTAAATCGAAGTAATGCCTACGTCCGCTTCGCTGAGCTTATATATTGACGCTATCTTTCATCACGGCTTTTAATTTATTTCGCGTCGCATCCGTCACTGGCACGAGCGGAAGACGTATATTTTCATCAAGCAGGCCCATTTCCTTCATAATGAATTTGCATGGAGCCGGCGACGATTCTATAAAATTCGCTTCCATAAGCGGAAGGATTTGATAATGAATCTTTCGGGCGGATGTGAAAGCTCCGTCCAATGCTTTTTCGACCATTCTCGATGTCTCTTTTGGGATTTCATTGGCACAGACCGAGACTAATCCGTCAGCACCGAGCGAGATAAGCGGCAAAGCAGATGCGTCGTCGCCCGAAAAAACGAGAAAATTCTTTGGCCTGTTTTTGATTATCTCCATCACCTGCGAAAAATTTCCCGAAGCTTCCTTGGTCGCAACAATATTTTCATGAGCGGCGGCAAGCTTCAAGGTCGTTTCTGCCGAAATGTTCGACGCAGTTCGCGATGGCACGTTGTAGAGCATGATCGGAAATTTCTTCACAGATTTCGCGATCTCCGAAAAATGGGCGAACAGTCCTTCCTGTGTAGGCTTGTTGTAATACGGAGCGACGATCAGGGCAGCGTCAGCGCCTGATTCTCTAGCTTTTCGCGTAAAATCTATCGTCGCGGCGGTATTGTTACTGCCGGTTCCGGCAATTACTCTGGCTTTTGTGCCTTTTGCGACCTCGACCGTCAGTTTGATAACGTGAAGTCGTTCTTCCTCGCTCATCGTCACGCTTTCGCCTGTCGTCCCGCACGGCACAAGCAGAAAAACTTCATTCTTTATCTGCCGCTCGACCAGCTTTTTGAAACATTTATCGTCGATCGAGCCGTCTTTGTGAAAAGGAGTGACAAGTGCGGTCGCACAGCCGCGCATCCAATCAGTTTTTATCGTCATAGTTTCTGGATATTTGCTCGCAAATTCTCATTAAGTATATTCTTATGAGCATTGAAGTTACAAAATGAAAGGCTGATTTATGTATCAAATAGCTAAATTATTCATTACAGGGATTATTTTCTTAATATTTTCTTGCTCTAATGCGGAAATGCGTAAGGCCGAGAGTTTGGGGCCACAACCTACGCCCATTATTAAAATTAAATTCGCGGATAGCTTTGCTTATCCTATTAGCCCAAACGAATTTGTAACAGAAGCTAAAGACCGTGATGAATGGTATAACGCACAGGATTTTGGCGAAAATGACCATCTTGGCGAAGACTGGAATAAAAATTCGGGTGGGAATTCCGATTGCGGTGAGACGGTTTATGCTGCCGGAAATGGCATAATTACTTATGCTCATGACGCCGGGTCGGCTGGGGAAATGTTGTCATAATCGAACATACACTGCCATCGGGAAAAAAGATCGAATCACTTTACGGACATCTACAAACGATTTTGAAAACGAGTGGCGAAATAACCCGGCGTGAGCAGATAGGAAAGGTCGGAAACGCCAACGGACGATATCCGTGCCATCTGCATTTTGAAATTCGCGTCGACGACTGTCCAATGTGGAATCAACCTGGCGGCGGCTATTCCAGCAATAGACGTGGCTGGATCGATCCTTCGGATTTTATTGATTCACGGCGTTGAAAAAACTTTCGAGCTTTTGTAAATCCAGTCTTCCGTCCGTTCTCACGCCCGAACAAAGATCAAGGCCGAAAGGCTTTACAGTTTCGATCGCTTCACGTACATTGCCGGCATTCAGTCCACCCGCAAGAAACACAGGTTTCCCACAAGTTTCCACTATCTTGCGGCTCAAACGCCAATCATGCCTTCTTCCCGTTCCGCCAAGTTCCTTTACCGCCAAATGCGGATTCCCGCTGTCAAGCAAAACAGCATCTACAAATTCGGCCAGTTCCGCTGCTTCATCGACCGAATGTTCGTCGATAACATGGATGACCTGCACCAGCTTTACACCCGGCAAAGCCGCACGTATTTCATCATAAGCTCGATCTGCAAGTTCATCGACGATCTGGATCGTATTCGTTTTTGTCCATCTATGATGAGCTATGATGCCGCTTGCGGTGGTTTCACTTGTCAGCAGAAAAGCGGCTATCGGCGGCGGGACGCTCGCCGCGATCTCAGATATCTTTTCGTCCGGTATCGGCCCGGGACCTGACGGCATGTCACCAACAAGGCCGATCGCCGATGCCCCAAAGCATATAGCATCTGATGCTTCTTGTTTATTTCCGATACAGCAAATTTTTATTCTTGGTTGCGGCACCCCAATATTTTCATCATTTGTGGGCAAAAAGAAAAAGTGCAAAAACGAATTTATCCGTTTTTGCACTTTCTAAACCAGATAGTAAATCGTCAATTATTTCGCGGCGGCTTTGTCAAAAGCTTTCACGTAATCTTCTTTCTTGCCGTTATTGTATGTTTTGTAAACGACTTTATTGTCTTTCAACACGACAACAGCTGATGTTTTCCCTTTGAATTCCTCAAAAAATTCGCTCATGCCAAGCGAGGCTGCCTTGGCTTTTGCTTCGGCTGTTGTTTTTGCGTCTGTAACATCAAAGGAAATGAAATTAAACTTTTCCGAATAATCCTTCTTTAATGCTGCAATTACCGGATCAACCTTTTTGCAATATGGGCACCAGTCAGCTTCGATGACCGCTACGACCGGACGATGGTCGTCTTTCATAGCCATGGCTTCTTCCTTCATCATGGCGTCTTTCTTCATTCCGTCGTCTTTCATCATGGCATCATCATGTTTCATGCCATCATCTTTCATCATGGCGCCGTCTTTTTTCATGGCGTCATCTTTCATCATCGCGTCGTCTTTTTTCATCTCGCCATCTTTTTTCATGGCATCACCCTTCATCATCTCTTCTTTTTTCATCGCCTCGTCCTTTTTCATGGCTTCGTCGGTCTTAGTTGCTTGTGCAAAAGATGCCGAGGCTGATAAAAGCATGAACATGCCGACAAAAAATAATGCGTATAAACTTTTAATTGATCTCATTTTGTACTCCTGAAAAAATTAGTTAATGTTTCGTGGATCGGGAATTGTCTGCGTATCAATTAAAAGATGTTTATCCGAAGCGATTTTATTCCCCTGCCGCCAGCCTATTTTATTTCAGGATCTCATCCATGATTTCGGTGAATTCATAAAAACCCTTTTTACCAACTATCCATTCCGCAGCCAGAATTGCTCCGGCGGCAAAACCGTCCCGCGACCTCGCGGCATGCTCTAAAATGATCTGGTCCGCGATTCCGTCAAAGCCGACACGGTGCGTACCCGGAATGCTGCCGGCACGCGTTGAAGAAACGCTGAAATCTGTATTGATGTTTTTCGCGACTATGTCTTTCAATTTCAAAGCTGTTCCGCTTGGTGCGTCTTTTTTTCGCGAATGGTGCTGCTCCTCGATGAACACTTCGTATTCTGGAAATTTCGCAAAAAGCTCCGATGCAAATCCGGTGATGCGGTAAAACAAATTAACACCAACCGAAAAATTTGCACCGAAAACAAAAGCACCCGCTTTTTCCACGACCAGCCTTTGAATTGTGTCTTTTTCGGCATTCCAGCCGGTCGTGCCTTCGACGACGGCGATTCCGGCAATAAGGCACGCCTCGACATTCCGTTTGACCGCCTCAGCGCCCGAAAAATCTATCGCGACATCTGTTCCCCTCAGCTTTTCAGCCATTACTTCCGCCGACAGGCTCGCATCCGTGTCATCAATAATTAAGGAAATTTCATGACCTTTTTCCGTAGCCAAAACCTCGATGAGCTTGCCCATCGCCCCATATCCGATCAATGCTATTTTCATTTTCTTATTAAAAATTCATCCGTTCCAGTTCCCCTGCGATGGGACTTCTTCGGCTGTTTGTTTTGCCGAAGAAGTCCCATAAAAGAAATTCTTCTTCGATTAACTACTTATTCCAAATTCATTTGTTTTAATAATTCATAAAAGTTCGGGTCAGAGCGAAGGCGATCGTAAAATGGGTCGCTATTTATCAATAGCGGAAAGACATTGTGCTCATCGACCGCTTTTTCCAGCCAATGAAATGCCTTTTCGTCGTCGCCAAGCATTATATACGCCCGAGCAAATTGTATCGCCAGAACAAATTCGCCGGATGCGGCTTTGGACGTCATTCTTTCAATTCTTTTTTGAGCAATCGCCTTCACAACCCCGGCAAAATTCTCACGATCACTTTCGATGATGGAGGCAAGTTCGGTATCGCCTTCGAGCGTGAATGCTGTCTGCCACGACGCAACAGCTTCGTTGAACATTCCTTTTTGAGCAAATACTCCGCCAAGAAGTTCATGCAGTGAAATGTTGTTCGGATCAAACTCGATTGCCTGTTGAAACTGCTCGATCGCCTTGTCATACTGCCGCGAAAAGAAATAACAGATACCGAGAAAACGGCTAAAATTGAGCGAAAGCGGGTCGAGTTCGAGAGCCCTGACAGCCTCGGAAATCGCAGCATCAAATCGTCCCATCACTAATAAATAAAAGCTGTAAAGATGATGAATTTCGGGGAATTTCGGATTAAGCTTAACGATCCGTTCAATATCTTTTCCCGACCCTTTCCAATCGCGATGATTTACCAGCTTAAAGGCTGCCATGGTCAGGTGGACTTCCGGCAGTGTTTTATCAAGTTCCAGGGTTTTTGCTATCGCTGCCTCGGCCTTGTCCCATCCTTCACTGAGAGGAATTGGCAAAAGCCCCCAAGCCGTGCCGTATCCGTAATAAGAGGCCACACCGAAATGTGCGAGGGCAAAATCCGGATCAGCATCAACCGCTTTTTGAAAATATTCAAAACATTTCCCGAACTCGTCCGGCGTGAGTTTCCAGCGATAATAAATTCCTTTTAGATAATATTCATAGGCCTTCGGATTTTCGGTATATCGTTTCAAAACCGCCGCTTTTTCACCGCTCAAAAATTTGACCTTCAGTTTATCGATCACCGCCAGGGCGATCTTATCCTGTAAATCGAATATGTCCTTCATATCGCCATCGTAGCGTTCGGACCAAATCTGAAATCCGTTTGACGCATTAATAAGCTGTATGGTGATTCGCAGCCGGTCTTCTGATTTACGGACGCTGCCCTCTAAGATCGTATTTACATTCAGACTGCTGCCGATTTCGCTCACATTGGCATTTCTGCCCTTGAACGAAAAGGCTGAGGTCCGGGCGGCCACCTTCAAATCCTTGATGGTTGCCAGAGCATTCAGAAGTTCTTCCGCCAGGCCGTCGCAAAAATAATCATTCCCCGCATCATTGCTGATATTCGTGAATGGCATGACGGCGATCGAATTTTCTCCGCCCGATAGTTCTTTTTTTCCGGTTGCTTGGAAGTCCAGCATTTCCGTTCTTATCTGCGTTGCTCCGCCGCCGGACGATGGGACGCCAAACTTGTCGAATTCCGCTTCGAAATCCAGGCGTTTTTGCAGAGTTTTTAATTCAGCAAAAAGATCGTGCATTTTTTGATACCGATCTTCCCTTTTCTTACGAAGAGATTTGTTGAGAATTTTCTGAAATTCATCGGTCACTGTCACGCCGAATCTGGCCAGCGGCGTCGGCTCGGCGTTTATCAAATTAGCGAATGTTTCCGACATCGAATCACCGGCGAACGGACTTTTACCGGCGGTCATTTCATACATGACCACGCCAAGGCTAAAGATATCGGTGCGTTCGTCAACCTTTTCGCCTTTTGCCTGTTCGGGAGACATATAATTCACTGTTCCAAGGATGACACCTTGGGCTGTGTGATTGTGGGTAGCGGCCTCGTTTTCACCGTCAAGGAACGGTGCATCAGGTTCTATCAGCTTTGCCAGGCCAAAATCCAATATCTTTACATATCCATCAGGCCGGATGACGATGTTTTCCGGTTTGATATCGCGATGAACGATGCCGGCTCCGTGGGCTGCGGCGAGAGCCCCGGAAATTTGCATTGCAATGTCCAATATTTCCGATGGTTTAAGATTCGACCCACGAATAATATCGCGCAGCGTTTTGCCTTCGACATATTCGCTGACGATATAGTTGACATCGCCGTCAGCACCGATTTCGTGAATGACCAGAATATTCGGATGGTTCAGGCCTGACGCCGCTTTTGCTTCGAGTATAAAACGTTTAAGGTTCGATTCGTGGCGGCTGAATTGTTGGTTGAGTATTTTGATTGCAACATGGCGGCCGAGCTTATTATCCTTGGCAAGATATACTTCGCCCATTCCGCCAGCCCCGATCTGACGGACAATTTCGTAATGTCCGAAACGCTGTCCGTTTTCGAATATAGCTGTTGGTTCGAGGATCAGGCTGGCCACTGCTTTGACCGCGGGCTGTTCAATGAAACTTTCGGCTTCGCCAAAGGAATCAAGCAGCTTCTGAATCTCACTGCGCAAACTCGTATCTCCGGCACACGCTTCGTCCAGAAACTCCGGGCGCCTTGAATCTTCCACCTCCAAAGCGGCATCAAATACACTTTTAATTTTTTGCCAGCGTTCCGGATTCATTACTTTCGCTATCGAATGGGCTTTAAATTAACTGAACCATTTTCCAGTTCCCTGACGATCTAAATGTTTAATCGGCACTACATTGCACGTAATGGTATTTACCCGATCTCGCTGTGCAGCCAGGCTTTTGCCGAATTCCATTCGCGTTTTACCGTCGCTGGTGAAATGTGCAGGATTTCAGCAGTTTCTTCGTTCGTAAAACCGGCAAAGAATTTGAACTCTACGATTCTTGCCTGCCGCCCGTCAAATTCCGCAAGCCTTGCCAATGCTTCATCGAGAGCGATCAGATCGACGCTTTTTTCGCTGGATAATACAAATCGAGCTTCGTCAAGCGGCATGTTTTCCGCCACCCCACCGCGTTTTTCCCGGTGTCGTGTTTTCGCATAATCAACCAGTATTCGCTTCATCGCCTGTGCCGCGACGCCAAAAAAATGCGCCCGGTTTTGCCAATTCACATCTCGCTGGTCAAGCAGTTTTAAATACGTTTCATGAATCAACGCCGTCGTCTGAAGAGTGTGTCCCGGCCGCTCCCGTCGCAAGTACCGAGCCGCCTGCCGTCTCAATTCGTCATAAACGAGAGGCATCAACTTGTCCGAGGCGTCCTGTCCACCATCGCTCCATTCCTGAAGAATACGTGAAATGTGCTGGGACTTTTCGGCTGAGGATTTCATGTAAATAGGGCTTGATAATACGCTTCCAGAGTTTATTTAGTCAATCTTTTTGTCTTTTCTGGCCCAAATCCAAACCAATTTGCAGAAAATGTGAGCCTTTCATGTAAATTATGTCGCGTTATATGTTAGGACCAAAATCAAAGGAGAATTTGCCATGTCAATCAAGAAATTTGCATCTTTTTGTTTAGCGATCATTTTGAGTGGATTCGTATTTGAATTCAATGCTCAACCGCCACCGCCATTCACCACCGGCCTGAATCATCCGACAAAGATCATTACTGCCGCCGGCAATTCGCTGCTCGTTTCCGAAAGCGGAACCATGGTACCGAACACCGGCCGCGTCTCGGTCGTTGACCGCACAAGCGGATTACGTCACAGCCTCATAATCGGCCTGCCATCGGGCGTCAGCAATCTTGGCGGTGAACCCGATCAGGACGGAACGACAGGGATATATCTACAGGGAAAGACGCTTTATCTGGTGTCCGGCGTCGGCGATGCGGTTTTTAATGCCGGAGGCCCCGGCCTGGAAGCTCCAAACCCGGCCGGCCCCTCTTCGCCAATATTTAATTCGATTATGGAAGTAACGTTGCCGAGCGGCTACGAATCATTGGGAAGTGGATTCACCATGACGCTTGCGGACCAATTCTCTCTTGCCGCCGGCACACCCGCTGTCCTGACAAATGCAGAAGGACAAAGATGCAACGTCCGCATGGTCGCCAACCTGCCCGATTATAGGAGCGAACCACGTCCGGGCTATCCGGGCAACGTCAGGGCATCGCACCTGTTTGATGTGGAAAAGTTTCAGAAACAACTTTATGTAGCTGACGCGGCTTTTAATCTTATCTATCGCGTTGATATAGGCAGTGGTTCGGTTGCGACCTTCTATACTTTTCCAAACAGGCCGAATCCACTATTTCCCTTTGGCGGTCCGTTCATCGAACCAGTACCGGATCGCGTCCATCGTGTCGGGAATAGGCTTTTAGTGCCGCTTCTGACAGGATTTCCATTCGCAGCCGGACTATCAGAAGTTCAAACTGTCAGCTTGAAAAACGGCGAAGCGGCGACGCTGATCCAGGGCCTGACCTCGGCAATCGACATTTTGCCTGTCGAAACCGCCGATGGTAACGGCTACTACACCCTCGAATTCAGTTCAAACCTACTCGGCGGAGCACCTGGAAGAATCAGATTCTTCGACTCATCAGGAACAAGTACGATTGTCGCTCCTGTTTTGATAACGCCGACGAGCATGGCCCGCGACGAAAATACCGGAGATATATTCGTCACCAACATTTTCCCGGGAACGATCACAAAAATAGAGTTTCCGTAAAATACTAAAGTGGAAGCCCCGAACTCATGCATGGTTCGGGGCTTCTCTTTCGAGCAGGCTTTTGGCTAAGCCGAGATAATGTTTAACCGCATCTTCGAGGTCACTCTTCAACACAAACTCATCTTTTGTGTGTGCAACTAAGATCGAGCCGGGGCCGAGGAGCAAGGGCTGGCCCCAGTTCGGCAGATGCGGGATGTCGGTCGTGAAACGGACTACCTTTTGCTTAAATCCATCGACCTCAAGCATCCGCACAGGTTCGCTACACGACAATACTTCGATCTCGCCGCGGTCACGGACCACGCTTAGCACAGCTTCCTCGATCGGCTCCCGGTTGGTCGTCAGACGAATTGCAATTCCCGCCTCAGCCATTGGCGGGATCACGTTTAGCGCGACGCCGCCTTCGATAATCCCAATGTTGACTGTCGTTTCACCGAAAAAGTCGTCATTCGGAAATTTGGTGTGACGAATGTCGTCAAGGATCTCGAGCAACGTTTCGATCGCCGAATCACCTTCCTCAGGATAAGCCGAGTGGGCTGCCTTGCCGGTTGTTTTGATATTGAATCTAAAAGTCCCCTTGGAGCCTATTGCCAGATCATTATCGGTCGGCTCGCCGTTGATCATGTACTCGCATTTTGCCGCAAGCGGGTGATCATTCGCAACCTTTGCTCCACTACTGGCACGCTCTTCTTCGACTGTATAAAGCAGCCCGATGTCTTCGATTCCCTCTTTTCGCAGCAGCTCAGCAGCTGTTATTTGCGCTGCAATGATTCCCTTCGCGTCGCACGCACCGCGCCCGTAAATTTTCTCATCGTCCTCGGTCGGCGCGATAAACGGCGGCACCGTGTCCATGTGCGTCGATAGCCAAACCCGCGGCATGTCGTTCAGATACGCAATGACGTTGTTCTGATTCTCAGAGACCGCCTGTAGCTCGACCGTCCAGCCAAGCGATTGGAGATGATCGCGAAGACAAAACCCAACCGCTTCCTCATCACCGGAAACGGACGGGATGTTCATGAGAGATTTTGTTAGTTCAAATAAATTCATTGTTTGGAAATCCGCTGCTTCGCCAGCCATTTGAAAAGCTCCGGATTATTAAACGCTGCTGTCAGCGAGACATGTCCTGTATTTTCCAGTTCAGTATATTTTGCATAATCGTTTCCAGCGTCTTTCAGGGCTTTCGCCATTTGTATGGAATTCTCTACCGGAACAATATTGTCATTCACTCCATGAAAAATCCAGATCGGTGTATTTCGAAGCTTATTTGCAAAAGCCGCATACGGATTTTCTGCGTCGGCAAATTCGAGAATTTCCGCAGCTATATTCTTACGTTCGCCAGGTCGAGGTAAAATTCTGCCAGACATCGGTACAACGGCTGCGAATCTGTCTGAATACATTGCTGCCGTCGACCAAGTGCCGTAACCGCCTAATGAAAACCCAGCAAGATAGATTCGCGATTCGTCACCATTAAATTCCTTCACAGTCTGATCAAGTGCTGTCATTGCTCTTTCGATCATGTCCTTATCCCAAAATCGTCCGGCCGGGCATTGTGGAAATACTATAACAAATCGAAAGTTGTTGGGATTAGCAAAAATCGTTGGTGCCGGACCACTTAGTTGACCTTCATTGTCATCGCTACGCTCATCTGAACCATGGAGGTAAAGCATTACGGGCAGCTTTTCGCCATCTTTTCTATCCTTTGGAACAAAGACCCGATATCGAAATTTTTCCGATTCAAAACTTGCCTGTCGTGCAAGAAAGATTTCCTGCGAAAATAGGGGAACCTCAATAACAGGCCTCCGACCACAAGCAAACGACATAAGGATGAGGCAGAAAATTAAAAAATGGAGCTTCATTATTGATGTTGGAAAAGAATTCTTGATGCAGCTTTTTCATCACGTACACAACAACATCTTCCTTCATCATAACGCTAAGACCCACACTCGACATCACATATCTACTAAAAGCTAACCAAGAAGATGAACTGTAAATCCCGCACTTTCAGCCGCTTTAGACAAGCGGGCATCGGCTGAAACAAAATTTTTGTTTTTAGGAAACTCATTGCACCAAATGAGAGCCGCTGCAAGTTGGAGACTGTCAAGAGCCCTCAATCCGTAGATACTGGGAAATGTTCGCGCGAGGGTAGTCATTCGCAGCGTAGACTCAACGACTATCCAATTAGATTCAATGAAAGCTAACTGATTCAAAGCGATTTGGTGAGAGGATTGGTTCAAATATTCCTCGCGTAAGAGCCTTGCGATTGACGATTCGATTTCAACTATAGTCTCATTCCAAACGAAGTGTTCACGAAACCGACGCCAATCGCTACGAGCCGTTGCTGTGCGCGGCTCATTGACGCATAAAGGAACCAACGCGCTCGTGTCCCAAAATGCCGTCAAAATCTGTCTTCCCGCTCATCTTCAATAGCCTTGATGACTACATTCGAAGGAATCTGAGGTTGCGAAAATAGATCATCCCAATACGATCGCGGAAGGTCTTCTTTTTTCCTTTTTGACAGCTTTGACTCGCGTACTTTTATATATTCTTCAAGGGCAAGCTCTACCGTTTCCACATTGGAACTTACGCCGGAAAGACGGCGGGCTTTTCTAAGATTGACTGCATTTTCGATTTCAATAACAACAGACATACTTTTTATCTCCAACCAAATTCTACCACACTAAAACAGCGCATTATGCAGTCTTTTGATAACATCCGCCACCAATTCCTCTTTGATCACAAACGTCAGGTTCACGCTCGAGGCTCCGTGCGAGACGAGTGCTATGTTTACGTCGTTGATGGTTGAAAAAATTTTTGAGGCAAGGCCGGTCGAGGCCCGCAGGCCTTCGCCGACCACACAGATAACAGCGTATCCGGTTTCAACCTCGACCTCGCCGAGACGCTGGAGGTCGGCGACAAGAGCGTCCATATCGTCCGCGTTGTCAAGCGTTAGAGCGACCGAGACCTCGGATGTGGAGATCACGTCGATCACTGTTCGGTGGCGGTCAAACACCTGAAAAACGGCACTCATAAAGCCATATGCGCCGAGCATTCGGGCCGATGTGATCCGCAAAATTGTAATGTTTTTTTTGTGCGCGATGGATTTGATCTTGTTCGGAGCCTCGCCCGATTCATCCAAAACCATCGTACCGACCGCGTCCGGCATAAATGTATTGCAAACGCGTACGGGAATGTGGTGGTCAACTGCCGGTTTGATGGTTTTCGGGTGCAGGACCTTGGCACCAAAATAGGCAAGTTCGGCCGCCTCTTCATAGCTCAAAACAGGTATCGTCCGGGCTTCGTCGCAGATTCGCGGATCACACGTCATCACACCGGTCACATCCGTCCAGATCTGCAGTTCGCCTGCACGCAAAGCCGCCGCGGCCAATGCCGCCGAATAGTCAGAACCGCCGCGGCCGAGAGTCGTTGTCTCGCCGCCACGGCTTGCGGCAATGAACCCGCCCATGACAGGCACTTCACCGGCGGCGATCAACGGTTCCAATTCAAGTTTTATCAGATTTTCAGTTTCGTCCCAGATCGGTTGTGCCGCTCCATATTCGTCGTCTGTCACTATCAGCCGTCGTGAATCGACCTGCCGCGCATTTACGCCTTCGGCTTTTAAAACCTCGGCCAACAGACGCGATGAAAGCTGCTCGCCATAGGAAACGATCGCGTCTTTGAGCATTGAAAGCGGCAAGGAACGCCGCGACACGCGCATCAGCAGATCAGACAACTCGCCCCGGGCGAATTCCAATTCGCCATTAAAAGCATTTGCGGCCCCTTTTGGAATAAAATGTTTCGACACTTGCTCGTGCCTTTCAAAATGAGGCCCGAGCGAGGCAAAACCCTGCACAAAATCACCTTTTTTTGCGGTTTCAAATGCGGCCAGAAGCGCATCCGTAACCTTCGTCATCGCCGAAACGACGACAACCGGCCTCTTTTCGATCTGCGTCGAAACGACATGGAACACACGTTCAAAAGCCGCGATGTCACCCACCGACGTGCCGCCAAATTTCATTACGGTTGGATTGAGGATTTCACTCACGATTAGTGAGAGTTAAGAATACAGGCCGGTGAATGTCAAGTAAGTTATTACAGTATGGACATGGAGAGCAGAATTTTGGTTGAACACGCTCTTTTATGCTGCTAAGATCATCCGCACAAGACAGTGCCGCCGTTGATATTCAAAATTTCGCCAGTAATGTGCCGCGACCAATCGGACAGCAGGAAGCATATCGACAGCGCGACATCATCGGTCGCTGCCATGCGGTTCATCGGGATCGACCTTATTACACTCGCTTTGTAGGCTTCGTCTTCAAAAACGGGCCTCACCATAGCCGTTTCGATCCAGCCAGGCGCCACACAATTGACGCGTATCTTCGGGCAAAGTTCAGTAGCGAGAGCTTTGGTAAAACTGATCTGTCCTCCCTTGGAAGCAGCGTAATTAGAATAATTCGCTTCGCCCCGCTGTCCGGCAGTCGATGAAACCAAAACTATGGAACCATGCGGTTGTTTTTTCATAGCGGGTACACATGCCTTGGTCATCGCCCACGAAGATTTGAGGTTCGTATTCAAAACCTTGTTCCAAAGATCTTCCGACATGTCTTCGATCGGCGCACCTTCCCATATTCCGGCATTACATACGAGCAGGTCGATCCGACCGAATTTCTCAACCGCTTTTTTGGCGATGTCTTGAGTCTGAATAAAATCAGATACATCGGCCCGCACCGCGATCGATTCAACGCCGCGTTCCTCGCACATCCGCACAGTTTCAAAAGCCTCGGCATCATTGCTCAAAAAATTAACAACGATATTCGCCCCGCCTTCCGCAAGCCGCAAAGCGGTCGCCCGTCCAACGCCGCGTGATGAGCCTGTAACAATTGCAGTTTTGCCGGCATATAAATTTTCCGGCAGTTTGATTGCGACAGATTTTTCGATCATATACACTCCTCCACTCTTGATCCGGGCGTAAAAAACCATCAACACGCAAGACTGCGAAACTCGCGAAAGTAAGATGAATTTTTATGAAATTGGTTGTGTAATAAAGTATCTGTCACAACCAAAAAAATCAAAACGGCTCGCGATAAATATCGGCCATCCAAAAAATTCAGCCGTCTTACTAAACAGGAAACATCGGATCAATTTTTCCCCTTCATGCGATCTAGTCTTTCCTGACTAAATTAAAGAAATAAATAGAGGAGTAAAAAATGAAACGAATAAGTGGTTTAATTTTTGCGGTAATGGCTATCGCATTCGGGCTGTCGGCTGACGCTTTCAGCCAAACAAATTCGAGGCCGCAAAGCATCAATCATCGCGAACAACATCAGCAGCGGCGTATAAGAGAAGGTATAAGATCAGGCGAATTAACGGCCAGGGAAACTTATCGCCTTGAGCGCGAGCAGGCCCAGATCCGCCGCCAGGAAGCAAGGTTCAGAAAATCGGGCGACGGTTTATCGGATCGCGAGCGGGCACGACTGCAGCATGAACTCAATAAATCCGGACGTGACATCCGCCGGCAAAAAAACGACGGGCAAGATTACCCGAGACCATAAATTTCCGTGAGAAAATTGGCAAAAGGCGAGTCGCGTGGCTCGTCTTTTTTTGTTTTATGCCTAAAATAAAAGTATGCATAACACAAATCTCCTCGAAGATCAGCCCATCGCCTGGACACCGACGCCCGACGTTATTGAACGCTCTCAGCTCACGCGATTTATGAAACAGGTCGGCATCTCCACCTGGGATGAGCTTTACGCGTATTCGATCAACGATGTCGAGATGTTCACAGCCGAGGTTTTGCGTTTTCTCGACATCAAATTCGACCCGCCATACGAAAAGCTGCTCGACCTCTCTAACGGCGTCGAATTCCCAAACTGGTGCACCGGAGCCGGCCTCAATATCACTGAAATGTGCCTCGACCGCTGGCAAACGGGTGAGACGCAACACAAGCTTGCGTTGATTTGCGAAGGAGAGAGCGGTTGGACGGTTGCGTTCACATACGCCGAATTACAAGAGAGTGTTGCAAAATTTGCCGATGGACTTCGCAGGCTCGGATTGCAGAAAGGCGATGCAGTCGGGATGCACCTTCCGATGATCTCAGCAACCGTCATTTCGCTCTTGGCCATAAATCGGATCGGTGCGATCGCGGTGCCGGTGTTTTCTGGATACGGTATCGAAGCAATAGCAAGCCGAATGAAGGCAGTCGCTGCGAAAGCTCTTGTAACTTGTGACGGTTTTCACCGACGAGGAAAGCTATTCAATGCTTTGGAGATTTCATTACAGGCGGCTAAAGAGTGTCCCTCAATTCAGCGAGTCATCGTCGTCAACAATCTTGACGAACCTCTAGATTCTCAAGTGAATCTAGCTGAATTGAATTTAATCGACTTCGACTCCCTTTGCCTAAATAAACCATCCAAAGTTGATTTCGGTATCGAACCTACTTCCGCCGAGGATCCGCTTATCATACTCTACACATCAGGCACGACCGGCAAACCTAAAGGCATTGCCCACACGCATGCGAGTTTTCCGATCAAGGCGGCCCAGGATATGGCGTTTGGCACCGACGTGGGCAAAGGCACGCGGATCTCGTGGTACACGGACATCGGCTGGATGATGGGCCCTTGGCTGATCTATGGCGCGCTCATAAACGGTGCGACGATCTGCATCTACGACGGAGCTCCGGATTACCCGCAACCCGACCGCATGTGGGAGTTTTGTGCGAAACATAAAGTCGAGATCTTAGGCATTTCTCCGACGCTGATCCGTGCATTATCAAACTGC
>JAYUCO010000072.1:0-19312 GCA_043740295.1 Pyrinomonadaceae bacterium | reverse complement strand
ACCTTCGTGATCGCCGCCGTCAACGTCGTCTTCCCATGATCCACGTGCCCGATCGTCCCTATATTCACGTGCGGCTTGCTGCGGTCAAATTTTTCCTTGCTCATAATCTTAAGTTCCTTAAATATTAATCAGCCAAATATCCCCATTCAATAAATTTGGGCCTCAGTTCAATCTCATTCTTAAACGCCTGAAAATATATATATTCAGGAGCTAAGTCGGCTCCATTAGCCCAAACCAATGTGTCAAGTTCCGGATCCACAACAAACCGGGCAAACTCCGATTCATCTCTTAACTTATCAAAAATACCGCCATTTAAGGCCTCGGCCAGATCCGCAATACCTTTTTTGCCATCGTTAAAGCCGACCTCTACCAAATAACCGCCAAGGTGTTTTGCCTCAACAACGTGCAATATCATTTCTACTCCAGCGGCTTTATCGGCTTAGGCATTTCTTTCTTTTCGCATAAATGCCAATCCGTTAAAAGCTCATCCTTGTGCAACTCGTACCATTCCAAAACGTGTCTCAACGCCCTTCTTGGAAATGTACCTTCGACCACACCATCGAGAATAAAAACCTTCATCTCGTATTCGCCATACCTCGCGTGAAAGTGAGGCGGAGCGTGGTCGTTCCAATACATCGAAATCACAATCCCTAAGAATCGGCTGATGATCGGCATAAAGTTAGCTAAGTGCCCGCCCCTGTTCCCTTGATTTTGGCGATGACTTCTTCCGCGACGTTACGCGGAGCTTCATTGTACCGCTCGAAATGCATGCTTGATGTAGCTCGCCCCTGCGTGGAACTTCTCAGATCGGTCGTATAACCGAACATTTCCGAAAGCGGAACAAACGCCGTTACCACCGAAACATTGCCTGGACGCGGCTCCATTTTGTCGATTTGCCCGCGTCGGCGGTTCAGATCGCCGTTGACCGCTCCCATGTATTCTTCAGGCGTAACAACTTCGATACGCATGATCGGTTCCAGCAGGACAGGCTTCGCTTTTTTCACTGCGTCCTGAAATGCAAACGAACCGGCCAATTTGAACGAAATTTCATCTGAGTCAACTTCGTGATACGAACCAAAAAGCAAACGCACCTTAATATCGACCAGCTCATAGCCCGCCAGATAACCACGCTGCATCGCATCGCGAATGCCTTCCATTGTCGGTTTGATAAACTGTCGCGGAATCGATCCGCCGGTGATCTTGTCTTCAAAGACAAAACCTTCGCCCGGAGCCGGTTCGATCTCAAGCTCCACGTGGCCAAATTTACCACGGCCGCCCGATTGCTTCTTATATATCTCTTTTCCAGGAGCGCTTGCGGTGATCGTTTCGCGGTACGCGACCTGCGGTTTACCGACGTTGGCTTCGACGCCAAATTCGCGCTTCATGCGGTCAACGATGATCTCAAGGTGAAGTTCGCCCATACCGGCGATGATCGTCTGGCCGGTTTCTTGGTCGGTATTAACTCTAAAACTGGGATCTTCCTGAGCAAGTCGATTGAGTGCGATGCCCATTTTATCCTGGTCCTGTCGGGTTTTCGGCTCGACGGCGACCCGCACGACCGGTTCCGGGAAATCCATCGATTCCAGAATGATCGGCTTCGTTTCGTCCGACACGGTATCACCGGTTGTGGTATTCTTCATGCCGCCGATGGCAACGATCTCACCCGCGCTCGCCGTTTCAACGTCTTCGCGTTTATTGGCGTGCATCAGCATAAGGCGTCCGACCCGTTCTTTAGAATCTTTAATCGTGTTGGTGACGTAGGAACCCGAAGAGACCGTACCGGAATAAATTCTGACAAAAGCTAACTGACCCAAATGCTTATCCGCCATCAGCTTGAAAACCAAACCTGAGAATGGGGCTTTAGCGTCGGGCGGGCGGGTTTCGATCTCACCCGATTTCGGATTAGTGCCTTCGATTGCAGGAATATCGAGCGGGCTCGGCAGAAAATCGACAACCGCATCAAGCAATGTCTGGACACCCTTGTTCTTAAATGCCGAACCTGTAAACACAGGCACGATCTTCATCGCCAATGTTCCCTTTCTGAGAGCTACTCGGATCTCATCTTCCGAAATCTCTTCGCCCTCGAGGTACTTCATCATCAGATCGTCGTCAATAGCGGAAACGGCCTCAACCAATTTCTCTCGGGCTTCTTTTGCCGCGTCAACGAGATCGGCCGGAACTTCAAGTGTCTCGTAATTTGCGCCCTTCGCTTCATCGCTCCAGACTAAGGCTTTCATCGTGATCAGATCGACCACGCCTTTGAATTGATCTTCCAAACCGATCGGGATTTGCATTGCGACCGCATTTGCGCCGAGCCTGACAAGGATCGATTCAAACGAACGGTCAAATGATGCGCCCGCACGGTCTAACTTATTAATAAAGCAGATACGCGGCACGCCGTATTTGTCGGCCTGACGCCAAACGGTTTCGGACTGGGGCTCGACACCGGCAACGCCGTCAAAAACACAAACCGCTCCGTCTAAAACTCGAAGGGACCGCTCGACTTCCATCGTAAAGTCAACGTGTCCCGGTGTATCTATTATATTAATGCGATGCTCGATGCCGTTGCGGGTCCAGAAACAGGTAGTGGCAGCGGACGTAATAGTAATTCCGCGCTCTTGCTCCTGCTCCATCCAGTCCATCGTCGCCGTTCCTTCGTGAACTTCGCCGATCTTGTGCGAAACACCGGTGTAATACAAAATGCGCTCCGTCGCCGTGGTCTTACCCGCGTCGATATGGGCCATGATGCCGATGTTTCTAAATTTGTCTAAACTAATGTTTGCCATTGCTAGTAAATCGTCAATCGCAAATAGTAAATAGTAATGTGTTTCTTTCGATTCACGATTTACGATTCACTATTTACGAGCCATTAAAATCTATAATGTGCAAAAGCCTTATTGGCTTCGGCCATGCGGTGGACGTCGTCCTTCTTCTTCACCGCTCCTCCGCGTCCGCTGGTTGAATCGAGCAGTTCGCCGACCAGACGGTCACGCATCGTTTTTTCGCTGCGGTTGCGTGCGTTCGTCACGATCCATCGGATCGCCAGCGTATTGCGGCGGTCCTTTGTGACTTCAAGCGGCACCTGATAGGTCGCACCGCCGATACGTCGCGATTTAACTTCCAGCGTCGGAGCAACCGTATCGAGTGCCCGTTTAAAGATCTTCAGTGGCTCTTCGCCGGTCTTTTCCGCGATCTTGTCCATCGCGCTGTAAAAGATCTCTTCGGCCGTCGTTTTCTTACCTTCCCACATCATGCCGTTGATAAATTTAGTAACAACGGTGCTGTTGAATATCGGATCAGGTAAAACTTCTCTTCGTGCTGCAACTCTTCTTCTAGCCATAATTTTAATGGAACGCGGACACTCTTGTCCGCTCTTCATCAAATCGCGGACAAGAGTGTCCGCGTTCCGTTACTTAGCTCCCTTCGGCCTCTTAGCACCGTATTTCGAACGGCCCTGATTACGATTGGCGACGCCTGAGGCATCGAGCGTTCCGCGGATGACGTGATATCGCACACCCGGAAGATCTTTTACACGGCCGCCGCGGATCAATACGATCGAGTGTTCCTGCAAGTTGTGTCCGATACCCGGAATATATGTAGTAACTTCGATCTGGTTCGTCAGGCGGACACGAGCCACTTTACGAAGCGCCGAATTCGGCTTCTTCGGTGTCTGCGTGTAAACGCGCGTGCAAACGCCGCGCTTTTGCGGATTGGCCTGCAAAGCCGGACTCGCCGTCTTGTACTTAACTCTTTCGCGTCCCTTTCGGACTAACTGATTAATAGTCGGCATATTTTTGGATCGCCTGCATACTCGAGGCGTTTCTAACAAAAAAGCAAAATAAGTATCTCGTCGTACTCTTGCCGAATGAATTCAGCAGTCAGTACAAGATCACTTATGATCAAAATTATGTGTTCGAATCCCTGTTACTGAAAGAAAAAACTTTGCTGTGGCGTGGCATTATTAGAAATGTTCTGATCAAGCCCGAAGACGTTGGTTCGCCCTGTTTACGCTACAATCCGTGTTTTAACTTTCAAAAATCAATCGGCGGTAAATAAATCAAACCGCACAGAGAATCAGACCGTTATAGTCCGAAACTTTAGATATTACGAAGATGTGCAAGGGATGTCAAGTTCACAGCACCGTTACATGATGAGTAGTGTAGTTATCTTGCAGATTCTTGATTGACACAAAACAATCCTTCTAATCTTTTATTCTTCTCGTTGATGTTCTACCCCTATTTGGGTTAGAGCTTTTTCTTGGTTTACCCAATTCGTTCGTAGTGTCGCTCTCCTTAATATCAGATGCATCTACCAGTTTATCCTGCTTTTCTATTTCCTCTTTTGCGATAGCTTGTTCTTTAGAGGCTTGTTCCTGTAGAACATCAGTGAATGGCTTACCAAAGACATTCTCGAATGCAGATCGAAACTCGTCGGACTTGCGAAATTCTCTGAAGACAGGAAATTGGTAGTACGCGTGCTCATTTATCATATCACCACTAATGCCAATTCTCGTCATTAGTTCTGTGGCTTTGCCAAAGTCATCGTTCAGAACTGCAATCGCCAACTTAAAATCCGATGAAGAACCGGACCAGTCGACCGAGGAAAGTAGTTTTTCCGCTTCGCCCTGTTTACCGGAAAATTTTAATCCAATTGCATTGTTAATTGTAAAAAGCTTTCTATATTGGTCCGTGGACTTTTTTTGAGATACTGCAAATTCGCCGAAGACAATTGCCATCTTCCAGTTTTCGACCATTAGGCAGTCCTCGTAGATAACTTGGTTTAAATGATTATTCGCAGAATCAATCTCATCTGGAAACAATTTTCGCCACAAGGTTTGTGCGAGTTTCAACGAAACCTCCATTAGTAGTTCGCATGCTCCAATTAAATAACTCATGTCCAGATCTAATCTTTCTCCAACCAACGGCATTGGATTCTGCGCATATCCTTCATGTCCGCAAATCTTCAGATATTGAGCATTTACGATACCGTCGTTATGCGTAAGAATATTACGTCTCTGACTACATTCAACGAAGTTTGCCCAGCGATTAAAGTCCTTAAGGGGAATGTCGAAACTTTTGTGAAGTTCAGAAAACTGTTCAATGTAGCTTGCCCGGCGAAACCGATCAATTTCCTCCTCCAAAATCGACGATCTTAAGTCTTCAAATGACGAAAACTGAAGCAGGCTTGACACGGTAACGGTTTGGGTCAGCTTATTCAGAAGTTCAGGTCTCTTACTGTAGATGGCGCGCAGGAGGTCGCCCGTAAAAGCATCGTATGCACTAAACAGGCCTAAGAATATACTTATTCTTAGCATGTCCGGTACATTTGATTTCTGAAGCCGGTCGATTCGCCGAGCGGAATCTAATATTTTTGTAAGCACTGCAGTCTCAGTTGTGGAACTTCCATTGAGGAATTTGAAACCATCCTCAATTTTTGATACGAGTTCCTTAAATAAATCGCGCTTGCGTTCGACTGAGAGTGGAACGTGAATCGTTACTGCTGATTCGAAGTCTCGAGCGCGGCGAAGGAACTTTTCAATTGCGGTTGCGATTGGATGAGAGGGGATCGGCTTCTCAACTTTATTTAATTTCTTTCTTTTCCCGGACCTCACCGGCTTGGAGTCCGCGACTGGCGAGTGGATAGAGGTAGTTAGTTCTTTGCTCATAATATTTCTGAAAATTTGGGTTCTCGGTGCCTGGACTGAGGCAGAATCTAATTAACACCTGTCATGCCGACGAAGCTTACGTTCACTAAATACTAAATTCTCTGCTGTTGATGATTCTTGCATTGTATAATCAATCGGAGGTTCATAGTCAGCATACAGTATCTCGAGTAATATATTTGGCATTCCATTAGTGTTAATCACCTCTGAAGTAAGAAACTAACTTGCCCATCATAACATTCCTATCATCCAAATCATTCAAGTCATCCAAATCATTCGGATCGTTCCAATTGGTATTTCCGTAAACTCCTGCATGTTTTAGTTTCTAGGGTGAGCGATCATTTCGCGAAACTTATGGAAACTATTTATACGGAGCGGTACCGGGCGTGTTTTGAGCTTAATTTGAAGTATGGCGGCAGGAATCTGCTGCGGATCGAGCGGGAGGTGCGTGAACTTGGCTATGCGGATTTCAACCGCCGCATTCTTTATGGGCGAAAGGAAGACGGAGTTTACAACCCAGTCGCTATCGCTCCCGGTACTTACCCGCTACCCAAAGTTGTTTCGAGGGAAATTATTTGGTTTAATATACGTTTGCCTTTATACGGGAACTTACGATTATGAACAACGCATTTACAGATTATTTAGATAAACACACAGAAGCACAATGGCTTGCGGCACTCGAATCACTTCTGCCCGCGATCCACGAAGTTGACCGCAATGCGGTGCAGGTTTGGTTCCGTTTTTTCCCTTTATCGCTTTACCGGTTTTTGGCGGAGGCCGAAGATAAGGAAAAGGCACTTCACGGATTTGCGATGCAGGGAAACTATTCGCTGGACGGGCAGATCGATAGCTCTCATCATTTTTTATACGGCCATCGTTTCTGGAAAACCGTGAAGGCCGCGATCGAAGCCGAAACCGTTACCTTTGAAACCAGCGAGGTAAGCCTTGCCGATGAGATACAACAGATCGCCGCAATGGCTGCTGAAAAGCTCAAGGCCGATCCATCTTTGGTGACCGGAATAACGGCGGTTGGTTTAATGACGCTGGTCCAGGCCGGGCCGGATAAATTTAAGGCCGCAAGCGGCGAAACGGCAAAACCCCAAGGCCTGATGGCGAAATCTCCCAACACCATCGTCAAGCAACGATCAAGCGATGATTCACAAGGACTTTTTGGATTTTTGAAGACCGTTAATAAAACGTATTCGGTCATCTATAACGAAAGCCAAAGCGGGGCAAAATTTCCTATTACAAGCGATCAGGAAATAGCCGGTGCATCGGCTCAGGACCATTCGCAAAACTGGAAAGAAATGGACGACCGCTGCTGGGAAGGCGTTATTCCTGTCGAATGCCTTTCTGCTTCGTGCGGCACTTGCTGGGTCGGAATATTGGCCGGAGAAGAAAAGCTTTCGGAGGTTTCCCCTCGCGAACGCCGGGCAATAAAGGTCTTCGGATATGATCAGAGCGAAGCTGAAAAACCCTTTATGCGTCTGGCATGTCAGGCAAAGGTCAGCGGCAACGTCACAATTGCAATTGCACCGTGGAACGGCGTTTTCGGTAAAAAAGTTTACGGCAATGTGGAAGAGAACGAACTCTACCCTGCGACAACGTCCGCTAAAAAGCTCCGCGAAACTATCGCCAGCGCATCATCAGGCGAATAGGAAATTTTCAATGCATGATGCAGAAATTTTTTGTTGTTTACCTCTGCCTCATTGCAAATTAAGGATTAGAACATTCTTGTGCGTGAAGACAATAAATCCTTTCCTCCTGTCGCCTACGTTCTAATAGCAGTTCTGCTATGGAGTACGGGTGGGCTTTTTATTAAGCTAACGTCGCTCGATGCTTATCAGGTGACATTTTTCCGCTCACTTCTCGCAGCGGTCACTGTACTGATTATCACCCGCAAAAATGGTTTGAAGATCAATGCGTTCGGTATTTTGACATCTATCATATACGCAATGCTGCTGTTCCTTTTCGTTTGGGCGACAAAGAAAACAACAGCCGCAAATGCAATTTTTCTTCAATACACGGCACCGATCTATATTCTGATACTTGCTCCTTTTGTGATCGGGGAAAAATTTCACTGGCGTGATCTCATAACGGTTTTGATCTGCATTACCGGAATGAGCCTTTTCTTTGTTGGACAGCTTCGGATCGACGATTATCAGGGAAATATTGCCGCTCTCGGTTCCGGGATCTTCCTCGGGCTTTACATAATGCTGCTGCGTCATCCGCATGCTGATGGGTTCAATCCGGTGATCGCGGTAATTTACGGGAATTTTCTTCTCGCTTTTCTGACCTTACCATCGGGCATTGCGGTAATTCCAGTTATGAACCTGACCGATATTCTCGCTGTCAGTTTTCTGGGAATAATCCAGATCGGTATTTCTTACATATTATTTATAAAAGGCGTCAGGGGCGGAACTCGTCCGCTTGATGCCAGCTTGATCGGATTTATCGAGCCATTACTAAATCCGGTTTGGGTATTTATTTTCGTTGGTGAAAAGCCGTCCGAATGGGCGATTATCGGCGGCGGGATCATCATTGCGTCAGTTTTATTTCATACGATCCGACAGTATGCGGGAAATAAACTTGCCGAGACAACTTAAGGAACTAGCTTTGATAGGCATTGGCCAATGAAAAATTCGTTTACTTTTAGCTTTAACATTTTTACTTATACTGTGATAATCTGAGGAAACACTTTCAAAAACGCATTAATTGTTCAATTATCAAATAAGAATCAAAATCAAAAACTTAAAATTGTATTACTGAGATTATGTCTAATTTTACTATTCCCGAAAATATTAAAAACACTGAGTTGAAACGCTGGGTCACTGACATGGCAGAGCTTTGCGAACCGGCAAATTTGTATTGGTGCGATGGTTCACAGGAAGAGTACGACAGGCTTTGTGAGGAAATGGTCGCCGCAGGGACCTTCATCAGGCTTAATGAAGAAAAGCGTCCGAACAGCTTTCTTGCCCGTTCGCACCCTTCGGATGTTGCACGTGTGGAGGACCGGACATATATTTGCTCACGAAGCAAAAGCGACGCCGGCCCGACCAATAATTGGATGGCCCCGGCCGAAATGAAGGCTTTATTGACGCCTAAACTTCGAGGCTCAATGCGCGGGCGGACAATGTATATCGTGCCATTTTGTATGGGACCGATCGGTTCGCCGATCTCCCAATTTGGAGTGCAGCTTTCCGATTCACCTTATGTCGCGGTCAATATGAAGATCATGACGCGGATGGGAACGAAAGCTTTGGAAGCCCTCGGAGACGGCGAATTCGTCCATTGTCTGCACACGGTAGGAATGCCGCTTGCTGACGGTCAGGCCGATGTCGCGTGGCCTTGCTCGCCCGACCCGAAAGACAAATATATTGTCCATTTCCCGGAAGAAAGGTCGATCGTCAGTTATGGCTCCGGCTACGGCGGCAATGCCCTGCTCGGCAAGAAATGTTTAGCATTGCGAATTGCATCCACACTTGGCCGTGAGCAGGGATGGCTTGCAGAACATATGCTCATCGTCGGTGTAAAATCACCTGACGGACGAAAAGATTATGTTTGCGCCGCGTTTCCTTCGGCTTGCGGCAAGACAAATTTCGCGATGCTCATTCCGCCAAAAGAATTCCGCGAGGAAGGTTGGGAAATCACAACTGTTGGTGATGACATCGCATGGATAAAACCAGATGAGAACGGTAAATTACACGCGATTAATCCCGAAGCCGGATTTTTCGGTGTTGCGCCCGGAACTAACTACTCAACCAATCCGAATGCCATGGAATCGATCAAAGAAAACACTATCTTTACGAATGTGGCACTTACGGACGATGGCGATGTTTGGTGGGAAGGAATGGACGGCGAGCCGCCCGCTCACGCAATAGATTGGCAGGGCAACGATTGGACACCCGCAACTGAAGCCAAAGCGGCACATGCAAACTCACGTTTTACCGCCCCTATCACGCAATGCCCGGTTGCCGACGAGAGATTTGACGACCCGAAAGGCGTTCCGATCTCGGCATTTATCTTTGGCGGACGCCGTAATAGTGTCGTCCCGCTCATACAACAATCGTTTAATTGGGCTTTTGGAGTTTATATGGCGGCGACTATGGGTTCTGAAATGACGGCCGCTGCATTTGGAAATATCGGAGAGGTCAGACGTGACCCATTCGCAATGCTTCCATTTTGTGGTTACCATATGGGCGATTATTTTGCTCATTGGCTCGATTTCGGCCGCCAGATCCCCGAACCGCCGCGTATTTTCTCAGTCAATTGGTTTCTTAAAGGAGAGGACGGTAAATTTCTCTGGCCCGGCTTTGGTGAGAACATGCGTGTCCTTAAATGGGTAGTAGAGCGTGCTCGCGGAAAATCGATCGGAGTTGAAACCCCTCTTGGATGGGTACCACGTTATGAAGACATGGATTGGCGCGGGCTGGATTTCTCACGCGAAAATTTTGAAAAGGTGATGAACCTTGACCGCGATCTGTGGCTAAAAGAGATCGCCATGCACGATGACCTATTTTTCAAGCTTTACGACCGCTTGCCCAAGGAAATGACTTTTATCCGTGAACTCCTGGTTTCGAATCTATGGCGTTCACCCGAGCTTGGCCTCGCTACGCCTAGACCAGAGCTTGAGCCGCTGAAAGCAGCGGGCAAGGCGGAATAGCTGTATGTAAATACAAATTAACGTTCTAAATTTCATCTTGCTATTCGTTTTTTATCAGCACATAATCAATTCAGAAGTAAGTACTACAAGGAGATTTTTTATATGGTCACAAAAGGATTAGCAGTAAAATTGGTCGCCAAACCCGGCAAGGAAGCCGAGGTCGAAGCGTTTTTGAACGGCGGACTTGCTCTCGCAAATGGAGAGCCGCTTACAGTTACATGGTATGCAGTAAAATTTAACGAAAACACCTTCGGCATTTTTGATACTTTTGGGACAGACGAAGGCCGCGACGCACACTTGAACGGCCCAATAGCCGCCGCATTGATGGCAAACGCCGAGGCTCTGTTGGCTGAACCTCCAACTATCGACAAAGTTGATATCATTGCCGCTAAGACTACTGGTGCAAAAGCTGAAAGCTCAGTAGCATAAAAAGCATTACAAAAGTGGAACAGAAGGGGAAACTTTAATGTTTGCCCTTTTTTGTTAAGGTTATGGCAAATATACAAAACCGGACTTGTCCTAAGTGCAACCTTCAAGCCGAAACAGACTCAAATATATGTCCTCGATGTCATGGAAAAACGTTCACACAGTTTTCTGAACGCATACGCGGCTTGATTGCAGTGATTCTTGGCGTTTTCCTTATTTTTATAATGGCCTCATTAATATTTTGGGCAAAAGGAGTTATCGATCATGGCAACGATGCCAGTTCAGTACAGCGATTTAATGGTACCAATAAACAGTCATTTATGATGTTTGCCTTGTTCGGGACCGTCCTGATGTTGGGATTGTTCTCAGTAACAAACGGAATGTGGCAATTAGTTTTTGGTCGGACAAATAGAGTGATAAAGTGGTCGATATTAGCTATCGGACTAGTCCTACTCATCGGAGTCACATTAATCATGTTCTCTTATTGAGTGAAATTATTTAATTCAAATCATGTCTTGATTTATGTATGACTATGATTGGAAATAGGATGAGTATAAGATTGGAATTAGACTATAAAGATAACAGGCAAACATCTTGACGCCGAAATAATTCAAAAGTATAAGGGGAAAACAATTCATGTGGAACAATTTACATCTACATTCGGCAATTCAGCAGCTGGAGCACTTCCTGCTGAACGTGCGTCGTTTATCCGCAAAACTTATCTATTACTTGCAGCGGCAATTCTCGCTTTCATAGTTGTTGAGAGTTTTTTGTTTGCATCCGGTGCTGCTGGCTTGATAGCTAATCTCATTTTTAGTGGCGGTTCTATCGGATGGCTGGGCGTCCTTGGTTTGTTTATGGTCGTTTCCTATATCGCCCGTAATTGGGCAACGTCAGAAACATCAAAAGCGACACAGCTTTTTGGACTGGCTTTAGCAGTTATCGGTGAGGCAATTATTTTCGTACCACTTCTTACTATTGCGGCTTTGCGGTCGGACGATCCTGTATTGCTATTATTAAAAGCTGGAACTGTATCAATCGGATTATTCCTCGGCATTACAGCTACCGTATTTATTACACGAAATGATTTTTCATTTCTTGGTCCAATTTTAGCAATTAGCGGATTTGCTGCTTTGGGATTTATTGTAGCAGGAGCTTTATTCGGCTTTTCGCTCGGTAACTTCTTGCATTTGTGATGGTCGCATTCGCGGGAACGGCTATTCTTTATGAAACTTCGAATGTGCTTCATCGTTTTAATACAAATCAGCATGTTGCGGCTTCGCTGACATTATTTGCCAGCATTGCATTGTTATTTTGGTATATCCTGAGTATTTTTAGCTCGCGTAGATAGCTTATTTAAAAATGGGCTATCGGCGCTTGCCAATAGCCTATCAAATTTTTTCAGCGTTTCAGTCCACAGGGTTTCTTTTTAGGCTAGAAAGGAGTTTCGTTTTCCTCCTCACCATCTTCGAACACTATCCTTTTATTGCTCTTTGCTTTTGCATTGCTTCGCGGGGCTTCCGGATCAAGATTTTCAAGTTTCAGGTTTCCGTTCGAGTCTTGTAATAAAACTTCAATCCGCCGCTCGGCATTAGTCAATTGTTCGCGGCATTCACGCGAAAGCTTTACGCCATCTTCAAATAGCTTCAAGCTCTTTTCAAGCGGTAAATCACCGTCTTCCAACTGTTTGACGATCTTCTCCAGCTCGTTCAAAGATGCTTCAAATGTCTTTTCCATAAATTTCGGCCAAGTAATGAAAAGCTAATAACTAAAAGTGAAAATCAGTATAAATAGTCTTTCAATGTGTACTATCTAAAAATTTCTTCAGCCTGCTTCAAAAGTTCGTTTATCTTTCTAATATCGAGCAGGTCCGCAGATGATTGACGACTGTTTTTTGAAGCAATTCCAATGATATCCTGACCGACCTTTTGAGCAATTTTCGTTGCAAGTTTTTCGTCTCGTATCCCAACGATCTTCCATTTCTGGCCATTTTTTCGCATCGTCATTTCAAAAGAATGTTCTGGAACCTTGCTTTTAACCAGAGCCAATTCGCCTTGAAATGTAATATCCAAATATCTGTCGGCCCCAATAAGCATTACAGCAAACGGGACATTTGAAAACTTTTCGGTCTTTTGCCTGATCGCTTTCGGCAATTCATCGCGCGCCCGGCTCTTAACAGCCGGAAGAACCGGAGCCGCGATCTTTTCCATCATTGCGATAGTCTGCGGGGAAAGTCCGCGGCCATATAGTTCGATCGCCTTGGAAGTGATTTGTGGTAAGAAATTGTCAACTACTGCATCCATGTCAACAAGTTCGTCAATCATAACTTTATCGTCGCGGCGAGCAGCGTCAATTAAAAGTGCTAGCGAATACTGCGGCGTATCACTTAAATTTCGCCAGTAAAAAAAACTGCTGATCGATCCAATAATCGTTATCAATATGATCGAAATGCCAAAGATCGTTAATATCTTTTTACCCCGGCTGCGGAGTTTCGGCTCGGCATAGCCGCCAAAACCTGGCAGTTCCGTTCTATATTTGTCTTTTGCATCGACAACAAATTTCGGCATCGATTCCACTCTAATAAATATTTCTTCAGAAGAATCTTCAGAAGAAATAATGAAAAAAAGAAGATGCCGAACTATTATAAAATAAACTGCTTGTGTAAAATCAAAAATCGTTTATTATTCCGGCAACAAAACTTCAGCGTTAAGTTTCCCATTTGCGAGCCTGATTTTCAATTTATCGCCGGCCTTTGTTTTCGATGCATCCCGCAAAATTTCACCTTTTTCGTTCTCCGTGATCGAAAAACCGCGATTCAGCACAGACAGCGGTGACAGTGCGTCTAGTTTTGTCATCATCACGTTGAGGCTTTTATTCCGCTCAACTTTAATGGCAGTGTTTGCAGCGATCTGCCGCTGTTCCAGAATAGCGAGCCGCGCAGAATTTGTACTGACTTTCGCAGCTAGTTTGACAGGCGAAAGCCGACCGCTCACGGCCGTCACCATATCGGCTGCCCGATCCAAGCGGTCAGAAACCGATGCTTGGACCCGCGTCTGAATATCGTCAATCCTGTATCGCATTTCCCGAATAGCCGCTGGAAACTCTGAAAAAACCGGCGACAGTTCAAGCGACTGCAATTCCGTCTGAGCTTCGAGCAGTTTAAAGCTCATCAACTGACTCAGATCTCGAATGCGGCGTTCGAGATGATTCTCAATATCTTCTTCACGCTGGACAACTATCTCGGCCGCAGCAGAAGGTGTAGCCGCACGCAGATCGGCAACAAAATCAGCAATCGTAAAGTCTGTCTCGTGCCCGACAGCCGAAATTATTGGAATTGACGATGCGCGGATATGACGTGCAACTAATTCCTCATTGAACGCCCAAAGGTCTTCGGACGAACCGCCGCCACGTCCGACGATTAATACGTCTATACGGTCACTTATGGAAGCTTTCAAATTGAATTCATTCGCAAATCGAATCGCTTGGCTGATCTCTTCGCCTGAGGTTTCGCCCTGTACGCGAGTCGGGATCAGGATCACGCTGACGGAACGTGCCCGACGCGACAGAACGTGTAGAATATCAAAAAAAGCTGCCCCGGTCGGCGATGTGACCACACCGATCTTTTTCGGAAAAGCAGGCATCGGCCTTTTCAGTGACTCATCAAACAAGCCTTCAAGCTCGAGTTTGGCCCTTATTTGCTCAAAAGCGACCTTGAGCGCGCCTTCACCGACAGGTTCGAGCGATTCGACCAGGATCTGATATTCACCGCGAGGCTCATAAAGCGTCAATCGTCCGCGGACGCGAACCTGCAAACCATCAAACGGCTGAAAACGGATCTTGTAATTCGTGCCTTTGTAACATGCCGCCTTCAACTGCGACGAGCCGTCACCAAGTGTGAAATACCAATGCCCCGACCTTGGAACCGCAAAATTGGTTATCTCGCCTTCAACCCAAACCGAACCAAACCGCCGCTCGATCTCGCCCTTGACCTGCTCGTTAAGCTCCGAAACCGACAACGGCCGCCGTTCTTCCTCGTCAAAAAGTGATTGTAAGAGTGAATTTGCCAAATCGTTTTTGAGCAGATATTGAATATTTACCAGCTAATCGCGTCCAACACCCAAAGCATCTGCCACGCGGTTTATATAATTAAACCAGGAAGCGATCAAAGTGATCTGCAAAATTGCCGTGTCATCGAAACCATTTGCCCGAAGTTTTTTGTGATGTGCCGGGCCAATTTTTGTGGCATCTTTTGTTAGCTGCACGACATAATCACACATTACCATTTCCGTATCGGTTATGGGCGCGGTCATGTAATCTTTCCGCAAGGCCAAGATTAGATCATCATCCAAAGTCACGCGACGCAGAAACTCTGCGTGTGATTCCACTCAGTAAAAGCAGTCGTTAGTGACTGAAACCATCGTTGCGATCATTTCGTGCTGTCTTCTTTCGAGCGGCAGATCCGGCGACATCAAAGCACTGAAAGTTGAAAAGGCGTGAAAAAGAGCGTCGGGAATTAGCGTATGCGAATCAACGATCGATTCGTTAACAGAACTTGCACTTTCAACCGGAGCGGCATATTCCTGCGGATAATTCGTCCGTGTTTTAATCAAAATCTCTTGTAGGTTTTCATCCGCTTCTTCAAAAGAGATCGTTTTTATCCAAACCATAATTAAAAGTAAAAAGAAAAAAGGTAAAATCAAAAAAGTATTATCGTACGTCGGCAACTAATGTCTTACGTTTTTATTTTTTCGCTTCTTTCTTATTAAATACCAAATTATAGAATGGAATGTCGGGCAAAACAATACCTGCACCCAGCGAGCGGTAAAGGCGAGCCGTTCACGCAGCCTTAAGCATTATGAAGGGTCTCGGCGGCTCATCAGTGTAATTCTTGACTTTTCTCAATGGTCCGCGTGACTGAGTAGCATTTGCATGTGGCGGCTTCAAGACCCGGGCGGTCAGTTATCATCATATTGCCGCGGCTATATCTTACCAAAGATTTTTTTCGAAGAGATATTGCGGCGTGAGCTATAGTTTCGCGACGCACGCCGACCATGCTCGTGAGAAAATTCTGTGTCATCTGAAAACCGTCAGTTCCCATCCGGTCGTGCGTCATTAGCAGCCACCGGGCGAGTCGCTTTTCTACCGGGCAAAATCGATAGCAAACAGTTGATTGCAATATCTGAACCATCAGCGAATATGTAAAATGCAAAAGCAGACCGGGCAGAGCGCTGCTCTCTCTGCATTCATTTTCAAAATCCGCCGCAGCCATTCTCATCGCTTTTCCGCTACCTTGTACAATTGCATGAACAGGGGCCGTTTTTGCACCGAGAAATAAAGGCAGGCCGACCATGCCTTCATTACCGATCACACATGATATGAGTGTAGACCCGTCCTCGATGGTACCCAGCAGCGAAATGATGCCGCTGGATGGGAAATACACGTATCGGATAGCATCACCAAAGTGGCAGATCGTCGAGTCGTACGTCAACTCAATTTCTTCCAGATGCGGAAAGAATCGAGCGTATTCATCAGTAGGAAGCCCGGCAAGCAGACGGTTTTGAATAGCATACTGATTAGCCACAATTCTCCTTCGATTCGCAGGGTCCGGATACGACAGGTTCAATAGTAAAGTTATTTCACAATAACAAAGCGAAGTAAATTCGTCGGTGTGTTAGCACACTGAATCACAATTAGGATGCCCGTCATTTTTATTCATTTGCCTGTAGCTGGGTTTTTGGTCATACTTTTTAATAACTTATGACAAATACACCGACACCTAACGCGAGTTACAGCCTTACACTTCGCGTCCGTATTCACAATCAGCCGGGAAAACTTGGTGAAATAACTACTGCCATTGGACACGCTGGTGGCGACATCGAAGGCATAGATATTGTCAGTGTGGGAAAGGATTTTTTGATACGGGACATAACTGTCAACGCCGCGTCCGAATCTCACGACCAGGAGATCGTCGCCGCTGTTACTATTATCGACGGCGTCGAAGTCGTCAACATCAGCGACCGCACTTTCCTAATGCACCTTGGCGGCAAGATCGAAGTCGTTTCAAAAATGCAGCTCAAAACGCGTTCCGACCTTTCCATGGCATATACTCCAGGGGTTGCCCGCGTCTGTGAAGCAATAGCCAAAGACCCCGAAAAGGCCTACAACCTGACGATCAAAAAGAACACGGTCGCCGTCATATCCGACGGAACCGCAGTGCTTGGCCTCGGCGACATCGGCCCGCTCGCCGCGATGCCGGTGATGGAAGGTAAATGCCAGTTGTTTAAGGAATTCGGCGGGGTGGATGCGTTTCCCATCTGCCTCGACACCAAAGATCCCGACGAGATTGTAAAAACGATAAAAAACCTCGCTCCGGCTTTCGGCGGCATCAATTTAGAAGATATTTCCGCCCCGCGTTGCTTCGCCATTGAGGACCGGCTTAAAGAAGAATTAGACATCCCTGTCTTTCACGATGATCAGCACGGAACCGCTGTCGTAGTGCTCGCTGCGTTAATCAACGCTTTGAAAATTACGGGCAAGCGGATGGCGGATATTAAGGTCGTTGTTAACGGCGTCGGGGCTGCCGGTGTGGCGTGCTCAAAGATCGTCATGGCCGCAGGAGTTAAGAATATTATCGGCTGCGACCAAACCGGCGCAATTTACGAAGGCCGCACCGAAAACATGAATTGGGTAAAGGATTGGTACGCCCGAAATACCAATGCGGATAGAGAAACGGGTAATGTTCACGCTGTAATAAAAGGCGCCGACGTATTCTTCGGGCTGTCGGCTCCGGGCGTTATCACGCAAGATGATCTAAAAAATATGGCAAAAGACCCGATCGTTTTCGCAATGGCCAATCCGATACCGGAGATCATGCCTGAAGATGCCGCCGGACTTGTCGCCGTAATGGCAACGGGACGTTCGGACTATCCCAATCAGATCAATAACGTCCTCTGTTTTCCAGGTATCTTTCGCGGTGCATTAAATTGCCGTGCTTCACGGATCAACGAAGAAATGAAACTCGCTGCGGCATATGCCATTGCCGCAATAATAGGGCCAGACGAACTGCATCCCGACTACATTATCCCTTCAGTATTTGACCGCCGCGTGGGCGAAGCTGTCGCGAAAGAAGTTGAGGACGCCGCCTATAAATCCGGCGTCGCCCGCCGCGAAAGAGCGACGAGCGACTCGGAATTTTAAACACGTTAATGATAAAAACGAAATTAAAACAATTAACGGTCGAGGAATTTGCCAATACGATCACACACGGATTTGGGTTGCTATTGAGTGTTGTCGGATTTGCGATACTTTTAGTTTTGGCAATAATGCACGGCAATGCTCTGCTGACATTCGGCTGCATGATTTACGGTTTATCGCTGGTAATTTTGTACACGGCCTCGACATTTTATCACGCCGCCATTTCTCCAAGGCTCAAGCAAAAACTGCGGGTTGCCGATCATTGCGGTATTTATTTATTGATCGCTGGAAGCTACACACCATTCGGTTTTGTAATTTTAGGCGGAACTCTTGGACAGAGTTTGCTGGTATTGATCTGGTCATTTGCAGCCGTGGGAATCTTGACCAAGATCTTTTTTCCTAACAAGTTTCTTGTTGCTTCCGTGATCTCTTACGTCGTTATGGGGTGGCTTGGTGTCTTTGCCATTCAACCGCTATTTCAGATATTAGGGATCATGCCGGTAGTTTTGGCGGTCGCGGGCGGAATTGCTTATTCACTTGGTGTAATTTTTTTTTCATGGCACAAACTGCCACACAATCATGCAATATTTCATGTATTTGTCCTCGCCGGCAGCATAATTCACTATCTCGCTGTGGTCATTTACGTGGTCCCGTAAACTGAAAATTAATTGTTTATTTATTGACTTATTTGTTTTGGTCACTTATCGACAAATTTATAGCCAAGGCCGTGAACAGTTTGGATAAAATGCGGGTGACGCGGATTTTCTTCGAGCTTTTGCCGCAGCCATGCTATATGCACATCGACCGTGCGTGTCGTCGGCATCGCGTCGTATCCCCAAACAGCATCGAGCAAATGGTCGCGGGAATGGACGAGACCGCGGTTTTCGATCAGAAACTGAAGTAATTTGAACTCCATTGCCGACAGATCAACCGATGTGTCGCTTTTCGTAACTTCGGCTCGTTTGAAATCGATGGAGACCTCGCCAAACCGGAAACTGCCGATGGAATCGCCCTTGATTTGATTCGGCGAACGGCGCAAAAGAGCCTCGACGCGGGCGAGTAGTTCGATTACTTCGAACGGCTTTGTCAGATAATCGTCCGCTCCCAATTTCAGTCCAAGCACTTTGTCGATCGTTTCGCCTTTGGCGGTAAGCATCAGTATCGGCGTGTTAATTTCCTTTTGCCTAAGATCACGGCAAACGTCATAGCCGTTCTTTTTCGGCAGCATTACATCGAGAATGATGAGATCGAAGTTTCCCGATATTGCGGCGTCAAACCCTTTCTTACCGTCATTGGCCGAAGTCACGTCAAAACCCTCGCTCACCAAACGGTCGGTCAGCGTAATTATGAGGCCTTCTTCATCTTCT
>JAYUCO010000071.1:0-103352 GCA_043740295.1 Pyrinomonadaceae bacterium | reverse complement strand
ACCTTCGTGATCGCCGCCGTCAACGTCGTCTTCCCATGATCCACGTGCCCGATCGTCCCTATATTCACGTGCGGCTTGCTGCGGTCAAATTTTTCCTTACTCATAATTTTTATATGCCTTCAAATTATTTCTTTTCAATTCCCAAATATTTTTTGATGTGCTTTGCAAGCTTTTCATCAACTTCGCTGTGCCGGGGAACCGGCTGTTTCATTCCATTACGAGGATTAAAATAAATATCGTGACGCGATCCGTTTCTAAGCAAAATGCAACCTTCGGCTGCTAATTGCCTGATCAGATCCTTTCGTTTCATATCCGAATTTCTTTGACCTGATATCCTTTCGGCACTTCATCCATCGCCATCAGAAGAAACGCATCCTTGATATTTTCTTCCAATTCTTCCAAAGATTCACCCTGTGTCATTATCTCTGGATGTTCAAGTAGCTTGCCCAGCCAAAACTGGTCCGATTTCCAATAGACCATCGTCATTTTTGTATCTGCAACGCCAAACATAATATCTGGAGCCCAAGGCGGGATTTGAACCCGCGACCTCATCCTTACCAAGGATGCGCTCTACCCCTGAGCTACTTGGGCGGGTTTTCAAAACCAACAAAATGCTCCACAAAATTGGAGCGGGAGACGAGATTCGAACTCGCGACATTCAGCTTGGAAGGCTGACGCTCTACCAACTGAGCTACTCCCGCGTTCTGATTTTAGATTGGTGTTTGGATCAGTGAATTAGCGAACATTGCGATCGTTCAGCTCGTTTCAATCTAATACCCAACATCTAAAATCGACATGGTGCATGGGGTAGGATTTGAACCTACGTAGGAAATTAATCCGACGGGTTTACAGCCCGTTGCCTTTGACCGCTCGACCACCCATGCATATTTTTCGTTGTCAAAACCACCGGCTTTTTGAGCCGATTAGCAAACTCCCAATTCTAGCGGAGTTTTTTCAAGGTTGCAAGTCGGGAAAGTCAGGTTTGGAATTGGCCGCAAAATGGAGATAGGTAAAGCCAGTTTCTACTACATGCCATTTAGATTCTAACGTCGATTAATCTGGGTTCTAACGTCGATTTATCGGCTCCGCTGGATCTCTTGATCTTCACGGTCAAGCAAGTTCCTCCTATTCTGCAATAACAAAGAGTTTTAACAAAGGCTCAAGGGAAATAAGAAAGTAGGGTGAACAGGAATCTACTTACTTTTTGATCGTGGATGGAACTTTTCGTAAGATCTGCGCAGATGGGCATCCGTCATATGGGTGTAGATCTGGGTCGTAGAAATATCCGCATGGCCAAGCATTTGTTGAACTGAACGAATGTCCGCGCTGTTTTGAACTAGATGCGTCGCAAAACTGTGGCGGAGCGTGTGCGGTGAAACATCCTTAAAGCCGCATTTTTCCGCATATTCTCTAATAAAGAGATATATCATCTGGCGATTTATAGGCATCCCGATAGGCGTGACGAAAAAATTCTGAACATCTATATTTTCTTTTTTACGCCGCAGCACGAGGTAGCTTTTTAGCCATTCGATCGCGCTCGAGCCGACCGGGACACGCCGTGTTTTGCTTCCTTTTCCCTTGCAGGTCAAGATTCCGGCATCAATATCAACGTCCCTGATCTGCAGCGTGACAACCTCGGAAACGCGAAGGCCGGAGGCATACATTATTTCAAGTATCGCTTTGTTACGAAGGCCCGTCTCGGTTGAAATATCGGGGGCCGAGAGCAGCGATTCAATATCGGACCGGTTTAAGAATTTGGGCAGATACAAACCTTTCTGCGGAGCGACGAGATCGTCCGCCGGGCTTTTATCAATATGTCCCTCGATCATCAGGAATTTATAAAACCCGCGAAGAGCGCTTAATAGCCGCCGTTTAGAATTCTCAGACAATTCCGTCCGCGAAAGATCGATAAGCCATTCCCGCAGGTCCTGCCGCGTCAAAGCCAAAAGCTCAAAACCATTCTTCTCCGTCCACTCGCTCAATTTCCCCAGATCGCGCTCATAAGCCTCAAGCGAATTTTTCGCCAGGCCTTTTTCAACGCTGAGGTATGAAAGATATTCGCGGATCAGATCACGAGCCATTGGTAAATCTTACCATTGAACCGGGAATTTAGTACTTCAATCGGCCACTGTTCGTTTCAGGAAAAGGCATCCAGGCCGGACAACCTGCGTGATCATCAAAGACATTATGATTCTCTTCGAGAAGTGAACGGGCAGTTAATCGCGACAGATTCCATGAACGGCTATCCGCCTCATCACGAGCTACGATAAGACGGTTATGCAGTCTCCACTTCACAAAGCATTGATCGTCCTCACCCATGGCGGACAAAGCTTCAAGGACAGCCGGGATTGCATCATCACTAAGTTCGGCATTGTAGTCCCCGTCGAAATCGCGGCCTTGCTGCATTAGTCGTATATTTGTGCGAACGATAAATTCGTCCGGGTTGAGAAAGTGTGTTCCGGCCAGAATGAAAAATGCCGACCACAGTGCGGCCCACGCAAAATATTGCCGGGCACCGCGCAAAACCGTGAGGCTAAAGATAACAAAGATCACCGCCAGCCAGATCATGAAGATCATTGGGTAAAGCCGGATGGTCGTCAATCCGTATCCCAAACTCCCGGTCAGCAGGAACAGCCGCTGTGCAGCCGACGCCATTATTACGAATAGAAGTACGATCTGGATCCCGGCCAAAGCCCGAAATATCGTTTCATTTGACGGTTTGTCTTTGCGAAGCAGCCAATGCGAGGTCAATAGGATCGGCAAAACCAAAGCGGCAACGGCGACGAGTTCGCCAAAGCCGCGGCGGGCATAATCGGCCAATTTGAAATCTGGCGTGTTCTGAACGAGTTCCATGCCGCCAAAGAGATACGGCACTTGGACGATAACGAAACTGAGGAACAAAAGATTGATCAGGCCCAGAATCACAACGGTTTCCACGGCCCCGAGCGTAAACGCCTGCGGTATAAATGAATTATCGAAATTCTGCCAATCGCGTTTTTTTGGTTCCTCAACTTGCTCCGGTTTTGGGGCGTCTTCCTTATTTATATGCTCAAGAATTGTTGCGTTTCCCGGCAGGGCGTCGGCATTGACGGTCTCTTCCGCCCGGACCTTATCGAACGCGCTGGAATGAGGCAGATCTGGAATTATACTCAAACTGTTATTTGCAGCCGTAGTTTTGTACGATCCGATCTCGTGTAAAGCACCGCGAAAATAACCGGCGGTCAGCCAAAAGAAGAGAGCGGTCAGAAACAGATGTCTAAAGGCCGTCTGCGCCGACTCATTGAAAATGCGTTCGATCATTCCCTCAAAAGCCGCGTCAGCCGCCACGAACAGTGCTCCAAAAACGATGAGCATCGGCAAAGCGATGGCGATGCCTTTAATTGCAGAGACGAGATGTCTGGACCATCCTGTTTTCAGGATAGTTTTCCATTCAATGTCCGATGACAGCACCGCCGCCGGCCCAAAAGCAGAGCTCACACCCGACCATAAAAATCCCGTGAGGTAATGAAAAACACCTGAATTCTGCACTGAAAGCTTCAACGCCGGCAACATCAAAACGCCCATTATCGCGAGAATGGCAAAAGTATCGTAGATTCGCAGTTCTATCGAATCGCGCCACGAGAACATCGCCGCAAAAAACACCATCGCGCCATACAAAGCAATGTTCTGCCGTGTTAGAAATTCCGGCTTCCGGCGAACGACCAGCATCGCCATTGCCGCCACAAATGCCGCCACAAATAGTGAAGCGTTCAAACCCCACGGCGTTTCCCGCAAAAGGACGTTGCCGAGAATGCCCATTAAACCCGCAACCCAAAGTATTTCGATTCCTGTTTTTGTTCTGTTATTCATTATCTTGTCATTTATATGAGCCTCATTGATGAAGGTCTCCCAAAGAGCGATGGGCCGTTTTACGTCATAGAATGCATGCAGGTTTTGGCCGCAAAGTGAATGGATTGTCGCTGAAAGTTACGATTTACTAGCTTCGGGGAAACCCGGCGACCTTTGCAGGCGTTTATTCGACACTTACAGCGTCACAAGACCTGTCCGGCAGTCCAAGTCGGGATTCTCCCGACGCTATTAAATTTGTCCGCTTCACGGACTTCGATGATGTCATTTCATTATTCCCAACCGCACTATCTCTAAGTGCGCAACATATGGAATGACCGCACTAAAGATCGCGCCAAGCGCAAATGTACGCGTCGATAGGCCACCCTCGAGAAAGTCTTTCCCGGCACGAAAGGCCCGCGTCGAATTTCGAAGATAAACAAATGCCGAGAAAAGCGGCGTAAAACCCAATGCGCCGATCACCACTATCAACCCAAGCAGACTAATTGGAGCGATAAAAATTCCGACAGCCAGTGATACCAGAGAGCCAACTGCAAATAAACCGGCAAAAGCTGAATTCAGCCATCCAAGCCTTGCTCCCCAGATAAGCCACGCCATCATTGACATGATCGAGACATAGGTGAGCACGTAAGCGAATGGCTTATATGCAGCCAGCATTCCCCCACCATCGAAGCCGCCCGTAAAGACTATCGGGTCAAAATAAAAGCAAATTACCGGCAAAACTATGCCAAACACCCAATCAAATTTTCGCTGTCCGGACGTCGCTTCGGCCTGAAACTGTCTCGGCCAGAATTTTTTTGGAATTTCCGTTAATACTTCATCATCCAGTCCAAGTTTTTGCATAATGTTGTTCGTCCTTGATTTAGTTCACATACGTGAGCCGTTTTTGTTCCTCTAGTTTGAAATAATTTCGTTTGTGAAAAATGCTGTCTTCGTCGCCGATCAACACGGCTTCGATGGCGTGGTCGATGCCGTAGCCTTCGCGGATGTCGAGGAGCGGATTCGTAGAATCGGGAGGCAGATCGAATACGATCTCTTTTTCGAAACTTTCGAGAGGTGTTATTTTTTTCTCAAACGGCGGCTGTTCGCCGAGTTCGATCTCGGCCTGAAGGTCGCGTTCGAATTGCTGCTTCCGTTCATCAATTACCCTGGCATCAACGGTCAGCAAGCCGAGCGTCGCCCGCCGGGCATCGCTTAAAACCTTCACCTTAACGATATAAAATTCGCCCTTCGCGGTTTTGTCGCCAATGTTTTTGGTTTTCCTCACATCGGTTATCGCCGTATGCATATGACAGTCAAAATAAAACCCACAAAATTCCTTCGGCTCGTTCAGGGCCAGCGTCTTTTCCGTACTGAAAAGCGAAACGCCAAACAGCATCGCGAAATAAAAAACGAACCAGATCGCGACGCCGCCGAGAACGAAATTTCGCAACCACAACTTCTTTGCAACGACAGCTATTATCAGCAATAAACTTGCGGTCATGAGTCCGCCGACGGTCATCAATAGTAAAAGTAAGCCCATAATTTTAGTTTTGAGGTTGAGTACTTGTTTACATCTGGAAACCCGGTCGCTATCGCTCGCGGTTCTGACGCTAATGACTTAGGCTCCAACTCAAAATCCTCGCTTCATCGCTTTAATCAGTGCTTCCATGTGGTTCAGATATCGCTCAAGTGCCTTTTTGCCTTCCTTTGTGATCTTGTATTCTGTCAACGGCATTCGGGCTTTGAACGTTTTTTCGCAGATCAGGTAGCCGGCGTCTTCCAATTTGCGGGCGTGGACGCTGATATTGCCGTCGGTCGTGTTCAAAAGATTTTTGAGTTCCGTAAAGCTCAGCTTTTCGTTCGCGGCCAAGGCGCTGATCATTCCCAAACGCATCCGTTCGTGGATCACCTTGTCCAGATCGCCGGAGACATTCCCTGCGGCTTTTTCTATCCGCAAAGCCTGAGGCCGCACGCCGTTATTTTTTATTGCTAAATTCTTATTTCCCATTTCTAAAGCCTTTGAGTGCCGAGCCGAAGGGGCACACTTCCTACCGGGGCCGTGTTTCCGCCTGCCAACTCTAACCGCCGTAACGTCTGCCGATTATCGCTCCGAATACAATGTGTAGAATGCCAAAACTCAACGCCATGAGAGGATTTCCGTAACCAGACGGAAGCGCGAATGCCAAAGCTCCAAGGGCTATGAAACACCAGCCCATGACCGGAACGATGCGAACGGAAAACGCTCCGCCGGTCACTACGGCAGCCCCGTAAAGCAGCATCCAAACTGGGATCATTACTTCGTAAAATTCAAACCGCCAAAGCCCAAGCGTGATCGCAATACCGCAAACAAGCGGCGGCAAAAAACTCATCGCAAACTTTTTCGCCGGTGCCGAAACGAGCGACGCACCGACTATTCGCGATTTTTGCCACATCGCCAGCAAACCTATCGCAAATGCCAATGACGCCTCGGCAACCCAAACTATCAGCCAATCCCGCAAATACGGCTGACCATTCGCAACGTAAGCGGCAACTATCGCCGTTACGCCCATCAGAACGCCGCCGTAACCGGGAACAGCCGTGAAATGTGTCGAACGCTCCATTGTTTCGCGGATGAACCTCAGGTTGTCGATCGCCTTATCGCCAAGGTTTACCGGTTCGTTAATTTCAGGGTTTTCTTTGCGTGCCGCTTGTATCTTCGCCATAGAGATCGAAGATACGCCAAGTTATTTTAATTGTCAAGAACTTTATAATATAAAGCGAAATAATATTCCTCGGCTTTTTGTTAAGCATTTGCGTCTAAATTGTCAGCATTTACAAATCATTATGAAACTTAGGCCAAGTGTACTGATCTTATTGGCGTTCTCTGCGCTCTTTTCATCTATTTCTGCGCAGGACAAAGCGGCGGACGATGTTATCAAAGTCGATACTGCTCTTGTCAGTATTCCGGTGATCGTCAGCGATAAACAGGGACGGTACGCGGCCGGCCTTGAGGCACACGATTTTACTATTTTTCGTGACGGCGTAAAGCAAAACATTGACTTTTTTGCTTCGACCGAAGAGCCGATCAATGTCGCATTACTGATCGACACCAGTAGAAGTACCGCTGATGTACTTGGCGATATTAAACATTCGGCTATCGATTTTATAAAATTGCTTCAGCCGCGGGACAAGGCAATGGTCGTCAGTTTTGATTACGAGCCGCACATTCTGAGCCAGCTTACATCAGACAGCGACCAGCTAAAACAGGCCGTCAAACACGCCGATATCGGTAAATATTTTGGCACAACGCTGCGTGACGCGGTTTTTGATGTGGTGAATGAATCGTTCGCCAAGGTCAAAGGTAGAAAGGCGATCATTTTGCTGACCGACGGCAAAGACGCCGGAAGCAGTGTTTCGACCAGCAGCTTGTTCCATTCATTAGAAGAATCCGACACGCTCATCTACACCGTATATTTTCAAACCGGACGCGGGGCCAATCAAGGCGGATTTGGCTTTCCGCGCGGACAAGGCGGGCGGCGTGGCGGACGAAATGGCGGAATTTTCGGCGGACGCTTCCCGCGCAATGGCGGAACATTTCCCGGCGGCAGAAATAGGAACGGCGGACGCGGCGAACAAAATAACGAAGCTGCGGAAGATTTTTTGCAGAAAATGTCAGGCCTGACCGGCGGCCGCTATTACTCGAGTAAAATTAAGGACCTGGGCAAAACTTTCGCGACAATCGTCGAAGAATTGCGGTTTCAATACCGGCTCGGTTTTTACCCGCCGGATGACACAACGGACCAAACGATGCATTCGCTTAAAATCAAGGTCGCAAGGCCGGAGATGGTGGTTCGGGCACGGGAAGGTTATCGGGTCATCAGCAAAACGTCTGAAAATTGATGCGGATCATTTCTTCTGTTTCAGATTGTTTTGCTTTTCGATCATTTCGATCATATTTTCCTGCGGAGGAGCGGACGGATCAGCAATCTCGAATGTGAGCCTTTTTTTGTTCATTTGAAAGTTCCTGCCGTTCCATTTGTAATTTGTGCGGGTGAAAAATGTGGGGCAGCAAAGCTGCTCTTCGTCGCCGGTGATCTTGCCCGTTTCCGTCGCACCGAGCAAAAATCTGTCCTGGCCAAATAATTCAACGACAAGTTCGCCATTTTCAACGCGAAAATCCTTCAGTCCGCCATCGGCACGGTCACCGGTGCGGAAATACCAAAGCAATTCGGGCTTGTCGGCTTTCCATTCAAAAACATAAACGATCTGCGGAATGGCGTTGCCTTCGGTCTCGATCTTGAGTATCACGAACGCCTCGTCCTGCCCATCACCGGTCACATCAAGATATTTAGTTGTCACATAAGACATTCCTATGCGGCGCCTTGCCTTGCGGTCTGCTTTTTCCTCATCGCTCATGTCCTCATTTGTATCGACCGACACCGGGACCAGCCGTCCGTTGGTCAGCGTCAGATCACTGCCGTCCGGATTTTGCCAACCGCGCGGCAGCGGGTAAGTATAATTTTTGAAATCGAATTGGCCGATCGGCGAGTTCGCTGCTTTGTTCCTGTCGTCTTTTAATTCGGCTTGCAGATCGGGGATTTTGGGAGTTGGCGGAACCACTGGCGTTGCGGCAACGTCTGACGATTCCGGCAGTTTAGGAACGGCAGCAGGAGGCGCGGTGTCAGCCGCGTTCCGGCAAGAATTTACAAACAATAGAAATGCAATAGCTAGAAAACCGGCTATCTCTTTCGGTCCATGTTTCATCAGGCAAAATTCACCTAGGCTCTGGTTAAACTTCGATATTTGATACGGTGCGGCTGGTCGGCATCGACGCCAAGACGTCGTTTCCGGTCTTCTTCATATTCGCTGTAATTGCCGTCGAAAAATTCGACCTTCGAATCGCCTTCGAACGCCAGAATATGGGTCGCTATGCGGTCCAGAAACCAACGGTCATGGCTAATGACCACGGCACATCCGGCAAAATTCTCAAGGGCTTCCTCGAGTGCCCGCATCGTGTTCACGTCGAGATCATTGGTGGGCTCGTCAAGAAGAATAACATTTGCTCCGCTCTTTAGCATCTTCGCAAGATGGACGCGGTTTCGCTCGCCGCCGGAGAGCTGCCCGACACGTTTCTGCTGGTCGCTACCCGAAAAATTAAAGCGCGAAACGTATGCCCGGGCGTTCATTTCCTTTTTGCCAAGCGTAACGAAATCGAGATTGTCAGCGATCTCTTCGAAAATAGTTTTGTCGGCATTAAGCGAATCGCGCGATTGATCGACATAGCCGAGCTGCACCGTTTCGCCGACCTTAAAATCACCAGAATCAGGTTTGTCCTGTTCGATTATCAGCCGAAAAAGCGTCGTCTTACCGGCACCGTTCGGTCCGATGACACCGACTATTCCGCCTTTCGGCAGAGAGAATTCGAGGTTTTCAAACAAAATTTTATCGCCGTATGATTTAGAAATGCCGTGTGCCTCGATCACAATATCGCCTAGACGCTCGCCGGGCGGGATGAATATTTCGAGGTCCGCGCCGAGTTGCTCGGATTCGGTCGCGACCATTTTTTCATAATCGTTGATACGGGCCTTCGATTTTGCATGGCGGCCTTTTGGCGACATCCGTATCCATTCCAATTCGCGTTCCAATGTTTTCTGCCGCTTGTCCTCGGTCTTTTGTTCCTGAGCTAGGCGCTGCCCTTTTTGCTCGAGCCACGACGAGTAATTTCCCTTGTACGGAATGCCTTCGCCGCGGTCGAGTTCGAGTATCCAGCCGGCGACATTATCAAGAAAATAACGGTCGTGCGTGACAGCTATGATGGTGCCTTCGTATTTTTGCAGATGCTGCTCGAGCCAGCTTACCGTTTCGGCATCAAGGTGATTTGTCGGTTCGTCAAGCAGTAAAATGTCCGGCTTTTGCAGCAGCAGACGGCAGAGAGCAACACGTCGTTTTTCACCGCCGGAGAGCGTGCTGATCTTTGTTTCAGGCGGCGGACAGCGCAAAGCATCCATCGCCATTTCAAGCCGCGAATCCAGATCCCACGCGTCGGCATGATCGAGCTTTTCCTGCACTTCGCCCTGCCGTTCGATAAGCGCATTCATCGCCTGGTCATCCATCGGTTCAGCAAATTTGGCGTTTATTTCCTCGAATTCCTTGAGCAGATCGACGGTCGATTGGACAGCTTCTTCGACGATCTGCTGCACCGTTTTCGACTCGTCAAGTTTAGGTTCCTGTTCGAGATAACCGACGGAATAGCCTTTCGAAAAAACGACCTCGCCGTTAAATTCTTTATCGGTGCCCGCGATGATCCGCAAAAGCGAGGATTTACCCGAGCCGTTCAGCCCAAGCACACCGATCTTGGCTCCGTAAAAAAATGAAAGATAAATGTCCTTAAGAACAGGTTTCTTATCGTAAAATTTGCTGACCTTGACCATCGAAAAGATGATCTTGTTTGGTTCTGGATTGCTCATATACAAAAAAAATTACGGAAGTGAATCTGGATCGTGAAGTTCCGCAGTGATGTCCATATTTCCGTGCATCACGCGCCAGACATCAATTTGTTGTTCAGCTTCAAGGTAGAATATAAGGAATGGAAATTTCTTCATCGGCCAGAAACGAATTCCGGCCAAGCTAGGCTCATATCCATATTTCGGCGAACCCGTTGCAGGGAACTGAGAAATGAACGCGACCGCACTTTCAAAGTCGTGCAAGAAGTCCACGGCTACATCAGTGCCGGCAGTTGTCAAGTAATGATCACACGCACGATCGAGATCGTCCTCGGCCAGAACCCGAGGTACGACGGGCTTATTCATTTCTTTTTTGCCTTCACGCGTTGACGCATTTTCTCGAAGTACTCCGCATTCCACACATTTTCACTTAGTGGTGACGCAGCTCCATCAAGAAGCATCTCTCGCAGCCGTACCCGATCCTGTTCCTTTCGCAACAATTCCCGCACGTACTCGCTGCTGCTGGTGTAATCTCCGTCAGACACCTGCGAATCGACAAATGACCGAAGAGTTTCCGGCAAAGATATGTTCATCGTGCTCATAAGAAAAAAATAGCATTTATGACAAACTTTGCCAAGCTGAACGCGCCAACGCTTTCGTCACGGAATCTACTCTTAATCCTTGTGTGAATTTCGGCTCGTGAACCTCAATCCCGGCGTTGCCTTAAATTCCATAGGCTCAGTGCCTTTCGGGTTCCCATTGTCGTGATATTCATATGAGTATCCGACACCAACAACCTTTGCCACGGCGGTATTCTCACTCACCTCAACAACCGAAATTTTTACGTGTGTATTCTTTACGCCTGTGAGCCAAAAACTCATCCCGACGATCACGCCTTTATTTTTTCCTGCGTCAATGGTTATATCACCATACCAGCTTTCAGGTTTCATGCCAGCTTCTAACAGTTTTACCTTAAGAGGTTTTCGGCTAAGAATGTGTTTGAATGTGCTTGGAATTTCCGGCTGTCCCTTTGGTTCTTTTTCAACCTCGTTGTCCTTAAGATAGAACGCCCCATAGTCTTCCCAAGAACCTGAATTCACGGCGTAGGCGAAAAGTTCCAGCTCGTCCGTTGGTATAAGCCAATGCTGGTGTCCCCATTTCACCGGTGTAAACTCGTGCTCTACGGCAAGTGAATGTTCGTCCTTATAGCTTTGTTCGGAACTTAGGATGAGGAGACCCTTTTGAAACTTTGCAGAACCGAAGTTCACCCACGCCCGCGGCCCGTTGCTACATGTATCCCTATATGCCGCAAAGCCATCATCGGGTGTCCATATGAGAATGTCTGACCAGGTTTCACCTACATAACGCGAGTACGAACCAGCCCATTCGTTTGAACGAGAGCCTCGAATCCCTTCCGTTACACGTGTGTATCTCTCCCGAAAAGGCTGTTGGATTTCGTTAGGCAATATATTGACATAGCCCTGCGCATTCCCCTGGACAACGCCAAGGAAACACAAGCCAAGAAAAAGAATCTGGGCACTAAACTTCCATGTCTTAGGAACAATCATATCGAAACCTTTCTAGTAGCGACACTATTAATTCTCTCTCGACTAACTTCAAACCCAATTCCGGGCGCGTCCGGCGCCGAGATCGTTCCGCTCGCCGAGACCTCGACGGCCGGTTCGATGATGTCTTCGTGCCAATAGCGTTTGGACGCGGACACATCGCCGGGCAGTGTAAAGCCTTCGAGTGTTGCCATCGCAATGTTGTGTGCCCGGCCTATTCCCGATTCGAGCATGCCGCCGCACCAGACCGGAATTTCCCTTGCTAAACAATAATTGCTTATCCGTTTTGCCTGTTTGTGGCCGCCGACGCGGCCGAGCTTTACATTTATTATCTGACAGGCACCGATCTTGATAGCTTTTCTGGCATCAGGCAGCGAATGGATCGATTCGTCCAAACAAATAGGAGTCTTTATTTCCTGCTGCAATTTGGCATGATCGAACATATCGTCGTATGCCAGCGGCTGTTCGAACATCATCAGCTTAAAATCGTCCATCTTTTGAAAAAGATCTATGTCATTAAGCGTGTAGGCGGAATTTGCATCGCCCATCAGCAAAATTTTGGGGAATTTTTTTCGCACCTGTTTGACGACGTCATAATCCCATCCGGGCGCGATCTTGATCTTGATGCGGCGGTAGCCCGCGTCAAGTTCGGTTTGAATTTTGCCGATAAGCTGTTCGACCGAATCCTGGATGCCGATGGAAACGCCGCAGGCTATTTCACGGTTTACGCCGCCGAGATGCTTCCACAACGGTACGCCCAGCTTTTTTGCTTCCAGGTCCCAACAGGCCGTTTCTATTGACGCTTTCGCCATGCGGTTCCCGCGAACTTTCTTCATTAAGCCCCAAACCTGGTTTGCCGATTCGACTTCCTGGCCAATAACCATTGGCGCCAAAATTTTCTCAACCGTCAGCCACGCGGCGTCCGTCCATTCTTCGTTGTACGACGGCGTTTCACCGCAGGTCACTTCGCCCCAACCTTCGGCACCGTCGGAATCCTCCACACGGGTCAGAATAATGCGGCGCTCGTAAGTGCGGCCAAAGCTGGTTTCGAAAAAATGGACAAGCGGGAGGTTTATTTCGATTAGTTCGATTGATTTGATCTTGAGCATAGCGACAAAAGTATAAGGTTAAAGATTGTCGCGGGGAATTGCAATCACAGCGGAGTTCGGGGCTTGCGCGTCCCGCTTTTTACTCAACGATCTCAAACTGGACAAACTGCGTTGCGGTTTTTCGTTTTTCCTTTGCCAGGTTGTCTGTAATTGTTATCTGCAGCACAAAATCACCAGACGACATTTCTGTTCCAAGATTTAACGCCGCTGTAAAATTGAGTGATTTAGGATCGCTCTGGCCTTCATAAAGTACCGGTTGCGGCTTTCCTACAAAGATCGGCTTTCCATCAGTAAAAAGCGTGATCTGCGAGGTCAAATTCGGATGCTGCGCTGCGTCTGTTTTGGAATTATATATACTAAATCCATAATTCAGAACGGTACCGCGTTTGAACCGCCGCAGCGACGTGTCGATCAGCGGATTTGAATCAAAATCTTCTTTAGACGGAACGGCATTCGGTGTGTTGCGTTTTTGCCAAACCTGGAAAGGAACGTTTTCCAGCCCAACGCCGCTCAAGGTAAGCTGATTTTTCTTTAAATTAGGGACCTCAACAAATTGATTGGCTGACCCGACCTTTTCCGTTTTGGTGTCGCGCAAGGCAACGCGAAGCTGATACGCTCCGGGTTTTTTGATTGGAAACGAAAAATCATATACAAAACCATCCCGCAAGAAACGTTCGTAAACATCTTTTCGCAGAGTCATTGTATATGTCTTAGAAATTCGATCGACCGGAATTCCATTATCACCAAACCCAACCGCCAAAACATCGAAAACAGCTTTTTTCGTTCCGTCAGCTTCATCTGTAAATGTTATGTCTTTGGCACCGATATGTAGCAGTGAACGGACGAAAGATCCGTCCTTGCCGCTATTTCCAAACAGGGTATTGAGACTGAGTGAAATTTCATTGACCCCAAACGGCGAAGTAAGTGCTTCCAGAAGCCGCTGTCCGCCGGTAAGTGCCGGTTTTACAAGCTTTTCATCACTTATCCCGAAAAATCCGCTCCGGTACCGGACCCTTGTACCGGGCCGTGTGATGCGGACATCCAGTTTATTAAATCGCCTGGTTTTCGGGTCAAAAGTCTCGTCATCGGGCTGATAACCGATCAGGTAATAGCTTTGGTCGTCAAGTATCTTGCGGATGCCGCCGGCAATATCATTGTTATTAATTATCGCGATGCCTCCTGTTTGTTGGGCAAGAAACCGAAGCCCATCCTGTGTATCGAGAAGCTCGTCATTGCGGTCGCTTGATGCCTGTTGAATTTCCTCCTGCGTTCTGCCGCCCGTGTTGTCGGCAGCCGTAAGCCCGGTGTATTGCAAACCGCGTGCGTCAACGGTGTAAACGACGACCGATGCCCTGTTTGCCTGATCGACCAACCGTCGAAGCGATTCCAACACCCGCCCCGAATCAACCGTTCCATCCGCATCCTTTGTAAACAGCTTAAAGCCGTCCGAAAGAAGCATTACCGATTTTCGTCCAGGCAGTTCCGCCATTCCGCGAACCACATAATTGATCGCGCCGAGCGTGCCGGTCGCAAAAAGGCTCTGGCGAAACTCATTGTTTTCACGTTCGATCCCTTCTGCGGTCCTTTCACCGGGTTCAGGACTAGGCGTAGGAGCTCCGGTGTCGATCTTGGCCTCAAGCGGAGCGAAGGCCCCGATCTTCCCGTTGCCAATTGCATTCCACCGCACCTTTTCGATCGCAGCGTAAAGCTGTCTTTTATCGGTGGTAAATTGCTGCAGTGCCCCGATGCCGGCACCGGTGCGGATGATCGCGACCAGATCGCCAGGCTGCATTTGCTCATCAACGAATTTTTTTAGCGCCCGGCGGACGTAATAGGTGCTTTCAAATGAAAGCGTCAGATCGTCAACGACGAGGGCGATCGTCCGCCTGACCTGCTCAGGCCTGACCGGAGATGGCGGAAGCGGAACGGAGACTGAAACATCCGGCTTTTTTTGCTGCTGAGTGATCTCACGTGTATTGGAAATGAATGAAAAATTACTGATGTCCTGTTTTTTGCCGTTCTCATATATTTCAACCTCATCCGGCCGCAGATCGGTAACGATCCTGCCGCGTTTGTCTGTCACGGTGACATCTATTTGGATCAACGCCGTAGAAATTTTGACGACATCCGTTTCAGCAGATGGCGTCGGTGTCGCAACTTGAGACAAAGCGTTGACCGCAAATATCAACAAGGCTACAAATATGGGAATCAGATTTTTCATTATTTTTTTTGGGTTTAAAACAGATTCTTTATAATAATAGCTTGATTGGTTATACTTGCAAAGCATTTCCTATGATTTTCCATACATAAAGCCTTCAAATTTAGGCATCAAAATATTCGGAGTTTTAACGAAAAAATGTTCTACGGAAACCGCATCCCAAAAATTTTAATTTTAACCGCTATTACCCTTGCTTTTTTTGCCACGAGTTGTTCGGCACAGCAGACCGAGGAACAGGCTTTGCGATCTCTTCGTGAGATGACGAAAGACGGTAAACTGCCGCCTGAAAGCGTCGTGACAAATCTGGAATCCAGATTTGCAGGTAAGAGAACAGGAGTTTTGGCAAGGCTTCTGCACGCCCGTATCCGCTTTGAAAATAAGGATTTTACCGGTGCGGCGGCTTTACTGAATTCCGATGAGTTTCGCCTGAAAACCAATTTGGGCGATCACGCTTTATGGCTTCGAGGCCAGGCGCTGCAGCAGGCGGGAGATCATAAGGAAGCAATGAATGTATTTGCAAAACTTATTAATGATTTTCGGGCTTCGATCCGCATACGTGATTCGAAATTATTGTGGGCAAATTCCGCTTTCCAAATAGGAAAGTCGGCAGAGGTTCCCGCTTTTCTGGCCGCGTTATCAGAAAAAAATGATGCCGATGCTTTGCTGCTGACGGGGAAGGCGTTTGAAGCACAAGGCTCGCAGGCGGAAACAATAAAATATTATCGCCGGTTGTATTTTTTTGCCCCAGGAACAGCCGCCGCAAAAGAAGCAGAAGCAAAATTGACGCTACTCGGCCAGCCGCTATTGCCACAAAACGCTGAAGAAGCAGTTACCCGTGCAGACAAATTCTTCGCAACAAAAAATTACGCTTCCGCAGACAAAGCCTACAGCGATATTTTATCGGGCTTTCCATCCGCCGTGACATCGCTAATTAAACTTAAAAAATTGACCGCGCTTTCCAATCTGAAAAAAATGACCGATGCCCGGGCAGTTTTTGATCTAATTCCATCGACAGCCAAGGAAAAGCAAGAGGCTTTTTACCAGCTTGCCGTCGGTTACGCAAAAGCAAAACTTTGGCCGCAGGCCAGGCATATTGTCGATGAAATGCGGCAGAAATTTCCCTCCGGTGATCTTACTCCAAAGACTTTTGTTGATGCCGGAATGGCAGCCCGCGACGCTAAAAACAAAGCTGAAGAATCGTATTATCTACAAACTGCATTGACCGTTTATCCGAATGCGATTGAAGTTGCGGGGGCACAATTCGAATTAGCGTGGCTCCAACACGACAGCGGCAATTTTGCCCAAAGCTCACAAATGTTCACCGAACATCTTGCCCGCTATGCTGAAAAAGACACGACAAATCGCGGGAAGGCCGGTTATTGGGCGGCCCGCGATGCTGAACGCTCTGGTAAAACAGCCGAGGCCTGTGAGCTTTACAACGCGGTACTTTATCGTTATTCAGCAAATTGGTACGGCTATCTCGCGTTCCAGCGGATAACTTCGATGAAAGGCCAGGGCAAATGCCAGTCGGCGTCGCAATTCCCCGCCAATTCGCTTGTTTCCAAAGCGGCGGCAAATCTCAAAACGATCACGGTCGCAGCAGAGATCTCAACTGCAAAAGAACTCGAACGTGCCGAAAAGAGCGAGCAGCTAAGCACGATCGGCCTTTTCGATTGGGCGATCGATGAACTTAACGAAGCAAAAAAGACCGCCAACACCAGCCCGAAGTTAAATCTCGCCCTTGCAAAACACTATCGTTTGAAAGGCGATAATGTAAGCGCTTTTCTGGCCCTGGCGAAAAGCTATCCCGATTATGCACAGATGTTTCCAGAGGAAATGGGCCGCGATGAATGGGGCATATTTTACCCGCTGGCCAATTGGGACCAAATATCGGCCTGGTCAAAAAACCGTAATCTCGATCAATATCAGGTCGCGGGTTTGATCCGTCAGGAATCGGTTTTTAACTCGCGGGCCCATTCCGGTGCAAATGCATACGGCCTGATGCAGCTATTGCTGCCGACCGCCCGCATTATCGCTAGAAAATATGGTTCGACCGCCGACCTGTCTTCGGCTGAAACGCTATATCTGCCGGCAGCAAATATCGAACTCGGGACTGCTTTTATGCGGGACCAATTTGATAAATTCGGGCGGATAGAATACGTTGCCGTCGCTTATAATGCTGGGCCGAACCGCGTGCCGCAATGGCGGGCGACACTGCCGTTTGAAATTGACGAATTTGTCGAAGCCATCCCTTTCAAGGAAACAAAAGCCTATGTCCAAGGCGTTATCCGCAACTCCGCGCAGTATCGCCGCCTGTATGACCAAAACGGCAATTTCAAACCAAATGTCGGCTCGCATCCACTGCGAAGCGAGATCGATTCAAAACCGGCCGAGCAATTTACAGCCGAATTTCCCGATGTTGTCGTTGATGGTAATGGGGGAGAATAAGATCTAACCCATCGTGTACCCGATCACTTTACAATAAACCTCAGCGGAGCGACCGTTGCATGGGCTTCGGGGTTGTAATAATCATAGACCGTCGAAGCCGGTGTTTGTGCATTGATCCCGTATCGCGGTCGAAACTTAAAATCGAATTTTGTGCCGCCAGCCTTTGCCCACATGTAAACGATTATTCTGTCCGGCAAAATTTCGTATCGGCTGACGCTCCAATCGGATTCGATCTCTTTTTGCAGTGATTCGCGGTTTATGTCAGCTCCCGGCGGAATTCCGATCTCGGCCAGGAGCATTCCATAACCCTGAAAACCGAGCCGTTCGGCTTCGACCGAACATATTACATCCTGCAAAATAGCAGCATTCATTTTGTCGCATTTGTAGTCCAGCCTTATGGCGCGGGATTGATTTACATTAAAATGCGTTACATCTGCTTCTTTCCAGTCTATGTAATAAGCAGAAACGGCCTGTGTCATGATGGTTGAATCATCCGAAGCTTTGATCTCCACACTGTTTACGGCTGCGTCAATGTGCGAAGTTATATCCAAAGTAAAAGGAGCGATCATATCTGGCGTGACGTCGAGCTTACTAATACTTTCGCCGTTCAAAAACACCTCCAGATTTTGTGTTTCGTGATTTTCGCTGTCATTGATCGATGTGACAAAAGCATCCAAAACATTGATCGTCGCCTGTGTCGAATACCAAACTCCGTAACGGTCCTTATTTTTTAATAAAAATGAAGTTGCTTTGGATACCAGAACTTTTCTGGCGGAGTCCGCGCCTTCATTTGTCTTTGCGTTACGAACCAGAAACTGTAACACCAAGGCGGTCGTCTCGATGCGTCCTGCGGTTCCCCAACCGTAAAACGGCGTGTTTGTTTCCAGGTTCCAATAATTGGCGTCACCTTCTTTTATCGCCAGTTTTACGAGCCGTTCGGCGATTCTGTCGGAATTTGCAAGGTCACCAGAATCGATCAGGGCAAGACCGTAGAGAGCAAGTGCATACGGCTCGTCAATCTCGGCATTTTTGAGTTTTAGGTAATCGAGCGCTTTTTGCAGTGTTATTTGCGATGCAGTATTTGCATTCGCGTCCGGGGAAGAAGGCTGCAATTTGAGCATTGCCAATGAACGGGCGATATAGGCGGTGGTCAGCCTGGAATGATTTACATCTTCGGCGCCGCCCCACAAATATTTTTTTGTCCAACTGCCGTCGGCGTTCTGCTCTTTGATCAGATAATTCTCGGCATTACGGATCACATCGTCATCAACGGAAACAAAAGCTTTTGCGTCTTTCAGAAACCGCAATGCATAGGCCGTCAAAGCAACATTAGAAGTTTCCTTTGGTCCCCAATAAGTAAAACCGCCGTCAGCACCCTGATAACCAAGCAGCCGCTCGTAGCCTTTCTGCAAATATTTTTGTGCTTTGGTTCGCAGCACGCTGTCAGTTTTTTTGAATTTCAGGACCATCAGGTTCGGATACGTCGAAGAGATGGTTTGCTCGCCGCAGCCGTATGGCCGCTGAAGCAGGCCCTCAACCGATTCAGCAACGTGTGAAAATAGATTCGGGTAGATCTTTAGTTCGGCCTTGTGTGTTTTGGGCAAAGCATTTGCCGGAAAATCAACGTTGAATTTTGTCGTACCGGCGAATATTTTAGAGTCCGTTTTTACGATCTCCTGCCCGTTCGGGCGAACTGTAACCGGTTTTTCGATCGCGTCCGCATCAGCATCGGCGATCGCCGTAACATTTTGTTTGCCATTCTTTACAGGCTTAATTGTCCTGAAACCAAAGACCGCGTTTTGCGAACTGCCGGCATTTACTTCGACCTGTTGTTTTTCATTATTCAAAAAAGAGAACCAATCGCTCTTCGCCATCGAAACATCTACCTTTTGCGGCTTTTCGGTATAATTGCGAACCTGCACGGGCAGCGAAACCTCATCGCCATCGGTTAAAAACTTCGGCGGATCAAGATCGACAAAGAATGGCTGAAAAGCAGTGATCTCTTTCTCCACTATGCCGATATCGCCGTCAACCGTTGAACCGATAACGTCGATCTTCCAGGTTGTCAGGCTGTCCGCAAGCTTAAATTTTATCTTAGCGGTGCCATCGATGCCGCTGATCAATTCGGGAAACCAGGCAAGCGTTTCGGGAAAATACTCGCGAAGACGCGGAGTTTCGATCTGTTGTTCGGTTCCGGCCTGTTTTTCCGATACTCCGGATCTGGTGACGACTTTGAACTTAGCTCCATTGACAACTCCTGCCGACAGGCTCAGCAACCCCGAAACTCTGCGTCCGTTCAAGGGCAGATCCAAGAGCTGCAATGATGTGACCGTTGACGATATAGATGCGTTGGTGGTATTGACCGTTTCGGCACCAGCGGTAACATTAACAGTTTCGTTTACAGCACCGACATCTAAAGTTACGTCCAGTTGCGTCAGATTTTTGGGAGTAACAGTTACATTTTGAACGACAGTTCTTCTGAAACCGTTTGAATCAAAACTCAGTTCGTATCGTCCGGGCGCCAGATCGGCCAGAATAAAATATCCTTCATCGTCCGTAACCGTTTCCTTTTTTAATTTTGTCAGGAACCGTTCGGCTACGATCTTTACACCCGGAACAACGGCCCCGTTCGCATCCATAACCCTTCCGGAGATCGCTCCGAGTGAATTTTTTGATGCGGGAACGACCTTTACATTTTTTTTCTCATTGCCGTCTTTTCCTGTTTCAGACACAATGCCGATAAATCTAGTCAATTCAAAATCGTTGTTGTTTTGCTTAATACCATCAAAGCCAGAGCTTTTTATTACATAAGTAACAATGTTTTGAGAAATCGCAGTAACATTGATCTTCCAGTCTATGTTTGTTTTGTCCGCATATCTGGAAGATTGTTCCTTAACGACATAATACGGATGGCCATAAACATCGAGCATCTTATCCAGATCAAAACCCTGCGACCGCATGATGGATTTAAATTCGGCCTCTTCCCGCGGAAAACTTTGCGTCTGCTGCACCACATTTCGAAATGCGGCCGCCATATTTCTCCGCAAAACTTCAAAATAATCAATTCTATTCGTCCATATCGTAAAGTTGCCATATTTGCCGAATTTGCGGTTCCAACCGCCGCTTACGATATTGAGCGAAAAGCTGGAACCATCGATGCCAAAATCGAACCGATACCGTTTTCCCCAGGCATCACGCAATGCATCAAGGTCAAAATTCTTCCGCATTAGCTCGTCTCGAAGCTGTTTATAATTAAGTATAAATTCGCCGGTTCGTTTGTGATAATCAAAAAAAGCCTGATCGATCTTCTCGCCCGTGGCTGAAAAATATCTGAAGCTTTCTCTAAATGCTTCGATATCGTCAGCCGTATCCTGCATCTCGTCAGCTCCATCGCTTTTAATGACGATCAGAGAATCATCATTCGAGATATTAACGGATGTTCGATACGGATTGCCCCATGGATCAAGCATCGAATCGATATCGATTCCGTCCAGTGCGAGAATGTTTTTGAGTGACTCCTTATCGATGGCGGCAAGAGACTGGTCGTTAAAATGCTTTCTTAGCGAGATGCTTACATCACTAAACTGACTTCTAAGCAGTGGCCTATATGAACTTTCCAATTCCCTTTTTAGATTTCCACTATCTTTCAAATAAGGTTGAGGAACATAATTGTTGAGGTTTATTTCTAACGCCAGCTCAGCTTCCGGTGAAAGTGGCTGTGACGTATCCATATTGTCCACATCCTGACCGGATAGCCCGGCAAAACCTCGTCCCGATCCCAACATGTCCTCGAAATCGCTGTAAAAACTTTGGTATCGTCCGCCGAAAGCAGCATCCGTGCGCGCGCGTTCAACTATCGCCTTATCCAACACGGCTATCCCAAAAGCCGTCTCTTCCGTCTTGCCATCACTTCTGGCCGAAGTAAAATTTATCGTTGCTTCTTCGCCCGGGCGAAAGATTGACCTCTCTGCATCCGCTTTCAATAAAAGGCCGTGCGGCAGCGGATAAGCGACAGTTTTATAGCCTGAGAAAATTTTCGCTGAGTCATAATCATCTCTATAGCTTGCGTATGCAATGACCGAAACGCTCCCTTTGAAATTTGCCGCAAACGGAATATCAAGCGTCGCTTTTCCGTTTCGGAGCCTAACCTTTTCATTAACGAACGTCTGCGGTCCCTGCATCACATCGATAAACAAAACGGCATCAGGTTCGCTTGAAATTATTGAAACGTGCAGCGGTTCCCCCTGCCGATAAATGATCTTATCGGTCGAAACCTGCACCGCCGGTTTTTTTTGGTCAATGTCGAAATCATTCGTTATAAAACTGCGATTGCCGGACGAATCTTTGGCTTGAATGATCAGGTCAAGATCGTCATCGTTATCTTTCAAAACATCGAATGGAATTAAAACCCTGGCCGCACCGGTGCGATTTGTTTTGGCCGTGGCCAATAATTTTGCGGTTTTGGGATCATCATCCTCACTGTCCTCATGTGCCTGATAGATCTTTAGATCGCACGCGGCCGGTTCGCCGTCAGGGTAAAACGTGGTCACATAAAACCTTCCAGGCAATCGTTTGCTTAGGCCTCCGTTTTCGCCGCTGATATAAATATGGATCCGTTTTTTCGTAATGCGAATATCGAAACGCTTCTGCTCGGTCTTATTGGTGGTCAGATCTGTGACATAGGCGGCAAAATTAATGTCTTCGAATTTTTCATATGTTGAATCTTCAAAATCCTTGTGCTCCTTTGTCAGATCAAAATCTGCGGTAAACTTGCCTTCACTATCCAGCATTCCTTCACGAAAGGCACCTTCTTTCGATACATAACGCCCGAGTTTTGAATCCCACTGACGATCTGTTTCCCGAACTACCCGCACTTTGGCATTGGTCACCGACCGGCCAAAAAGATAATCCGCCGAAACCTTTACAGAAGCGGTTTTATTTTCCGGTAAATAAAATTTACGGTCGGCGTCAGCGTTGACCGAGAAATTCGGAAGATCGTATCGGCTTACCTTAAATTGATGTTCATCCCGAAAAAGCTGGCGCGTGCTTTTGACCGTAACGGTGTATTCGCCAAGCTTCGCATTTTCAGGCACCTGCCATTCAAAAGATGCAATGCCGAACCGCGAGGTTACTGTCTCAATGCGCTGCAGTATCGTGCCGTCCGGGTCCTTGATGGTAAAAACGAGCGGTGTACCCGTCAAAGCTTTTTTGTTGTCGTCAAAAAATAGCGTGCGGACCTTGAGCGTCTGTTCCGGTTGATATAACGGCTTGTCCGTCTGAAAATACAGATATGAATAATGGCGGAGATTATATTCGGGGACGCTGCGCGACAATCGGCGGCTGAAACCGTTTTTTGTTCCGGTCAATTTAAGTTCGATCCCTTCGATCCTTTTTGTCGATGTCAGCACAAAATCAAAATCGGCAAAACCGTCCGCGTCCGTTGTATTTTTAGAAACAAATTTATCCGCGGTTCCATCTTCATATTCAACATCGAGGACGCCAGCCATTTGCACATTTGCCACGCCGTTTAATTTCGCCATTTGGATCGCCCGCGAACGAACACGATAGATCGAACCTTTTTGAAGCAGGTCGAACGCAAAAGCTTCGATATCAAAAATATCGCCAACGATCTGCGACAGCGAAGCAAAGCCTGTGACATTCCCGATCTCATATTTAAACCTGTAAAATGCAAAATCTTCTTCTCTGACAATATCGGCTAAAGAGACTGGTATTTCGATGCGGTTCTTACCTTTTATCAGCGAAACGGTCATTGCGGAAGTGTCTTTTATTTCGTCGGAAGGAGACAAAAAAGAGACCCGAATATTTGCCGCTGCGATATTTTCCGGGCTGTTTACGTTCAGTATAAGAGTTGATGTACTTTCACCCAAAACTATTTGCGTTTCATTTTCAATTACAGTTTGGGCGGCGGCGGAAAAAGCACACAGAAAGCACACTACGATCACGGGGAAGAGCCTGACTCGCATCTTGATTACCTCAATCTTTTGTTTGATTTATGAAAGTTTTTTGAAACTTGTGGCTTGTGATGCAGTGAGTTTTCGGATTGGTTGCTTGCGGGCGGAAAACTTAGGAACGCAACAGCAGCATCCGGCATTTCGTTAGGCTTTTGGGTGGGAACGGTCGTAAACTTCGATCATTTTTTCCATTGAGACCTGTGTGTATATCTGCGTTGTCGAGAGCAGGGCGTGGCCTAAAAGTTCCTGGATGTCGCGGAGGTCGGCGCCCTGGTCCAATAAATGAGTGGCGAACGTATGGCGGAGGCTGTGCGGCGAAATGTCGTGGATATCGGCACAGCGTTTGATATATTTGTCGATCAATCGGCCGACGCTGCGGGTCGTGATCCGCGTCCCCTGATAATTTAGAAAGACCGCGCTAACGTCGCGTGCCGCGGGCGGGCAATTATTCAAAAATATCGGTCGCGTTTCGCTCAGATAATGCATCAATGCCTGCAAGGCGTGTTCGTGAAACGGGACGATCCGCTGCTTTTTGCGTTTGCCGGTGACGCGGACGAGCTTTTCGCGAAAGTCGATGTCTTTCAGATCGATGTTTACCAATTCGCCGACGCGGATGCCGGTCGCGTAGAGAAATTCAATGATCGCCCGGTCGCGTTTGCCGAGATCGGTGTTCAGGTCCGGCGTTTCGATAAAACGGACGGCGTCTTCCATCGACAGATGGTTCGGCAATTTACGCTCGATCTTTGGTGTCGCGACGAGTTTGGCGGGATTCGTTTCTATTGTGCCTTCGCGGACAAGAAATTGAAAAAAGGTGCGTAAGCTTGCCAATTTCCTGGCAATAGAGGTTTTTTTATGGTCCGAATGCAAGGCGGCCATCCATTCGCGGATCGTCAAACGGTCAATATCGGCAACCGGAATGTCCTCGCGCTCCTCAATTTTTAATAAATGATCGCGAAACTGCCCCAGATCGCTGGCGTAATTGCGCAGCGTGTGCGGGCTGACATTACGTTCATAACGCATGTGCTGAAGAAATTGGTGAAGTGATTCCTGGAACATGTAAGAGTAACGCCTTTAGGCGTGCGGCGACGTGAGATAACTAGGCGTTAGATTTCAAAAGAGAATTTTCCCAACAGTTTTCACGCCGAAAGGCGTTACTCTTACTCTGCATCCCATTCTTTTCCGTAATCTAAAACCGGATATTCACGCCAAATTTTCGCGGCCTTTTCGGTGCCCACCTTTTCAAGATACTCGTTCGCGCTTGAAAATGGCCAGTCCTGCCATTTCGGTACATAGCCGTGCTTGACCGCATTATGGTGAATGTAATTAAGACTGGCATAAAAATGTCTGTCAGACCTCATCGATCTTTCAACTGCTGTAAACCAAACTTGACGGCCACGTGTATTGTCTTCTCCGTTCCATTTGTGCGACGAAGATCCGTGAAACTTGCCCAACCGCTTCAAAAATTCATTAATGCTTTCAGTTTGAACCAGAATTTGATAATGGTTCGGGAGAATGCTCCAGGCAAAAAGCTTTATTCCAGATTCCTCGCTAATACGAACTATCTCCGATTCGCATTCAGCCAGCCTTTCGGGTGATTTACCGATAACGTGTTTATGTTCATAGCAGGGAGCTGCAATTATAAAACGTAAATGTCCGACATAGTCGAAATGCGGCGGAGCATGCCAAGCAAAGCGTCGAATCTTTCGTTCCTTTAATACATGGGAACGGTCTGATTCAGACAATTTTCGCCAATCGTACATAAAAGTAAGAGTAACGCTTTTACAAGTGAAAAGTAAGAGTAGAGCCTTTTAGGCGTGAAAAACCTTGCCGACATTCTTCGCTAACGATTTCGAGCCTAATAAGTGAGTTTCTTCACGCGTAAACGCGTTACTCTTACTTTTTCGGCACGTAGTATCCTTTTCGCGTTCTGACGTCCACATCGTGCCGGTTTTTTACGGATAGTGTGATCTCGCGGAATGCGCCGCTTTGACCGGCGTCGTTGTCGGGATAGTAGCTCAAGATATATTGCTGCGACAGCTCGGCCGATATCTGCCGGAATGCATCGTCAAGCTCCTTTTCGTCTATCGGCGAATAGACTTTACCACCGGTTTGATTGGTTATCTCGATCATCCGGCGTTCGGCGGTGAGCTGGCGGATATTTGCATTACCGCGACGTGTTTTTGTCCGCACAAAATTCTCGAAATCCGTCGTTTTTACGACATAGACCTGACAGTTATTGATCTGCAAAGCTTTGAGTGAACTTTCGAGCGAAGCATCGCTGGCCGTATCGTCGCCATCGGAAACTATCACTATCACACGCCGTCCCTGCACGTTAGCGAGATAATCGGACGAGAGCTCAATGCCGTCCAGCAGTGCCGTGGCCCCGACCGGCTCAGGGAAAGTTTCGATCGCCCGCACTATCGATGAAATCTCTTTTGTAAACGGCTGCTCAAGCCGCGTAGCTGTCGCAACGCTGAACAATGCGACGAGGTCTTTGTCGGGCCTGATCACACGGCGAAAAAACTTGACCGCCGCGTCCTTTTCAAAAGCACGGGCGATCGCAACACTGGAGGAATTGTCGAATAGCATCGCCATTCTGATCGGCGTTTCTGCACGCGACAGGTCGCTTATCTCGACAAGCTTGCCATCTATCTTTAATTCAAAATCCGCAAGTTTAAGATTTGTCAGCGATCTGCCGTCTGTGTCAAACACAGATGCCGGAACCGGAACAAGCACGGAATCGACCTTGATGACGCCTTCGTCATCCGTTTTTACAGGCGGCGTTGGTGTCGTGCGTGGAAAATTAAGCCGGTCGCGGGCCGGAGCGTAAATGACGGACGGGCGCAGATTGGGATTCGGCGTCGGCGTTTCCGAAGGTTTTACCCGGCCGGATTGGCCAAATATTCCTGTCGAAAAAAATATAACAAAAATTGTAATTAAAAGGCTACGATTCATGCCATTCCATCGGATCGGGCAGTTCTTGTGCTGAAAATTCAAAATGAATAACTCTTCGCTGTCTCGGATTTACACAGGCTGAAGATGAATGCAGTAACAAGGGACGAATTACTAAACAGTCGCCAGATTTGACGCGGCAAACCACAGTTTCGTTTGCCATACGTATGTCTTTAATCATTTCTGCATTGAGTCTCCCATTGGAATGAGAGTTTGCGATAATCCGCAGAGCTCCTGTATCCTTATCAGCATCATCTAAATGAAACCGCAGTGTAATCATATCTTCGAGAATTGAAATCGGTGGCTGAACATGCCAGATATTTGCTTTTCGCGTCCAAGCAGAAAAATCTTCCCTGTCAATGCGTTCCTTGACCGCGATAGTCAAATCCTGGTGCCAGGGAACTTTCCAATTAGCTTCAGCAGTCTTATTGAAAAATATTGCCCTAACAACACGAGCATCTTTACCAAGAATACTTCGAGCAATTTTTAAGACGGTCTGACTTTTAGAAAATGCCCGAATTGCGGGCGATAAATTCAACAGATCCCTAATTCCGTAGGTCGAACTATTTTTTTCTTCCTTTGACAGAAAATGACTTAATTCATCGGTTTGAGAAACTAAGTCCGCAATTGTCTCTTCGCTAAGGACATTTTGCAGGATAGAAAAACCGTTTTCGTTCAATTGCGACAAATCCACTTTTAGAGACATACAAATTACACCAGAATCAATTTCACGCCCGCAAATAAAAGCACAACGGCTAGGACGCGGCGCAATGTGATCGAATCAAAGCGTTTGCTGCCGAGCGTTGAGCCGATCAATCCGCCGACGACCGCCGCCGCGATCCAAAACCAGACGTTAGGCGGCAGCTTCACGACCTGAGCATAGTTGCCGGCGATGCCCGCTATCGAATTGACCAAAATAAACATTGCTGAAATTCCAGCAGCTTTTTTTGTCTCCGACCAATTCATCAAGAGCAGTACCGGCGTCAAAAAAATGCCGCCGCCGATGCCGACCAGGCCCGAAAGCAATCCCATAATTGCCCCGATCATTAATGAAAGCCAAATACTCGGCTCTTTGATCTCAGCATCAACCTTAAATTTCCAGGCCAATCTTACAGCCGCCAAAATTAAAACCACACCCAAAACTATCTTATAAACGGTGGTCGGCAATTGGATCATCCCTCCGATGAACGCAAACGGGACCGACGCAGCCGCAAAAGGCAGAAACAGCTTCCACGAAAAATGCCCGGCCCGGTAAAATTGAAAAGCCGCGATCGACGCGACGAAAACATTTAGTACCAATGCCGTCGGCCTCGTTATTTCAGGCGCAACCGCCAAAAAAGCCATCACCGCCAAATACCCCGACGCACCACCGTGACCAACCGATGAATAGAGAATGGCGACGACGAAGATCGCAAAAATAATCACTGCTGTTGCTATATCCATACTCATTTGTGCGGCAGCAAATTTCGAAGTACAAATTTACCTAAGCTAGATGTAACTTGACCGATTCGCAAAATGAAACTATAAGAAAATGGCACATCGAATGCCTCCATAGAATGAATACGGTCAAAATCCCGCTTGATATGTTCATGATAATGACCAGTCGCCGTAGTGCTGGCAAATTCTCGAATTAGATCTCGTCCTCGCAAAATCTGTGGCTTCTTGCTTGATATTGGTGACGTAGAGTCTGAGCGTTCAATTTGAACAGCTGAATCTAAAATTTCCTGAATGTCCGCCAATTTTTGCATTGGAAATTCTTGTTTTAGGCTGATCAAAGAATTCCTGGTGTGATATTGAGCCTCATGAATAACCTTTGGAGCCTCATTTCCCGGCTCTGTAAAAGCAAAAACCGGAAGAGGTAAAGGCGGATCGAGCCGACCCGCGATCCTTAATAAGAGAGGATTATACTTACTTCCTTTACCATCTTCCCAGTAAATAAGAGCACGAAGCGTTGTGGCGATGTGCACAATAAGAAACTCCTTTTCGTTTGAGAATTCATCGAGAAGATAGTCTAATCCAGTGATCGCTTCTTCCAATTCTGATGTTTGCTCGCTAAACGACTTTGCTCTTAGATATTCACTGTCAATGGCCTTTGATTTGGCGTAGCGATTTTTTCGCCAAATAATCCATTTCTCACAGGCGGAAGTTGCGTTCGGATGATTTAGCGAATTAATTTCGGGAACGTCTGACTTTTGAAGTTTTATTACGAAAGGCCTAGCCATCTCGATCAACGTAGGAAGTGTTTGACCATTTATCCTTAAATCTGCGCGACCGTTTTTCCACTCCGAGTCAAACAAAAACATTCCACTTCCTTCGAAATGAATTGGCTTCGTAAGGTGACGAATTACACATGAACCAGATTCTCCGACGAAGAACTCTAAACAGCCATCCGGTAGGGCAGAAAGCGTTACTATACTTGAGCCTTGTTGCGACGTTGTCATGACTTTTCGCTCCACTGGCGGCCAATCTCCCTCTAGGCCCAACATCAAAAAAATATGGCCTTCTTTCATATTATTATTTACTTGAAGGTTCCTAAGCATGTTGTATGTCCATTGGAGACAAAGCGACCAACCACTCATCCCAATCCTTAAGCGCCCGTTCAACTTGAATTATATGCCGTTCGCGTTTGTTGCGGTGTTTTTTACGCAGCTCCAATGGCAATTCCTGAATTAATCCGAACGTAATATTCACCGGCTGAAAATTCTTTGTCTCGACGTTTGAAACATAGCGGCACAATGCCCCGATCGCCGATGTCGCGGGTGCGGTCATCATTTCCTGATCATGCAGAACACGCACGGCGTTTATTCCCGCCAGCCAACCCGTCGCCACCGATTCGACATAGCCTTCGACGCCGGTGATCTGTCCGGCGAAGAATAATTTCGAATTTGTTTTCGTCGCCAAAGTCTCGTTCAAGATCTTCGGCGAATTGATGAACGTGTTGCGGTGGATCTGCCCGAACTGCAAAAATTCGGCATTTTCGAGTCCGGGAATCGTCCGCAAAACCCTCGCCTGTTCGCCGTATTTCAGATGATTTTGAAAGCCGACCATGCCGTATGCGTCCGCCATCAGATTTTCCTGCCGAAGCTGTACACAGGCGTAAAATTCCTTTCCGGTCTTCGGGTCGGGCAGGCCTTTGGGCTTCATCGGGCCGAACCGCAGCGTATCGACCCCGCGACGGGCGATCTCTTCGATCGGCAAACACGATTCGAACCAATGCGTGTCTTCGAAGCGTTTGAGCGGTACCGATTTTGCTTCGATCAGCTCATTAAAAAATACGTCATACTGCTCCGGCGTCATTGGACAATTGATATAATCATCGCCGCCTTTGCCGTATCGCGCCGCTTTGAAGGCAATGCTCATATCTATCGAATCGGCAGCGACGATCGGCGCGATGGCATCGTAAAAATAAAGCTGGTCGTCACCGGTCAGCTTCATTATCTCTTTGGTCAATGCCTCGGACGTCAGCGGCCCGGTGGCAATGATGGTGATCTCGTCCGGCGAAATTTCAATGGCTTCCTGCCGGATAAGTTCGATGTTCGGGTGCCGTTCGATCCGCTCCGTGATAAGCTCAGCAAATTTTGCGCGGTCTACTGAAAGCGCCGCACCGGCCGGAACCTTTGTCGCCTCGGCCGCCGCCATCACCAGCGAATTCCCACGCCGCAGCTCTTCCTTCAAAAGAAAAGGCGCCGAGCCATATTCATCTGATTTTAGTGAATTCGAACAAACGATCTCCGCCAATTTGTCTGTCCGGTGCGCTGGTGTTTGCTGTACGGGCCGCATTTCATAAAGCTTTACTTTTACGCCAAGCTCCGCCGCCTGCCACGCCGCCTCGACCCCGCCAAGTCCGCCGCCAATTACATTTATGTACTTCATCAAAATCGATTATAGATGAAAAAAAGCCCGGCTTCAGCGGCTGAAAGCATAAATATCAAAATCCAGACAATTCGATTTCTTAACCTAAGATTAAGCTCCCTGTAACTTGCTAGTTACTCGGCAACGTTAAATTTATGCTTACTGCTTTCGTTAGATGTCTTATATGCCGCTGAAAACGAAATGGCCCGAGCAACGCCGGAATTTGCCGTTGCACTTTTCAAACAAACCTACGCCGCATTGCACAATGGGCGAATCCATAAACAGGCTAAATTTTCCAAGCTTTATGTCCGGACCACCGGGCTTTTTTATTGCGGTAAAGAAGGAGGACGTTAATGATCGACAATTCGAAAAATGTGCGTTTCATAGGTCACGGTGAAGGTCTCGGCGAAGCAGCAAGAACAGGTGTCTCACTTCATTGCCACAGCCTTCATTCAAAAGAGCTGCTCGATTTTGTTCCCTATTACGCCATGCGCATCCCGGTGGTCTCACATTTTTGGCAAAAAGAAATGCGGCGCTGTATGAAACGCGACGGCCGCCTGCCCGATTTTACGACCGGCCATTGGACACCGCCGCTTACCGGACATGACGTATTTCGAATGGAAAAGGAAAATCTGGCGGGCCTCGGCCTAGATGCGATCGTGTCCATCACCGATCACGACAGCATAAACGCCAATCTTGAGATACGCCGAGACATCGCTGTTGAAGCCGCTCCGATATCAATGGAATGGACCGTTCCTTACGAAAATGCCTTTTTCCACGTCGGCGTCCATAATTTACCGATCGACCGGGCGGAGGCGATCACCGCGGACCTGCTAGCCTACACACATGCCAAAGGCTGGCCAGACAACGAACGCCTTCATGAGATATTTGAGATGCTTAATGCGATCTCCGACGTACTTATCGTCCTGAACCATCCGATCTGGGATATAGAAATAATCGGTCAGCAAAATCACGAAAGGTCGCTCGCCCGGTTTATCGCCGCACACTCTAAATGGATACACGCTCTCGAAATAAATGGTTTTCGCACCTGGGCCGAGAATGAGGCCGTCATCGACCTGGCAAGATCTATCGGGCTTCCTTTAATATCTGGCGGCGACAGGCATTGCTGCCAATCAAATACAATGATAAATATAACCGATGCGGCTTCTTTCGCCGAATTTGTCGGAGAGATAAGAATTGATGGCTACAGCCAGATCGCTGTCATGCCGGAATACAACGACCCGCTGCCTTCGCGCCAGCTCCGGTCTATGGCCCAGATACTAAAAAATTACAGCCATTTTCCCGAAGGCCGCCGGATCTGGTCGGACCGCATCTACCTCGATTACCAGGACGGCAACGGCCTGAGAACGCTGACACAGCACTGGAATGGCAAGATACCAAAATGGACGGATATTGCCTTTCTAGCCCTCGCCGTTCTTGCACACCCTGTCATTCAGCCGCTCATCAAACTCACCGTTGGCGATACCGACATCGGGCGTGACGAGATAACAGCCCATGACAATGGTTTTGCGATCGGAACGTCACCAATTTCGTCCGAACGCTAAGGTGTCCCGCATGTACTCTGACCATCACATGGCCGTTCTTTATTAATTTGAGGATGTCGAAGAAATGCGCGGGAGCAGAGCTACCCTTGCAGAACTGCAAATAATTTTAAGTTGAACTTTCCTGATTACCTTATTCAATAATTCAACATGAAGAAATTTATTTGATCAAACTCCGTTTGCAGGTCGGGAAAGGGCTGCTCTGCACCCGCTCTTTTGGTCCAAGGATCTTTGAGCAGTTTAATTTGTCATATATGCATAAACATATATTTATCTAAAATTTACACTGATCTGCTTTCTTACAGCGTATAGTCGAGCCATCGAGCGGCAATTATCGAACACTTTCGATGTCACGATGCCTGATCCAGGCGGGCTTGCCATTTTTAATGATTCATTTTCCGTACGTAACTTTTCGGTTTCGGGGCTGCTTTCGGAAACGTGGCCTGAAACGTCCGGCATTTGCCCAATGCCCGTCACTTCAGCGTTTCCTCGTTGATCGGTGTTTGTTTTATTCATACACCGACGAGACTAAACATAAGTTTCGAGGAATAGAAGACCTGTCTGGATGATCCGAATGAAGCGTATAAATGGAATGTTTAGAATGATTGGAATGAAGTGGAAGGCAAAAGAAATTTCGATAAATAAATCTGCTGTTATTTACGGCCTTAAAATGTTATGATTCAATCTCCATAAATTTACAGAGCTTTCGATCCCGGCGACATCAATCTTATTTTGTCCGTAAATGATAGATGTAAACGTGAAGGTGGTTTTTAAATTCCGCCATAATTCCATTTTCGATCTATCCGCCAATTATTTATGAAGACCGCAAAATTGCTCCACACCGATGGACAGATAGAAAAAAAGCACTTTCAGGGCGTCCCGAAACAGACTCTTTTCTCTTACGAAAAAGGCTCGAACGGCAATATCGTCGGGCGGAAGTATTTCAGGTTGGATGAAAAACAGGATGCTCAGGCGACCGAAGTAACCTATACCCAAATTTCCGCTCCCGAACGCCAATAAAATTTACGGCTGTTTTAAGCTGCCTTTACCGCTTATTTATCTGTCCGTTAGATCGATTCTCCGTTTCCGTCCATTTGTTTCGCCCATTTTAAGAACGAATCCTCGAAGACGAGCCACCCCATTGAGCTCGGCCCGCTCCCGGCTGTTTCAAAGGTCCCATCCTCACACATCCTGACCAAAGTCTGCCGCGATGGCGGCGGCACAATTATCCGGTGACGCATTTAGAAACGAAGAAATAAAGGCTGAAGCCGTCATTCCGAATCCATATGGGACCGTACCGGTTTTTCATTTCGCGAATAATGCCGATATCGGCTCGCCCGGCCGATCCGAATTAGATTCCGCGATACCGGTCCAGGACGGTTTGAATAAATCTGTCCTCGACATGCTGGTTGCAATGGAATTCTCTGCCTACCGCCCACGCTGGGCGGCGGGCGGCGAATCACTGAAAAAAGCGGAAACGCGCTTTATTGCAAAGGTCCGCGACCGCCAGGCATCGTTCGGTCAAACTTGGTCCGACCTGATGGAATTTGCCTTAAAGATCAAAGGCCGCGTCGATGATGTCCGGCTGATCACCACCTGGGAAGATCCGGCCAGCAATTCCGAACGTGAGATACTGGAAAATATTATCCTGAAAAAACAGCTCGGCATATCCATTGAACAAGCACTAATGGAAGCCGGATATGGCAGTACGGATATTTTGAAAATGCTCAAATAGAAGGTGTGACTTTTTTTGCCATCAAAAGAGCGGGAGCTGAGCTGCCCTTCCTGACCTGCAAATATGGCCAGGTTGATAATTAACTATTGAACTTGCATTTAATCTGGGCTATCAGGAATAAAGCCAATATTGATAGCAAGTCAGAAAGGGTTGCTCTGCACCCGCTCTTTTAGCTTTCTCAACTCGTCAGCCACGCGGCAAAACGCAGCCAGATGTCGGTTCCGCTGATGATCAATCTTAGCGGGTGCGAGATTATCATCAGCAAAGCACCCAGGGCGAAAACTTTGTTAAGTTTCCCGTGCCGCCAGGTATCGATAGCAATAAAAATTATCGCGAGCAGGTCGGGAACGCCGAAAAATGCCAGCGGGCCGGCTGCGGCCACCACCGCGAATGGAAGGCGTCCGATGGCGGGCGGCAGGAAATTCAGGACGGTCAGCAGCATCAGGCGTTTATGGTTCGCGGGCTGTCGGCGATAGTAAATTGCGGCACCGAAAAAGGTCGCGAACAGTAACATGTCAAACACGGGAACGACCAGAAACGACAACGGCGGAATATCCGGCGGAGCCGAATTAGAACCATTTTTAGCAGCATTTATCGCTGTAAGTATTCCAACGATAACCAGTAATACCGCTAGTGCAATGCTCGCCATCCCGAGCCGTTGATGCAGTTTTATACGGCGAGACGAGATCAGCCACACCTGCGTCACAAACAGCAGTATCCATGCGGTCATTACCACACCGTGTAGATGCACAAGCATCGATGGCACTGCCGGACCGCCAAGAAAACCCCTGAGGTAATATGTTTTGGCAAAGCCGGCAAGAACGATCAGCGGAAAAAATATTGCAATACCGAGAAAAAAACGACGCGTGATGATACGCCGGTCCGGAATATTGTTTACAGCCATATTGGCCTCCTTCGGATATTGTGAATGTTTAGTAGATCTAGCCCGGTATAATATCGTCAAATTATTTAAGGTGCAAATGCCCGGACATGACGGCTAAATATGGCGCAGGTCGTAAATTTTTTGTCTTTCTAGGATCAGGTCCGCAGGGATGCCTTCTTCTTCGATAAGTTCCTGCATCGTTCGTTTTTCGATCCAGGCCTTTGGGATCAATGCACAGAGAGCAAAAGCATCAGCTTCGGACCTGGCCGAGGTCCTGCACATCGGCTGACCTTCTGGCGGCAAGCTTTGCATCCACGATCTCTTCTATCCGCTGGTCCAATAATTTACCGATATCCGGTTTTTGCGAATTGGCCGTAAACATCTCGCCTGTGCCTATCAGCAGCCAGTTAAGCGATACGTTCGTTTCATTTGCTATTTTGATCAAAACATCCGGAGCGGGCATCCGGCCTTGAAAATAATTTCGAACCGTCGCGTGGGGAATGCCAAGTCGCCGTGCAATGCCAGCCATGGTCGCAAAACCGAAAGCTTGTTTCAACCTGTCTTCGAAATTAGCTGCCATAAAAATATTTCAGATGGATTATAATACGATCATTGTAAAATACTTAAATGAAAAATGCACCTGTTCTGGTTGTTGTTCATGTCCAGAGTCTGTCTGGAAAATAAGACCTTTACAGCAAACAGGCAGACACTTTTTATGTGCGATGCTTGACAGTATATCGATGCGAAAAGTATATTTTGAAGTTCGGCTGGAAATGTTTGATCGATTTAAACACCATTTTTGCAATAAGGCCGAACGCGCGGTTTGCCGCCCTAGCTCAGTTGGTAGAGCATTCGATTCGTAATCGAAAGGTCGTCGGTTCGACTCCGATGGGCGGCTCCATTCTTTTCAATAGTTCTACAGTGATGTTATCGTCCGGCTTGTCCTTCAGCAATCTGCCACGCGCTTCGTATTCCCATTCGCTGATCTTCCCCTGCGTATTTCCCGTCTGGCAAAAAGCGTCATGGACATTTAGGAGTTTCTAGTCCGACGGGATGGCTATCAAAAACTATGCCCAGTTGAACTATTATTCGCCGGATGGTCAGCGTGGTCGATCCTGAATCCGATCAAAGTTCATGCTGATCCTTGACTGCGGGTCTCACAGCATCTTTCACTTGCTAAGCTCTTTGCATAAAGGTGATGTGCAACACGCTAAGAGGGCATCTGGTTTAATTGCTATGTATTTTCACCATGATCTTTTAATCCTTCGCTAAAAGATCGCATTCCCAACACGAATAGAAAAATAACAAATGCCGGTGACAAAAGCACCAACGGGCCGGCGGCGAGTTGGTTCAGGTCGCTGGCGGCGGTTAGCATATTACCCAGGCTAGCTTCGGGTTCCTGCAGGCCGACGCCAAGAAACGACAACGCGACCTCTGCCAAAAGAAAAGCCGGTAACATTAGCGTTGCCTGCGTCAGCAATGGCCGCGAGATATTCGGCAAAATATGACGGAACAGTATGCGCAGCGGCGTCAGGCCCGATGATTTGGCGGCCAGAACAAATTCGCGTTCACGCATCGACCAAACCAATCCTCGCGACAACCTCGCGATCTCCGCCCAACCGGTAAGTGCAAAGATCATTATCAGCAGCAGCGCCGCTCTGGCCGGAGGCAATTCCAATGGAAAAGCTGCCCGCGCCGCAAGAATAAGTATGAGTGTTGGCAAAGACATCATTGCATCCGCCGCTCCCATCAAAATGGCGTCGATCAGACGTCCGCCATATCCGCTGACAACACCAAGAAGAATGCCGAAAATACACGCCAAAATCATACCGAGCGGACTAACGATCAACGAAAACCGGACCGCATTCAGGAGGCGCGAAAAACGGTCGCGTCCAAGCGAGTCTGTTCCGAGCAATTGGACGTGGACAGTATTCGACGACGGGCCGGCCAAGCCGAAAAGGTGAAGATCGCTGGAAAATAAACCAAGGAAATCATATGTGTACCCGTGCGCAAGAAACACAAGCGGAGTGTCATGCGAGATCTCATCTGCATAGCTCAAACTCAGCGGATCAATCAAAAGTTTCGGATAAACGAACGGCCGAGCATGAAAATCTCCTTTTGAATCAATAAAATGGATCGCCGATGGCGGGGCAGACGGCTGCTGCCGTGATTGCAGCCGGTAATCGTATGGCGAGAGAAAATCCGCAAAAACCGCTGTCAAATAAAAAAGCGCCAGAATAAACAGGCCGATGGCCATTTGTTTATTCGGTCTTTTTCTTTTGCGATGCGGATTTTTATACATTTACTCTTTGTGGTTTTGAACGGCCTACACACGCAGGCGTTTGTCGTTCATTAATTGCAAAATCTCAGCTAATGCATTGCCGAACCAAACGGCGATACTGGCTGCCAACACGACACCCATTACGACGGGAAGATCCCGGCCACGGACTGCTAACACCATCAAAGCCCCGATCCCCGGCCACCCCAAGATCGATTCGACGATAACTGATCCGCCAAGCAATCCACCCAACGAAAGGCCAAAAAGGGTCACCAACGGACCGATCGCCGCCCGTGAGGCATGTCGGAATATGATCAAAGATTCACTCAGTCCCTTAGCTTGGGCAAGTTTTATAAAATCTTCCTTCATTGCCTGGGTCAGGCTTTCGTGCGCCTGGGCAAGAAACAGTGAAATAAGTGGAATTGCCTGAACAATAGACGCCAGCAATAATGACGTTAATGCTGCCGTCTGCTCATTTATCGTGAAACCTGTGAATCGCACCGTCAATAACAATGCAAACAACGCCAAAACGATACGTGGAGTGGATGATGCGATCAAGATCAACAGTTCGATAGCTGCAGAAAGACTTTTATTTGGGAATTTTACAGAAAGGATGCTCAATCCGACCGATACCGACAGGGCAATTAAAAGGCCAAGGCCAGCGAGCTGAAGTGTATTCAGGAAACGGGAACTGACAAGGCCCGTGACCGGAACCCGGAATTGGAACGATTCGCCCAAATTCCCGTTCAAAGCACCATTCAGCCAATTTCCATAGCGAACAATTAAAGGCTGATCCAAACCATAGACCTGTCGCAAACGCTCTATCGTCGCTTCGGATATTTGTGGATTATCACGCAGATTTGAAAACGCATCACCACCCGCTTTCGACAGTAAAACGAACGTTATTGCCGAAACAACGAGCAGCATCAATAATCCCTGGGCGAGTTTTCTCAACAATAGCTTGAACACGTAAAGGTCATCTCCGAAAATTTTATTCAGGCTGGCACGAGCGTTTCATTTGACCAAAAGCACGAGTAATTTTTTACTATTACCAGTTGATTTGCAAAAGAAAAACTCTTAAACTCAGCCGCGATTTTTCAAATGTTGTATTATTTTGGAATTATGGCGATCGGATGTGTAAATATGCAGATAAAATTGCGGTTTTTTCTCCCGATATGTTTTATTCTCATTAGTTTGTTCGCTGCGTCATGCGGGAGCGGGCCGGTAACAACACCAGGAAATTCGTCCGTATCAAAGCCCGAACCGCGAACCGCCGGAACACGCGGCGGAAGCCTGACATACCGCCTGACATCACCCCCGAAAACTTTTAATTACCTGCTTGCGGCAGACGAACCGTCACTGGTGACGTCTTTTTTTCTGCTCAACAGCCGTCTTATCGAATTTGACCATCAATCGCAAAAATATAATCCGGCATTAGCGGAAACCTGGAAAATGTCGGATGACGGACTCACCGTCGATATCAAACTACGTGAAAACCTTATGTTTTCCGATGGGCATCCGTTGACCGCCGATGACGTTATTTTTACGCTTAACGGCCTTTATGACGAGCGGACAAATTCTCCGGCGTTCAGGGATGCGATGCTCATCGGCGGCAAAAAGATCGAAAGCAAGAAATTGGACGACCTGCGGCTTCAGCTTATATTTCCCGAAAAGGTTGCGGCGGTCGAAAACTACCTGGATAATCTGGCCGTTATGCCAAAGCATAAACTGGAGGCTGATCTTATTGCCGGTAAGCTGGCCGAAGCATGGAAGATAACTTCGGACCCGCAATCTATCGCCACCAGCGGGCCGTTCACCGTCGAATCAGCCGAGCCGGGTGAGCGGATAACGCTCAAGAGAAACGAACATTATTTTAAGAAGGACGCAAACGGCACACAGCTTCCGTATTTGGATAAATTGGTTTTGGATATCGTCACAGACCAAAATAATTCGATCGCTCGTTTGAATCAGGGCTCGATCGATATTGTCGATCGCATCCGTTCGACCGATTTTGCGGCGTTTACTGCTGCGCCGGGTGCGGTGCGGGCTTTTGATATCGGCCCCGGGCTCGGCACCGATCATATCTGGTTCAATCTAAATAAAACCACTGCCGACGGAAAACCGCTTGGTAACGAGGCAAAATACAATTGGTTCAATAACAAGCTGTTTCGTCAGGCACTTTCGACGGCCATTGACAGGAATTCGATCGCGGGCGTTACTTTGCAAGGTCTGGCGACTCCGCTTTATGGTTTTGTTGCTCCCGCAAATCGCACATGGGCAAACCCGGACATACCAAAGACGGAATACGATCTGGAGAAAGCCAAAGGGACACTGAAACAAGCCGGATTCAAATTGCAGGGGACACCAGATGCTCCCGAACTCTTTGATGCTAATAATAACCGCGTCGAATTTACACTTATCGTTCCCACCGAAAATGAACCGCGCAAGCTAATGGCGGCCGTGATCCAGGAAGACCTCGCAAAACTAGGAATAAAAATGCAGGTCGCCCCCGTCGAATTTCAGGCCTTAACTGAAAGATGGACCAAATCATTCGATTATGACGCGATCCTGCTTGGCCTGTCGGTAACCGGAATTGAACCGACAACATATGCCAATTTTTTGATCAGCGGCGGCTCGGTTCACCAATGGCAGCCGAACCAAAAATCGCCGGCAACTGATTGGGAAACCCGCATCGACAATCTTTTTACCGAACAGGCACGCGAATCGGATATACAGAAGCGGACCGCCATTTTTAATGAGATACAGCTCATTATGGCTGACGAGGTTCCCGTGATTCCGGTGGCGGCACGACATATCGTTTCGGCCGCAAATACCAGGGTCGGCAACTATTCTCCGAGCAGCATGCTTCCTTATTCAATGTGGAATGCCGACGAATTATTTATAAAGCAGTAAAGTTATGAGTTCTAGCTTCAGCGAGTCTTCGGTAAATGAAGAAGCAAACTGAAGTTCGAACTCACAACGTTTTTCCTACCTCCCCTGTCCGCTCTTGATGGTAAAATCGACCGCTTGGCTGACATTTCCGCGAACGCGATAAATGTAAGTGCCGAGCGGCAGTCCATCGAGATATATCTTCTTTTGATCCGCGACCGCGATGAGGTTGCCGTTCGCATCCAGCAATTCAAAATAGATCGTTTGATTGCCCTGATTCTGATTGATCTGGGCATCGAGTAAAGATCTGCGCAGTTCAAATCTGACCTCAACAAAAGTTTGACCAATACCTAGGGTTCCAGAATACCGCTCGTCAAATCTTCCGCCTGAATTTGAGCTCGGAGCCGGCGTTGGGGATGGCGTCGGGGTTGGCGTTGCCGTCGGGGTTGGTGTCGCTGTTGGAGTCGGCGTCGGCGTTGGGCTCGGCGTTGGAGTCGGTGTGGCTGTTGGGCTCGGCGTTGGAGTCGGTGTCGCTGTTGGGCTCGGCGTTGGAGTCGGCGTCGGATTAGCGGCTCCTGTAATATCAAAATTCGAGCCGGTCGCCTGATCGGAATTCAAAAGCAGCCCGCCTGAAAGCGACGAACCGATCAGAAGCTGTGCATCCGCCTGCGTATTTGTCGATGTGGTGCCTAGAACATTGCTGCCGACCGCGGTATTTACCTTATCCAGCGAAAGCCGGATTGTTATCTGGTTCCCGGTTATCTCCCCGGAATCCACGGCGCCGATAGTTTCCTGATTCGTGGTCCCGGTGGCCAGCGTTGTTATCTTGCCGTATTCGAAGGTTGTCGCCATTTCATCGACCGAGGCGGTAACAAAAATCTGGGTCGGCCCAAATGCAGATGTCATAGTCCAGCGCATGTTCGGCGTGCGAACAGAAGCATCGGACAACACCAGCCTGTAAACGATCTGATTGGCCGCCGCGTCATATTTGAAATAACCCTCGCGAATATCCTGTGCGGTTGTTCCTAACTGATCGTCGGCCGGATCGACTATCTGCGGGGCGTTAGGATCATTCGACGGAAAAAGATTTGCCGGATGTGCGATCATCGCAAGTGACTTTGCGACTCTAACGGCGTTGTGAGCGTCAACGTAACCCGCCCCAACGACGCGTTCTTCGTATGGCATCGGCGTTGCCGTCTGCCGCAGCAGCGTGACAACCTCGTCCGGCGTCAACAGCGGGTTCGCTTCCATTATTAATGCAACGATCCCGCTCACCTGCGGTGTTGAAAAGCTTGTCCCCTGTGAAGTGGTGTAATAAGGCAGAAAGGCCGGCGGAATCGTCGAAAGGTCGTTCGCCCCGACAAAGACCGGCAGAGTTCCAGCAAAATTTGTAACGCCAGGTGCTTTTGACCGCGTACTTTTGATATCGACACCAGAACCAATTATATCGGGACGCAGGTTCGGTGCGACGGTCGCGTCAGCCGGCTGGCCGGCTGTATCGCTGCCGGTACCGTTATCATTTCCGCGCGAAGAGAATCCGGCGGGCGTCCCGAGGCCCCGCTTTTCTCCGGCCGCAACCGAGATCACCCACGGGGCAACCGAAAATGGATTGATCATATCGGGCGCGTCGCCATCATTGCCTGCCGCAAAGACGACGGTAATATTGCGGTCGTGCATCATCCGGGTCGCGGTGTTGATCGGGTCATTTGGATCGTAAGGGTTGGCGGCCAGCGTCGTACCGTATGAATTATTGCAAACGCGGATGTTGTATCGTACTTGGTTGACCAGGGTGTAGTCCATCGCCTGAACGATCGCGTAGGTTGAAAGCCCGACGTCGTTTCCCGCTCGGATACCGACCAGTTTCGCTCCCGGTGCCATTCCTTGATAGAGCCCGCCCGAAGCCGCTCCGGTACCCGCCGTTACACCGGCGCCAAATGTCCCGTGCCCGCCTTCAGTGTCTGAGATCGGAACATTTTCAACAGGTATGATCGGGACAAATCCTGCAGGAAGCTCGACCGGCACATCCGCAGTGGCAAAATAAACGTTTTGGATGACGTTTTGTCCAAGCTGCAGGTCAGGATGCGTTGCGTCTATTCCGGTATCAATATAGGCGACGCCAACATTCTTTCCCGTTACGGGCAGACCTTGATTTAACGATGTCACCTGCATATCACGTATCAGACTTTCGATGCCGGTGATCGTCCGGCCTTCACGATCAAGCAATTTGAAACGGCGGTTCGCATACATTGAGCGGATGCCGGTTTTCAACTTAAGAGCTTTGAACTGCGACCCGTTGATCTTTGTCAAAACCATCGGAAGCTGTTCCAAATATCTGCCGCCGGTGATGCCGAGCGACTTGAGCATCAGAAAATCCGCACTGCTCGGCTTATGATCAAAAGTAATGATGACCGGTGTTAACGTGAGCGGCGAGCCATTTATTTGACTCGTCAATAGTCCGTCAATTGATGGTGCGGCAAAAATTGTAAGGTTTACCGCGATAGTTATGATCGCGATCGCAAGAATGTTAATTGGCCGTTTCATTGTATCTCTCCTCGAAGCGCAGTATTTGTCTAGGTTGACATTACGATCTGCTGCTTGAGCAATTCTTGAGAAGAACTTGAACTAATAAAAAAAGGGTGAAGCCTTAATCGACTTCACCCGTAAGCGTTCAGATCACGCAATTAGAAAAGGTTATTTCAAAAGTGAAAAAGTAACCTTATTTGTCAGCGGATTTACCGTAAACCGGTATAATCCCGAAACCGGTTTGATTGTCGCTGACGACGTTGCAGAGCTTCCGCTCGTCCGCGTTCCACCGTTTGCGTTGGGTGAACCGTTCGGCAGCAATTGCGTGACCGCAATGTTGAATGTCGCCGGACCGTTTGCAAAACCAAGTACCCGAAGGATATAGGTCGTATTTGGAGTTACTGATGTCGAAACGAATTCCGACGCCGTTGCTCCGGCAGACCGGGCGATCACTTGCCCGCCTGGCGTCCGGAGTTCAAAATCGAGATCGACGGCCGTTGACGAGCTCAAAGCAGCCTCCAATGACAAGGCATCAGACTTTGTCGTGACCTGATAGTCATCCCACGTTATGCCCTTGAATGTTGGATTGCCCCAGGTTGCACTTCCGTTCGAATCCGCAGTACCGGTTGGGTCACCTCCGACAAGCGTTCCGCTGATCGCCTGGTTAAATAAGGAATAGACAACCGGTGCCGGCGGATTTGAGCTGCCGTCCCCGGTTTGTGAGCCGGAGCCGATTGTGTTTCCGGCGAATGAATTACCGAAAATACGTGCGTCAAAGGTAAATAACTGCGTCAACGGATTGTTGAATTCCATCCGCTTGGCCGCAGATTGGCCTCCGAGCGGCAATGTTTGGTTATACACAAAAGTGTTGCCGCCTGTATCAGCATTTTTAACCGTAACGTTAGGATTTGAAATACTGACGATCTGAAATTCGACCGGTTTGTAAATCGTCTTATCGGTTGAAAATGCGCCGCGGACATTCGTCAGCTTGTTATCGAACGCCGTGATGCCGCCCGTGAAACTGATGTTTGACAGGGTGGAATCGATCTGGGCGGTCAGATCTTGACGTGTCTGTAAAGCACGCGAAGAACCCGAAAGATTGGACCATCCAAGCTGGCCTGTTGAATTGACGCCAATCGCCCTGACAACATAATCGCTGTCAAACAGATTGTTTAGGCCCTGTGGGGCGAATACTTCAAAAACCGGGCCCTTGTCCTCATAAGTGAGCTGATCACCGTTGACGTAAGCAACGTGGCGAAATCCGCTGGTCGCTGCGTCGCCGTCGGCGAATACACGTTTTCCGTTTGGCTCGCGGACATTCTCAAAGCCGATCTTTCGTTTGAGTACTTCGTAAGCCGTGGCACCCGAAACGCTGTTCCAACTCACATTTAAAGTGCTTGGGGAAGCAGGTGAGACCCTGACGTTCGATGGAACCGCCGGAGCAGCCTGGCCGCCGGTGAAAAGGCCTACCTGCGTCGAGATCGTCGCCGTGCCGCCGGTTACTTCGCGGGCATTGATACCCAGCTCGTGGGCCGCATATATCTGTTCGATCAAAGCACGGTTTTTGCCCGGTGCTGAAGGATCGGTCGAATCCGACGGATATAACATTTGATCCGCAAGAATCATCGCGTCACGTACCTTTACATATGTATCAGGTGCCGTTGTACCAAGGATATACATTGCTCCGAGGAAATCGCGTTCGAAGATATTAGTTCCCTTCGTGATCGGCTTTTGCGGAAGTCCGTCCTTTGGCTGCGGACGTTTGTATGTCGTATCGTTCGGATATACCCGATTGAGCATTTCGCGGATGTCCCACATGGTGGACATAAATATCTCGCCGTCCCTGTGTTCTTCGAATATGAAGCTGCCGGCACTATTGAGCGTCCCGATATCCGAATACTTCAATGTTGACCGGGCACTGCGGATATATGCTATCGAATCAGGATTGCGGCCTCGGCTACGGGCCAGTTCGCGATAGCCTTTCGCATTTACGACATAATCACCAAGGCTCGCGTTATCAGTGATGGTAAAAGCCCACATATCGGCCTGTCCTTCGTTCATCGCATCACCTTCTGGCGAACCTTCAAGTCCGGCGATGGGACTGGTGATCGAATGCATCCCTTCATGGTACGGAACGGTTCCTTCGAGAGCTAGATCATTAAAATAAAATCCATGGCCGTAGGAAGTAGGATTTATCACGACCGGCGATTTCGATCCGGTAACGCCTTCTATCAAAGAAGTAAGATTCAGGGCGAACGCATTATCCAGGCCGAGAACTTTGTTCACTAGGTCGGGGTCCGAAGTATTTGGAAGCTTTCCGGCTGCTGCGTCAAGCGCTATATAAATATTCGGGATATGTACCGTTCCCGGCAGTGGAAGCGTCTTGTTCGGATAATCGTCTGGAAAACTGCCCTGCGAGCCAAATGTCCCCGGATCACCGCCAATGTGCAGATAATCTACATATTCGATCAGATAATTTACAAAAAAGAACGAATTTATTTCGTCCTGATGCTCAGCGGGCTCGGCAAACTGGTCTATTTCGTTTGTCCGTGCCTCAAATCCCGTCGGATTGTCCTGGCGAAAATGCCATGTACCTAAGCCAGCCTGTGCGAATGGTTGTTTTGTTGCTAACGCATTATTGACCAAAGCGTGGGTGCCGACGAGGGTTCCTTCCAGACCGCTGACGCGATTTGACGGATCAAAAGAACGCAAGAGAACACGCTCCTGTCCACATGGCGTGGGGCCTAATGGTCCGTTGCAGGTGCTGATGACCGAGTTGTCTTTGAGCGAAGCATCAATCTGCGGATATTTCGGATAGATATCGGCGGTTTCCTGTCCCGGAGCTGTCTGGAAATCCACAAAATCTTTTCTGGCGACCGTTTCACCTGTATTTGCGTCTATGCTGACCATGTACAAACCGAAGGGATCGGTCGAAAATTTGCCGATCTTCCACACCAGCCTGTAACCGTCCGCTGTGGGATAAATACCCAGGGTCGGTGGCAAATTACTGATAGCCGAGGCCTGTTGGCTCAGTAAATTCAGTCCAGGTTGAAGTAAGTTGGTGATATATGAAGGTAAATTCGCCTTGAATTGATTAAGATCGGCGGCGGCCAAAGCCGCGGCCTGATCCGCTGATATAGACGGCTGAGTATTAATCGCAACGTTTCGGAAAAATGGCCCTGACGCCATGATGACCTGTTTATTGCCATTCATTACCAAACCTACGCCGCCATCCGTGACCGGAATTCCATTAAAAGTCTGTTGAAAACGAATAAGGTAGCCGCCCAGAGCTGTACGCTGGCTAAATACACGAAGATCATTCATGTTCGAAATGCCGAAAGCGGCTGCATTTTGGGAAAGAAATGCTTTTCCCGCTTCCTCGGGTGTTCCCGAAAAGGGTTGGCTTGCAAAACCGGTGATCACATCGGGTGATCCGCCGAAATCATTCCACCTGACCCGCATATTGGAAGCATTGGCCGATATTCGTAAAGTTTCTATTGCCGAAAGCTGCTCGCCGGTCGCTGTCCTTACGTTAGGCAGGCTTCGTGCCGTGTTGAGATCAAAATCCGCTGCCGGTTTACGATATATCTCCGGCATGGCTGGGGCCGGTACAGTTGCTGCTTTCGAGCCGCCAAAAGGCAGCCAAAGCAGAACGATGAGGGCGACCGGGACCGCTATTGCATAAGCGAGCCGGAGAGCCGGTTTCTTCTCAATATTACCAATTTTGCTTTTCATTTTTTCCTCCGAAAATCCTTTTTTATTAAAAATCTGTTGAAACTGTAGTTAAGATAATCAATCACTCTTGAGAATCACTTGACCCCGTCACACGGCTGCTTGAACAAAACTTGAGGGCACGGAACCCACTGGACAGTTAAGTACGGTGGGTTCCGCGTCACCTTAGCTCGTTCCTTGCCCCCGCTAGGAACGAGATCTTAGCCGCCGGTTGTAAACAACTGGCGGTATATGGTCAGCTTTTCAGCGAATGTGCCGCGTTTGACAGTTGTCGCCGGTTCGAATCGCGGCCCCGGAACTACAATGAACTGTCCGGGACCAATCTGCCTGACCTCTGCTGGAAACGCCTCGAACAATCCCTTGTCGATGGCAAGCTGCACATATCCGCGAAGTGCTGCGGGAATCTGGGAATTATCGGTCAGCGCCGTGCCGCCCGATGTCACCGTCGTGTTAGCCAATGCCCTTGCTTCAGCGTCACGCCCGATCGCCTTAATAAATGCGACGGCCAGGTCAAGACGGTTTACACTGCCGCCAGGGTTGAAAGATGTGCCGGAGAAGCTCATCAAACCCGTCGGAACAAAATCGTAATCGCGCAAGGTCGATCCCTTTGCAGTCACCGCTTCCGCGATATTCCGTAGATCGCCGGTAACATCACCAAACTTTGGCGTTGCGCCAACCGATTGTCTTAATGACGTGTTCAAGACAAGCGAACGTGCCAGATCTTCTCGGTTGACGATTTGATCCGGGCGGAATGTCCCGTCGGCATAAGTATCGATCAAACGGCTTTTGATAGCGGCTTCGATCACCGCTTGCTGCGGATGACCGATAATGTCTGTAATGACAGGTAAGATCAATCTAACTTGAATCACCTTGCCGTCAACCGGCCCCGGAGCGGCCGCTTGAGTCGGCGAAGAAGCCTGCGGTGCGGCTGCCAGTCCACGAGCCCCGCGGACCTCAAGAGTCCAAGTTCCTGTTTCGGGATTAGTTACGACAATTTCACGTTTATTACTGCCGGTGACCGGCGTTTCGATAGCGGTCGAATAGTTTACACCGCTTGGGCTTGTAATTCTGATCCCGACGAAATTACCAGTGCCTTCTTCAAGCAGTGTGTCCACCGTCGCACTCATATCCAAAACATTTATGTTTGGCTCGACCGTAAAAGTCCTGGCATTTGCAGACGTCGGACCCGAAACAGACGGATCGAAATCCAAGTGGAAATTTTGCTGGGCCGGACGGAATTCGCCAAAAACAGCGTTGTAGCTTACGTTTTGAAGACTCTTGTAAGCCTTGGTTCGGTTAAAAACCTTGTCAACCGCGGCGTAGGCATTGATATAACCGGCCCCGACCTCGTAATCTTCGTATCCCGGCATTTTCGATGTCGTGTCGATCATGATCTGCTTGATCTCGTCCGGCGTAAGTGTCGGATCGGCATCCAGCATGAGTGCCGCAACACCTGCGGCAAAAGGAGTTGCCATCGATGTGCCCGAGATCTGGGTGTAAAAAGGTATCAAGCCAGGCGCGAGTTCGGCATCATCCGTCAAACCGTTCGCGGTGAGATTTAAGGTTGAGCGTGTAGATGCGATCGCCGCGGTAAAACGTGTCGCATTCGACTCAAATGCCCGTCCGGTTCCCGGTGCGGTCAATGTCGGAGCGTCGTTGTCATTCAATGGGTCGTTATCGTTCAGGCGTTCTGTCCGCGGTGTTCCGCGTGACGAAAAATCGGCCAGCGTTCCTTCCTTGGTTCCGGCCGCGACACCGATCACCCACGGGGCCTTTGCGTAAGGGCTCAGGGTGTTTTTTGCTGTACCGTCGTTTCCACCGGCGAAGAAAACAGTAATATTGCGTTCATAGGCCAGGCGGCTGGCAATCGTTATCGGATTATCGGGGTCAAAGTCACCACCGCCTAGCGGGCCGTAACTATTGGACACAACCCGAATGCCGTAGCGATATTGATTTGCCAATCCCCATTCCCACGCGCCTAACGGATTAACAACAAGAATGCCGGCACCGAGTCCTGCACCGACCAATTTCACACCCGGAGCTACACCCGCATACAAACCGCCGGAGCGGACGCCCGTTCCGCCTAGAATTCCGGCACAATGCGTTCCGTGTCCGACCGTTTCATCGGTATTTGTAATATTTTCGATGGTTAGATTTGGCGTGAAACCCGACACCGTGCTGGTCGCAAGAACGGGATGGACATTTTGAATGACTTTGTAGCCGTATGGCAGATCGGCGTGGCTTCCGTCAATGCCGGAATCAATTATAAGTGCGGAAAAATCTCCCGCACCGGAAACTGGCAATCCGCCGTTTCGGGTAGTCAATAAACTGTCGGAGCGAAGTCTTTCGACGCCGGTCACCGTGCGGGCTTGGCTAAGGAAATATTGCAGCTTGTCATTTGACCAGATCGAACGAACGGCAGCATTGCCCGCAAGTGCCCGTACCTGTCCCGCGGTCATTGGCTGTGCAACCATTCCCAAGATCGGAAAAGTCTGTCCGCCTGTAACGCCAACGCTTCGCAGGACATTCAAATGTGATTCCTGCAACCCATTTTTCGTATTAAATGAGACGATAACCATCCCGACCGAAACATTATCTGCAACTCCCGTTAAAGCTTTCTTTAACCCAGGGCTGAGCGTCGCCGCCTGAATGTTCAAAAACAGAACACCGCCTATCATAGCGACAGCAAGCAAACTAACCAACCTCCGGATACCGTACCTAAAATCTAGTTTCACCGTTTTTCTCCTTACCAAATAATTTGAATAGTCATTTGCGAAGAATATTAAAGGATAGGCTTTGAGAAATACTTGAGCGTTCTTTTTAAGACTTGAGGCAAACTTGAGAAGTGTGAACAAACGACGGTCGCAGGCTGTCGAAGCAGCTAAAACATTAGTATTGATCGGCGGCCAATTACTAATTAGAAATTTAATTGGAGTTGAATTTGTTCCGGTATTATTCGGGGGCGGAGTGCTGTAATAATTCCCGAAACAACCGTCGGGTCTCGGCGGCGGGTTCGATGCCGAGTTCGGTTTTTAGCAATTGCTGAAGCTCTTCGAATTGTTTTTTTATGGATGCGGGCTTGCTCTGTACACCGAAAACTTTCATGACCAAGCGGTGCATATCTTCACGGAACGGATCGTCAAGCAGGACAGAGCCGGCAAATTTTAAAGCATCAGACCAGCGTTGTTCTGAAAAGGACAGCTTGGCTAGTGCCGCCGAAACCCTTGCAAATTGTACGATGTATGTTTGCCGCCTTTCTTCGGCCCAATCGTCATAAACGCCGCTCATAAATTGGCCACGGTAAAGTGCATGGGCCGACTCAAGATCTGCACGGAGGCGTTTAGCGTCCTTGTCTCGTTTGGCAGCCTCGGCTTTGGCAATATGGTCCTCGAAATCGGCAGCGTCAATCGAATACGAAAGCTCCGGGTTAAGCTGATACGCTCCGTCGCGAAAGATTATAAAATTCTGTTTCAAAGACTGTTGGCTGTTAAGCGCCTTTCGGATATGCGAGATCGTCGGGTGAAAATTCTTTTCTACGGTCTCGATATCTTCGTCCGGCCAAAATGCTTCGATCAGAACGTCTTTGGCTACACGCCGATGCTTACTTGTCGCTAGGTAACAGAAGATATCTCGCGCCCGGCGGGTGGTCCACGCATCTGGAGCAAAGGATTTGGTAACGTCGCGGAATATCTCCACGTGTCCGAGAACGCGGACGGTGAGATCGGTCACGGATGGATGAGAGGCGAGCAATGGAGGATCGCTATGAAATGAGAGATGAGGGATGCTGGATGATTCTTTATCCCTCGCCGATTCGACCGCCGCTTCGCGCAGATCGAGCGGAAGCCTTTCAAAAATCTCCTCGTGATTGAATATTTCCGGATTACGCCGGATCTCGCATCGGAGCCAATATTCATAATCAAACCGCGCCGAAAGGTCGAGGGCGCGCTGCAATGGTGTGATCATCTCCTTTCGTTTTTCCAAAGCAAAAAAAGCTTCGGCAAGCAGCATTGAGGCTAGAGCTTCGTCGTAATAATGGTTTTGGCGATTAAAAAATACGATCAGCTCTTCAATTCCGGCTATCAACCCGTCTGTTTTGCCTTCTGCCATATCTACTTGATATAGACGAAGCCGGGCAGTATTCAGTCCGATCCCGCATCCCTGTTTTTCACGGGAAACGATAAGGTTTTCCAGTAGGCCGCGAGCTTTGGAAAATTCACCCCGGAGACGATAAAAAATGGCCCGTTCTTCATTTAATTCTTTTTCGGAAACGTCAATGCCGGCCTCGTCAAATGCGTTTTGTGCCCGCGTGTAAAATTCTTCCGCATGAGTGAAGTCCAGTTTTTCACGATAGAAATTTGCGTATTCCTCAAGAATTTCTCCACGTAAGAATTTGAGATCGTAAAGTTGGCAAAGATCGAGCGCTAATTCAAGGTGTTTTTCAGTATCGTCAAACTCGCCTCGATACAGGTGAAGACGCGCAATATTGAGATGGCCGATCGCTTCCTGCGGCAATTGCTTTTCGGGTTGATCTTCGCGAAAAATGCGTTTGAACCACCGCAAGGCTTCGCCGAAGTCCCCGCGAAACCCCGGGGCGAGCGCTAAATTATGTGTGACCAACCGAATGTATTTGTCGTTCGTCTGCTGCTCAGCGGCTTCGAGAGCGATGCGAAATTGTTGCTCGGCCCCGGCCCAATCGCCTTCGACTATCAAACAAAGCCCGCGGGTGTTGGAGCATTTAATAAAGGTTTCAGAATCCGGAGAGACAAGTGATTCCGCTTTTTGGAGAAGCTCAAAAGCTTTCGCACTCGCACTCTTTCGCCGTGCAAGGCTTGCCAGGGAATGCAGACAATCGGCCTCGCCGGCCTTGTCATTCTGCTCATGCAAAAGTTTGACCGCCCGGTTTAGAAGATTTGTGGATTTTTCGGTCTCACCTTGAAGACGGGCGATCTCGGCCTTATGTAGAAGTGAACGCGGAAACTTCTCAAGGTATTTGTCCGCGACCTTGTCGGTAAGCAGCCCAAGCGCGGTAAATGCACCGGCCGCCAGCCATTCGTTTCCGGTCTCTGCTATTACCTGAGCGGCACGATCGAAATTCTGGGCCTCAAGTAAATAAGGAAGCGCAGTTTCCCATTTTTTTTCCGAGAGAAAATGATCGCCAATGCGGTTTCTTTCCTCGGCGACGCGTGCCTGACCGATCTCGGATCTAAGCCGCCGCCGCAAAAATTCACGAAACAGCGGGTGAAACCGATATTCTTCGGCGACATTTCCGTCACCGGCAACTGTTAAAAAGACATTTTTTTGCACCAAATTCGGCAACGCCGCCGAACAACGCAAATCAGGGAACACCAAGCTGCACACATCCAACTGTAAAGATTCCAAAAGTGACAGATAAAGCAAAAGCGTTTGTGTTTCACCTGATTCGCGGGTGAAAACTTCTTCGGCAAAATAATCAAAAATGTCTTTTTCGGATTGTTGAAGAATATGGTTAAGGTCAAGTTTTTGTCCGCTTTCCGTTGCGTGGATCTCCTGTTCGGCAACCTGGCGGACAAGCTGAAGAGCGGTTATCCAGCCGTGTGTGCGTCCGCGATATTCGGTGATCTCTTCATCCTTCAATTCTACATTCAGCGTCTTGCGGAAAAGCTCGCGCACTTCGTCGTCTGTGAATAAAAGGTCTTCCCGCGTTATCATCAGCGCGGCCGATTGCGAACGCCGCCGCATGATCGCGAGCGGCGGCAGATCACGGGTAGTTATTATTAAATGGATCAGATCCGAAGAGTATTGAAGCAGCCGGTCAACCAACTTGTGAACAGCTGTATCCCGCCCGATGTGATGATAATCATCAAGCACTAAAATGAAAGGCTGCTCGACCGATTCAAGGATCTCATTGATCAAAAGATCGACCGCCCGTTCGGGGAAACGAACCAGTTCCTCTCCCGCTTCAGCCAGATACCGAAAAACAGCTTCGCCAAATGCGGGTTCCAGGTTCTTTATACCCTGAGCAACGTAAGTCAGAAAAACTATCGGATCCGCGTCGGTGTGATCGAGTTGGTACCAAACAGAGGGACGTTTTTGGACTCGAATAAAATCCGCTATCAGCGTGGTTTTCCCCGAACCGGCGTCAGCGGCAACCATCGTCATCGGAGCGCTCAAATTCGCCTGCAGCCTCGCCGATAGCCGGGGCCTTTCAAGAAGTTCCGAAACGGCGCGCGGTGGAAGCAGTTTTGTTCGAAGAAAGAAATTCGATTGCTGCATCAGATTTAAATTTATCAGACCAGGCAGGCGCTATTATGGCATACCAATAGGCGGTTTATCGAAAACGATCGAAATGTTTGAGGTCAAGAGATAGTTAAGACATCAGAAGTGCAAAACAGTTTGGCCTTCGGCGTTGCCGCCTTTTAAATTACATACGCAAGCTTTATGCATCAGAACTTTGATTAACGATCTGAACTAATTTGGCAATTCTGCCAAAAGATGCAGCATGAGCATTTTGGGCTGTTTTTTCCGAGAGGCCGTTAGCTTCGAAAAATTCAGCCGTCTCGGCCGCGCTAAATGCCAAAAGTTTTTCGTCTATGACGTTGAGCATTTGCTTTGACCGCAGCCGCCACAGGGGATTTGGCGGCCTGCTTCGGCAAAGCAACAGAAGGCGGGTGTTTTCAGGAAGCGAGTATAATAATAAATTGAAAAATTTTCCGAACCAGGCTGCGTCAAAGATCCGGTGGAGCCCATCCAACACTATCAGCAAGGGTTCATTTGTTGATTCGGCTTCAACATGCGAAAAAATGTCGGCAAGAAATAGCTCTATTGCGGCATTTGTAACCTCGCCGCTTTGTTTTCCAATTGCCGAGGCTGCATGAAGAATACCAAGTGTGTCAAATACGCTGGCTGAAAAATATCTCGAGAATATATTCCAATCCGTATCTGCTGTTTCCAACGAATACCAAGCGGTTTTTTGCCATTTTTTCACGTAATTAGCCGCCAAGGCTGTTTTTCCGGTGCCGGACCTTCCGGAAATCAGCGTCGCGCCAAATTGCGACAATGATTTATCGATCATTTCGCCTAGACGTGGCCGCTCTATGATTCCTTCGAATTCGGGAATTCGCAGTTTTTCAACAAGAATATGAAATTCATCTTTTGTTGAATCTTCAATTGCAAGGAGTACACTTTTTGAACTGTCCCGCGGCTCAAAACTTTCGTTGGAGTCAAAATTGTCATGTAGGAAATAGGTCATTGTCATACAAACATCAATTTACTACGGAGTGCTTGAGAAAAACTTGAATTAAGGCCTTTCTTTCCAAAACATATGCTAAATCCGCGACCAAACTCAAGTTTTTCTCAACCCGTAAAAGATACCGTATTCTTGTAAGGATTTTTCCTTGCATAATTCTGAATTAATTACGTAACCATCAAGGCTGCGTCCAACGGAGAAAAAATGAATAAGTTATATATTGGTTTTATTATAATTCTGTCCGCCGGCATTATTTGTGCAGGCCAAACTGTTAAGCATGATCAAACAAGCTCATCAACTCTAACGGCGGAAAAAAGCGGAAAAGATCTAACGACCGCGGCTTCATCTAATGTAGCAGCTCAGCTGCAAAGCTCGATCGATGTAAAAAAAGCAAAGGTCGGAGATGAAGTAGTTTTAAGAACAACTAAGACGATCAAGGAAAATGGTCAAACCGTTATACCTAAAGGCACGAATCTGGTCGGCCGAATAACCGAGGTCCAGCAGCGATCCGAGGAAAATGCGATGTCTCGCATCGGAATGGTGTTTGACCGGATGGAAGGCAAAAATTTGACCTCACCGATCACAGCATCAATCGTATCGATAACAAATATTCAAGCCGCTAGTGCCGTCGGAGATTCATTTGGCTCAGACGTCAACGGTTCGACGCAGTCATCGGGTTCGGTGAGACGCGGAGGTTCGAGTGGTGGAGGGTTGCTCGGCGGTGTCGGAAACAGTGTCGGTGGCGTCGTCAACACGACCACGCAAACCGTCGGCGGGCTAGCCAACACGGCAGTTCAGACTGTCGGAAATGTTACCAACACAGCCGGACAAACCGTTGGAAATACGGCCGGTACACTGGGCGGCACCCTAAAGGGAATCCAAATATCTAATTCTATAAGTGGTTCGGCAAATAGCTCGACAACTCTTTCGACACCGAACAAAAATCTGCGGTTGGAAAAAGGTGTAATGTTCCAGATGCAGGTGGACAAACAAGCGTCTAATTAGGAACAAAATTTGCTATACGAGGGGCGGGGTTGTATGATTATGCCGCCCCCTTAATAATTGTTCGTTTTCAGTACGCTCCGGGTATGGAAAAGCGACAGAATTGAATCTGTTTTTCTATTTAGAACGAAGATCAATATTAATGAAAAAAACCTTCTCTTTTTTTCTACTTATCGCATTTGCCGCTAATTCGGTAAATGCAGGTATTAGCATTGTCAGATCGAGCGGCATTGTGTTGACCGGTGCGGACGGCATTAGCTATGTTGGAACCTCTGGAATCGCTTTGACCGGTGCGGACGGGTTTTTAAATTATAAGGCGAACGGAATTACGTTGACGGGTGCGGACGGGATCACCTTGACCGGGGCTGATGGGATCACTCCGGCGGGGGGCAACGGTGCAACTTACACCGGACCAAACGGCATTACACTGACCGGAGCGGACGGCATAACACTAACTGGTGCCGATGGAATTACCCTGACCGGAGCCGATGGAATAACTCTGACAGGTGCTGACGGCACGCAGTATCGTGCGGATTCGATAGTTATCCGGCGGCCGAACGGGATCACGCTCACTGGAGCGGATGGCATCACACTAACCGGAGCGGATGGGATCACGCTGACCGGGGCGGACGGTGGAACCCGTGTAGGAACGAACGGAATTTCATTTCCCCGGGCTAACGGTATCACCTTAACCGGTGCCGACGGCATTACGTTGACAGGTGCGGATGGTATAACCCTGACCGGGGCCGATTCTGTTACAGGATTTAACACTAATGGTGTTGTATTCAATCTGATCAACCCCAACGGCATCACATTGACAGGTGCGGATGGCATTACCTTGACCGGAGCGGACGGAATTACACTGACCGGTGCTGACGGCATCCTAATGACCGGTGTAAACGGAATCACGCTGACCGGTGCCGACGATCAAGCGGGGCTGCAAAGCGTCGATCCCGAACTTGCCATCCAATTAAATAATGCAACCGATGACAGAAACATAAATGCGATCGTCGTATTTCACCAGTCCGTTTCGGAAGAAGATGTTTTAGCCTTGCGGCAGATCGGAATAATAGGCGGAACACGCTTTCGTATTTTGCCAATGGTGTATGTGACCGCTACACGCAACCAATTGATAGCAGTATCGCGGCTTCGCAGTGTGCGTTCACTTTATGGCAACCGAACCTTGAATTTTAATTCTGATCCTTATTTTAATTCGACAGGTGTGCAGCGTGTTGCCGGCGACAACGATCTGCGAACAAAAAATTATTCAGCAGCGGTTTCGGGACGGAATGTAACAGTTGCAGTTCTCGATACGGGCATCAATGCCCAACATCCCGACCTCGCAGGACGGGTCGTTCAAAATGTCCGGCTTGCCGATACCCAGAGCTCACCAACTGGTTTTGCGAATCCCGTTCCGGTCGAAAATGTATCCAATACCGATCTTGCCGGCGGCCACGGAACTTTCGTCGCCGGAGTGATCGCGGCAAGCGGCTCAAGTTCCGGAGGAAAATTCAGCGGCGTAGCGTCCGGAGCGAACCTCCTCGGCCTCAGTGCAGGTGACCTGAATTTGACGCATGTCCTGTCCGGTTTCGATTATTTGCTGGAGAAAGGTACTAACTACAATGTCCGCGTCGTAAATTGCAGTTTTTCAGCGAATACAGTATTTGATTATAACGACCCTGTAAATATAGCGACCAAAATGCTTACGGCCCGCGGCGTGAACGTGGTATTTTCGGCCGGAAATTCGGGTGCAGGCAACGGGACGATGAATCCGTATGCATCGGCACCTTGGGTCGTCGGCGTCGGGGCAACCGATACGCAAAGAAAATTGGCAAGCTATTCTTCGCGTGGAAATTTCGGTGACGATATTCAACATCCATCGCTGGTTGCACCGGGAACAAATATTGCCAGCCTTCGCAGCACCGCGACAACCACAAGTGTTTCTGGTATCGCCGGGGCCGACTCGCAACGGCTGACGGCGTCGGAATTGCCTTACTACACCACAGCCAGTGGAACATCTTTTTCCGCTCCGCAGGTTGCGGGTGCAATTGCATTGATGCTTGAGGTAAATCCAACATTGAGTCCAGCGGAGATAAAAGACATTCTCAGCCGCACGGCAACGCCAATGCCCAGCTATTTTTTCCACGAGGTCGGTGCCGGAATGCTCAACACATATTCTGCTGTCCTTGAGGCAGCCTTTCCCGAACGGAAAATGGGTGTTTTTCGATCTTTATTGTCAAGAAACTCGGTCAAATTCATCACCTCAACGTCGCAAAATTTTGTTCAGGCGATATTTCCAAATCTAGCGTCTTCGACCAGCATTTCGATTCCGTCAAATACGGTGCAGGCAAACGTTAATATTGCCTGGGATATAAGCGCGAACGATTTTGGTCTGCAGTTATACAATGCTGGGAATACCTTGATCGGCGAATCGAATCATGTAAATTTGCCCGGCTTGTCAGGCCGAAACGAAAAGGTAGTGCTCCGGAATCCAGCCAGCCAAATGCTTCGCAGTGCGGTTCAACATACGGCAGGTTTAGGAACAGCACAGAATGTTTACGGAGCGGTTGAACTTACGAGAGTTGAATATCCAGATCTTCTGGATCTAGGCACGCTTTCCTCGTCAATGCTGGCGCAAGCCGAAATGAGTTTACTAACTAATGTAATGCTGCCGGAAGGAAGGAAGTTCCGTCCTGAATTTTCGGTGCCGAGGTCAGATCTCGCGGATGCATTCGTTCGGGCCGGCCTTGTGCCGCAATATGTCACGGCAAAGCCGATGTACACGGATGTCCGGGATACATATACCAGAAATGCCGTAGAAAGCGTCCAGTCTAATCCCGGCGGTACGCTCTTTTATGATGTTGTATATAATGGACGGTTTTATCCAAACAATTCCACCAGCAAACTCACAGCCGCAGTGGCGTATGTAAAAGCTGCCGGCATTACCCCGCGTTCGACGCTTTCGCTGACTGTTACCGATGCCGGTACGATTCCTTATGAACTGAGAAGCTATGTCGCGACAGCTCTGGAAAACGGTTTTATTACCATGGACGGCAACCGCTTTAATCCAAATAGGTCAATAACCCGTATAGAATTGGCCCAAGCGATGAACCTATTGATTTATCGGTAACCTTTATAAAAATTGATGCTAATTGTTCGGCTGCTGCTTTTGTAATTCCGCTCGAAGCAGAAAGCTGCCGTCGGTTACAATACGGTCGCCTACATTAAGACCTTCCAATACCGGAAAATTGCCGTTGCTTTCGTTCCCGAGACGGACCGGTTTGACCTTGAACACATTCGGCTTGTCAGTTGCCACAAAGACAACCTGGGCGTTATTCATATTTTGCACGGCAGAAGAAGGTATTGCCGGCATTGTTCTTTCCGCTGTGCCGCCTTGGCCAAATGCTACGTTGACATACATTCCGATCTTCAATATCAGCCCGGGATTTTCCAGTTCGACACGAACTTGGGCCGTTCTAGTGGTCTGATCAATATTAGGATCGATATATGTCACGTGGCCGCGAAACAACCTTCCGGGGTAAGAATCGGTCGTCACGCTCGCTCCGTTTCCGAGTCGCAGCTGTCCAAGATCTTTTTCATAAACCTGGGCAATGACCCAGACACTTGTGAGATTTGTCACCCGCATTAGTTCCTTATTTTCCTCGACGACCTCGCCCTGATTTACCATTCGTTTTGTGATGGTGCCCGAAACCGGAGCGGCCAATGAAACTTCGGAACTTATCTGCGACGGTAAATGAAGTGCATTTACCCGCTGCAGCGAAAACCCAAGCAGCAATAGCCTTTGTTTTGCGGTTGCCAGATCCGATTCGGCCATTTGCCGTTTCACGGCGGCCTGTTCGAAATCGCCGCGGCTTACCGGATTGATATCAGCAATCTGTACGGCACGTTCGTAACGGTTCTTTGCTTCTTCCACATCGGCTTCGGCTGTTTTCAATTTAGTCGTCGCCATTTCAAACTCTTCGCGGCTGGCCGCCCCGATCTCAAGAAGCTTGATCGTCCGGGCGTGGTGTCTGTGGTGTTCCTCGAGTTCGGCTTCGGTAGTTTTGAGCTTTGCCAGTGCCTGGTCAAGTTCGTTATTGCTCGTAGGACTGATCTTGACGAGCCGTGCCGTCCTTTCATAATTTTGCAATGCGGCCTGTGCCTCGGTTTGCAAAGTGAGGTAGCGCGACTGCGAAGCGGCCAATTCATCACTGAAAATAACGGCAAGCGATTGCCCTTTGTTCACATTTTGTCCCAATTCACCGCTCACGCTTCGCAGCACACCGCCGACCAATGAAATGATCGGGGTCTCTTTATAAGCATCCGGCTGTACGACGCCCGTTGCGGCCACCATCACAGCTTCACTAGATAAGGTTTCACCTACGGTTTCGATCTGGAGGCCGATCTTATCGACCTGGCCAGACTGGAGCGTCAAGATTTGCTCGCCCGGAGTATCGGACATCTGTTGGCCCGTACTATCGCCAAATGATACCGTGTGCGGAGCCAAAACCGGCTGTCCGCCATCATGTCCGCGAAAAAGCCAGAAAAGTAACGCACCCGTAACCACTACGCCGACCACCGCCAAAGCAACAAATAGAGGTTTGCGGTTCAACGTCGAGGTTTCAGCCGATGTGGTTTCAGGATCGTCGATTTTATCAGTTTGAATGTTATTATCTTCGCTCATTTTTTTATTAATTCGGGCGCATTTGTTGCGCGTAAGATGTCCAGCCACGCCATGTATGTTTCAAGCTGCAAGTCGACCAGCCCGTTTTTTATGTCGATAAATCGTCGTTCCTCGGCAATATAATCGAGCAATGTCCGGGCGCCTAATTCGTAAGTTTGCCTTACGACTGCGAGATTTGTTTCGGCCTGCCCCTCGACGCCGACGCGATAGATTTCCGTTGCCCTTGCCGAGCTCTCATAGCGCGCATAGGCGGACGCGACTTCGCGGCGGACGGTTAAATCAGCAAACTCAAGCCGCTTGGCCGCAGCGTCAGCGTTGGCGACGGCAGCCTCCACCGCACCTTGATTGCGGTTGCGAACAGGCAGCAGGAGCGTTATGCCAAAACGCACCGAATGGAAAACATCCTGAACAGGCCGCAGAACTCCCGCGTCGGTAATGCCGTTGACCGGAAAACTAAAATTGTTTCGGCCATAGCCCGCCGAGATGCTCGCGTCGATGCGGCCGGCGGCGCGAGCTTGTTCGATCTGCGCGTCGGCAAAGGTTTCAGTCGCCCGGACTGCCTGTAAATCCGGCCGGGTTTGCAGCGCTCGCTGCGTGGCGTCACCGACAGCGGGCGGCGGCGAGATCAGATCGCCAAAATCACCGCGTAGGCTCAATGGATCTTCGGGCTTCATCCCTAACAAATTGCGAAGTTCGAGAAGAGAAATTTGCGTCCTTCCCTGTACGGTTTCGAGCATCGAACGCAAACGGTTGACCTCAACCAGCGTCATACTTTCCTCAAGCGGCGGCGTTCTGCCCTCGGCAACGCGGGCTTGCACAAGACTAAATCCATTTAAGGCCGCCTGAAGCAAATCTTCAGTAAATTTGAGTTTGAGCTTGTTTGCCAGGGACTCGCCAAATTTAGCCCGGACATCAGCCGCAAGCATTCGTTCGCTGTTGGTGACTTCTGCTTCGCGCACCGCCAATTCGGCTTCGGCCACCTTGATGCGCGCCGCGCGTCGCCCGCCGAGTTCGAGCGGCAGGCTACCGGCTATCGTTGTGTCATTGTCCTTGCCCGCGATCTGCTCCTGCCGGCTAAATTCCACGCTCGGATTAGGCCGCAGCCGGGCTTGTCTGACCAGCCCTCTGGCGGCATCGATTGCTTTTCTCGCAGCCGCTAGTTCGTTATTATTATCCAACGCAATGCGAACGGCCTCATCGGCCGTCGTCCCGCCAGTTTGGTCGAGATATTTTGCAATCGAAGATGCCGCATTGGATGTATTATTAACGACTTGAACATTGGTGGTTTGCGCGTGTATAGAAACTGGTACCGCAAGCAGTAAGCCGCCGCAAAACAGCCAAAGAATTTTTTTGGTTAAATTTAGAAACATATCACTATTTCACTATAGAATTGACCGCGCATTCATTTTCATCGTGCAGGTAAAACCGACTTACACAGATTATTTATCGTTCTGCGTCCTTAACTTTTGCCAATATCGAGCAGCCCACATTGATAACGGGGCGAGTGTGGTTAACTGCATAAAAGGCAAAAGACCCGTTCCGAGTAAAGGTACGCGCGGCATTTCCTCGTGATAGCTCCACCATCCAAGGGTAAAAGCGATTTTCTCAAAAACGACGGCCCACAACGCGCCGAGCAATGCGGCGGTCAAATAAAATTTCATGGCCGCGCGATCGAACAAAAAGACCGCCACTCGGTAAATCGCCAAGATTGTCAACGCGTCAATGACGCTCGCCAACGTGCAGAAAAGCAAAGATTCAAGTATTGATTTTTCCGTCGTTTGATAGGCCGAGAGTTGCGCGATTTCCCAAATCCAGTTGAGAGCAAAGGCGCAGACAAACAGAATGACGAAAAAATATCTAAATCTATCGGGAGTTTTTGCCATTTTCAATCTCCGTTTTGTTTCCATTTTTCCGGTCTTGGGATTTCCGGTTCGACGGCGACAGAGTTTTCGTTTAGTTTTAATCGTTTGTTTATTTCGCGTTCCCTGAGCCAATAAAAAATCACTGGCGTCACAATTAAAACGTGCAAAAGACTCGATACCATTCCGCCGAGAACGGGTGCGGCAAGAGGCTTCATTACCTCGGAACCCGCGCTCGAGCTCCACATTATCGGCAGCAGTCCGGCAACGACCGTCGAAACGGTCATCAGCTTTGGCCGTAGCCGCAGCAGCGCTCCGTCGATCACGGCCTGCATTAGTTCTTTTGACGTAAGTTGCCTGTCAAGTTCTCCACGTTTCTTGTTTACGGATTCGTTCAAGTAGATCACCATCACGACCGCCGTTTGCACCGCGGTCCCAAATAATGCAATGAATCCGACCCACACGGCGACCGAAAAGTTATAGCCGAGAAACCAAACTAGATAAACACCACCGGTCAATGCAAACGGCACCGCCAACAAGACGTGCACTGCCTCGATCACCGAATGATATGTCAGATAAAGCAGCCCAAAGATGATGAGCAATACAATCGGCACGACAAATAGCAAACGGCTCTTGGCACGCTGCTGATTTTCAAACTGTCCGCTCCAGGCTATGTAATAACCGGGCGGAAGCTCGATCTGCTTCGAGACCGCATCCTTGGCCTCATTTACAAAACTTCCGACATCTCGCCCGCGGACGTTTAGAAGAACTGTGCCGCGCAGCAGTCCGTTTTCGCTCTGTATCATCGCCGGCCCTTCGACGGAGCGAACGTCCGCGACCTGCGAAAGCGGAACTGTACCTCCGTTTGCCATTGCAACCGGAATTTGTCCTAGAGCTTCCGGTGTATTGCGAAATTGCCGGGCGTAGCGGACCCGGACCGGAAATCGCTGTCGCCCCTCGATCGTCACCGCAAGATTGGTTTCGCCAATGCCCTTCTCAATGGTGTCCTGAATTACCGCAACGTCGATCCCGTATCGTGCCGCCGCCGGACGATCGATCTTAATGTCAATGTAGGGAGAGCCGCCGATCTGTTCGGGATAAACGTCGGCTGCACCGCGAACCGTTTTAACAACATCGGCAACCTTGCGGGAGATTTCCTCAAGTTGTTTCAGATCGTTGCCGAATATCTTGACGCCAACCTGCGTCCGGATGCCGGTCGAAAGCATTTCGATGCGGTTTATGATCGGCTGCGTCCAGATGTTTGTGACGCCGGGCATACGCAGCTTTTCATCCATTTCTGTAATGAGTGATTCGCGTGTAATGCCCGCAGGCCATTGGTCCTGCGGCTTGAGGTGAATGATCGTTTCATTCATGTTCGTCGGTGCCGGATCGGTCGAAGTATCGGCACGTCCCGCTTTTCCGACCGCAGATTCGACCTCCGGGAATGACATCAGCATTTCTCCCTGTTTGCCCATTATTTTTTGGGCTTCGTCGATCGAGATCGCCGGATCGGTGATCGGCATATACATTACATCGCCTTCGTTCAATGGCGGCATAAACTCACTGCCGATCCCTGCCGCAAGAACGATCGCACCCGTAAACATGACCAATGCCGTAACAACGGCAACGACGCGATGCCGGAGTGCATAAACCAACACCGGCTCATACAGCCGCCGCAAAAAACGCATCACGGGATTGGACTGTTCGGAATGCACCTTGCCGCCAAGCAGATAAGTGCAGAGCACCGGCACCAGTGTTAAAGCTATTATGGTTGCCCCCGCCATCGCGAACGTCTTGGTAAACGCAAGCGGATGAAAGAGTTTCCCTTCCTGTCCGATCAACGCAAATACCGGAATAAAAGCGAGAATAATGATCGCCATCGAAAAGAAAACCGGCCGCCCGACGAGTTTTGTCGATTCGAGAACGACATCCCAAACAGCCTTGCGGTCTTTGGGGTCGATATTTCTCAATTCCATAAACCGAAATGCATTTTCCGTTACGACAATTCCCGCATCGACTAAAACACCAATAGCGATTGCAATTCCCGACAACGACATCAGATTTGAACTGATGCCCATGAAATACATGAACAAAAACGAGCATAAAACTGCGAGCGGAAGCGGGATTGTAACGATCAATATCGAACGGAAATGGGCGAGAAAAATTATATGAGCAAGCGTGACGAGGATCAGTTCCTCGATCAGCGAACGCTTGAGCGTGTCGGTCGCCCGGTTAATTAGCTGGGTCCGGTCGTAAAACGGAACGATGCGAACGCCCGGCGGCAGACCGGCCTGCAAAGCTTCGATCTTTTGCTTGACAGCATCTATCACTTCCAGCGTGTTCACGCCATAACGCGCGATGACCACGCCGCCAACCGCTTCGTTTCCGTTTTTATTGAGGGCCCCAGTGCGAAATGCATTTCCGAGCTTAACTTCCGCAACGTTCTTGATATAGATCGGCGTACCGTTTGACGATCCGATCATTATATTTTCGACATCTCCGATCGAGCCGATCAGCCCAATGCCCCGGACGACCGCCCATTGGCCGCCTTGCTCAACGACATTACCGCCGACGTTGTTATTCGAGCGTTGAACTGCCTGAACGACGGTCGATACAGGAATATTAACGCCGCGCAATTTATTCGGATCGATGTCGATCTGATACTGCTGAACGTATCCGCCGACCGACGCCACCTCGGCAACACCCGGCACGGAATTTAATTGGTAACGCACAAACCAATCCTGAACCGTACGCAGGTCACGCAGATTCATCGAATCGGATTCAAGCGTGTACCAAAAAACCTGTCCAACGCCGGTCGCATCCGGGCCGAGTGTTGGCGTAACGCCGGCGGGCATCTGTTTTGTAACGAGATTTAACCGCTCCAACACCCGCGTTCGGGCCCAATAGAGATCGATATTGTCCTCGAAAATAATATTTATCATCGAGAAGCTGAACGCTGAATTTGCGCGGATCACACGCACGCCCGGAAGCCCTTGAAGGTTTGTGACCAGCGGATATGTCACCTGGTCCTCGACCTCCTGCGGTGAGCGGCCCGTCCAATCGGTAAAAACGATCACCTGGTTGTCCGAGAGGTCCGGGATCGCATCGATCGGTGTCCGAAGAAGCGCCCAATATCCTGCCGCCGCGACGCACAAATAGAATATGATGACGATACCGCGATTATTTAAGGACCACTCGATTATTTTGTGGATCATTCAACAACACTCCATCTCTGATGCCTTCGGCGGTTGCATTTAGCCACTTAAGATCCTTGCCCTATTTCACTACGACCGGCAGAGTGAACGAACCTTTTCCGGCCGCTCCTTCATAAGTGATCTGGGCTTGCCATTCGCCCGTCATCTCAATATCCATTTTGCCGCGATAAACGCCGGGTGTTCCGGTGGTGGTCAATGTCGCGGTGTTGTTCATTGCGCCCATGCTTCCCATAGACGCCATGTGATTGTTAAATGCCACCGCGCCGACATCGACGGGCTTACCTGAAGCGTCATTAAAGGTCAAGGTAAATTCCTGCTGACCTTTTTTCAAGGCTCCATCAATATTTGCAAGCGTAACGGTCAGCTTGTTGCCCGCCGGCCCGGTCGCAATGGTCTTTCCAGCCGCCGCATTATCTGCACCGGAACCACAGGCCGCGATGAAAACGATCATGGATAAAAGCGCTATTGAACCAATAAATACAATGGTTTTTCTCATTTTACTATCTCCTCAAATAAAGATGATGTGTTCTCCGGAACGCAAAAAAAGCTTTCCGGTATGACCATGAAATAAATAAGAAGGCGCAGTCCACCTTAAAAAAGGCGCACTTCGTCCTTTAAACTAGATCAAAAATGATTTGTATTGGATATATTTAGGTTGGAAGACTCGCGTTAGGGATGCCCGCGAATACTGAGGCAATGACAAAACTGGAAGTGTTGCGACCGGAAATGATGCGGCAACCTGATCGGCGATCGATCTGTTGACGGTAAAATTCGAGGGTGCGAAATTATGTGTCGAGCCAGGCGATGTTGGAGACGGATCAGAGCAATTAACTGCACAGCATAAATTGGCGGCTTCGGCTGCAGACGAGTTTTCTCCGCTTTTCGCCTTGTCGCAACAATCCATCATCTGATTGCTTGGCGTGTGCAGCGGCATTCCCGCCAGCACGCCGGCCGTAAGCGTCAAGATTACGAAAATTGTTGTCAGCCATCTCTTCATCTCAGGTCTCACTATATTAGACGCTTTAAACACATGTCAAGAGTTATATTCTTTTCGCCGGTTTATTTTATTTCTTTATTTACTGCTCGGATTCTATTCAAAATCCTTCAACCAAAATTCCTGCCCGCCCCGACTGCCGGTACCGACCCGGTCGGCTTCCAATTTTCGCAACTCGACGCGGCGGATCTTGCCTGAGATCGTTTTTGGTAATTCATAAAATTCCAGTTTTCTTATTCGCTGATATGGGGCAAGTTTTTCTTTTGCAAAAAATAATATTTCGCGGGCGGTCGCATCGGTCATCGGGAAATTTTCGCACAATGAAATAAATGCCTTTGGCACATTGGTGCGGACCGGATCGGGACTCGGAACAATTGCTGCCTCTGCAACCGCCGGATGCTCGATCAATACACTTTCCAATTCGAATGGACTAATCCGGTAATCCGAACACTTAAAAACATCATCACCGCGCCCGACAAAAAAGTAATAACCATCGGCATCGCGAACGGCCTCATCGCCTGTTCGATAAAAACTGTCGGTTGACATTGCTTTTATCCCTCCTGCTTCATCCAGATATCCGGACATTAGACCGGCAGGTGAATCGTCGAGCTTGACAGCGATCTCGCCTTCGTCACACTCCTGATTTTGGGCGTCGATCAAACACATTTCGTAACCTGGCATCGCACGTCCCATGCTGCCGACCTTTAAAACTTGTCCCGGCGTATTGCCGATCTGCAAAGTCGTTTCGGTTTGCCCGTAGCCGTCGCGAATTTGAATTCCCCAAGCGGCCTCGACCTGTTCGATAACTTCGGGATTCAAAGGCTCGCCAGCACTGGCCAATTCTCTTAGCGCTGTCGGCTTTTTTCCCAGGTCTCCCTGAATAAGCAAACGCCAAACCGTGGGCGGCGCACATAAAGTGTTGATCCCGGCCTCATTTAGCAGACTCATGGTTTTTATTGGCTGAAAGCGTTCATAATTATGAACAAAAACGGTCGCACCGGCATTAAACGGGGCGAAAAAGCAGCTGTATGCGTGTTTTGCCCATCCCGGGGAGCTGATATTTTGATGGATGTCCGTCTCTTTGATACCGATCCAGTACATAGACGAAAGATGTCCGGCAGGATAGCTGCGGTGTGTGTGCAAAACCAATTTTGCCTTTGATGTCGTACCGGAGGTGAAATAAAGAAGCAGCGGATCGTTAGCGTTTGTAACAGTTTGTGCGTAATCACGATTTTCATTAAAAGCTTCGTCATAAGTGACGCAATCCGCATTCTTACCGCCGCTCAAAACCAATGTTCCGTGATACTCCGCGGGAATGCGCGACAATCCAGCTTCGTCGGTGAAGATATATTTAGCATGGCTGCGGATAAGCCTGTCTTTGAGGTCGCCTTCGGTCACCTGCGTTGCGGTCGGGACGATCACCGCACCGATCTTGATCGCCGCCAGCATCAATTCCCAAAGCTCCGCCATATTTGGCAAGAGGACGATCAATCTGTCCTGCGGCTTTACACCGAGCCGCTGCATAAAATTTGCTACGCGATCAGAACGTTCCGACAATTCCTGATAGGTCAGTTTTACATCCGCGGACCTTTCATTTTTAACCCACAGGGCGGTTTTTGTATTCTCCCTCGCATATACGTCGAACCAATCTCTCGCCCAATTGAATTCACCGAATTCAGGCCAGCGAAACTCTTGCTTGACCTTTTCGTAGTCGGTCCGGTTATCAAGCAAAAAGCGGCGTGCCGCCATGAATTTATCGCCTCCAGACATATTATTCGCTCCGGCGTTTATACATCAATTTATCCTGATAAAAAATTACACGAATGCGGGCGTGATGCTCGATAAACATCGCCAGATTTAGCATATTTGCGTTATGGCCGATCACAGAATACTCTCCTTGTTATCCACAAACTGCTTTATCCGCATATTCTTAATGTGCTGTCCGGGCAATAAAATTGACGATTATTTCCGCTAATTCCTCACCTTTATCTTCCTGTATAAAATGTCCGGCATTTTTGACCGTCACGTGGGACTCTCCTTGCGCTCCCGGAATTAGCTTTTGCAATACCAGATCGCCGCCGTGGGTTATTGGATCACTATCGGAAAAAGCCGTGAGAACAGGTTTTTCCCACTTTTTCAGTATCTCCCAGGCTGCCCGATTGGCCTCGGAAGCTGGATCATCTGGCGTTATCGGCACAAGAAGCGGAAACTTTTTCGCCCCGGCCTGATAGTCTTTTGTCGGAAAAGGTGCGTCGTAAGCGGCAACGATCTCCGGCGTCAGTTTTGTAAAACAACCTCCGGAAACGATATTCCCGATCTTCATCACTTCTCTTGACTGCGAGTAAGCACGCCACGCCAAAAACGGCTCGGAAGCAGGCCTGTCCCCGGTCGGCAAAAAGGTATTAGACGCCACGATCCGCGAAAATCTGTCCGGCATTTCCGCCACTATCCGCAAGCCCAAAAGGCCGCCCCAATCCTGTCCAAACAGCGTAATGTTTTGTAGATCAAGCTTTTCAATAAAGGATTTAAGACTTTCGATGTGGAAGAGATATGTATATTTATCGCTCTCGGTGTATTTGTCCGATTTACCAAAACCAAAAAGATCGGGTGCCACCACGCGATGCCCGGCGGCAGAGATGACCGGGATCATTTTGCGATAAAGATAGCTCCACGATGGTTCGCCGTGCAAAAGCAGGACCGTTTCTTTTGCGGCCGGCATTCCTTCGTCAACATAGTGCATTCGCGCCCCGTCAATTTCAACGTAATTAGGAGCAAAAGGGTACCCGGGCAGATTCGCAAACCGCTCATCCGGTGTCCGTAAAATGTTTAACATGCTGTTATTATCCATCAAATACCATTTGGACTATTGCAAATTCTCCAAGATTGTTGCCGCCCCTTGTCCACCACCGACGCACATCGTCACCATTCCATATTTTGACCTTTGCCGCCGCATTTCGCCCATCAATTGCACGGTCAGCTTTGCCCCGGTTGCTCCGAGCGGATGGCCGAGAGCGACCGCTCCACCGTTGACGTTGACCTTGTTTTCATTCATGCCGAGCTCACGCATCACCGCAAGGGCCTGACATGCAAAAGCTTCGTTAAGTTCTATCAGATCGATTTGCTCCAATGAAAGATCGGCAAGTCTAAGTGCTTTTGGTACGGCCGCGATCGGCCCGATGCCCATAATTTCCGGCGCGACCCCGCCAACTGCATACGATATAAATCTGGCGAGCGGTTTTATTCCCAATTCGTCAGCTTTTTTTCGAGACATGACCAGAACAGCCGCCGCACCGTCAGATGTCTGACTCGAATTCCCCGCCGTTACTGTTCCTTTAGCGTGAAAAACGGCCTTCAGTTTTGCTAATGCCTCGATCGTCGTTCCAGCACGCGGACCTTCGTCGGTGTCGAAAACACCTGTTTTTGTCTTAACATCTTTGTCATTTAAACTGGTGATTTCAAATTCGAGCGGCACAATACCGTCATCAGCAAATTTTCCGCCAGCCTGTGCCTGCAATGCCCGCTCGTGGCTGCGAAACGCAAATGCGTCGGCGTCTTCGCGGGAAATATTAAATTGCCGTGCTACATTCTCGGCAGTCAAACCCATGCTGATATAGACATTCGGGTTGTGATCGACCAGGTACGGATTAGGACTGATCGTATTTTTGCCCATCAAAAGGCTCATGGATTCGGTACCACCGGCAAGTACTATTTCCGCCATTCCTGACATGATGCGCTCGGCCGCCATTGCAATTGTCTGTGAACCCGAAGAGCAAAACCGATTGACCGTCACCGCCGGGACCGAGTACGGTAAACCAGCCCGCAAGGCCGCGATCCGGGCGACGTTTGCTCCCTGCTCATGCTCCGGTGTTGCGCATCCGAGGATCACGTCGTCGATCATTTCGGGTGAAAGCTGCGGAACACGGTTAAGTATGTCAACAAATACCGCCGCCGCCATATCATCCGGCCTGACCGTTTTCAAGGTCCCGCGCGGTGCCTTGCCGACCGCCGTTCTAACACCTGCAACAATTACTGCTTCGTTCATATTTTTTTCTCTTTTCGTTTAGAGTACCAACTTTAGTTGGCTCCCTGCCGGGTAAGAGCCAACTAAAGTTGGAACCCTAAACTCAAAACTAATTCCTCAACGCCTTCCCCGTCGTCAACATAAATTTGATCCGTTCCAATGTTTTCCCTTCGCCGCAGAGTGAAACAAAAGCCTCGCGTTCGAGGTCGAGAAAATACTGCTCACTAGCCCATTGCCCCGCTGTAAGTTCGCCGCCACAGATGACGTGGGCGACCTTTTCGGCGACATGTTTGTCATACTCGCTTGCCCAACCGGCCTGTGCCATCAGGAAAAGCCCGGTCTTCAGAGTCGCAAGTGCCGGACGTCCCGCAGCATAGCAGTTCGCACCATCGATTGGCGGAACATAACCATCTGCGGCAAGATCAAGCACCGCTTTCTTCGCCGCCGCTATTTGAAAATCACGGCTCATAACAACATCGTCATTTGCCGTCAAATAGCCCATTTCGCGGGCATTGGCGGCACTCGTCGAAACCTTTGCCATACCGATATTTTCAAGCACTTTCTGCAGTGCCGGAACGGGATCAGTAAATTGGCCGCCGTCCTGCACCGCTTTTGAAAGAACGCGGCGAACTAGCTCTTTACATCCGCCCGCACCGGGCAACAGGCCAACGCCGACCTCGACGAGGCCGATATATGTCTCGGATGCCGCGACCATCTTCGAACCTGCCATTGCCGCTTCGCAGCCGCCGCCGAGTGTGCGTCCGAAAGGTGCAGTGATCACCGGTTTTGCACAAAAGCGAATCGCCTGAAATGCATCCTGCATCGCAGCAACACTTTTTTCTATCTCGTTGAAAGCACTTGCTTCGATGCCAGCTGCGAGATTTGCAAGATTTGCCCCGACGCTGAAATCACCGCCTTCGTTGCCGATAACGAGGCCTTCCCAATTTGCTTCAACCTCTGCAACCGCTTCGCGCGTCATATCCAAAATGCCGTCGTCAAGCGAATTCATTTTCGAATGAAATTCGAGACAAAGCACACCGTCACCGAGATCGATAAGGCTCGCGCTTTTGTTTGATCTGACCGTTCCCTTGACCGATTTTGTCAGGCGAAGATTTATGCGTCGCGGATCGACGGCCTCGGCGACGTAATTCTTGGTTGCCGGATCGTAATAAAAAAGCCGCCCGTTTTCCTCTTTGTAAAAACTTTCGATGCCGTCGGCCAGCATGTCGTTTACCCAACCAGCGACAGGAAATCCGCCGGCTTCCATCTTGGCCGCCGTTTCACGGGCGCCGAGAGCGTCCCACGTTTCAAATGGCCCCATTTCGTGTGCAAAACCCCAGCGAACAGCGTTATCGACGCTCAAGATATCATCCGCCATCTCGGGTATCCGCCGCGATGCATAGGCCATCGAATGATAGATCACCTGTCGCGCAAGCGCCCCCGCCTTGTCGTCCTGAGCCAGGACAAATTTCATACGCTCCGGCAATGATCTGATCTTTGCTCCCTCGGTGATTGATAAAACATCCGGCTCGATGCGCTCGCGGTAATCCAGCGTTTGCAGGTCGTATGACAAAATATTGCCCTTTGTCCCGCGAGGTGGCTTCTGATAAAAACCTTTTCCCGTTTTATCGCCAAGCTGTCCGCCCGCCATCATTCCGGTAATCAGATCGCGGAGTCCGGCATGGCTCAGCACCGCACGCGACTCATCGTTCGGGATCAGGTCGTAAAGGTTTTGGCCGACGAAATGAGCAACATCGATACCGACCAGGTCCATTAAACGAAACGAAGCCGTTTTCGGCCGGCCGATCAGCGGCCCGGCAATGGTATCGACTTCCTCGATCGTATAATCGTTATCGACCGCGAAAGACAGCGTCGGCGTCGAGGTCATCGAAGACATACGATTGGCGATGAAATTCGGCGTGTCTTTACAGATAACAACGCCTTTGCCGAGTTTTTCTTCGCTAAATTTTGTAATGAATGCGGTTATCTCAGGTTTGGTGTCAGCGGTCGGAATTACTTCGAGCAGCTTCATGTATCGCGGCGGATTAAAGAAATGCGTTCCGATAAAATGTTCTTTGAAATCCTGCGAAGAATGTTCGGCAATAGCGGCAATCGGAAGACCCGATGTGTTGCTTGAAACAATACTGCCTGGCTTACGCAGCCGTTCGATCTGAGCGGCGAGTGCATGTTTCTCCGGCATTTTTTCGATGATCGCCTCAACGATCCAATCGCCTTCGCCGATCCATGCTTCGTTGTCGATCAGGTTGCCGACGGTGATCAAATTAACGGACGAAGTTGTAAAAGGAGCCTGCGGTTTTGATTTGATAATGCGTTCGAGGCCTTGATTTACCACGCGGTTACGCACCGCCGGACTTTGAAGTGACAGACCTTTTTTCTCTTCGTCCGCCGTCAGTTCATTCGGTACAACGTCAAGTAAATAAACCGGAATCCCAGCATTTGCCACATGTGCCGCAATGCCGCCGCCCATCGTCCCTGAACCAATAACTACTACTTTTTTTATTTGAAAACTCATAAATTCTTGTCAACCACTGCCTGTGCGATCAATTCCCTGTGATATATCGCGTCGCCGAACATCGTCTCACTCGATTTGCTTCGTTTGTAATAAAGCTGCAAGAATTCGCCGCCCGAATTTTCGGCGCAAATTGCGATTACGTCCGTGTAATGCCAAGTTCGTGCATAGGTATTTTTTAGCAGTCAACGTTCAGCAATTTTCGCCGATAGCCGACAGCTACTAACAGATTCTCGGCAATTGCTCGCCGACCAGCAGATCGACAATTCGGGCTCCGCCGAAGCTTGTATTGAGCATCACGATTCCTTCAGGAGATTCGACAACCTCGCCAATGATTGCTGATTCCGTTCCCGCCGGATGCTCCCGCATGACCTCTAAAACTTGGTCGGCAAAATCAGGTGGAACAATGGCAACCAATTTGCCTTCGTTTGCCAGATATAACGGGTCGAGGCCGAGCAATTCGCACGCTCCCTTCACGTTCTCGCGCATCGGCAGATCGTTTTCATTGATACGGATACAGATATTCGAACTCTCGGCAAATTCGTTTAGGACGGTTCCCAAACCGCCGCGTGTCGCATCCCGGAGGCAATGAATATCGGGACATGCCGCGAGCATAGTTTTCACCAGATCGTGAAGCGGCTGGCAATCAGTTTCGATGTCGGTTTCCAGTGCCAGCTCATTACGGGCCAGCAGAATCGCACAGCCGTGGTCACCCAAATAGCCGTTCAGGATAATTTTGTCCCCGACTTGGGCCCGCATAGCGGAGATGTTTACACCCGCCGGAACGATGCCGATGCCTGAAGTGTTGATAAAAAGTTTGTCCGCCGCACCGCGTTCGACGACCTTCGTATCGCCCGTGACAATTGCAACACCTGCCGCATCAGCCATTTTCCGCATCGTCGCCGCGATCTTTCGCAGAGTATCGACCTCCAAACCTTCTTCCAAAACCATCCCGCACGAAAGATACAGCGGCTTCGCTCCGCACATCGCCAGATCGTTGACAGTTCCGTTAATGGCGAGTGATCCGATATTACCGCCCGGGAAAAATAGCGGACTGACAACGTAACTGTCGGTTGTAAAAGCCAGCCTGTCGCCGTTTTGTGCCAGATCAGCAAGGTTCATTACGGCTTGATCTTCGAGCGGTGCGAGCAGCGGGTTGTGAAACGCCCCAAGAAAAACGTCTTCGATCAGGTCGCGCATCTTCTTGCCGCCGCTGCCGTGCGCCATATTTATCGTCGTTTCCCGTAATTTGCGTGTAATTTTTTCCTGGCTCACATTAATATTTCAGACAATCTGTAAATTGATTTATAAATTGCCACTAGCGTTAGCGGCAATTCATCAAACCCGCGCATTTGCTGCGTGTCTGCCTTCGATTTGCACACGTCCGTAATTGTAATAGGCCGCGCACGCTCCTTCGGTCGAAACCATCAATGCCCCCATCGGTGTTTCGGGTATACATTGCGTTCCAAAGATCTTGCATTGCCGCGGTTTGATGACGCCCTTTAAAACTTCGCCGCACTGACACGATTTCGGATCGGCGATCTTTAAATTGGGTACGGGGAATTTACGTTCGGCGTCGTAATCGGCGTATTTATCACGCAACCGCACACCCGAATGGTCGATCGAACCGAGCCCTCGCCATTCAAAAAATTCCCTTAGCTCGAATACTTCCTGAACGGCTTCGAGAGCCGGGACGCTTCCATGATCGGGAACGATACGGTTGTATTGATTTTCGACCTCATGGCGGCCCTCAGCCAGTTGTTTCAGCACCATCCACATCGAATGCAGCACGTCGAGCGGTTCAAAACCGGCCACCACGATCGGTTTGTGATAATGATCGGCGATAAAATCATACGGCCGAATACCGATCACCATGCTCACATGGCCGGGGCCGAGGAAACCGTCGATCTCAAGCTGCGGCGAATCGAGGATCGCTTTAATCGTCGGAATGATCGTGATGTGGTTGCAAAATAGCGAGAAGTTTTCAATGCCGTCTTTTTTTGCCTGCAAAACGGTCAGGGCGGTGCTGGGCATCGTCGTTTCAAAACCCAGGCCGAAAAATATGACTTCCTTGTCCGGATTTTCCCTCGCAAGTTTTAGCGAATCAAGCGGCGAATAGACCATCCGCACGTCCGCACCTTCGGCCTTTGCCTGCAGCAGGCTTTTCTTCGAACCCGGAACGCGCATCGCATCACCGAATGTCGTAAAGATAACGTGCGGTATTTCAGCCAGTGCAACGCAATCATCCACTCTTCCCATTGGCAAAACACACACCGGACAACCCGGGCCGTGAACGAATTCAACCTCTCGCGGCAGCATATTCTGTAATCCGTAACGAAAGATAGAATGCGTATGCCCGCCGCAAACCTCCATGATCTGCAGCGGCCGGTTTTTCACAATATCTATCTGGCCGACAAGCTGGTCTATCTCGTTCAGTAATGTCCGTGCTTTCACCGGATCACGAAATTCGTCAACGTATTTCATAAAATTACTCCAACAGGCCAAAAATGAAAGTCGGCTTTATTTTCCAGCGGTTCAAGCACCGTCTGCCACAGATGGCGCAGACAAACCGCCGCGTTTGTCGGCCAATAGTGTATGCACGAGGTCCCAGAGAATATGATAGATCGCAACGTGGCATTCCTGGATGCGGTGAATGCTGTGACTCGGAACAACAAGGCAGTGATCGACGCTCGTACTTGCCCTCATCTGTCCGCCCTCGCCGCCCGCCAAACCGATCGTGACCAATCCCATTTCCTTCGCTTTGGCGAACGCATTGATCAGATTTTCGGAATTTCCGCTCGTCGAAATGCCGATCACCGCATCGTCTTTTCTGCCTTGCGCAATAATTTGCCGTGTATAAATGTGAGCGAAACCGACGTCGTTTCCAACCGCCGTTATCATCGCCATGTCCGCAACCAGATTAATCGCCGTCAACGCCGGCCGGCCGGCCGTGACCGGATGCAGAAACTCGACCGCAATATGAGCGGCGTCACAGCTCGAACCGCCATTGCCCATTGTTAATAAACGTCCTCCAGATTCATAAACATCAGCGATCACACGGGCGATCTCGACGATTTTTTTACCATTTTCCGCGAAAAATTCTTCCTTGACGCGGACGCTTTCCTTCGCTTTCTGCCTGACCGACTCAAGCAAAGCTTCATCCATCCGCGAAGCGTCCTGACGTTCGCCGTGCAAAAACGGATAGAGAAAATTTGATGTCGTTTCGGTCATATTATCGAACGCCGGAAGACCGCATCGCGGCAATTTCAGCCTGCACTTCGCCCATTTCTTCGAGCAGTTCGAGCGTTTTCGCTGCTTCTTCTTCGTTGATGCGGCTCATTGCAAAGCCAACGTGTACCAGCACCCAATCGCCGATACACGATTCTGGCGGATGATCTTCGTCAACTATACAAGCAATATTTATCTGGCGGCGCACGCCGCCGACATCGACAATAGCAAGCTGATTTATGTTCTCATCGATAGAGACGATTTTTCCCGGAATGCCTAAACACATAAAATTAGTTACCTCTGTTTGTTTTTATCGATCCCGCAGATGCGATCATTGCTTGTCCCAATGACAAACCTCCGTCATTCGTCGGAAGATCGCGATGTGTAAAAACCTCGAATTCCTTCTCATTCAGCCGTCTTGTCACTTCTTCCAGCAAAACCTTATTCTGCCAAACGCCACCCGAAAGAGCAACGGTTTTTGCCGGTTCATCTCCGCTTTCGTAAAGGCTGAGTTTTTCGATCATTTCGACAATGATCTTTGCCAATCCTTTATGAAAACGAGCTGCCATTACGGGTGCAGGTGCCTGCAGGATAAGATCGCCAAGCAGTGCCTGCCACATCGCATAAGGCTCAATATACGGCAGGTTCGATTCCTTCAAACGCGGAATGGCAAACGGATACGCAAGCAGCTCATCTTCTTCCAACAAGGTCTTTTCATCAACCATCGCTTCTAATTCGACCGCGCCTTGGCCTTCGTAAAAGGCATTTTCGCGGGCAATGCCGATGGCCGCGGCAACTGCATCAAACAACCTTCCGCACGAACTCGCAAGCGGAGAATTGATCTGTTTATTGATCATTCCGTCGAGAATTTCACGCGGTTTTTGGTCAAGAAACGTAAATAATTCCAGATCGGCATAATTCAATGCGAACCGTGCCCAGCCCATTTCGGCGATCAATTGAGCATAAGTATTGCGCCACGGCTCTTTTATCGCCTGTTCACCGCCGATTAACACAACCGGCTTAAAAGTGGCAAGGCGCTTGTATGACGAATAATCAGCCAATAAAAACTCACCGCCCCAAAACGTCCCGTCATCACCGAATCCAAGCCCGTCCAGAGCCACACCGATAACCGGCCTTGCGTCGATCGAAATATTATTTTCAGCCAGGCAGGCTGCTATGTGAGCGTGATGATGTTGTGTTTCGACGAGCGGCAGCCCCAGTTTTTCGGCTTGTTCACGAGCTAATTTACTAGACAGGTATTCGGGATGAAGATCACATGCTAATGTTTTCGGTTCGTGCTGATAAAGCGTTTCGTAGAGCTTCAAATTTTGGCGATAGTCACCGAACGTCGCGGCATCCTCGAGGTCGCCAATGTGCTGCGAAACTATTGCCTTGCCGCCGCTTAGCAGACAAAACGTATTTTTGAGTTCGCCGCCAAATGCGAGGACAGGCGGTGAATTTTCAAAACCCTTGGGCAAAACGATCGGTGCCGGAGCATATCCGCGGGCACGCCTGAGTACACGTGGTTCACCCGCCATGAATTTAACGACAGAATCGTCAACGCGCTGTGCGACCGGACGGTCGTGCATCAGGAAATACTCAGCAATTTGTCCGAGACGCGATACGGCCTGATCATTATTTATACATTGAGGTTCATCAGATAGATTGCCCGAGGTCAAAACGATCGGGCGGGCCATACGCCGTAATATCAAATGGTGCAGTGGCGTATTCGGCAACATAAAGCCTAAGGTTGTTACGCCCGGAGCGACGCTGCCGGCTATCGCAAGGCTTGCGTCAGACGGCTCGGCCCGGAAGCGGACAATTTCTTTTTCATCTTGCCTTTGGGCTTTTGGTTTTGGGTGCCTGACCCGCTCCAAGATAACGATCGGAGCGGCCGGGCTTCGCAAAATCTCCGCTTCTTCGTCGCTGATCTCACAATATTCACGGGCCATCTGGAGATCTCTGGCCATCAGTGCAAATGGCTTTCGCTCGCGATGTTTCAGCTCACGAAGGCGTGCGACGGTTTCTTCATTGGTCGCATCGCAGGCAAGCTGGAATCCGCCGTTGCCCTTGATCGCGACAATAGAACCGCGCTGAATAAGAGTGCATACGGCATCCGTTTCGTCGAGCATCGTAAATGCATCAACCGGGATCGCTTTGCCGTCAGGCCGTTCGAGCCATACTTTTGGGCCGCATTTATAACAGGCGACCGGCTGTGCGTGAAAACGCCGGTCAGCCGGATCTTCGTATTCCGAACGGCATTCGGCACACATATCAAACCCGCGCATTGTCGTATTTTCGCGGTCATACGGGATGTTTTCGATGATCGAAAGCCTCGGGCCGCAGTTCGTACAATTCGTGAAAGGATAGCGAAACCGCCGGGCAAACGGGTCAAGCGTTTCCGCCCGGCAATCTTCGCAAACCGTTGCGTCAGGCACGACGCTCGTCCGAATTGACGTTTGTTCGCTCTCGGTGATCCGAAAATCACGAATGTTTGGAAGAATTTCCGTACTTTCCCGAGTTACTTGATCCATTCGCGATAGTTTTGGAGATTCCTTTTTAAGGGCGCCAATAAAATCATCGATGTCACCGATATTTCCGCAAGCATATATCTCGACGCCTTCGCCATTATTTGAAACAGAGCCGCAAATATTAAAATCCTGGGCGAGGCGCCAAACGGTCGGCCGAAAACCGACGCCCTGCACGAGCCCGCGGACCGTGATCCGTTCGGCAATTGTCTCTTCGGTTTTTAGAGCGACTGACTCCATAATTATTACCGGAACGTTTACACAACCGGTTCTGACAATGATGTTTTCACCTCATCCGATACGCGCCAAAGCAATGCCCGGCTGTTTACCGAATAGCAGACCAATACCGTATCACCCTTTGCATAAAGTCCGTAAGGCCAGCAAATGCTGTCGCGCACAGGCATTTGCCAGCGGTTGTCACCTTTGCCCTGAAATGTGTATTGGCCGGCCAGCAGCCGGGCCGTCGCACCTGACTCACGATCGTCCTTATGCCAGCCTAAAAGCCTTGAGCTCGCAGTATCGGCCACCAACAGCCATTCTTTCATTTATTCAAGGTTCTTTACAATATGTAAACTTCCTTTGCATCGCAACACTGGATGGAGGCTGCATGTAAATAAAACTAATATTCTTATGTTGACTGGACGGATAAGCCGGGAGTAGATGACGGTGGAAATGGGCGGTAAATAAAAAAAGGCGGACACATGGCCCGCCGTAAATCAATGAAAAACTTGGTGGAGACGAGGGGGATCGAACCCCTGACCTCTGCAATGCCATTGCAGCGCTCTCCCATCTGAGCTACGTCCCCGAAACACTGGAAAATAAAGAAAAGAATCAAAAACACATTTTCGCTCTCTCCTAATTTTCCGTTTTCGATCTTACATTATCCATTTTCCGTTTTCCCTTGTCCACTCCGCTATTTACCCTTAAAAACCGGCTTGCGCTTTTCGAGGAATGCGGCAACGCCTTCTTCTTTGTCCTCGGTCGAAAAACAGATCGCAAAAAGATCGACCTCGCGCCTCAGTCCTTCGTCCAGATTCGAGCGTGAAGCAAATTTAACGGCCTCTTTTGCCAACTGAAGTGCGATCGGCGCTTTTTCGGCGATCTTAGCGGCCAATTCCATCGTTTTCTCCTGCAGTTCGGCAGCCGGATAAACATGGTTCACCAGCCCGAAACGCAGAGCAGTTTGGGCGTCGATCATGTCACCGGTCAGCGATATTTCCATCGCCCTGCCTTCGCCGATCAAACGTGTCAGACGCTGCGTTCCGCCGCCGCCGGGAATAATACCCAGATTTATCTCGGGCTGCGAAAACTTGGCATTCTCGCTGCAAACACGCAGGTCGCAGGCCAAAGCCAGTTCATTTCCGCCGCCAAGACAAAAGCCGTTTACCATGGCTATTACCGGCTTTGGAAAACTGTCGATCGAATTAAAAAAGCTCTTCTCATGAAAAGAATTTCGTTGGGTCACCGGCGTCTTGCCGGCGAATTCGCTTATATCGGCTCCGGCAATAAAAGATCTTTCACCCGCCCCGGTTATGATCAGGACTCTGACCTCATCGTCTTTCCGCATTGCGTCCAATGCAGCAACACCTTCGGCATGTACCTGACTGTTAAGTGCATTAAGTTTGTCCGGACGATTGATCGTCAAAACCGCTATGCTGCCGTGCTTTTCCAGAGTGATGGTTTCGTAATTTGACATAAAAATGGGCGACATGCCATTCACTTGTCGCTTCAAACTGCTGATTTATAATGGTTTCTTAAAAGCCGGGCTTGCTTTGCTCCAGCCCTTTTCTAACTTTAAAGGCCTTTCAGATAGCCTAGTGATCTATTCGTCAATCCCTTCAACAACATTATCATCGGCGATCCAGGCGACAAAAAGCCTGAGCCAGCTATCTTTTGATTCGACGATAGCGACGCCGACCCGTGACGTTCCATAATTTGCTGCCGAAAGCCGCACAACCTTTGCCTTGACTTCGACCGGGACACCGTCGGGACGGTGCGACCTGACGTATAAGCTTTCTCCGTGTTCGATCTTCTGGTTAAGTTGAAACATTGCGCCGAGCGTCGAGATATCGTCCGTCTCCGTCGGTTCGCTCCATGCCGCTCCGTCCTCGGCACGCCCCGAAACAACTATCGGTAACCGCAGGGCCATTCTGAGAGCAAAGCGTTTTTCCTCAAATTGAGGCTGCATGGTGGTCAACATTTATCTTTTTTGTTTTAAGCTCGCGAAATAAAAAAACAGTCTAACACGGAAACTTTGTAAACATCTATCTTTCACAAATAATGCCTGGCGGAATATACAGCAACGTTAGTGGAATAGTACCAAAGAACCTTTATAATTCTAATTCGACTAACTTACCAACGGATAGTTATACTATAAAGAGATAGAATTTTTCAAATTTTTTGCTTTAGCTAAAGACAAGACCAAAGAGATATGCCACAGAAAGAGGTAAAACATAAATTAGTGATACTTGGATCGGGCCCGGCCGGATTAACAGCGGCTATTTATGCCGCCCGTGCACAGCTGGCACCGGTTGTGATAGACGGCCCCCAGCCTGGCGGACAATTGACGATCACGACCGACGTCGAAAATTACCCCGGTTTTGCAAACGGTATAATGGGGCCGATCTTGATGAATGAATTTCGTGATCAGGCCGTAAAATTCGGCACTGAATTCATGAGTGTCTGGATAGATAAAGTTGACCTGTCACAGCGCCCGTTCACATTATATGGTAAAGAAAGCGCTGACAGCGATGAGGTCACAACGATCATCAAGGCTGATACATTGATCATCTCAACCGGAGCATCGGCAAAATGGCTCGGTATTCCGGGTGAAGCACCGGTACCCGAAGGCTTGGGCGGCAACGGCGTTTCGGCCTGCGCCACGTGTGACGGATTCTTTTTCCGTGACCGTCCGATCGTTGTGGTCGGCGGCGGCGATACCGCAATGGAAGAAGCAATGTTCCTTACACGTTTCGCATCAAAGGTTACGTTGATCCATCGCCGCAATGAGTTCCGGGCATCAAAGATCATGCAGGAACGTGTATTAAATCACGAAAAGATCGAAGTTTTGTGGAATACAGGCGTCAAGGAGATCATTGGTACAAAGGAATCCGGCGTCGATAGTATCAGGATCTTTAACACCGATACGAATGAAGAAAGCGTGCTGCCGACGCAAGGTGTTTTTATAGCTATCGGCCATAAGCCGAATACCGATCTTTTTAAAGGCGTCCTCGATATGGACGACGTGGGCTATCTCATAACCGAAGGAAAAACTATGCGGACCAATATCGATGGTGTTTTTGCCTGCGGCGATGCTCAGGATTCATATTATCGACAGGCGGTCACGGCGGCCGGAACAGGCTGTATGGCCGCGATAGATGCCGAGCGATTTTTGGCCGAACATTCAATAGAAGTCGCGGTCAATACACCCGCAAATTGGTAATTTTGAAGAAAAAGCCATTAACCAGCACAATTTATGCCGATCTACGAATATAGATGTAACGATTGCGGAACGCACCTTGAAAAACGGCAGTCGATCTCCGAAGGCCCGCTGACCGTTTGTGAAAAATGCGGAGGAACCCTTGAGAAACAAGTGTCTTTGTCCGGTTTTCAATTTAAGGGCCAGGGCTGGTATGTCACCGATTATGCCGGAAAAAAGGTAAACAGCAGCGACAGTAACGTATCCACCGATAAGAGTGAAAAAACTTCTGCCGCTGAATCAACCACTAAGACGGATAGTGCATCAAACACAAAAAGCGTGGAGACAAATGTGCCAAAGCCGGAGAAAACCGCGAAAAAAGAATAGAATGAACCGTTCGGTCAAAAGTTTCATATTTCCAAGCCTCTGTATAATGATGATGGCCGGTTACGCCATTGCCCAATCGCGTCACAGTTCACGAATAAACGACCTTGAAGGCTCGATCCTGAGCGTGACCGCTTCGCGGACTGACAACAAAACCGATCCTATAAAACTTGAAAATCTATATCTTTACGAGAATGGTATCGAGCAAAAGATCAAGAATCTGAGCTTTGACCCTTCACCTTCGAAGATCGTTTTGCTCGTCGATAATTCACAGACATTGCCGACAGACACTGAAAAGCTGAAAAAAGCCGCCTTGGAATTTGCCTACGAAATTTTTGACGGCGATCAGCTTTTTGTTGTGGCTTATGACGAAAAAGCTGAGATCGTCCAGGAATGGACGGATGATGCCAAAAAAATGGAAGCCTCGCTCGCAACATTTCGCAAGAAAGGCAACCCGTTTTTGTTCGACGCCCTTGATTCCACGATCGGTGAAATATTATTGCCGCTGATACCTGGTACCCGGAAAACGGCGGTCGTTGTCATTGGAGACGGCCTCGATCGCGGAAGCAAAACCTCGTTCGATAAGGTCCTTGCCGAGCTGCAAGATCAAAACATAACCGTCTACTCGCTTCAGATACCTGACCGCACGGGCGGGGCTTTTCGTCGTGACCAGCCCAAAGCCGGAGCCGTCATCACCCAATTGACCGAAGGCACGGGCGGTAAGATCTTCCAGCTTGACGAAGCCCAAACGGCTGCCAAATTCATCTGCGATGAACTTCGCCGCAACCGTTATCTGCTCTCGTACTCACCACTAAACACTTCCACTTATGATGTAAGAAAAGTTTTCCTTATCGCCGACAACGGCATCAGCATTCGAACCAAAAACGCCCAACCGCCAAACGTAAAATAATGCTTATCTGATGTTATAAAGCATTTTATAATTTCACTCTTTTTCAAACCCTTACCGTTCAGTATATTTTGTGTTAGAATCACAAAAATGAGCGGAGTCCGCCGTCCACCAATAGGAGTTTACGATCTGTGAGTGAAGATAAAAAAATACCCGGCCCACCGCCGGACGATTTTTCCAAAACTACGCCAAATATCAATATTCCATCAGATAGTGGCGGGCAGAATGATTGGGATAAGACCAATTATAATTTTCCAAAGCAGCCGGTAGGCGATGATTGGGGCAAAACCGTAACAAATATCAAGCCGATCGACACCAGCGGCCAGGACTACGGTAAAACAATGTATCCCGGCGCGAAGGCGGCGGCAAACGCCGATTGGGGCGTAACCAATGCCAACGTCGATGTCTCGCAGGCGGATTTCGGTTCGGGATCAGATGATTTTGGCGGAACTAATAACAAAACGACCCCATATTTCAGTCTGCCCGAAGCCGAGCGCGCCAAATATCAGAACCTCCCTCCGACGCCGACAGAACAAGCGGCCCAAACGGAGATCGAACAAAAGGAGAAAGGCGGCATACCGGGCTGGTTGTGGGTATGTGCCGGCCTTTTGGGCATGTTCTTTTTCGCTGTGGTCGTGCTGCTTTTTGTATTTTTCTTTTGGCTGCGGGACACAAGTTTTGAAGTTACGGTCAAAGGTGCACCACCAGGAAGCGACGTTCTCGTGGACGGACAGCGTTTGGGTGTGACAAGCGAGGACGGCTCGATCAAATTATTGAACCTCAAGCCGGGCCGCCGCAAGATCTCCATTGCTCACCCGACCTTTACATGCGATACCCGCGAAGTAAATGGCGGCAATGGCGTAACTCCCGAACCGGTCATCGCCCGCTGTCAGGAAGTCGCCGTTAAACCCGGAGAAGACTGCACGAATATAGGGCTTGGCGAAGAAGACAAGGCCGAACGCTGCTACAACGCGGCACTCGATGCGCTTCCCGATCCATTTACGCCGGAAGCCCTAGTCCGTGCACTTAACATTCTTATAATTAATTTCGACAGCGGTAAATTCGAGGTGCCTTCCAAACGGCTGGCCGCTTTGCAAAAAGGATCTGGTTTTATTAAAAAACTGCCGCCGGATATAGTTCTTGAGGTCGGCGGACATACAGATAATGTTGGAAACCCCGCTTCCAATAAATCGCTTTCCGACAACCGTGCAAATGCCGTCAAACAATCTTTGGTAACATTCGGCGTACGGGGCGAAGCATTGCAGACCAGAGGTTACGGCGCAGATAAGCCAAAAACGGACAACAACACCGAGCAGGGCAAGTTCTATAATCGCCGGATCGAATATTCGATTGTCAAACGATGAATGAGTTTCACTGCTTTTCACACTAAACACTTTAACGGACAAACCATGTCATACGGCTAAAGCCGTCTTTAGCCGTTTTATGAATTTCTTATCTTTAAGGATGTCTTCTTTCAAACTCTCTTTCGGCAAATCCGTTCCCGTCTCATCTACGATCTTTCTCAGCACAAGATTGATAAGCGTCTGGTAGCCCGTTTTTTCTATCTCCGCCATTTCCTTGAACTTGATTACAATATCCGCATCCAAATAAATTGTAATGCGGCTTTTCATGCTACGAGTGTCCTTCAAAATTCTGTCCAAGCTCGTCGGTCGAGTGATTCGCCTCAAACCGCGCTTTAAAAGATCCGGCGAGGTTTCCAGATATTCAAAATCTTTTTCTGTGTTTTTCATACTCCTTAACCATCCAGTTTTCAGCTCCACGCGCTGTGATTAAATGAATCCCGTTGTCATTGGTAAAAACATACGCGGCAAAAACCATACCGTAACGGGCCGACATCCCGATAATGTTGAAACGCAACTCCATTTCCGTGGAATGTTGAAAATCTTCTAAGTGAACCGCGAACGGGTCATTAAAAACATCCTTGATCCTGGCGAAATCTATGCCATGATCTTTGATCACTTTTTTACGTTTCGTTTCATCCCAAGTGATCATTAGATAAATTATACATATTGATTATATGTATGTATATAACTTCTTTTAGACTGCAATAGGTGCGGCTATCTTTCCGTAAGATTGATAGCCAATCAAGTTCAGATTCTCATATTTAAAATTCAGCAATCCCTCTAATCCTTTCAAATCTTCAGCGTCAACAAATGCCAATTTCGGCAGGGTCATCGGTTCACGCGACAATAATTCCTCGACCTGTTCCAGGTGGTTTACGTAGATATGCAGGTCACCGAATGTATGGATAAAATCGCCAACTTCCAGGCCGCAAACATGCGCTATCAAATGTGTTAATAACGCATAACTGCTGATGTTGAAAGGCACACCGAGAAAGGCATCGGCACTTCGCTGGTAAAGCTGGCAGTGCAGCGTTCTTCCGTTCTCAACCTTGAATTGAAACAACGTATGGCACGGCGGCAAAGCGACATCGTCACATGTTTCCGGATTCCAGCCGGTAACGATCAACCGCCGCGAATTCGGATTACTCCCTATTTCGTTCATCAGTCTCGCGATCTGGTCGATCCCATTCTGTTTCGGATAATCGCCGCCGAACGAACGCCATAAATAACCATAGACCGGTCCGAGATCACCTTCGCTGCGGCCGAATTTAGCTGTTTGTTCCGTCGTTGCCCATTCGGCCCAAATATCCACGCCGCGTTTGCGCAAATTCTTTTCGCTTGTATCGCCGCTCAAAAACCAAAAAAGTTCTTCGGCGATCCAGCGAAACGGCACACGCTTTGTCGTAACGATCGGAAAACCGTCGCGCAGGTCAAAGCGTGTTTGATAACCAAATGTTGAGATCGTCCCGACATCTGTGCGATCTTCGTGCCTCGTACCGGTTTCTAAAATATGCTTTAAAAGTTCTTGATATTGGTGCATCTTAGTCGTAAATATTAAATAGTAAATAGTAAATAGTAAATAGCAGGAACGAGGTACAACTCGCGATTCACTATTCCCGATTTACTATTCACTATTCCCGATTTACTATAAAAGCTGCATGAATAAAACCCTTGAAGTCAGTTTTAATAGCCCGCAGTGCGGATGGATGTCCGTCGGTTTTGAAAACGGCTCAGGCGAATTTCACACTACGACCGCCCATACGCCGCACAAACTAGCGCTGCCGGAGCTTTTGCAGATATTAACCGCTTTGCTCGACCCGGGTTCAGCACAAAACGAATATTTGCTGAAGTGGAACCGCGACCCCGAAGAATTCGATTTTCGCTTTTACCGTGATGAAGAATATCTGCTTTTGGAGATCTATCAATATCCGAGCGGTGACCGTCACGTTACCGAACGCGAACTTGTCTTTTCGCACAACGGAACGGTCAATGAGATCTGTGCATCGTTTCACGAAACATTTGAGCAGCTTTATGAAGACCGCAACACCGATGAATTTGAATTCAATTGGCGGCAGCCTTTTCCGTTCGTACAATTCGAACAATTTAAGGAGATAATGAAGCGCAGATAGTTCCCTATTCAATGAAAGAAAAACTTTTAGAACTCTTGGCTTGTCCGGCCTGCGGCGGTGATATTCTGCTCGCATATGCCGGTAAATACGAGGATCAGGAAATAATCGAGGGCGTTCTGACGTGCAAGAAATGCGACCGCGAATATAAGGTCATTCGCGGCGTCCCGCGTTTCGTCGATCTGTCAACAATCGAGCCGGACAAAGCAGAAACCGCCGATAATTTCGGCTGGCAATGGACGCATTTTACACAGGAAGATGCAAAATATTCCGAGCAGTTTCTCGGCTGGCTACAGCCGGTAAAAAAGGATTTTTTCAAGGATAAAATAGTCCTTGAAGGCGGCTGTGGCAAAGGGCGGCACACAAAGCTCGCGGCGGAATGGGGAGCTAAAGAAGTCGTCGGGATCGATCTTGGCGACGGCGTCGAATCCGCGTTTGCACTGACCCGCGATATGCCGAATGTTCATATAATTCAGGCCGATCTTTTCAAACTGCCGCTCAAAAAAGCTTTCGATCTCGCCTTCAGCATCGGCGTTCTTCATCATACGCCCGACCCGAAACGTGCCTTTACGTCGCTCGTCTCAAAACTGGTCAAAGGCGGCAGCATGTCGGCCTGGGTTTACGGAGCTGAGAATAACGAATGGATAACAAAATACGTAAATCCGGTCCGTGAAGGCTTTACGTCCAAGATCAGCCAGCCGATGCTTTACCAACTTTCAAAGCTGCCGACACTGAGTGTTTACCTCGCGACAAAGCTTCTTTACCGCCCGGCAAATACCGTAGCGAAAACAATTGCAAGACATCTGTTTTATAACGATTACCTAAATCATCTCGGCACGTTTGGCTGGCGCGAACAGCACAACATTGTATTCGATCATCTGGTTGCCCCGACGGCATTTTATATTTCAAAAGAAGAATTCGAAGTTTGGTGGAAGGAAATCGAGGCCGAAAATGTCCAAATTATCTGGCATAATCAGAATAGCTGGTGCGGGTTTGGGCGTATAGAGGATAGTAAATAGTGAATGGTAAATAGTTGTAATACGCTGGCGTATGAGGACACATGAAAATCTTGAAGTCTGGAAGAAAGCAGTAGATTTTGTCGTTTTGATCTACAAAGTGACGGAAAACTTTCCGACAGAGGAAAAGTTCGGGTTGACATCACAGATTCGCCGAGCGTCGGTTTCGATTCCCTCCAACATCGCCGAAGGAGCGGCGAGAACTTCAAACAAGGAGTTCTTGTATTTCTTGTCGAATGCACAGGGCTCAGCAAGCGAAGTTTCGACTCAATTATTGATTGCTATGCGCCTCGGTTTTCTTTCGGAACAAACTTATTATGAATTTAGAGAGAAGTTGGATGAAATCGGACGAATGATAAGCGGTCTTTGCAATCATATCCGTGCGAAAAATGCCTGAGCCGCAAAGATACTTTTTTACTATTTCCTATTCACTATTCACTATTTTCTAGAGTTTATGAAATTCGACAAAGGGATACAAAAAAAATATCGCAAATCTGTCGAAGACGCCTTCGATACGATTCTGGAAAAAGGTACGGACGAACAGCGCCGGGTGATGAAGGCGATCATTGATTCAAAGATGCTAATTCGCGTAAAACCGGTCAGTGAGATCAATGCTTCCGGTGTCACAGGATTGATCGATGCAGCGGCAACAAACCATAAGATCGCGTCCGAGAGATTGGGTTTTCGCGAAGCACTCGGCGAAGTTTACATAGCCATCGCCAAGGAAACGATCGATACCGGCGGCCAACGCGGCTGCGAAGGCACCTTTGTTCACGAAGGCCGCCACGCCTATGATTTTGCGCAAACAATAGAAAGTTTTTCAGATGCGGATGTTAACCCGCTCAGCATCTTTGACCCGACGCTTTACGATCTAGAATGGGAAGCCCACAAAACGGCCGGCAATTATATGCTCCAGGTCGACCGCGACGATTATCTCGACGAAGGTTTGCAGTTAATGATACTTGGCCGCGAAGAAAACGGCCCATGCTTCGTAAATGATGACGGCATTCGCTCCCGCTTAAGTGACAGCTATGGCTTGACTCCCGAAGGCAATCAAGGCCCGCTGGCCAGTGAACTACTTGGTTTGAAGATAAAATAAAAGCAAAAACACGACCGGCTTGAATCGTGTAATAAGGCGGCGGTCAAAAACACACTCGCTACTACTCGTGTTTCCGCCATTTTGTGGCAAACTACAGTTATGAGTTCTGTTTTACAGAAAGAAATGGAGCAACACACATACGCCATTATGGACGATGTGGAAGGCTCGCATTGGTGGTTTGTCGGGCGCCGGGCAATTCTCGAAAGCTTTTTGCAGAGCATCGTACAGAAAATCCGCGTTCCGCAACCCGCACTCCGCATTTTGGACGTTGGCTGCGGAACGGGTGCAAATCTGGCAATGCTTGCCCGGTTCGGCGAAGCGGAAGGCGTCGATGTTTCTGACGATGCTCTCGAATTTTGCCGGCAAAAAGGCTTAAAGGCTCAAAAAGGACTTGCTGAAACATTGCCGTACGAAGACGGGACATTCGATATTACAACGGCTCTTGATGTCATCGAACATCTTGATGATGACGTTGCAGGCTTGGCTGAAATGTATCGTGTCACTAAAACCGGTGGTTATTCGTTGATCTTTGTACCAGCCTTTATGTGGCTTTGGGGCGTTCAGGACGATATTTCTAATCACCGCATCCGCTATACGAAATCGCAGATCGTCGAACGGTTGGGAAAAGCCGGTTTTATCGTTGAAAGGGCAACGTACGCCAACTGGACTTTTTTCGCTCCAATTCTGGCTGGCCGCACACTCATGAAAATCACCGGGATCAAGCCTGAATCGGAAAACAACATAAATGTATCGGCGTTTAACGGTATATTCGGCAAACTTTTCAGTGCGGAAAGATTTTGGCTAAGGAAATTCAATTTTCCTTTCGGCGTATCGATCGTTGTAATCGCTAAAAAGAATTAAAGACAAGATTGTCAGGATTAACAGGATGTTAGAGTTTCTTCATGAGCGTCCTGTTTATCCTGGTAAAATTGACTAAGTCATGGATCAATTTAAGAAAGAGAAAAATGTAGAATTATCGCTTTTTCTGCCTGTTTTGGACGAAGAAGAGAACCTTCGGCCAATGCATGCAAAGATCGCGGCGGCACTAGATGCTCTGGGCAAAACGGCCGAGGTTATCTATGTTGATGACGGTTCGACCGATAAAAGCCTTGAAATTCTACGTGAGATCGCTGCCGGTGACACTCGCGTTCGCGTGATCTCGCTGCGGCGGAATTACGGCCAGACCGCCGCGATGTCTGCAGGAATCGATGCTGCAAAAGGCGACATTCTCATCCCGATGGACGCCGATCTGCAAAACGATCCGGCGGACATTATCCGGTTATTGGAAAAATTGGACGAAGGCTATGACGTCGTTTCAGGCTGGCGAAAAAATCGGCAGGACAAGCTGATCTCGCGAAAAATTCCTTCGCAAATAGCAAATCGAATCATTTCGTGGATCGGCGGCGTGCATCTGCACGATTACGGTTGCTCGCTCAAGGCCTATCGCCGAGATGTCATTCAGGACGTCAAGCTTTATGGCGAAATGCACCGCTTTATCCCGATCTATGCAAGCTGGGCCGGTGCACGCGTAACGGAAATCCCGGTCGATCATCACGCCCGCACGATGGGCAAATCGAAATACGGCATATCGCGCACTATAAAGGTAATTTTCGATTTGATAACGATCAAATTCATGGCGTCATACCAGACAAAACCGCTCTATGTTTTTGGAGCGTTCGGAGTTGCGGCGTTCTTTATTTCAATGATCGCCGGGGTCTGGGCACTCATTCTGAAGCTTTTTTACAGTACATCTTTTATTCTGACACCGCTGCCGATCATAACCATCGTAATGCTCGCGATCTCGGTACAGTTCGTTTTAATGGGTCTCCTGGCGGAACTTCAGGTCAGGACATACCACGAATCGCAGGACAAAGCGATCTATGCGGTACGGGAGAGGATCGGGTTTTAAAAGATGTGCGGAATTGCAGGCTGGGTAAAAATAGATAAGACCGATACTTCTCGGAATAGTGAAGCGATGCTTCATTCGATGTGCGAGAGCATCGTGCATCGCGGCCCCGATTCCGAAGGTTTGTGGCTTGATGATCACGTCGCTCTCGGTATGCGAAGGCTTTCGATCATTGATCTGCACACGGGCGATCAGCCGGTTTATAGCGAAGATAAAAGTATTGTCGTAATGATGAACGGCGAGCTTTATAATTACCGCGAAGTACGTGCGGAACTCGAAAAACGCGGACATAAGTTCGTAACCAGATCCGACACCGAGATCCTGCCGCACCTTTATCAGGAATACGGTGATGCCATGGTCGATCATCTAAATGGCATGTTCGCGTTCGCTTTGTGGGACAAAAATAAAAAGAAACTTCTCATCGCCCGCGACCGTTTTGGTGAAAAACCTCTTTATTACGGCGTTTTTGATGGGAAGCTTGTCTACGCATCCGAGCCGAAAGCCCTGCTTGCACATCCGTCCGTCAAAGCGGAGATCGATCTAAATGCACTGCGCCAATATCTTTCGTTCGATTACATACCAGCCCCGCTTTCTATCTATAAAGGGATCTATAAATTACCTGCCGCACATCTTCTGGTAGTAGAGAATGGCGAGGTAAGGACGCGGCGTTATTGGAATCTCTCATGGCAGAAGCCTGACCGTAAAGAAGGGTTAAAAAGGCAGAAAACTGACAGTAATGGAGCGCTCAATACCTCTGGGCTTTCTCATGCTGCTGTGGAATTGAAAGAATTACTTTCAGACGCCGTCAGGATGCGGCTGGTTTCGGACGTCCCGCTTGGGATATTGCTTTCGGGCGGAATAGATTCTTCTACGGTTGCAGCCTTTGCAACCCATCATGCGACTGAAAAAGTAAAAACCTTTTCGATCGGCTTTGAAGAAGATTCGTTTGACGAGTCGAAATTTGCAAGATTGGTCGCAAAACATTTAGACACCGAGCATCACGAAGAAATTTTGAGTGCCGAAAAAGCCGGCGATCTCATCAGCGAGATCGGCACATGGTTGGACGAACCGCTTTCCGATGGTTCGCTAATACCGACATATCTGCTGTCACGCTTTGTCCGCAAACACGTGACGGTTGCCCTCGGGGGTGATGGCGGCGACGAGCTTTTTGCCGGTTATCCGATGTATTACGGCCATAAAGTAGCGGGTATATATACCGGGATCCCACAATTTCTTCGCTCCGGCGTCATCGAACCGCTGGTAAATTCCCTGCCGGTTTCGAACAAAAATCTCTCGTTTGATTATAAAGCAAAACGATTTGTCGCGGCCTCAAAATTTGATGCAGTGACACGTCACCATTCTTGGTTCGGTTCATTTTCAATTAATGAACAAAAGCATCTCCTCACCGAAAATGTCCTGGCTAATTCGAACGGCGATATTTATGCCGGGCCGAAAAAACTTCTCGAGATCTGCGATGCAAAAGACGAGATCGAGCAGATGCAGTTTCTCGACATAAATTACTACATGGCCGAGGATATTTTGACAAAAGTTGACCGCGCGGCGATGGCAGTGTCGCTCGAAACGCGGGCGCCGTTTCTCGATCCGCGAATCGCGCAATTTGCCGCATCGCTACCGCTCGAATATAAATTAAAAGGCAGTAAAGGAAAATACATTCTTAAAAAAGCCGTCGAAGGTCTTATTCCAAAGTCGGTCATAACCCGGCCAAAAAAGGGTTTCGGCATCCCGATCGCCGAATGGCTAAAAGGCCGTTTGAACCCGCTGATGCATGACCTGCTGGCGCCTGACAGATTAGAAGGGCAAGGTATTTTCGAACCGGCTTACATTCAAAAGCTTATTGCCGAGCACGAAAAAGGTATAGCTAGCCACCATAAGCAAATTTGGACGCTACTCGTTTTTCAACTTTGGCATGATAACTTTCTAAGGAAAGTATCACGCTAAACAAGGCGCAGATCATTGTGCAAGTTTCATTCAAATTAAAATTCGAGTAATATTTCATTAATGAAAACACTTTATCCAGAGATCGAACCGTTTGATTCGGGCATGCTGAAAGTTTCAGAAATACATGAAATTTATTATGAGCGCTGTGGAAATCCAAATGGCATTCCGGTTGTTTTTCTTCATGGCGGGCCGGGCGGCGGGTTGATCCCGATGTATCGGCAGTTTTTCGATCCGTCGATATATCACGTCATTCTTTTTGACCAACGCGGTTCGGGTAAATCGACGCCCCACGCCGAACTTCGTGAAAACACGACGTGGGACCTGATAAACGATATTGAATCTTTGCGGGGAAAATTTGGCGTCGAAAAGTGGTTCGTTTTCGGCGGTTCATGGGGTAGTACGCTGAGCCTGGCTTATGGCATTTCGCATCCCGAACAATGTCTCGGGCTGGTCCTTCGCGGCATTTTTCTAACACGGAAAAAAGAGCTTGAGTGGTTTTATCAATATGGGGCGTCTGAAATATTTCCCGATTTTTGGGAGCGTTACCGTGATGAGATACCGAAAGACGAACGCAGCGATTTCATGACGGCCTATTATAAACGCCTAACTAGCGACGATGAAAAGGTAAGGATTTCGGCGGCCCGGGCCTGGAGCGTTTGGGAAGGTTCGACATCCAAACTGTATCCAAGCGAAGATTTGATGAGTCATTGGGAAGGTGTGCATGAAGCCCTGAGTTTGGCACGGATCGAATGTCATTATTTTATGAACAATTCGTTTTTCCCGACCGAAAACTATCTGCTTGAAAATGTTGACAAGATACGGCATATTCCAACGGTCATCGTTCAGGGCCGTTACGATGTCGTTTGCCCTATCGCGTCGGCATGGGACCTGCACCGCGCGCTTCCGGAGGCTGAATTTATTATTGTGCCCGATTCTGGGCATTCGGTATCGGAACCGGGCATTACTTCCGCCCTTGTCGGTGCGATGGACCGGTACAGGTCAAAAGCATAATTTTAATTGCAGTTTTTTTATGGAAACTTAACTCTAAAAGGGTTATTATCTAGTTGATTACAGAGGGAACTTTTCTTGATGTTATAGCGTCAAAAGATAACATAAGTTATGAAAAAAGCAGAGAAAAATCAGAATGGAAGCGACTTACCTCGGGCTAAGGACTTTAAATTGCCAAAACGTCTGACAAAAGACCAGAAAGAGTTAAGACGGGCTTTTCGTGAAGCAATGGCTGCGTTGAAAGAAGAAGAAGTAAAATATGGTAAAAAAGTCTATCTTTGATACCTCGGTTTCCCCCGATTATGCTCTGCAGATTGAGAATCTGCTTGAATCGAGTCTTTTTCCTTCAGTCGTCTTTTATGAACTTGTTGCAACATCCATTGACGATGCCGCTTTGCAGAAATACGAAAGGTGGCGTATTTTAGCGAATAAAAATAAGCTCCTTATCAACCCTACGGCAAGTGATTGGTGGGAAACCTCGAAAGCAATCCGGCGGCTTTATTCGATGCAGAATGCACAACCCACAAAATTAAGAACTTTGCGTAACGACGCCCTCATTGCCCGATTGGCGGTAATCCATGGCGGCTTTGTAGTCACGCATGATGTTGATGATTTTCAGATAATACAAAAGGTAATGCCGGACTTGAAAGTTTTGGTTGCAAATGAGTTTTTTGAATCTTAGAATTGAAATAAAATTATGGGAAGTTTAGGAACAACAGAAATTATATTGATCGTGGCGGTTTTGTTTTTGCTTTTTGGCGCATCGCGTCTGCCGCAATTGGCTAAATCTTTCGGACAGACACGCAAGGCTTTCAAGGACGGTATGCGTGAAGCTGAAGAAGAGGAAAAAGCCGAGCAAGCACAAAAGAATCTTTCGTCTCCGGCCGCTCCGCAAATCACCCAAATGAGCGATGAAGCCCTGATGGAAGAAATGCGACGGCGTGCGGAAGCAAAAACATAGTATGATCAAATGCAACGCAAAGAGATAGTTTGGGACGATAGAAAAGATAAATCCAATCGAGCTAAGCATCTAATTGGATTTGACGAAGCGGCTGAAGTTTTTTTCGATAGTCTGGCTCTTACCGTGGATGATCCGGATCATTCATGGTATGAGTAGATTTGTTACTATTGGTATAACCAGAAACCAAAATCTGCTTGTCGTTTTCTTTACCGAAACCGATGATGAGATTAGAATAATCTCGGCTAGAAAGCCGACACGGATGGAAAGATTGAATTATGAGGAAGGGCGTTGATTTCAGTAAGGGCGAAATTGGAAAACATACCACAGTAAAGCTTCATGTTATGGGATCCGTTAAATCTACATGGGCAGTGTGTGTAAAAAGAACCGATAAGAATCTGATTCCATTAAAACTTTACAACATTGAAGTATTTTCTGCCTCAAACGAGATTAGAGTTAGAAATGAAAAAGGTGAAATAACCTTTTATCCAAAGAACTGGTTCGCCGCGCTGGATGTATCAAAAACAACTCTTCACTTACTTGAAAAAGCTATTTAATTTTAGCACATTTGATTGTCACACTTTTTCTCCAGTCACAAGCGTTGCCTTCACTGTAAAGCGAAACGTCAAATTTTCCGCATTTTCATCAATTAGTTGCGTTAGGGTTTCACTCACCAGTTGTCGCTCGTTTTCATCGACAAAATCAAGCCATAGCGGCAGCAGAAAATCGGCTACGAGCGGCGATTCGATGAAATCCGTGCCGTTTTCAAATTCAAATATCTCGGATGCGGTAACGCTTTTAACTTTTGAAAGCCCCAGGCCCTCCGCTACGGATTCAATGCTGGAGATGGTCGGGATCGTTGTCACCAAACGCTCGACCTCAGCTGCCTTATTCAGCAGATCGGCGTTCAAAAAACTCTCCCAAAGAAAAGAAAATATCTCGCCGAAGCTTCCCGCCGTGGGCAGAAAAAACGCTGCACGCTTGTCCGACAGATCAACGGCATCCGCCAAAAATTCCGACAAACCGTCAGGCTGAATAAAGCTTGCATCGGCGACTACCAGATCATAGGTCTCACGCGGAAATTCGTCCGTGAACATAATGTCCGTTTGAACAATATCCGCTTTTGCCTTTGCCAGAATATTCGCCTGTTCGTCTTCGCTGTATGTACTTATCCGCGAATCGACGTCGAGCTTATCACGCAATTCAAGCACATGGTTTCCGGTGCCGGGATTTATGTACAGGATCTCTTTATCATTGGCGAACTTAAAGTTTTTGTCGAAAAGGTCGGCAAACCGCTGCGTCCAATCAGGTGCAATGTAGAGGTCGCGCAGAAACGCGAGTTCTTTCTCTGTCTTATTCATATGTATATGGTGTATCGTAAACAGTAAATCGTCAATTGCCAGTTGTTTCGATTCACGATTTACTGTTTACTGTTTACGAATTTATTATGGCAACACATATCAAGGATTTATTTGATCTGACAGGTAAAACGGCTATCGTTACCGGTGGATCGCGTGGGATCGGAATGGAAATGGCCGAGGCTTTGGCCGAGGCCGGTGCGAATTTAATGCTATGCGCCCGCCGTGCCGAATGGCTCGACGAAACCGTTAACGCATTTCAGGCGAATAACTTTAATGCATCGGGAAAAGTTTGCGATGTTGCAAAGCCCGAAGAGATTCAGACGGTTGTCGACGAAACCGTTCGGCAATTTGGCAAAGTCGATATTTTGATAAATAACGCCGGGATTTCGTGGGGAGCAATGCCGGAAGATATGCCGCTTGAAAAATGGAAACAGGTCATTGATGTTAATTTGACCGGCTGTTTTCTTTTTGCACAGGCTGTCGGGCGTGAAATGTTGAAGCAAAGTAGTGGTTCGATCATCAATATCGCTTCGAGCGCAGGTATTAGGTCAAGTGCGAACGGCCCGTTTTATGCGGGTTATGTGGCAAGCAAGGCGGGTTTAATAGGTTTGACCCGCGAGCTTGCGGCAAGCTGGGGACGGCGCGGGATCCGTGTGAACGCAATCGCGCCTGGTTTTTTCCACTCGAGGTTGGCTGATGCGGCGATCGATATTTATGAGCGTTCGATCCAGGAAAACAATATCATTCCGCGAATTGGCCGGGAAGGTGAATTAAAAGGCATAACGGTTTTCCTGGCGTCGGAAGCCTCAAGCTACATAACCGGCCAGACGATTGCCGTGGATGGCGGAATGGTAGTTTAATTTTGAGGAATGCGATTTCGCGGCAGAAGCCTGCCATTGAGTTTTTATGGAAATAACATCAGAATTATCCACTTTTTCCGTCTTACTGTTGGGCTTTGTACTCGGCCTTCGCCATGCGACCGAGGCAGACCACCTTGCAGCCGTCTCGACCATCGTCAGCGAAAAGAAAACCCTGTTCGCGGCATCCATCGTCGGCGGACTGTGGGGCATCGGACACACGATATCCCTTTTTCTTGTCGGGATCGTCGTCATTTTTTTGAAATTGCAAATTTCCACAACGGTCGAGGCAAAGTTGGAAGCTATCGTCGGCGGAATGTTGGTTTTGCTTGGCATCAATGCCTTGCGCAAGTTATTCTCAAGTAAGGAAATACATCTTCACACTCACGATCACGGGACGCGCGAACACGTCCATCTACACACGCACGGCGTGGAGGTTGAGGAAACATCTCACCACCGCTTCAGCCCGCGTTCGGTCGTTATCGGCATGGTCCACGGACTGGCCGGAAGCGCAGCTTTGATGCTTTTGGTTGTGCCGACCATTCCGTCACCGCTTTTGGCACTTGTTTACATCTTGATCTTCGGTGTCGGTTCGATCGGTGGAATGATGTTGATGAGCCTTTTGATCGGCCTTCCCTTTCATTTCACCGCGAACCGCTTTGATATTTTGAATAAAGGCATTCGTCTCTGCTCAGGACTTTTCAGCCTCGGACTAGGCGGCACCATAATGTACGAAAAGCTTTTCAGAATTTGAAGCGTTCCATGGCGTTGAACAAATTATATTAAAAACAATAATTCTCTAAATTTCTCCGGCACATGAAATGACGGTTCTTTTGTTTTTGTCGGCTGCCATGCCAAATAGCCGCGCGTCGGGTCTTTCCCGACACATCGAAAAAGATTCCCGAGCCATATATCTCCTGCTTTCGGGGCCTTGCCCAATGCCTTCCATTCGACCCTGATCGACATTACAATTTTATCTTTTTTGATTCTTGCGGCGGATCGCATACCGGAATTATATTTCCAGTCGGTTTCGCGCGTCGGTGACGTGTAATCAAGGGCAAGGTCGATCCATTCTCCATTCGGAGCTATCTCGAACTCAAAATATTTTCGCGGCTCATTTTTATTCGGGGCAATAAAGATCTCGCAAACGTCCCGGTTCCAGAGGCCGTCGGTCTTCGTTTGCAAATTCGCCACTTTGGAAACGACAAGCGGCTCGGTTTGATCCGCCTCAAATCGAACATACAAAGCGTTGTCCGACCATAAGATCTTTGCCTTAAATTGTCTGCCCGCAGGAGATGTTTCGCCTGACCAGTATTTATCGATCAGAATTTCCTTAGCGGTCTTCCAACTGTCGTTGTCGAGGTCGTTGATGGGAAAGTCCTTTGTCAGATGCTTTATCCCGATCGGTGTTTTTCTGTTTTCGGGCATATTTCCAGCAATAGTTTCCAAAGCAGGAAACGTCAATAAAAAAAAGATAATTACTGTTTTGATCGCATTCATGCCAATTCACAAATATCAGATCTTCCAATTTTTTACACTTTTTCTGACGCAAAATTCCGATAAATGTATTTTTTCAGCCGTATGGTTTCGGTTCGTATTGCCCGAAGCAGTCCCAAAAATACCATTTTTATCGTTTCATTGCCGCTAAATGCAGAAGCAACGGCATAGAGCGTACGGCCAGAAAATTCACGCTCGTTAGAGATGGCGAATATGGGTTCCCATTTGTCAGGCACGAGTTTGGCCTTAAAGCTGTCCAACCCGTCGAAATTGTAGAATCTTTGACCATGCTTCCGCATCCATGCAAGTAACAAACGCAGCCACAGCGGATTATCGAACGGTTCTATTTTCGCCCGTTTCGAAAGCGGGGCCAGCCCAAGAGTTACATAATCATAGCCGCCAGCACCCAGGCCACGCATGGCTGCGTCCATCATCAATTCGACAGTGCCGTTCGGAGCGGACGGACGATGCGGAAACTGTTCGGTCAGCCAGCCATTCCGTCCGGGAATCGGCGAAAGCAATAAAAACCCCACTACTTCACCTTTGCATTCAGCCACAAAGATACGCCGGTTGGCAAGCCTCGTCAACGTGTCCGGCTCAACCACAAAATGCAGCGGCGGAAGCCCCTTTGAGGCGAGCCACTGAGCCAGGCAATCTCTAAGTTCGGGATCATCATGTGCCTGCCCGATCGGCCATTCCGTTACCCTCACGCCTTTGTTCCGGGCCCTATTTAGCTGGGCACGCAAAGACCTCTGCCGGGCCACGATTTCAGGCCATCCGGCAGGTGCCCAGCATGGCTGGGCACCAAGTAGGATCATGGAATGGCTGTCGGAATTTTTGAGGATTGATTCGAGGCGTCCTTCCGCTCCAAAATAACAGACGCTTTGAGCTGAACTTTGTGCGTCAAGTTCAAATTCAGCTGTGACGGCAGGTAGATCTTCTTTTCTGCAAACCGGAGCACCGGCGACTACCCGTGTATGCCCAGACAAAACGTATCCGACCACGGATTCCGCACTAGCACCAAACCAATATTCAATGCCGGGATTCACGATCTGGAAACAAGTCGAATTCCATCCGTGTTTCAGGACGAGATCGCGCACACGTATAAGAATCGAACTTTCTTCATCTTGAGAAAGTTGTTTCAATGCGTTCCTCATATTCCGGTTTCCCATTGCAGAAGCCCGAACAAAGTAAGTGCGTTTTTAGCGAGTCCGAAAGATAATAGACATTGAGTACGCTATTACTTTGTGCGGGTTTCTGCAAAAAGATACGCTAGGACAAGATCCGATCTTGCCGCCCTCTATCGTGCAAAATAGCGAACGCCTGTAAGCTTTTCAAAATCTTCGTCCTGAGTCCAAAGCATCGCGTCAAACCTTATTGCAGTCGCGTAAATTATACTGTCAGCAAACGGCAAGGCGTATCTGGCTGCTTCAAGAGCGAGCGAAAGGTCAAGGTCGATAACGCGCCCTGATTTCATTGCACTCGTTACTTGCAATGCGTCATCATCGCCTCTGTCACGGCGAACCTTTTTAAAAACTTCGTAGATAGAGATCACGGGTACAAGTAGATTTTCAGTGTCCTCGATCGCCGGAGCGAAAAGTGCCGCCCTTTCGCTGCCGACAAAATACTCCAGCCAACCGGAGGAGTCAACAACATTCAATTTGCTCACAAGCGGTCGCCCTCTCGCTCAATATTTGTATCCATTCCGTGAAGAATGCCGCGCATTTCCTTGATCGGCCGGACAGGAATAAGCTCGACGCGGCCCGCATATCTAATTACATGAAACTTTTCACCGGGAGTTAATTGCAGTTCCACCCGAATGGCCAGCGGTATAACGACTTGAAATTTCGATGATAGTGTAACGGTATCCATATCGATTGGCTTAGTGTAAAACGATTGACATATCGATGCAAGTAAATTGAATAGGTTCTTAATTTCCTGTATTCAAAACCGTCTTGAATGCCATTTTTGCGAGCTTCCATGTCCGGTCCCAATCGATCTTGCCGCCTTCGTCCCGGCCCATTAGTTTGCTGACAAACATCTTGCGAAAATCCTTTCCCTCGCGGCGAAGCATGAATTCCTTGGCATAAGGTTTAGCCGTTTCAAAAAAGTTGAATTCCGGATCGGTGATAATACCGATGCCCTCCAGCGTCATCAGGGCACGCATTATATAGGTAAAATTCGACGGCAGGCGAAAAGGGTAATCATACATCACGTCGGCAAGGTCGTAGCTCAATTCCTTGAAATTTACGTCCTTCAGCTTCAAATTTAGATGAAATTCGAACATTTTTTCAACTACCGGCCTGACGCTGTCAACGTTTGATCCGGGCTTCATAAAATCAAGATCGATCAAATCCTGGGCGATTCCGGCCGGATCTTTGCTTACCACGTGAAAAAAAGCGTCGATCATTTTGGCTTGGAGCTGTGGCGTTATCCGGCCCACCATTCCGAAATCAAAAAATGCCAATCGACCGTCCGCCATCACCAGCAAATTTCCAGGATGCGGGTCGGCATGAAAAAACCCGTCTTCCAAAAGCTGTTTGAGATAAGTTTTGATAAGCAGCCGGTTTACCTTTTCAGGGGAGACATTTAGCGATTGCAGGACCTCCAGGTCCACGACCTTCGTGCCATTGATAAATTCCATCGTCAATACTTTCGACGAAGATGCGTTCCAATATATCTTCGGAACATGGATGTTGTCCCAATTCTTAAAATTCTCCCGAAACCGCTCCGCATTCTTACCTTCGGCGGCATAATCCATTTCTTCGTGGATGGTCAGGTCGAATTCGCGCAGCATTCCCGCCCAATCGGCATTCTCGTTTAATTGCGGAAACCTTTCGGCAAATTTGGCGACCTTGCGGAGAATTTCGATGTCGCCCTTTATGATCGCATCCAAATTGGGCCGCTGTACCTTGACCGCAACTTCTTCACCTGTAAAAAGTCTCGCCCGGTAAACCTGTCCGAGCGATGCGGCAGCGACCGGCTCAAGCTCGAACTCCGCGTAAACATCTCCAATCTTTCGGCCAAGTTCTTTCTCTATCCGGGCAAAAGCGATCTCGTTCGGAAACGCCGGAACATTATCCTGCAATTCGCCGAGGGCCTTAACAAACGGCAGCGGCAAAAGGTCGGCCCTCGTACCCATCGATTGGCCGATCTTAATAAATGTTGGCCCAAGTTCGATCAATTTTTCTTTCAGCCATACGGCCTGTTTTTCCTGATTCAGTTCTTTATTTCGCTCAGCACCAATAAAAAACCATCGCAGCAAGAGTAGAAATTGCTGAAAGAACCAAAGCCTTATCCCATAAAGCTTTTCACCATAAACCGCCATTCTCGTCAGCCGTCCCGCCGTTTTTATGCGTCCCTTGGCGTGGCGCAGCTGAGCAGCCTTATGAAGATCATATTGATCGAGATATAAATATAGCGAAAGTTTCCCGATCACCTTCGACACCTGAAAAATGCGCAAATATCCGCGAAGTCCAACATATCTTCGACCAATCTCGGCTTCGCGTTCGATCAAAAGCCTCTCTTCCGCTATCAGATCTTCGTTTGAAACTTGCTTTGTAACAGGACCTTGTTTTACTGATCTGAATACCGCAATATCGCCGCTGTCGTTTCCATTGATAGGCGTAATGATGCTTGCACGTAAAGCTAAACCCTTTTTATTTTCTATATCGTTCATCTAAAATTTCTCAAACTATTTCCCCGATCTCCTGCCCAAATTGCAGCAAATAGCCGTTGTTGTCGTAAATCGCAAATTCACGCATCCCGTATTCAAAGTTTTCGATGCCATAACAAATTTTGGCTTTGTCCCTCAATTTCTCCCACATGCTGTCAACATCATCGGTATTGAAATAAAAAGAGCCCGTAAAGATTGGTTTTTCAAACGGTGTATGCTCGTTCGGTTTAGCGATCATGATCGCGACATCATCCACCCAAAGCGTCGCCCAGCCCCAATCCTCATTTAATTCACCGCAACTAAAACCCAGAACATCCATGTAAAACTTAACTGTTTCTTCCAGATCTTCGGTCCATATCATCGGCCTGAGTTCGGTTATTTTCATAAGATCGCCAGCATATTTCTTACGCCTTCATGTTCAAAATAGTTCAATGCTCGGCCTGAATCCTTTTCGATCTGTGCCTTTAGCTCATCTATTCCATTGAACTTTTGTTCGTCACGAATTCGGTGCAGAAATCTGACCCGCAGGACGTCACCGTAAAGGTTCCGGTCAAAATCGAACAGATATGTTTCGATCGAAGGTTCGGCCTCATTCTCAAAAGTGGGACGGACGCCGATGTTGGTTATGCTTCGCCGCCACGTCCCATCTACCAATGTTGCCGTGGCGTAAACTCCAAATCGTGGAATAACGCGGTTGTGCGGTTTGAGATTTGCGGTCGGAAAGCCGATGGTGTGGCCCCGACGGTTGCCACGAATAATGACACCTTCGACGCCATACGGGCGGCCCAGCATCCGCCTGACCAGATTGACGCTGCCTCCGGCAAGAAGACGCCTTATTTTGGAAGAACTGATGCGATGCCCGCGAAGCCGCACTTCATCGACCTCATCAGCGAAAAAATCCAATTTTCGACCCATCTCCCGCAACAGCGAGATATTACCGTTGCGATCTTTGCCAAATTCAAAGCCTTTGCCAAGGTAAACTTCCTTTGCATGAAGCCGGTCGCGAACGATGTCGCTCAAAAAAACTGCCGCGTCCGTTTGAGCAAATTCCTGATCGAATGGAATTACGATAGCTTGTTCAATGCCTAAAACCTCGAAATTTGCGAGGCGTTGGTCCAGCGTCTGGAGCAGCGGCGGTGCCGACCGTGGATGCAGGACCGCTCGTGGATGCGGGTCGAAAGTTATAGCCGTCGCAACTGCATCAACCGCGTTTGCCCGCTCAACGACCGTCTGCATTATCCGCTGATGGCCGAGATGAAGGCCGTCAAAAACCCCGAGCGTCACAACAGTCGGGCGGGCTATGTTCGCATTTTCCGTTCCATGAAATATTTTCATTCTTTTCTAGACGAACAGAACTTAGTCACCAAGAAACCTGGTAGGTATCAAATAGTTTTGAATATAGTCCGCAACAGCATCTTTCAACGCTGTCGGTGTTAAGTCAAAACCGTCATTCCGAAGCCGGGAAATATCAGCCTGGGTATGATACTGATAACGGTCTCGCAGATGTTCCGGCATTTCTATGTACTCAATATTCACGGGCATATCCATCGCTGCAAATATTGCCTCCGCAAGTTCGTTCCATGTCTGCATCTTTCCCGAACCGACATTGAACAGCCCGCCGGTTTTGTTCTCCATAAAATGCAGAGTCATCTCGACCGCGTCTTTTACGTAAACAAAATCGCGGCCAAATTCGCCATCGGCATGATCGGGATGATGGCTCTTGAAAAGCTGCAATTTTCCGGTTTCGTTTATCTGCGAATACGCTTTATTCACAAGACTTCGCATGTCGCCTTTGTGATCTTCGTTCGACCCGAAAACATTGAAATATTTCAGGCCAACGATCCGGTCAAACATTCCGTTGCGTACCGCGTATTGGTCAAACAAATGCTTTGAGTAGCCGTAAATATTTAGCGGCCTGAGTTTGTGGAGATCATCCGTACCATCATTCATCCCTGCCGAACCATCGCCATATGTCGCCGCTGACGATGCATAAATAAACCGAATATCATTCGCAACAGCAAATTCCGCAAGGTCTTTTGTGTATTGATAATTATTGCGGATCATATAGTCCGCGTCGGTCTCGGTTGTATCGGAACAAGCTCCGAGATGGAAGATCGTCGTGGTGTCTTTGAATGAGCCAAGCTCATCAATAAAATCGTCGGCGTCGATATAATCGCCAAATTTGAGCGGGGCCAAGTTCTTCCATTTATCGGTCTCATCCAGCCGATCAACGATCAAAATGTCGTCATGCCCAAGCTCATTCAGCCGCCAGACAACTGCACTGCCGATAAAACCTGCTCCGCCTGTAACGATGATCTTTTGATTCGACATAAATTATTATTATGATACACCACGAGCTTTGTACAAATAAGATTTAATTACCACGACAATAATGTTATAAAATAGTCTCTATTTGATGCACTACTATGAAGAGGTTCTTATTCCTATTCGTCATTTGCTCTACTGTATCTTGTCAATACGATAAAGTTTCCGTGCCGGCCTCGTCGTCAGTAAGAGATCAGACGACTGAAATTTCCGAGCCAAACCCACCCCAAACAGAAC
>JAYUCO010000070.1:0-7881 GCA_043740295.1 Pyrinomonadaceae bacterium | reverse complement strand
CTGTTCGCCGATTAAAGTGGTACGTGAGCTGGGTTCAGAACGTCGCGAGACAGTTCGGTCCCTATCTGGTGTGGGCGCAGCAAAATTGAAGGAATCTGTCCTTAGTACGAGAGGACCGGGATGGATCCACCTCTAGTGTACGAGTTATCACGCCAGTGGTATCGCTCGGTAGCTATGTGGAGCATGGATAAACGCTGAATGCATCTAAGCGTGAAGCCAGACCTAAGATTAGTTTTGCCAGTGAGACTCGTGGAAGACCACCACGTAATAGGCTGGAGGTGTAAGCACAGCAATGTGTTTAGCTTACCAGTACTAATTGTCCCAAGGCTTGACCATAAAATTTGTTGACAAACAAATTTACATCTCAAGCAACATTGTGGAATGATACATGTATTCAGTTTTCAGACATCAAGTAGTTAATTGAAAATAGTGAATGGTTTATAGTAAATTGAGATATTTTTGCTCTTTCTATTAACCATTTACCATTCACAATTCACCACTTCAAAGTTTTCCGGTGATTTTGTCGACAGGGTCACACCCGTTCCCATCCCGAACACGGAAGTTAAGCCTGTTAGAGCCGATGATACTGCAGCTTTCAGTTGTGGGAAAGTAGGAAGTCGCCGGATTTAATATCAAAAAAAGCCTGTTCAGAAATGAGCAGGCTTTTTTTGCGTTCAGAGTTCACGTTTCAGCGTTCCGTTTCGTGGACAGACCTTGTCGCAGTCGGTCTATCAGACATCCTCGATTCCAAATGAATATAACGGCAGCTAATGCGAGATAGACCCAACCGAGAATCGTCAAGGTATAAATAGCGCGTGGCTCGTCTGTCTGAAAGACAAATGCCAAAACAAGTTGAAGAAGAAAGAGCACTAACAATACCAATGCGCTCAGAACGTTCAATCGCAGACAAATTAGAAGCGATACAGCGAGTAGCGATTGGGCGGCGGTTAGAAAGAACTCTTCATGCTGCCGCGCATCGAGAGCCAAGTGTCCGATAGCTCCAGCGCCGAACGAAAAGGCGAGTGGAATCATCCCTACAAGGAGCGTCCATTGATTTATCTTGTCGCTGATCAAAGCCGCGAGAGCGACGGTTGGCCGCAGAGCCAACGTGAAGAGAATGGCGATAATGATCTCCGGTGCTTCGCCAGCGAGCGGAGCGAGCCATTGAATTAGCAGAAACTGGTTTATGCCGAAATGTGCTCCCGTTTCAATTAGCGACTCAGCGAACGGTTCGGCCAATGCGAAAATTGACAAGGCAGCAAACGTCCCCAACCCTGCCATGATGATGTATTTTTGCTTCTTGGGCAGCGTTTCTAGAACCGCTGCCGGGCCGACTTCCGCTTCCTCGTCGTCCTCATCGCCTTTAGGCAACTTCCCGACTCGCCAGAGATAGGCGGCGAATATTGCTCCAAAAACAACAGTGTCAAAAAGGTCGATCCGGTCTTTAAGAATAATGATGAAGGCGTAAAGCGACGGGATCAAAAGAAAGACGATCTCGATACTGTTTTCAGGCTTCAATTGTACGGCACGGTTTCGGCTTCGCCACCAATACAGAAAAACGACCATCGTCCAAACGAAGCCGATCAGCAGCCGGTTAGCTCCCGTCATGTTCGCGGCCGCAAAGCTCGCATATTGTGAGCCGGGCTGGGCTCCCGCCTGATAGCTCAGATAAATATCAACTGCGTATTCGGGAAGCACGGTGATGAGAGCGAGGATCGCAATTATCAAACCCTGCGAGGCATGTCCCTCGGCAGCCTCCACTCCCCAGGAAAGCATAAAGCCGGCACCAATCAGCGCCGCAAAAAAGATTGAGGTTCCTATTACGGGCGATACCGAAATGCCAGTAAAATGCACGATCAATCCCGGCAATACCGCTGTGACCGCAAGGGCGACGTAAAATACAAATTTCTTCATGATTCTTCTTTTCAGGAGATGAGTCGCGTTATAAAATCTGTCGACCGACCATATCAAACGTAAATTTCAATTTATGTTTTACTCGCACCCAGCCGTGAAAGGCGCTCGTCGCATTTACGTTAAATTTCGTTCGATCAAGATCGAACTCGCCTTTTGCATGGAGAGAACCGCCTTCGACCGAAACGGTCGCGGGGATCACAATATGCCGGGTTACTCCATGCAGAGTGATTTCGCCACCGATCCTTATCTCAAACTGGCCGTTTTTTAAGCTGCCCTTTACGTCGCTACTTTTGAAAGTGATATCAGGATATTTAGCCGTTTCTAGCACTATCTCTTCTAACTCCTTATTGATGATCCCTTTCTGCTGCGTCGTAAAAACATCGCTAGTTTCTTCCAATGAAGCGGAGCGAATAGTCATCTGAAGCGACGCGGGATTGAGTGCGTCGAGGTTTAATTCAGCTACGCCACTGAAATCTCGCGCCGCAATAAGATGATCGTGCCCTTTGAACCACGCCAATCCGCCGCGATATGCGTGCACCATAAATTTGCTGCGGCCCGAATCGATCTCGTAACGCATCGTTAACAGCGGAGTCTCGAACGTCGGCTTACCTTGATTTTCGGCCTGCGAATTACGTATTAAGAAAAGCGCACTGGTTGAGAGTGCTATGCCTAAACAAAGAACTGTGCCCCAAATCTTCATGTTTTTTTTACTCCTAACAAAAACTAGAATATATCGATAAAAATTGACAGACCAAAACTCTGCACGGCGATAATCGACTCTACATACCCCGACGAAAATCAGTTCAGCTCGTTGAAATAATTCAACAGTCTGTAAAAATGTTAATACGAAAACCCCATCTTTCCCAGCCACTGGCCTCGTTTAATCAATTACGCCTTCGTGTTCAAACCAAGCATAAAGAGTCGGCAACATGAACAACTTCAACACTGTCGAAACGATTAGGCCGCCGATGACAACGGTTGCTAGCGGTCGCTGCACTTCGGCTCCGGCAGAAGTCGCAATTGCCATTGGGACAAAGCCGAGACTTGCCACTAGTGCGGTCATTAAAATCGGCCGTAATCTTGTTTCTGCGCCTTCCCTGACGGCATCAAGCAACAACTTTCCTTCCTCACGGAGTTGGTTGATATAGCTGAGCATAACTACACCGTCCAGCACGGCAACGCCAAACAGCGCTATAAAACCGACGCCCGCAGAAATGGAGAACGGCATTCCGCGCAGCGCCAATGCCAGGACTCCGCCGATAACGGCAAACGGAATGCCGCTGTAAATCAGAAGGGCTTGTTTGATTGAACCGAACGTCGTGAAAAGAAGCACGAATATCAGAAAGAGAGCGATCGGGACAACGATCATTAAACGCGCTGTCGCCTGCTGCAAATTCTCGAACGTGCCGCCCCATTTAAGGTAATAACCGGCGGGCAATTGCACCTCTTTATCTATACGACTCTGCGCTTCGGCGACGAAACCGGCAATGTCGCGCCCGCGCACATTCGTTTGAACTGAGATAAACCGGCGCGTGTCGTTGTGAGATATCTGCGCCGAGCCTTCAGTTAATTTCACATCGGCGATTTGCGAGAGTCTAACCTGCGAGCCATTCGGGGCGGTTAGAAACAGGTTTTTGATTGACTCGATGTCTTTGCCCGCTGTTTCATTGAGCCGGACGACGAGACCGAACCGCTTTTCACCTTCAAATACTTGCCCGGCCTCACGCCCGGCGACCACCGATTCGATCAACTCATTTACATCTTGGACATTCAATCCGTAACGGGCAATCGACGCTCGATTGGTTTTAATTTCAAGCTGCGGCAGGCCCGTCGTGACATCGGCTTTCGCATCTTCCGCTCCTTGAACACTGCTGACAATGCGGGTTATCTCGTCGGCTTTCTGCTGTAAAACCGCAAGGTCATCGCCATAAAGCTTTATGTCAACATCGGCCCTGACACCGGCAATCAGTTCAGAAACGCGCATTTCAATCGGCTGGGAAAACCCGAAAGAACCTCCATTCGGAACTTTCTCCGCTAGAGCCTCGGACATTTTTTCGACCAATTCTTCTCTCGTTTTAGCAGTTGTCCATTCGTCGGGCGGTTTGAGTTCAATAAAAATATCGCCTGCCTCGACGCTCATCGGGTCGGTTGCGACCTCGGCGCGCCCGACTTTTGTAACGACACGGACAACTTCGGGAAATTCCATCAGCACGCGCTCGGCTTGCGTATAAGTTGCAATCGATTCGGTGAGCGAGACGCTTGGCAAAAGCCTGGCTTCCACGGCGATTGAGCCTTCCTCAAGGCGGGGTATGAACTCCGCGCCCAGAAATGGGATAAGAGCGAAACTCAGCAGTACCATTGCCGTTGTTAAAGCGAGCGACGGCCAGCGATAACGCACTACGACATCGAGAGCCGGCGAATATACTCTTTTCGCCCAGCAAATCAAGAAACTTTCCTTTTCCGCTACAGGTCCGCGCAAAATATAGGTCATTGCGGCCGGAACATAAGTTAAAGAGAGGATCAACGCACCGATAAGCGCGAACACGACAGTCAGAGCCATTGGGATAAACATCTTTCCCTCAATCCCGGAAAGACTCAAGATAGGCAAATAAACGATTGTAATAATTGCCACCGCGAATACGACTGGACGCCCTACCTCCAAACAGGCATCAAGAATTGTACGCTCAGGCGGCTCGTCCGAATGTTGGTTTTGAGCTTCTGCGCGACGGCGGACGGTATTTTCGACGACGATTACCGCCCCGTCAACAATCAAGCCGAAATCAAGCGAACCCATACTCATTAGGTTTCCCGATACATTAAAAACGCGCATCAGAATTGCCGCAAACAACATAGAAAGAGGAATTACCGTGGCGACGAGCAACGCTCCGCGCCAATTCCCCAAAAGCAAAATCAGAACGAGTATGACTAAAATAGCACCTTCAATAAGGTTTTTTGCGACGGTGTGAACCGTGCGGTCAACCAGGTCAGTGCGATCATAAAACGGCGTGAGTTCTACACCGGTGGGCAGTGTCTTTTTGATTTGCTCTACGCGCTCCTTAACCCGTCCGACTACCTCGCGGGAATTCTCGCCTTTGAGCATGATCGCGATACCGGCTACGATTTCCCCTTTTCCGTCGGCGGTCGTAGCTCCTTGCCGAATGGCGGCCCCGGTAACGATCTCCGCCACATCGCGGACATAAACTGGAACCCCGCCTTTACCAGTTTTGACGAGAATACTTGCAATGTCGTCCGCCTTTTCTACCAGCCCGATGCCGCGTAACAGATATTGCTCGGAACCATGTTCGATATACCCGCCCCCGACGTTTTGGTTGTTGTTTGAAACCGCCTCGAACACATCGCGCAATGTCAGCCCGTACGATTGTAGTTTTGTAGGGTCCGTCCGCACCTGATACTGCTTTTCCTCGCCGCCAAAACTATTGACTTCAACGATACCGGGCACGGTCAAAAGCTGGCGGCGCACGTCCCAATCTTGAATCGTCCGCAAATCCATGGACGTCATTTTATTTTCGGGGGCTGCCTTCAATTCGTACTGATAGATCTCACCCAAACCAGTTGAAATCGGACCCATCTCGGGAGAGCCGATGCCAGCGGGAATTTGCTCACGCGCAGCGGCGAGGCGTTCCATCACAAGCTGACGCGCAAAATAGGTGTCCGTCGAATCATTGAAAACAACCGTCACGGAGGAAATGCCGAATTTCGAAAGCGAACGAATTTCCGTTAAGCCCGGCAAACCGGACATCGCAACTTCGATCGGAAAGGTAACTTGCCGTTCGATCTCAAGGGGCGCGAGCGACGGCGCGTTAGTCAATATCTGCACCTGCTCGTTCGTCACATCCGGCACGGCATCAATAGGCAAGGTTCGCAAACTGTAAATACCAACTGCCGTCATAATTTCCACAAGAAGAAGAACGATCAGTCGGTTAGAGACCGAGTATTTAATTAGTCCTGAAATCATAAATAACCACTACTGATCATCACTCCCGATGTCACCTTTTAGAAGTTGCGTCTTGAGCGCAAAACTTCCTTTGGTGACGATTTTGTCACCGAGGGCCAAACCGCTTAAAACTTTTGTATAACCACCGGTCTCTCCACCGATTTCGATCTCTCGAATCGCATAAGTATTCGGCTCGCTTCTCTGCGGAATAAACACAACCGATTTTCCGTCTACGGTCTGAACGGCTTCTGTCCTCACGACGAGTTCTTCGCCGCTTTCCGCGTTCGTTCCTGTTTGAAATCCGACTTCGTAAACATTCCGGCTCTTAATCGCTCGCCCGGATTGTCAACCGCAAGCCGCACTCGCGCCGTGCGGGAATCGGTATTGATCTGCGGGTCGATATATGTGACGCGGGCCGTGATAACGCCGCCCGAGGACGGAGTGCGAACTTCGGCGATCGAACCGATGTGAACAAGTCCAAGCTGCTGTTCGGGAACATTCGCCGTGATCCAGACGGTCGAAAGATTGGAAATCGTAAACATCTGCTGACCGGCTTGCACGCCCGCGCCCGGACTCACCATGCGCTCGGTGACGATCCCGGAAAGCGGCGCGCGTACCGAAACTTGCGAGACGTTCCGAACATCGGCATTTGTCGAACTGACATTCACGCCTAAAGCCTTCAAACTTTGCCGCTCCTGTAAAGCCGTAATTCGGGTTGTTTCGACTTCGGCCTGGGCTTCCTGAATTTCTTTGTTGAGCGGTATGTTGCGCTGAAAATCGTAATCGGCAAGCGCCGTTTTGTATGAGGTTTCGGCGGAAATCAAATCTTTACCGGCTCCCGCACCGAGTTCGATCAACCGGCGCGTCCTTTTTAAAGTTGCGTCGGCTTCATCCAATTTTGCTTTGGCTTGTAAAATCGCGACACGATTCTCCGCTTTTTGGACACGCTCTAAGTTCTTTCTTGCCAGCGTCAGACGGGTTTCAGCTTCCCGCCATTTGCCATAAGAAGCCGCAATCTCCGTACTCATCAAAACAGCGACCGCTTGACCCGCAGAAACACGGTCGCCAATGGATACAAAGACTTGCTCGACCCTGCCCGCAACCAGCGGCGTAATCCCCTGCATTTGCTGCGGATTTGCTTCGACCGTCCCCGTTACATTGAGAAGCGCTATTGCAGGACGCTGTGTGACAGTTTCAATTTGTATTTTAGCGGCCTCGGCTTGCTCCGGCGTAAGACGAACCTCGCGCTCGACAGGCTTCGTGACGGAAGAGTTCGCCGGAGTCTCGCTAGTTGTCGCAACGTCAGTTATTTCACGACGAGTAATTATCCACACCAGGGCTGAGACCGTCATCAGTGCAATTACTGAGATCGTGATGATCCACACGGTTTTCTTGCGGTTCGGCGACTCTTCTTCTTCTCGTTGGGGCTCTAGTTCGTTGTTCATAAAAGTCTCCTCACTTAAACGGCACACCGATAGCAATCTGCAAATCAGCTTGGGCGCGAAAGCGTTCAGTCAATGCCTCGGTTAGATCACGATTTGCGTCGAGTAGGCGACGTTGCTCTGCGATCAAATCGGTTATTTTGATCTCGCCGAGTTCATATACGGCGCGAAGCGTCTTGATATTTTGTTCCGAGCGCGGCAAAACGCTGGTTTGGAGAATAGCCAATGCGCGCTGTGCTGCTTGAATACGTTGATACGCGCCCGTTACTTCGCCGCGAACAATTCTGTCAGCGAAAAGGCGCCGTTCCTGTGCCTGACGGATTCCGATTTCGGCCTCAGCTTTTGCTCCTTGATTTTTGTTAAAGATCGGCAAACCGATGGAGACGCCAAACGTCAGTGTCCTCGTGCGGTCGGGAACATCGCCAAAGTTAGGAATTGGAATTTGCGAAATGCCCTGTGTATAGCGCGACGTAACGGCAACATCCGGTTTGCTGGTTGCCAGGATAAGCCTTAGTCCCGCAGCCGCTAATTCTTCTTCGATCTGCGCCATGCGAATATCTGGACGATTTC
>JAYUCO010000069.1:0-50838 GCA_043740295.1 Pyrinomonadaceae bacterium | reverse complement strand
TCTTTTCCGCAATTCGGGAACGCCGATAATAGCGGTTTAGCTGTTTCATTTCAGTAGTTTAGCCTATCTATTTTTTGGCTTAACTACTATAGACCCTTCAACAATTGTGCAACTTCGATATTTGTTAGGCGTGGAACGACCTTGAGTTCAACGATAACCTGATCGAAACAAACGAAATCCGCGCAATACTTTTTCGAAAGTTTTGTCCCCTTATAGTAAATATCAAGTTCTTTTTCACGTTCAAAAGAAATTCCTCTTCGCTCAAATTCTACGCTTAGAGCTTCCTGATATACCGGTTCAAGGAAGCCAATGCCCATTGAGTAATAAACTTCCATGGCGGCTCCGGCGATTGCAAATACTTCATCCTGTAAAATCAATTCGGGCATAATATGAAGAATGGAACCACGAAAAAACACAAAAGAACACGAAATAAGAGGAAGAAAATCTTACCCCATCTCCTCGATGATCTGTTTCAATTCCGCAGGCATTTCCGGGATCGGGATGCGTTCGATCTGCATGACGCCGTCAGCGTCCTTTTTTAATGTCAGATTGAGCTTGCCTAATTCCGCATCTTTGGCCGGAAAATCTTCACGAAACTGGCCGCCGCGGCTTTCCTTGCGTTCGATGGCGGCGTGTGTGATCGCCTCCGACACGGTCAGCAGATTATTCAGATCGAGGGCCGTGTGCCAGCAGGGATTAAAATCGATGTTTCCGGCGACGCTGACATTCGCCGCACGTTCCCGCAGTTTTTTCAGCCCAACAAGCGCCTGCTGCATTTCGTCTTCGGTGCGGACGATTCCGACCAGATCCTGCATCATTTCCTGCAGATCATGCTGGATAGTAAACGGATTTTCACCGCCGCTCCGCTCAAATGGTTCGAGCGCCGCTTTTGCAGCATTTTCAATTTGTTTATTATCAACCGCGCCCGCCGCATTTTCCTTAGCGTAGATCGCCGCAAATTCACCGGCCCGTTTGCCAAAAACAAGCAGGTCGGACAGCGAATTGCCGCCGAGCCGATTCGCTCCGTTGATCCCCGCCGCGCATTCGCCCGCCGCAAAAAGGCCGGACACGGTGGACATCTGCGTATCGGCATCGACACGGACGCCGCCCATCACATAATGCGTCGTCGGACCGACCTCCATCGGCTCAGTCGTGATATCGAGATTGGCGAGCTGTTTGAACTGGTGATACATGCTCGGCAGTTTCTTTTTAATGTGCTCCGGTGCATTGGAAATTTTCTCTTTTATCCACGCAATATCAAGAAAAACTCCGCCGTGCGGTGAACCGCGTCCGGCCTTGACCTCGCGTACGATGCAGCGGGCGACGTGGTCGCGCGTCAAAAGCTCTGGCGGCCGCCTCGCATTTTTATCGCCGGTGACGTATCGCCAACCTTCTTCTTCGTTGTCGGCTGTCTGGTCCTTGTAATTGTCGGGAATGTCGTCGAACATGAACCGCTTGCCTTCGCTGTTACGCAAAATACCGCCTTCGCCGCGAACACCTTCGGTCACCAGAATGCCACGAACGCTCGGCGGCCAGACCATTCCGGTCGGGTGGAATTGAATAAATTCCATATCGATGAGTTCGGCTCCTGCATCGTACGCCAACGTATGTCCGTCGCCCGTGCCTTCCCAACTGTTGCTAGTTATTTTATACGCACGGCCAACACCGCCGGTGGCGATAATGACGGCTTTTGCTTTGAAAATGCGAAATCTGCCGTGCTCACGCTCGTATGCAAAAGCACCGACGATGCGGTCGCCGTCCTTGAGCAGCGATACGACGGTGACCTCCATATAGACCTCGATGCCCTGATGAATGCCGTGATCCTGCAAAGTGCGGATGAGTTCGAGACCGGTGCGGTCGCCGACGTGCGCTAATCGCGGATAACGGTGGCCTCCAAAATTTCGCTGTAATATCTTGCCGTCTTTGGTACGGTCGAAAACAGCGCCCCACGCCTCCAGTTCTCTGACGCGGTCCGGCGCTTCCTTGGCATGTAATTCGGCCATCCGCCAATTATTTACGTATTGCCCGCCGCGCATCGTATCGGAAAAATGCACCTTCCAATTATCGCGGTCATCGACGTTTCCGAGCGACGCGGCCATGCCGCCTTCGGCCATCACCGTGTGCGCTTTACCAAGCAATGATTTGCAAACCAGTCCAACCGAAACGCCCGCAGCGGAGGCCTCAATAGCGGCACGCAATCCGGCACCGCCGGCACCTATGACGAGAACGTCGTGTTCGTATGTTGTATAGTCAGTCATAAGATCATATCGGCTAACACGCGATGCAGACGAAGAACGCAAGAATGGGCGAAAGATTAAACACTAAAATTAGCCACCAGATAACGTCACTCCTATCCCTAATTGCGAAGTAGAGAACTGGGCCGAGAGAAAGCACGCTAATGCCAGCCGTAGCAATCCAAATAAGAGCTTTGTACCAATTCTCGCCATTACGCGGCGGTGCAAAATACACAATCCAAAACACTGCGGGTGCAAGGACGACGATTATCTTTAACCAACTTCTAGTTTTCATCAGTTCGCCTAGAAGAGTCGAAAATCAGTCCAAATGCCCATCGAGCACAGCCTTACATAAACATCCGAAAATCCAACGACGAACAGGCTGATCCAGGCGAACAGCATGTGCCGCTTATTTAATCCACTGACACATCCGTAGGCAGCTTTGCGGATCGGCTTATTTGACAGAACGTCATACACGCCGCCGAGCAGATGCCGCAGGCTGTGACAGCTCAAGGTGTAAAATCCAAGACAAAAAACGTTTGCCGTCAGGACAATTGTTCCGATACCGATACCAAAATGCTCGTTACCGTCCGAACCGGCAAACCACATTGCCTTCCACGCGTCATGGGCCAGAAACAGCAAAAAGAACAACGCGAGATATAAGAAATAACGATGAATGTTTTGCAGGATCAAAGGGAAACTGTTCTCGCCGCGATAGCTGGTGCGCGGTTCGCCGACGGCGCACGCGGGCGGGTCGGCCCACATCGCTTTGTAGTATGCGCCGCGATAGTAATAACAGGTGAAGCGAAATCCGCCCGGCGCCCAAAGAATTAAAAGGGCCGGTGAAAACGGCAGCCACGCTGGTATCCAATCCGGCTTTGGCCCAAACATGGCATGCGGCGAATTGCCAAAAATTTCAGGTGAATAAAAAGGTGATAAATAATTGCCAAAGGCGTAATGAGCGCCCTGAAACGCGGCCCACGTCGAATAAACAACGAATGCCCCTAATCCAATAAAGGTCAGGAGCGGCGTCACCCACCACAGGTCCTTACGCATAGTCTGCCCGGCGGACCGCCGTGTTATGGAAACCAGATTAGAAGCCATTTGGTTTGTGAAAGCCTCCCGTGTTCGTGTTGAATTTGATGTTCTTCCGCGGTCGCGTATGCGGCAAAGCGGTGGGCAGAATGGTTTCGATCCCGTAAAAACAGCTAAATTATTACGTTAAAAACGCTTTTGAGTCAAGCAACCCGATCGTCGGGCCGCGCTATCCGCTACTCATCCCGTTCAGTTTCAAAAAAAGCGAAACCAGAACAAAAAAAATCAGATCTTTCTCCGGCTGCCGAGTACCGATAAAACATCGTCGAGCGGGATATTTTTTGCCCGCAGCAGGACCAGAAAATGAAACATTAGGTCGGCCGCTTCCGACTTGAAAAGTTCTTCATTATCATCCTTAGCTTCGATGACAAGCTCGACCGCTTCTTCGCCGACCTTTTGGGCGATCTTGTTGATGCCTTTCGCGAAGAGCTTTGAGGTGTATGAATCTTCGCCCGGGTGTGCGCGGCGGTCCTGAATGACCTTTTCCAGATCGAACAGGACATTTCTGTCCGATCTAGGCTTATCGAAGCACGTCCATGAACCGGTATGACAGACCGGCCCGGCGGGCGACGCTTTTATAAGCAATGTATCTTGATCGCAATCGATCAAGATTTCATCTACCCGCAAGGTGTTTCCGCTCGTTTCGCCTTTTGTCCACAGCTCGCCCCGCGAACGCGAATAAAATGTGACTAATCCGGTCGAGCGCGTTTTAGCAAGGGCATCTTCGCTCATAAACCCAAGCATCAGCACCTGATCCGTAACCGCATCCTGGACGACCGCCGGAACAAGGCCGTCAGCATATTTATCGAATTGTAATTGCATATTTCTTCTGCCCGTGTAACGGCCAGTTTGGCGGCGTTACACTAAATTCGCACTTCGATGTTTCGCGATCTTAGAAATGTTTTAAGATCGGGAATCGCGATCTGTCCATAATGGAAAACGCTCGCGGCCAAAGCGGCATCGGCTTTTCCATCAATAAAAACATCCGCAAAATCTTCGAGTGTGCCGGCGCCGCCTGACGCCACGACCGGAACACTGACGCCCGTCGAGACAATTCTTGTCAATTCCAGATCAAAGCCTGCTTTGGTACCGTCTGCGTTGATGGATGTCAACAAAATTTCGCCTGCGCCAAGCCCCGCGCCGTGCTTTGCCCATTGAACGGCATCAATTTCGGTCGGGATGCGGCCGCCATTTAAGTAAACTACCCATTGATCGCCCGACAGCTTGGCGTCGATGGAAAGCACAATGCACTGCGACCCGAAATTTTGCGCCGCTTCCGTAATAATTTTCGGATCGCGGACCGCGGCGGTATTGATCGAAACCTTATCGGCTCCGGCTTCGAGCAGCCGCCCGATGTCCGCAACCGTGCTTATGCCGCCACCGACCGTGAACGGAATATTGATTGATGCGGCCACGCGAGCGACCAGGCTAGTGAGCGTTTTGCGGCCTTCATTAGTGGCCGAAATATCAAGCAGCGTCAGTTCGTCCGCCCCTTCGATACAATAACGCGACGCAAGTTCGACCGGATCGCCAGCGTCGCGCAGGCCCATGAAATTTGTTCCCTTGACCGTGCAGCCGTCACGCACGTCAAGGCACGGAATTATACGTTTTGCGAGCATGTGTATTTTGATAATAGGTCAAGCGTTATGTGTCCTTCGTAAATTGCCTTGCCGATGATGACGCCGTGACAGCCTAGTTTTTCGAGTTCGTCAATATCGTTTAGCGAACGGACGCCGCCGCTGGCAATGATCTTCAAGGCTGGAAACGATGTGAGAATACCTTTATAAAGTTCCGAGGCCGGACCTTCGAGCACGCCGTCTTTTGCTATATCTGTCACAAAAGCCTGGCTCCCGCCTCGTTCCACATATGCTGCCAAAAATGTGATCAATTCGACCTCCGTTTTGGTTTGCCAGCCGTTGATGGCGATCTTTCCGGCGTTCGTGTCCGCACCGAGAAGTATGCGGCTGCTCCCAAATTCCGCCAGCCAGCCGAAAAAAAGCTCAGGTTCTTTCACCGCGATAGAACCGATATTGACCATTGCCGCGCCGCTGTTGATCACCGATTCGATGTCATTTTTTGTCCTGACTCCGCCGCCGAAATCGATCACGAGGCCTGTGTCGTGCGCGATCTTTTCAAGCACGCCGATATTTGCCGGTGTCCCGCTTTTAGCTCCGTCAAGATCGACAATATGCAGGCGTTTCAACCCGGCCGATTCGAATTTTTTTGCGGTCGCGACCGGATCGTCCGAATAAATTTGTTTTCGCGCGAAATCGCCCTGCGTCAGCCGCACGCATTTGCCGTCCATCAAGTCGATTGCCGGAATTATCTCGATCATATATTTAAAAAATTCTCCAGAATACGCCCGCCGGCGATGCCCGATTTTTCCGGATGAAACTGCACCGCGTAAAAATTTGATCGTTGTATCGCCGCTGCAAAGTCCGTCCCATATTTGCAAATTGCCGCCGAATCTTCTGAAGGTTCGACATAGTAGCCGTGGACAAAATACACATGTTCGCCTTCTGCAACGCCTTTGAACAATGGCGAATCGAGACCCGAAATTGTATTCCAGCCCATGTGCGGAACTTTGAGTGACGAACGCGCAAACAGCCGGACGCGGTTCGGAAATATGCCAAGACACGCAGTGTCATTTTCCTCAGAATGTGTGCAGAGAAGCTGCATTCCCAGACAAATTCCGAGTACCGGCTGCGTCAGCGATGTGATGACGTCATCAAGGTTTCGCTCGCGCAAATAGCGCATCGCGGTCGATGCCTCGCCGACGCCGGGAAAGATCACTTTATCCGCCCGCCGCAAAACATCTGCATCGTCCGAGACGACCGAATCCACGCCAAGCGGGCCAAGCGCATTTTGAACGGATGCTATATTTCCGGCATTGTATTTTACGATCGCTATTTTCATCTCTCTAACACTATTCTTTATGTTCCTTGCTTCTTTGCGTGAAACTGCTTTTTTGTAGCCAGGATTCGAAGTCCGCAAAAGAAATTTCGCGGTCAAAATTCTGACCTCTCTAAATTCCGGTTTTCACAACATTCCTTTCGTGGACGGAAGCGAAGCGTTTGCCGGATCGCGGCGGACGGCCATCTTTATTGCCTTGGCAAATGCTTTGAAGATCGCTTCGATCTTGTGATGTTCAATGGTGCCTTCAGCTTCGATGTTCAGGTTGCACAAAGCCTTGTCGGTGAATGATTTAAAGAAATGAAAGAACATCTCCGACGGCATTTGGCCGATCATTTCACGTTTGAATTCGGCGTCCCAGACGAGCCAGTTGCGGCCGCCGAAATCTATCGCAACCTGCGCCAGACAATCGTCCATCGGCAAGACAAAACCATATCTTTCCATTCCGGTCTTATCCTGCAATGCCAAAGCGAACGCTTCGCCGAGCGTTATGGCAACGTCTTCAATAGTGTGATGTTCGTCGATATGCAGGTCGCCGGTGGCGGCAATTTTCAGATCGAGCGAGCCGTGACGGGCAAGCTGATCGAGCATGTGATCGAAGAAAGCGATGCCGGTGCTGATTTCCGACCGACCGCTGCCGTCAAGGTTTAGTTCGATAGAAATGTCTGTTTCGTTAGTTTTCCGGCGGTGCGAAATGCGTCTTGCTGGAAGCCGCAAACATTCGTAAATTTCCTGCCATCCATAGACCTCAATAATATCAGAACCGGGAGCGATAGCGGCTGGGTTTCTAGTTGCAGACGATAAGATCCCAGTCGCTACCGCTCCCGGTTCTGATTCGTCATAAGGTTGGAAATTACTGTTTTTAATAAATATTGCCTTTGTTCCAAGATTCCTGGCCAATTCAACATCAGTCGAACGATCTCCAATCACATATGAGTTCCCCAGGTCATATTCGCCGGACAAATATTTCGTCAGCATTCCCGTATTCGGCTTTCGCGTCGATGCATTTTCCGAGGCGAACGTTCTGTCGATATAAACGCCGGCAAAGATTATTCCTTCATTAGCGAGTGTCTGAATTATAAAATCCTGGACCGGATAAAAATCCTTTTCCGGAAAAGCATCGGTGCCGAGGCCGTCCTGATTGGAGACCATCACTAGGTCGTGATCAAGTTCGGCGGCGATCTTTGCGAGGTATGTAATTGCGCCCGGCAAAAAATTGAGCTTGGCGAACGAATCGATCTGAAAATCTTCGGGTTCTTCGATGATCGTGCCGTCGCGGTCGATAAATAGGACTTTTTTCATATATTTGTTGGGTTTACTAAATAATGTTCAAGTGCGTTTACCAGTCTTGCGTTTTCTTCAGACGTGCCGACGGTTATCCTCAGGCAGCCTTCGCAAAGGCGGACATTGCTACGGTCACGGACCACAATTTTATTGTCGAGAAGAAAGCGATAAACCGCCGGTGCATCGGACACATTGACCAAAAGGAAATTCGCGTCCGAAGGATAGACCTTTTTTACATACTCCAGCCCGTTTAACGAATCCGTCAAAATCCGTCGCTGTTCAATAATTTGCCTGACCCGATCTTTGACCTTTGCCCCGGCTTTCAGCCCATCGAGCGCGGTGTCCTGGGCCATTTGACTCACGTTATACGGCGGTTTGACGCGATTGAAGAGTTCGATTATCCATTCATCGGCAAACGCCAGACCGACACGTGCACCGGCAAGTCCCCATGCCTTTGACATTGTCTGGAGTATGACAATATTCGGAAGATCGTCTATCTCATCGATCAGCGAACGTTCGGCAGAAAAGTCGATATATGCTTCATCGACAACGACAATGCCGTGGAAATTTTTCGCAATTTCCAATATGTCGCGGCGGTCGATGTTATTTCCCGTCGGATTATTGGGCGAGCAAATGAAGATCAGCTTTGCCGTCGTTATCTGCTTGATACGCTCAGTATTCAGTTGGAAATTGTCGGTCAGTGGAATTTCCGTTGTTAAAACGTCATTGATATCAGCCGCGACCCTATACATTCCGTAGGTCGGCGGACAGATCACCACTTCGTCACGGCCGGGCGTACAAAAAATGCGAAACAGCAGATCGATGGCTTCGTCGCTGCCGTTGCCGATAAATATCCGCGACGAATTTACGCCCTTTAATGCAGCGATCTTCTGTTTAAGCTCGGTCTGCATCGGATCGGGGTAGCGATTGAGCTGAGTTTCGATCGGCGAACCGAATGCGTTCTCATTGGCATCGAGATAAACTTCGGCCGAGCCGCCAAATTCGTGCCGTGCCGATGAATACGGAACGAGCCGGCGAATATTTTCGCGGACCAGATCTTCCGGATCAAATATCATCGCCGCCTCCGATCATTTCAAGCCTTATTGAAACCGCCCGTTCGTGGGCATCTAAACCTTCCGCTTTTGCCAATACCGCGATACTCGGCCCGAGGTTTTGGATGCCTTTTGCGGTCAATTTTTGGAATGTGATCTTTTTTGTAAAACTCTCGACCGACACACCGCTGAATGCACGGGCGTAGCCATTGGTCGGGAGCGTGTGATTCGTCCCCGACGCGTAATCACCCGCGCTTTCGCATGAAAAATTGCCGATAAAGACCGAACCGGCGTTGACGATCTGTTCGGCAACCGCATCGGCATTTTCTGTGGCAATAATTAAATGTTCCGGCGCATATTCGTTTATCAGCTCGACGCCAATCTCAATATTTTGCACGATCATCGCTGTCGAATTCTCAAGTGCGGCCTCGGCAAATTCGCGTCGGGGCAGCGTGGCGATTTGTCGCGAGACCTCGGCCAGTGTTTCTTCAACGACATTTTCACTCGTCGTTACCAATAAAACCTGGCTGTCGGGGCCGTGTTCGGCCTGCGAAAGAAGGTCTGACGCAACAAATGACGGGATCGACTCGCCGTCCGCCAAAACCGCGACCTCGGACGGCCCGGCGGGCATGTCGATCGCCGCACCGGCCTTCGATATTTGCTGTTTGGCTTCGGTCACGAATTGATTGCCCGGGCCGAATATTTTGTAAACCTTCGGCACCGTCCGTGTTCCATATCCCATCGCCGCGACCGCCTGGGCTCCGCCGATCTTGAAAACCCGTGTCACGCCGCAAAGCCTTGCCGCGTAAAGCGTTGCGGCATCTATTTTTCCATTCGTGCCAGGCGGTGAGCACAAAATTATCTCACGGCAGCCAGCAAGCTTTGCCGGAACGGCAAGCATCAAAACCGTCGAAAACAGCGTAGCGTTTCCGGCCGGCACATACAGGCCGACCTTTTCAATCGGCACAGTCTTGCGCCAGCAAAAGACGCCGGGCGTGGTTTCTATAACTTCGCGCTCTTCGGCACGGATGGCGTGAAATTTTTCGATATTCGTTTTTGCCGTCGCAATTGCGTCTTTTAATTCCTGCGGGACGAGGCCGTCAGCTTCGGCAAATTCATCGTCGATCACATCAAAGGCCTCAAGTTCTACATTGTCAAACCGCTTTGCATATCGCCGCAGAGCGTCGTCGCCGTTGTCGCGGACATCGGTCAAAATATTTTCGATGGTTTGCTCAAGGAATTTTGTGTCCAGTGACGGACGTTTCAAAATCTCTCCCCAAACCTCTCGCGGCGGATATTTTATGATCTTCATAATAATTTTAGGCGATCATGTGATCGATCGAGAGCACCAGAATTCCCTCGGCACCGGCACGTTTTAAGCTGTCCACAACTTCCCAAAAATCGCTTTCACCGATCACCGAGTGGATGGAGCTCCAGCCCGGTTCGGCCAGCGGAACGATGGTCGGGCTTTTCATTCCGGGCAGAATGCGGGCGATGTCACCGGCTTTTTCGGTCGGTGCGTTAAGAAGGATATATTTATTTTGCCTGGCTGCTTTTACGCTCCGGATGCGAAAAAGCAATTTTTCCAGAATCGCCGTCAGATCGGCGTCGAGGCCCGGACGGACGATCAGAACCGCCTCGGATTCCATCACCGTTTCAACCTCCCGCAGGCCATTCGAAAACAGCGTGCTTCCCGAACTGACCAGATCGCACACGGCATCCGCCAAACCGATCGACGGAGCTATCTCGACCGATCCGCTGATCTCGTGAATATCGGCATTTACTTTTTTTGCTTCTAAGAAATTTTGCAGGATTCGCGGATAGCTGGTCGCGACACGCTTGCCTTCTAGATCGCTGATAGATGAGTATTCAATGCCCTTCGGCAATGCAAGGGCCAGCCTGCACCTGCCAAAACCCAACCGCTCGACGGTATCAACACTGCACGACGATTCGGCCACGACGTTTTCACCGACAATGCCGATGTCGGCAACGCCGTCAGCCACGTAATTGGGTATGTCGTCGTCACGCAGAAAATATATTTCGAGCGGGAAATCCTCGGCCTCCGATTTCAGCTTGCCGAAACCATTCGCAAAACCGATCCCGCATTTTTTGAGCAGTTCGGTCGAACCATCGCTCAGCCTTCCCTGCTTTTGTATCGCTATTTTTAATTTTTGGCCTTTGATCATATTCTTTGGAAAACGGCAAAACTTCGCCCCGGAACTTTTTTTGAAGCCCGCGCAAACTGGATAAAAACTAGATGTCGATTTGATTAAAAAACGAGATCAGCCAATGCGCGAGATTATATGCGCATGGTGGTGGAGATGATGGACATGAAGAATGTAAACTGTCATCAGTATCTATATTGAAAACATATTGCACGAAGTTTTGCAAGTTGTTTTAAAGGGAGCGGGGAAAAAGCTTGAATAGCAAGGTCAGGTCACAGATTATGAAAAACGAAAAAACAGCATATGTTGATCCGGTCTGCGGAATGACGGTTACGCCGGAAACCGCTGCCGGAAACCATGATTTTGCCGGTGAAACTTATTACTTTTGCGCGACCGGCTGTAAAGCGAAATTTGCCGCCGACCCAGCGAAATATTTAACGGCAAAGGTTGTTGAAGCTGACGGTCCGCAGGGAGCCGAAATTGAGTACACCTGCCCGATGCACCCTCAAATTGTCCAGATCGGGCCGGGCAGCTGTCCGATCTGCGGAATGGCGCTCGAACCAAAAATTATCTCGCTCGATGATGCTCCCGATCCGGAATTCATCCATATGAAACAGCGATTTTGGATTTCGGCGGTATTGACCATACCGGTTTTTGTTTTAGCAATGGCGGAGGCGTTTCCCGGATTTAACGATCTCGTTCCGCCGCAAGTTTCGATTTGGCTCCAATTCGTTCTGGCTACGCCGGTCGTTTTATGGGGCGGCAAACCGTTCTTTGAACGCGGTTGGGCATCGATTTTAAACCGCAGCCCGAATATGTTCACGCTGATCGCTATCGGCACGGGTGCGGCATACATTTACAGCCTGACAGCGTTGTTTCTTCCCGGCATTTTTCCCGTGTCGATGCGCGACCCGCACACCAACATCATTGCCGCTTATTTCGAAGCGGCATCGGTGATAACAACGCTGGTTTTGCTTGGACAGGTTTTGGAATTGCGGGCGCGTTCACAGACCTCGTCGGCGATCAAAGAACTTCTCAGACTGGCACCGGAAACGGCGATCGTCATTTCTGACGACGGAACTGAAAAGGAAATTGCGCTCAAGTATGTGCAGCCCGGCGAGTCCATGAGAGTAAAGGCAAATGCGAAAATTCCGGTTGACGGCCTTATTTTAGAGGGCGAATCTGCGGTTGACGAATCTCTCGTCACGGGCGAATCCATTCCGGTCGAAAAATCGGCTGGCGATCACGTCATCGGCGGAACCATCAACGGCCGCCGAACATTTGTGATGAAGGCCGAAAAGGTCGGCAGCGACACGCTCCTTGCCCAAATCGTGCGAATGGTCGGTGAGGCCCAGCGTTCGCGGGCGCCGATCCAGAGACTCGCCGATGTCGTCGCGGCATATTTTGTTCCGGCCGTTATTCTGGTGGCGGTCATCGCTTTTGGTGTTTGGATGGTCGTTGGTTCATTCACATACGCACTAGTCGCGGCGGTTTCGGTTTTGATCATCGCCTGCCCGTGCGCGTTGGGGTTGGCAACGCCGATGTCGATCATGGTTGGCACGGGACATGGTGCGAAAAACGGCGTTCTGATCAAAAAAGCCGAAGCACTCGAGACCTTGGCGAAGGTCGATACGATTGTCGTCGATAAGACCGGAACGCTGACCGAAGGAAAACCGCGGCTGCAATCAGTTATCTTAAATTCAGGCTCTGAAATTTCAGAAGATGAATTATTAAAGCTCGCCGCATCGCTGGAAAGATCGAGCGAACATCCGCTGGCCGAAGCGATAGTCAGCGGTGCCGCGGAAAGAAATATCGAACTAGTGAAAGCCGAAGATTTTGAATCGATCACCGGCATGGGCATTTTTGGAACAGTGGACGGCAAAAAGATCGTGATCGGCAATGAGCGGGTCTTAACCGCCGAAACGTCAAAACGCACAGCGGAAAATATTGACAATAAATTAGTACAGATCTCGGCGTTGCGGCATTCCGGCAGTGAAATTCCCGCTCCCGGCAATGAAATGTTCGCAAAAGCAAACGAGCTTCGAGAATTGGGCCAAACCGTAATGTATGTCGCAATTGACGGTAAAATTGCGGGCCTCGTCGGGGTCGCGGATTCGATCAAGGAATCGGCAAAGGCCGCAATTGACGAACTGCACCGCCAAAAGATCGAGGTTGTAATGATGACCGGCGACAACGCGAAAACCGCCGACGCGGTCGCCAAAGCATTGAATATCGACAATGTTTTCGCCGACGTCCTGCCCGAACAAAAAGCCGAAATGGTCAAGCAATTGCAGTCGGAAGGAAAGATCGTTGCGATGGCCGGCGACGGCGTCAACGATGCTCCAGCATTGGCTCAGGCACACGTCGGCATTGCGATGGGCACCGGCACGGACGTTGCCATGGAATCTGCCGGCATCACGCTTCTAAAAGGCGATCTGCGCGGAATTGTAAAAGCAAAACATTTAAGCGAAGCAACCATGAAGAATATCCGCCAGAATTTGTTCTTCGCGTTTGTTTACAATTTGGTCGGGGTGCCGATCGCCGCCGGCGTCCTCTATCCGTTTCTCGGCCTTCTTCTGAGCCCAATGATCGCCAGCGCCGCTATGACCTTTAGCTCCGTATCCGTGATCGCAAATGCACTAAGATTACGAAATATCAAATTATAAAAACCGTCCGGGCGCCAAAACAAAAAGCTAAAGACACCGACGAATCGGAGCCTTTAGCTTTTATGATTTAATTGGCTCCGCAGGTAAGACTCGAACTTACAACCCTTCGGTTAACAGCCGAATGCTCTGCCATTGAGCTACTGCGGAATGCTTCGCCCGAAAGCGAACTTAAAGATTAGAAATTTCCCGGCGTGTTGTCAAGTTTGATGCACGGGCATCAATTTGTGGTGTATTGTATTGTGCAGGAAATTCAAATTTTGCAGCGGCGGTGACGAAATGGCAAAAACGGAGCTAAAAACAAAATTAAATGACGCAAGCGTTGTTGAGTTTCTAAATAACGTAGCGGACGAGCAGCAGCGGGCCGACAGCTTCAAGATCGTGGAATTGATGAAAAAAGTGACAGGCGAAGAGCCTAAAATGTGGGGCACGGCGATCATCGGTTTCGGGCTGCATCATTTAAAATACGCATCGGGCCGCGAACTCGATTGGCCGCTCATGGGATTTTCACCGCGAAAGAACAATCTAACCCTATATGTCGGCATCGGCGGCAAAGATGACGGCTCTACAAATTATGACGATTACCTTGCCCGTCTAGGTAAACACAAGACCGGGAAAGGTTGTTTGTATATAAATAAGTTGTCAAATATCGATGAATCGGTTTTAGAAGACATCGTTACTGCCTCGTTCGAACATAATAAAGATTAGCGTGTAATGTCACTCTGCTTTCGCTTGCATTCCAGCTATAATCTCTCTTTATAATAATTAAGGAGTGATCTCTTGCACCACGAAACAATAATAATTCTCGATTTCGGCTCACAATATACTCAGCTTATCGCACGGCGTGTGCGGGAGCTGGGCGTTTATTGCGAGATACATCCGTTTCATTTACCGATCGAAAAAATCATAAAAAATAATCCAAAAGGCGTGATTCTGTCCGGCGGGCCGTCGAGCGTGACGGATGAAGATGCGCCGAGGCTTTCGCCAGATTTCTATGAAAAGGTCACATCGCCTATTCTCGGAATTTGTTATGGAATGCAGCTGGTGGCGGTCGATTTTGGCGGTGCGAGCGAACCGGCGGCACGGCGTGAATACGGCCATGCAAAACTCAAGGTTTTGAGCGGTTCGACCGCTTTGTTTAACCAATTGCCTTTCGAACTCGACGTTTGGATGAGCCACGGCGACCACGTTACACGCTTGCCTAAGGGCTTTCACGACACGGCGACGACCGGCGATGTCATTACAGCTATCGAGAATCCGGAACGCGGAATTTATTGTGTCCAATTTCATCCTGAGGTGAGCCATACACCGCTCGGAAAAGAGATCATTCGAAATTTCATATTTGAAATTTGTAATTGCAAAGGCGATTGGACGCCGGCCCAATTCATAAAAGAAGAGGTCGATAAAATTCGCGCCATCGCCGGTGAAACGGATAATATCGTTTGCGGATTATCGGGCGGCGTCGATTCGACGGTTGCGGCGGCCCTCGTCCAAAAAGCGGTCGGGATGCGGCAAACATGCATTTTTGTCAATAACGGCCTGCTTCGTGCAGGCGAATTCGAAGACACGCTCAAGCTTTACAATGAGCATTTGCATCTAAATGTGATCGGTGTCGATGCATCCGCCGAATTTTACGCGGCACTCAAAGATGTCGTCGATCCCGAGCTGAAACGCAAAGCGATCGGGCGCACTTTTATCGAAATTTTCGATGCCGAGGCAAAAAAGATCGGCAGTGTGAAATATCTTGTGCAGGGAACGCTTTATCCCGACGTGATCGAATCGGTATCTTTGCGTGGTTCGTCCGTTACGATAAAATCGCACCACAACGTCGGTGGCCTGCCGGAAAAGATGGCCCTGAAACTCATCGAACCGCTCCGCGAATTATTCAAAGACGAAGTGCGGCTGATCGGCAAAGACTTGCAAATCCCAGACGAAATTTTGCAAAGACACCCGTTTCCCGGCCCTGGGCTCGGTGTGCGGATCCTCGGTGACATCACGCCGGAAAAGATCGAGCTGCTGCAAAAAGCCGATCGTATATTTATTGAGGAACTGCAGAATTTCGATCTGTATAAAGATGTCTGGCAGGCTTTTGCCGTTCTGCTGCCTATCCGATCGGTCGGCGTAATGGGTGATTTTCGTACCTATGAAAAAACGGTCGCTCTGCGGGCAGTGACCTCGACCGATGGAATGACCGCCGATTGGGCACGCCTGCCGCACGATTTTTTAGCCGCTGTCTCTTCACGCATTACATCCGAGGTCCGCGGCGTCAACCGTGTCGTTTACGACATCTCATCAAAACCGCCAAGCACTATTGAATGGGAATAAATCAAGCAAAAGAATTTACAGTTCAGGCTTTCGGTATCGTAACTACTGTAAATTATGTTGTTTACATAATATAATGAAACTATCCGTATTTTCTTCAGTAATTTAATAAAAATTCGACGACAATTATATGCGGCAAACACAACGATCATTTCCATTCCTACTCGTACTTGTTCTGATAATTGGTTTTCAGACCGCCCAGGCACAAAAGACAGCTCTAAAAGTTGATTATACCGTGTCGATTTCAGATCCAGCCACGCAGCAGTTTCATGTCACAACTGATATAAAGAATATAAACCAGCCGCGGCTTGATCTGTCTTTGCCGACGTGGACGCCGGGTTGGTACACTGTCGAGAATTACTTTAAAAATGTGCTGAAATTCAGGATCACAGATGCTGCCGGCAAGACGTTGCCGCATACCATGTCCCGCAAGCAGACCTGGAACGTTGATACCACAGGCATCAGGCAAATACGGATCGAATATGACTATCGGGCGACAGTCCTTGCTCTCAACCAGGCCAAGATCACTAATGATTTCGCTTTCTTCACCGGTATAGAATTGTTCCTGCAGGCCGAAGGACACCGGAATGAACCCAGCACTGTGCATTTTCAGGTCCCGAAAGGCTGGAAGATCATTTCCGCACTAAAGGAAACCGGCAACCCGCTGACATTTACGGCTGCAAATTACGACACGCTGGTCGATGCACCGGTCGAAATGGGCAGTTTCGATGTCACTAAATTTGAGGTCGAAGGCAAACAGCATTATCTGGTCGCCAATCCGGCGGGGAGTTTCAGTCCGGAAAAAACACAAAAATTTACGGAAATGCTGGGCAAGGTTGCCAAGGCCGACAGCGCAATGTACGGCGGCCTGCCGTATGAAAAATACGTATATTTTTACTTTTTTGCGTCGCCCGAGTCGAACGCAAGCGGGGCTCTCGAACATTTAAATTCTTTCGTTTCATTTGCACCACCCGGAAATATCGCAACACCAGAACAGCTCATCGGCACCGCATCGCACGAATTTTTTCACCTTTGGAACGTCAAGCGCATCCGCCCGGCAGAAATGTGGCCGTATGATTATTCGCGGGAGAACGAAACGCCGCTGCTATGGGTTTCCGAAGGATTTACAAATTATTACGGTATCGTGGCCGAATACCGCGCGGGCCTTATGACGCCCGAAACGTTTGTGGCGCGGGCAGCTGGTGCGGCAAGCGGCGTCGAGAATACCGAAGCCCGAAACTACATTTCGCCCGCTGAATCTTCCGTTTCCACCTGGGCCGGTTACGACACGCCTGTCGCCTTTGGTATTTCCTATTACACCCAAGGGCAGAATTTGGGTGCATTGCTTGATCTTTCGATACGTAATGACACCGACGGAAAATCGAGTCTTGATGATGTAATGCGGGCTCTGTTCAACGAAAACTACAAACGCGGCCGGGGTTTTACAACCGAGGATATGATCGCCGTCATCAACCGTCTGACAAAAAAGGATTATCACGATTTCTACCGCCGTTACGTTTTCGGTACCGAAGTACCGGATTACGACAAAATATTCGGCTACGCCGGTTATAAGCTGGAAAAGAAGGAGCAAACGGCACCAGACCTCGGATTCAACGGACGATTTAGAAGTGGTGGCTTTGCGATCAATTCCGTTGAGCCGAATTCGTCGGCGTCGGCAGCCGGATTAAAGCAAGGTGATGTGATAACAAAAATAAACGGCGATGATCCACGCCAGGCCCAGTTTGCGACGTTTGCAGGAAAAACCATCCAGTTGACCGTAAATCACGGCGGAACTGAAACTGAAGTTACGATGAATGTCGGGTCGCACAATGTGACCGGATACAGCCTTTCGGTGACCGAGAACCCAACCGCTCAACAAAAACATGTCCGGGAAGGCTGGCTGAAGCGTTAATAGGTCAATTCTTAATTTGATCCGTGCTAAAATCGCATCAACTTTTATGTTCGACGCAATCCAGCCGATCGTGGAATTTCGCCATGTCAATTATTCAATTGGCGGCACTTTTATACTGGATGATCTGAACCTGCAAATTTTTAGGGGCGAGATACTGATACTGCTTGGCGAATCGGGCTGCGGGAAAACCACTACACTTAAATTAATTAATCGCCTGATCGAACCGACGGATGGCGAAGTTTTGGTTCAAGGCAAATCGACAGCTGACTGGGACGCCATCGAACTTCGGCGGCACATCGGCTATGTTTTGCAGGATGGCGGACTGTTTCCACATTTTACTGTCGCGGATAATGTGTCACTTTTGCCTAAACTGGAAAATTGGGACGAAACCAAAAAACGGTTCAGAACGTCGGAAATGCTTGAGCTTGTCGGCCTGAAACCGGATAAATTCGGCGACCGTTACCCGCACGAACTTTCCGGCGGTCAGCGGCAGCGTGTCGGTGTGGCACGAGCTTTGGCTGCCGACCCCGATCTGCTTTTATTGGACGAGCCATTCGGTGCACTCGATGCAATTACGCGGACAAATCTGCAAAAAGAATTTGCAAAGCTGGTTAAAGAATTGGGCAAGACCGCTGTCTTTGTCACGCACGACCTGCACGAAGCTATGCTGCTCGGCTCACGTATCGCATTAATGGAGAAGGGCAAGATCGTATTAAATGAAACGCCGTTAAATTTTGGCGCCTCCGATCTTCCGCTCGCCCGGGCTTATCTTGAAACCGTGGGTGAAAATTTTGTCTGACCATGAAAGAACAACTCGCAATTTTTGAAGAATATAAGATCAGGCGCCTATATGACGAGACGACTGAAACATGGTATTTCTCGGTCGTGGATATTATTCAAATACTGACGCAGCAGCCTGATTTTCAGGCGGCGCGAAAATACTGGAATAAGCTGAAAGAGCGTCTGAGTAAGGAAGGAAGTGAAACGGTGACAAAATGTCACCAGTTGAAAATGAAGGCAGAGGATGGAAAGATGCGTTTAACAGATACGGCCGATCCAGAGATATTGCTGCGGCTCATACAATCGGTACCAAGCCCAAAGGCCGAACCGATCAAACTCTGGCTCGCAAAGGTCGGTTACGAGCGAATGCAGGAGATGGCCGATCCCGAAAGGTCAATAATGCGGGCGCGCGAAAACTGGCAAAAACACGGACGCAGCGATAAGTGGATTCAGCAGCGGATGATGGGCCAGGAAACCCGCAACAAACTGACCGACTATTGGCGGGATCACGAAATAAAAGAAGGCGAGGAATTTGCTATCCTCACCAATATCATCCATGAGGAATGGGCCGGCGTCAGGGTCAGGGAGCATAAGAATCTCAAGAGTTTAAAGAATGAAAATCTCCGCGATCACATGAGCGAGGCTGAGCTGATCTTTACCGCCCTGGCAGAGCTTTCGACACGCCAAATCGCCGAGAGCGATAATGCCACCGGACTCGACGAAAACAAGAACGCTTCGAAGCAAGGCGGACAGATTGCAAAACAGGCGCGCCGCGAACTTGAGAGCAAAACCGGCAAGAGTGTTATAACCAGCGAGAATTTTCTCCCGCCCAAACGCTTGAAAAAAGATCTGAATAGCTAAAATATCGAAGGGAAATTAGTGAAAAACACAATATGAACCAAAAGACATATAACAGACGCTCATTTATAAAAACCGGAGCAACAGGCTTGGTCACAATTGCTTTGTTTCGCAATTCCAAGGGGGAAATGGTGGAATTCGTAGAAGGGGATCCATTTCCGGAACTCGTTGAGGTCACGATAGGTGAGCTTCAGGCACAGATGAAATCGGGCCGGTTGACGGCAGTCAGGCTCACGGAAATGTATCTCGAACGAATAAAGCAGGTCGATACAAAAACCAAGTCAGTACTCGAATTAAATCCGGACGCTCTGGCGATCGCCGGTCAATTGGACAAGGAACGCAAAAAAGGCCGCGTGCGCTCGATGCTGCATGGCATCCCGGTCCTGATAAAAGACAACATCGACACCGCCGACAAGATGCATACAACGGCAGGTTCGCTTGCTCTCATTGATGCGCCGACGCCGAAACAGGACGCGTTCGTCGCGGCGAGGCTCCGCAAGGCCGGGGCCGTCATTCTCGGTAAAACGAATCTTAGCGAATGGGCGAATTTTCGGTCGGCCAGTTCGATCAGTGGCTGGTCAGCACGCGGGGGCCAGACCAACAATCCGTACTTCCTGAGTGAAAACCCAAGCGGCTCGAGCTCCGGTTCGGGCGTTGCGGTCTCGGCAAATCTTACGGCCGTTGCGATCGGAACGGAAACAGTTGGTTCGATATTATCACCCGCACTGGCAAATGGCGTAGTAGGCATCAAGCCGACCGTGGGGCTCGTCTCGCGGACCGGCATCATCCCGATCTCGCATTCGCAGGATACCGCCGGGCCGATGACCAGGACCGTCGCTGACGCGGCCGCGGTGCTCAGTGCTATCGCGGGTATGGACAAGAGCGATCCCGCGACTGTCGAAGCCGATAGGAAAAAGGCGAAGGACTACACAAAGTTTCTTGACCGCGACGGTCTTAAGGGCGCGAGACTCGGCCTTGTAACCTCTCCGCCGCAGCGCAGTGTGGACGCGTGGAAGGCGTACTGGGAGCCGTTTTTCGACAAGTTCCGTCAGGCCGGTGCGACGCTTGTCGAGCTCAAATACCCCGACCTAGGTCAGGGTTTCCGTCCGGACCGTAATACATTGATGCAGACCGAGTTCAAGGCAAATCTGAACAAATACCTTGCTGGCCGCGGCGCGCAGTACAAGACGCTCGAGGAACTGATCAAGTTCAACGAGGAGAACAAAGACAAGGAACTGCCGAAGTTCGGACAGGAGATCTTTACGCAGTCGCAGGCCCGCGGCGACCTCTCGGATAAGAACTACCTCGAGGCTGTCGCACGCTTGCACAAACTGATGCGTGCAGACGGCATTGACGCCATGTTGGAGCAAAACAAGCTTGATGCCCTTGTCGGACCGTTCGGACAGGGCGTATCAATGGCTGCGATCGCGGGTTACCCGTCGATTGTGGTCCCGTTGGGGTTGCGGGACGTTCCAGGTGAGGTTGCGTCTGGAGACCAGACGGCAGTTCCGCCGTCGACACAGCCTACGAGCATGCTTTTTTTTGGCACGGCATGGACTGAGCCAAAACTGATCAAATACGCTTACGCCTTTGAGCAGTTGACGAAAGGGCGTAGGGTACCCCAGTTCCTGCCTAAGGATCCGAGGAAGGCCTAACAACGTATGAATGGATTTCTCCAATTCCTATCCGAACACTGGCGTGAGTTGCTCGTACTGACCCGCGAGCATATTTTTCTTGTGTTTCTCTCGACCGGTTTTGCCATACTGATTGGTGTGCCGCTTGGGGTTTTGCTGACGCGGATCAGATCGCTGCAAACACCAATACTCGGTTTTGCGAATATAATGCAAACGGTTCCGAGCCTGGCTCTTTTCGGATTGCTGATACCAATTCCATTTATCGGCGGCATCGGCGCGCGGACAGCAATTATTGCTCTTGCTCTTTATGCTCTGCTTCCGGTGATTCGCAACACGGTTACGGGCATTTTGGGCATCGACCCGAAAATTCGCGAAGCCGCGACGGCGATGGGAATGACGGATCGACAAGTTCTGAAAATGGTCGAACTTCCGCTGGCAATGCCTGTCATGCTGACCGGAATCCGGATTGCGGTTGTTATTTCGGTCGGAGTCGCTACAGTCGCGGCAGCGGTCGGAGCGGGCGGTTTGGGAACTTACATCTTTCGCGGGCTGCGGCAAAATGATAATAATTTGCTGCTCGCGGGTGCTCTATCGTCGGCCATTCTGGCCCTATTGTGCGATTTTGCGTTGGGGCAATTCGAAAAGACTTACCGTATCGGGGAACGGCATTCGGACGGACGCCGAAGGCTCATAGGGCTTGGTTTTGCGGGACTATTCGCGGCGATCATTGCTTCCGGCTATATTACAGAATTCAGATCTGAAATCTCAAATAACGGAACTTCTCCCATCGCCGCCGAAAAGAGAATCGTGGTTGGTTCTAAAGATTTTACCGAATCGATTATTTTGGCTGAGATACTAGCGCAGATGCTTGAGAAAAAAGGTGTCATCGTGGAACGCCAATTTGAGCTTGGCGGAAACATTGCACATGACGGGCTTTTGGCAAAGCAGATCGACGTATATCCCGAATATTCCGGCACGGCCTACACAGCGATCCTCAAGCATCCGCCGATCACCGATCCGCAATCTGTTTACGATCAAACTAAGGCGGAATATTCGGAAAAGTTTAACCTCGTTTTAAGCCCGCCGCTCGGTTTTTCAAACGATTTTGCGATCCTCGTCCGCGGCGATGTTGCAAGAAAAAACAACCTGAAAACCATCTCTGACGCCGTACCGCTGGCAAAAAACTGGCAGGCCGGCTTCGGTCAGGATTTTATATCGCGGGCCGACGGCTATCCGGCTTTTCTTAAATACGGCTTTGGCCTGACAAAACAGCCGCGTGAAATGGATCTTTCGCTCACTTATCGTGCCCTTCAATCCGGCGAACTCGATATCATCGCGGGAAACTCGACCGACGGCCTCATTTCGGCACTCGACCTTTTTCAATTGGCTGACGACAAACACTATTTTCCGCCTTACCAGGCTGTATTTATTGCCCGAAAGGAAAGTGTGGAATCGTTGAATGAGGTGTTCGAGAAACTAAGCAATGCGATCTCCACCGAGGAAATGCGGCGGATGAATTATGAAGTTGACGGCAACAAACGCTCGCCGAAGGATGTGGCCGGCGAATGGGTGGGTTTGCTCTGATTGTAAGCTGCGAAGCCCTAATCCGGGCATGAATTTACTCCAACATACGTCGTAACTGTAGAACGGCCTGACAGGTTGGTCAATTAAGTAGAGGTTTCCAATTCCGGCAATTCTTCCAAACGCTTCATGAGTTCGATGTGGTCGACGGGTTTGACCATGTGGCTGTCGAATCCGGCGTCCTTGGATTTTTGGCGGTCTTCATCCTGGCCCCAACCGGTCAAAGCTATTAGGGTCATTTTTACTCCCCACGGATGCTGCCTGATCTCACGGGCGGCTTCGTAGCCATTCAATTTGGGCAGGCCGATGTCAAGCAAAATGACTTCGGGCAAAAAGGCGGATGCGACATTTACCGCTTCCCGTCCATCGTGGGCCATCCTTACTTCATGCCCTGTTATTTCCAAAAGCATTGCCAATGATTCGGCCGAATCTATATTGTCGTCAACGACCAAAATTCTCCGGCTGGTCACAGTTTTTTCTGTAATTGTCATAAAATTGGAAGAAGGAGTTACAGATTCCATCAAAACAGGCAGACGCACGATAAACTCGCTGCCCTGTCCAAGCCCGTCGCTCTTGGCTTCGATCTCTCCGCCGTGCATCTCCACCAGATTTTTTACCAAAGTAAGCCCGATGCCGAGTCCGCTCATTGAGCGTTCCAAAGACGTATCGGCCTGAACGAAAAGCTGAAAAATACTGGAAATCTGGTTGGGAGCAATGCCGATTCCAGTATCCCGGACGCAGATCAATGCATGATTGCCCTCGCGTTTAACGATAAGATCGATAATGCCGCCTTTATCGGTGAATTTACACGCATTATTCAGCAGATTCCCGATCACCTGAGCGATGCGCGTTTGGTCGCCGTTCAGATAGATAGGCTCGGATGATATGTTTACCCTCAGATCGACGCCACCGGCTTCGCAAGATGGACGGGCGGCTTCGATGGCGTGGTGTACGACCGTTGATAGCTCGATTCGCTCGAGGCGAAGCTCGATCTTGTCTTGCGTAATACGGCTTACGTCAAGCAAATCATCCACCAGCCGGACTAGCTGCCCGACCTGCCGTTCCATCATCTCGGTCGCCGCCGATGCTTCGCCATCTTTCGTTAAACGAATTATCTGAAGGGCGTTGCGTATCGGAGCCAGCGGATTCCGCAATTCATGAGCAAGCATCGCCAGAAATTCATTTTTTCGATGATCGGCTTCTGACAAGCTGGCGGCTAGTTGCCGCAGTTCTTCCGCCGTTTGCTTTTGCTGATGAATATCTGTGCATGTACCAAACCAGCGAATGATCTCACCGTCGCTATTGAGCACCGGAAGCGACCGCACCAAAAACCAACGATAATTTCCGTCAGCTCTCTTTATGCGAAACTCGGTAGAATAAGGATTGCCTGAATCGAGAGCTTTCGCCCAGGCGTCGACAGCCAATGGCAGGTCATCAGAATGAATGTAAAGATCCCAGCGCGCCTCGTCAAAAGAATCAGGATGCAAGTCTATATATTCAAACCATCGGCTATTGTAATAATCGAGAGTTCCTTCCGGGTTGGCTGTCCACACGATCTGCGGCATGGTGTCAGCTAATTGCCGAAAGCTTCTTTCGCTATCACGCAGCAAGTGGCGGGCGCGTCGCCGTTCAACGGCCATCCGCGTGCGCTCAGCAACTTCACGAACGAAGAAGAGTTCCTCGGCTTTCCATTCGCGTGGAGTTGCGTTATTCAAGTAAAGCAAAGCGACCAGTTCACCCTGCTCGATAATCGGTATATTTACAACGGACAAAGCACTGATGGCCTTTAATGCAAAGTGTGTGGAAGCCGTCCGGGGGTCCTTTTCGGCATCTGCAAATATAACCGTTTCACCGCGTTTAAGATCTTCTATGTATGACCCGTAGTCGCGGAAGTTAAGTGTTCCGGCAAGGCTTTTTATGTCCGGTGCGGTCCAGTCCCGTTCTATACTTATAGTTTCGGCCACAGGATCGACCGTGCCATACCCCGCACGGCTCACATCAAGGTGCCGGCCCAATATCTCGGCTGCGGCATAGGAAATATCGGCCGGCTCCTCCAACTCCCGAAACCGGTCGGCTAGATCGACAAGCGCTCGGCGGCGGATCTCCTCCTGTCTGCGCTGTGTAATGTCGTTGATCGTTCCGTCGAAGCTGGTCAAAATCCTCTCAGGTCCCTGCCCTTTGAAGTTCGCCCGACCCTGAGCGGACACCCAATGAATGGAACCGTCAGAATGAACTACTCTGTATTCCGTAAAGTACGGTTTCGGGTTATCCGGCCGAATCGCCGCCGCTACCGCGTCCCTGACGCCATCAAGATCATCCGGATGAATTGCAGCGAACGCGGACTCATAATCCAATCGCTCAATATCGACGCCGAATATTTCGCTGAATCTATGATCAGCCGTAAGTAAATTAATCGCTGGGTTGATATTCCATGTCCCCAATTCTGCCGATTCGAGGGCCAGCCGCCGTTGCTCTTCGCTCCTGTGCAGTTCCAGTTCGGCTTGCTTGCGCTCCGTAATATCACGAAATATCAGAACGACACCGGTAACATTTCCTTCTTCATCACGGATCGGAGCCGCACTGTCGTCAATCGGCGATTCCGAGCCGTCCCTGGCAATAAGGATGGCGTGATTTGCGAGCCCGACGACAATGCCCTGCTTAAGCGCCTTCGCAGCCGGATTTTCGACAGGTTGCCTCGTAACCTCATTTACTATATTAAATATTGAATCAAGTGGTTTACCTGCCGCCTCATGGTTGTTCCATCCGGTTAGGCTCTCAGCCACCGCGTTAGTATTGGTGATATTTCCATCGAGATCAGTAGTAATAACCGCATCTCCAATGCTGGCCAGCGTGACTCTCAACTTCTCTGCCTGTTCAGATATGATCGCCGTTGCTTCATTTTGGGAGCCCAGGTATCTGCGTAAAAGCAATATGAATGCAATAACTGCCGCAAGAGCCATCACACCTGCGATCAGCTCGCTGATCAATGCCGTCCGATAAGTCTTTTCCGACTGTTGCGCGCGGACAGATAATAGCGTCCTTTCGTGCAAGATCATTTCGTCAACAAGAGCGCGAATACCGTCCATCTCATTCTTGCCCCGGTCAGTCAAGATCGACAGACGGGCTGCGTCGAAACCCTCGTTTCGCCTGATGTTGATAAGTTCCTCCAGTATTCGCCAGCGAGTTTCGATACGTTTGCGCAATTCAATAAATCTGGATTGCTGCTGCGGATTGTCGGCGGCAATCCTTTCAGTTTCATCGACCTGCCGGTTAATTGAAGCAGTTGCCATATCGTACGGCACAAGGTAGCGAGGTTCTCCGGTGATAATAAAGCCACGCTGGCCCGTTTCTGCAGCCGTCGTTAGCGTCAAAATATTTTCGAGGCCGGTAATTACAAGCTGGGTATGCTGGACCCATTGGGCATCCTCGTTAAGCTGCCGGGTATTGCGTGTGGTCAGGATCAAGTTTACGGCCACGAGAATAACCGTCAATGCCGCACCCGCAGTAAGCCACGAAATTGAACGCTTCATGGCATTTTCCTCCCGGCTAAAATAAATCGATACCCATTGAACATACTTTTCTCATTGCCGACATACATTGACCGTTGAAGGAACACACGGCACCGCCTACTTATAAAGTTTAGGTGTTTGGAAACTAATTTTTTAAGCGCTAAATATTATATCAAAATTAAAAAATTAAAATAATATAAAAGCGAAACCACTAAGACCTATGCCACAGATTCACTTGAAAACACAAAAATAAGAATTTAAGTGAATAAATACTTGTTTCTCGATAATGGCCTAATTCAGTAGGGTTAGAATTTTTGCATACTAAAAGGCTTTGATTTGCGATCTTGCATAAGAATGAAGTTTCCCGCTAAGCCTCAGAAGCTTTTTTAAATAGGGCTTTATAAGATGTTAAAATGCTATACATGACTTGACACTACTGTAATTCATTCAAAATGCTTGCAATTTCTGTAAATGTAATGTATTCTAACGAATTGAAATTCCGTATCTCATTCGCCGACGGTAAAATCGCTTCTATGTTGAGCGAAATGGATAGTTCGAGAGACGGTTCGTTTATAACTGTTAGAAGCGGTTCAAGTAGTTTTTTGAACCCTCGAGCGCTGTTCCTTCCTTGCAACCGTTACACTGAAGACCACTCCGCGAACGTAACTTCTTATTAAATCCTAGAGAACTGCACTACGCAGAGTCTTGTCCGAGTGACAAGGCAAAGTATATTTTGCGGTCACCGGAACGCCCTTACTAACGTGTGGGCTTCTGCATAGAACCGATCCGCTCGCGCTTGGGTTCTGACCTACAGTTTTTTGGTTGAGAGAAAGAGATATTAAATCACAAATGAGTTTTACAGAATTAGGCTTGCTGCCGTTTTTAACGGATCGATGCAAGTCATTGGGTTTCACTGAGCCTACACCTATCCAAAACCAGGCTATTCCTTTAATTTTAGACGGCAAGAACGTAATTGCCACAGCAGAGACCGGAACCGGCAAGACCGCCGCTTTCCTGTTTCCCATTCTTCAGAATTTGAATGAGAAGCAGAAAAAGGGCACGACCGTTCTTGTTTTATCACCGACCCGCGAACTTGCGAATCAGACAGATGCTGCATGCCGTGAATTTGCCCCTAAAAATATCAGATGTGCATCGATCATCGGCGGTGCCGGTTACAGAAATCAGATCGACGCCATCAAACGCGGCGCGAATATTATCGTTGCCACACCGGGCCGCCTGATCGATTTTATGGAACAGGGCATGATCAACTTTGGAAAGATCGATACGCTCGTTCTTGACGAAGCCGACCGAATGCTCGACATGGGCTTTTTACCCGCTATCAAACGCATCGTTAAGGCCTTGCCGGAAAAACGGCAGACATTATTTTTCTCGGCTACGCTGTCTTCGGACATCGAAAAGATCGCATTATCAATAATGGACGATCCGCATTACGTCGAGATCAGCAAACGCGGCACGGCTGCCGTAACCATCGAACAGATGGCTTATCCGGTTGCCCAGCAATCAAAAATGAGCCTGCTGCTCGATCTGCTCGAACGCGAAACATTTGACCGTGTTTTGGTTTTTACAAGGACCAAACGCGGTGCCGACAGGCTTGCACATATTTTGGAAGCACGTTCGCACAAATCGAACCGCATTCACGGCGACCGTTCGCAATCGCAGCGTGAGGCCGCTCTTCGGAGCTTCAAAACCGGCAAAACCCGCGTTTTGGTCGCAACCGACGTCGCCGCTCGTGGCATCGATATCGATTCTGTGTCACATGTGATAAACTATGACATACCGGAGGCTCCGGAGGATTACGTTCACCGCATTGGCCGAACGGGCCGGGCGGGAAATAAAGGCCGCGCGATTACATTATTTACAACGGCTGAAGAACACTCGATGCGGGCGATCGAAAAATTGACCGGTCAGCCTGTCGAACGTGTGCTGCTTCCGGATTTTGGCGGAACGCTTCATGCGGCAAGGGCACCGATCGGTAAGGCTTCGCCGGCGAAAAAGAGCTTTCGCTCGTTTCGTCCAAGACGCGGCAGATAAGCAAGGAAGATAAAGATATGGTAACAAAAGTAGAAAAATACTCCATTGGTGAATCGATCGTAATGATGTGTTCGGCCTGTGATGTCGAACAAAACCACCTGATTCAAACGGCGACCAAACAGGGTAAAATAACCTGTGCAGTATGTGAAGTTTGCGCAACGTCAAGCACGTTCAACCGCGGCGTAAAAACCTCGGTGGCAATGGGCAAATCAAAAACGGCCTCCCCGTATGACCGGACTCGCAAATACCGTAAAGGCCAGGCAATGATGCATACGCATTTTGGCCAGGGTGAAGTAACGGCCGTCTTGGACCTTCAGAAGATTGACGTTCTTTTCGGTGACCGGACACGCAGATTAATTCACGCTCAGGATTAATTTTTTACCAAGTCAAAATAAAAAGAGGCCCTTATTTTCATAAGGGCCTCTTTTCAATTGCCTCCAGCTGAAGGTTAAGTTCGAGGTTCAAAGGGCGGCTCAAGCCCGATCTAACAAATCCAACAAGAAGCTATCCAAAATTTAAAAGACTTTAGACAAAATCTTTTATAACCGCACGTTGATCATCTGCGGCCTTTTAAAAGAAACCCGAGCACAAGGCCGATGGCGGCTGAGATCAGTATCGTCTGGCCTGGTTTTTGCCGGGCAAATTCCTTTGCATCTTCGACTAGTTCTTTTGGATCCTTGTTTTGTAATTCTTTAAATTTATCGCCTGCCTGAGCAAATTTCTCGTTGGCAAAATCCTTAGCTTTCGCTGCTGCATCCTGCACTTTCTGTCCGTATTCCTGAGCCTGCATTTTTAAATCTCCTAAAAATTCATCATCTAAAAAGCTGTTGTTCTGGCCTCTGCCTTCCGGATCTACCGGAACGAGGCTTTGCTCTAATTCCTTTTCCGCCTTTTTTACTTCTGCTTCAAATTCCGACATTTTCTTATACTCCTATCAAAAAACTCTGTCTTTGCTGCGTTCCGATGATTCCTGCCGCTAACAAGTTGTAACGAATTAGCAAAATAAAAGTTCGATTTTTATGCAAGACCTCAAAAATTCCCTGTCTTAAGATACCCAAAATAAATCCCTATGAACAGATAAAAGCAAAATTCCTGCACGGTTGTTCGATACTGCTTGACAACCGGTTTAATAAAATGAGAATCTAGCAAAAAAGATGGTAAGTAAGCACTTACTTCAGGAGTTTGTTTGATCAAAGAATTATTTAATTGTGACCCTTCGGGACGAATGAAAGGCGGCGAGCGACGGGAGCAGATATTGCATACGGCGGTCAGCTTGTTTTCACAGCACGGATTCAGCGGAACTACGACAAAAGAGATCGCGCGAGCGGCGGGTGTTTCCGAGGCGATGGTTTTTCGGCATTTTGCAAGCAAGGACGTGCTTTACGGAGCAATTCTTGCGAGCAAAAAGAGTCAGGACGGAATGCAGCAATTTCCGTGGGAGCAGGACGACGCCATTCAGGAAGCGATCGCAAAAAAAGATGACTTTGCGGTCTTTTATAATCTTGGGCTGCGGGCCATGGAAAAACACCAATCGGATGTTGGGTTTATGCGGCTCTTGTTTTATTCGGCATTGGAAGAACACGAACTTGCTGAACGGTTCTTTAATGAATTTATCTCGCGGATCTACGATTTTATAGCTAATTATATTGAAACGCGGCAGCGTGACGGTGCCTTTCGCGAGGTCAATCCGCGAATTGTCGTGCGTTCTTTTTTAGGAATGCTGGTACATCATTCATTGAACAATATTCTTTGGGACAAAAAACGCACTTTGCTCGATATTAGCAACGAAGACGCGGCAAAGAATTTTGCGGAGGTCCTTTTACACGGAGTTACGGTCTAATTACCGATTCTATTATTCTCCGCCGGACGGAGATCTTCAAACAACATGAGAAATCAGAAAGTTTTCATCATAACAATAACTTTGACCGCTTTGAGCTCCATCTTTGCGGCGGCTTGTGGTGGAAAATCAACGGCCAACACGAACGCCAATAACCAGCCGCAGACAATAGATGTGACGACCACGCAGGCTGTGATCCAGCAGATCCCGTCATATATAGAAGCGACCGGAAACCTGGCCAGCGATGCACAGACGGATGTAGCACCGGCGGTGAGCGGCAAGATCATTGAGGTTAATTTCGACATCGGTAGTTTCGTGCGGCAGGGCGATGTGCTTGTGCGTCTCGATAACAGGGACGCCTCGATCCGTCTTGAACAGGCCAGATCACAGGCTGAACAGCAGCGGCGGGCGGTAAGCCAAGCCGAAGCAAACGTTGCACAGGCGGTGGCCAATCTGCGGCAGACGCAGGACCGTCTTGGCGTAAAGGACGGTGAAACATTCAAGATAGAGAATTTTTCGCAGGTCAAAGCTTTTTCCGCTCAATTGATTCTGGCGGAAAAGGAATTCCAGCGGGCGCAAAAGCTGGTCGAGACCGGTGATATCTCGAAATCGATCTTTGACCAGCGAAAAGCTCAACGCGACCAGCTTATCGGCCAGCTTGAAGAAGCCCGTTCAAATGCCGCAGTGGCGATCCGGGCGATAAACATCGCTCAAACCGCTGTCGATACTGCAAAAGCATCGGTTTCGAGCGCAAAAGCCGCCGTCACGACCGCCGAAACACAGGTCGCACAAGCCCAAAAAGGCCTGACGGACACGGTCGTCAATTCACCGATCAGCGGTTTTGTGGCGGAACGGAACGCCGATGTCGGTGAATATATCTCGCCGAATACGCCGAATGCAAAGCTCGCGACAATAGTCCGTACCTCCACGCTTCGCTTAAAGATAGATATTCCTGAGCAATTCGTCGGAAAGGTTGCGACGGGTGAAAGTATTTCATTGCAAACAAGTTCATATCCCGACCGCAGTTTCGCCGGGACCGTGGCCCGCATTGCTCCCGGCCTTAACGCAACCGCCAGAACGCTGACGGTCGAAGCCGAGGTGCAAAACGTTGACGGCCTCTTGAAGCCGGGCCAGTTCGCGACCGTCAGGATCAGGCAGTCAAAACCAGAACCGGCCGTAATGGTCCCGGTAAAATCTGTGCGAACTGTCGGCGAAACAAATAGTGTTTTTGTTGTTAAGGACGGCGCGGCGCGTGAACAGTTCGTTCAGCTCGGACTTCTGGAAAACGACATGATCCAGATCAAGAAAGGCATCATCGAAGGCGATGTAGTTGCCACTAGTAATCTGAATTTATTAACCGATGGGGTTTTTGTGAGGCAGTAGCCAAATGAAAATTTCTCTTGATGATCGAGGTCCGCAACGCCCGCTTGACGATAAAACTCGATCGCGAGCATTGGACTTGAGACATAGGACTTAGAAGTATATGCAGTGGTTAGCAGAAATTTGTGTAAAGCGGCCGGTTTTCGCCACGATGTTGATCCTTTCACTCGTGGTTGTTGGCGCATTTTCATTTTTGAGCCTGGGCGTCGATCTTTTTCCGAAGGTGGATTTTCCGACGATCACTATTACGGTGGTAAATCCCGGCGCTTCGCCGCAGGAGATCGAAACCGAGATCACCGATAAGATCGAAGAAGCAGTTAATACCGTGAGCGGAATAGATGAGCTCCGTTCGACATCCATCGAAGGCATTTCACTGGTTTTTGTTCAATTCGTACTCGAAAAGGACGTAAATGTCGCCGCTCAGGAAGTGGAGAACCGCGTTCAAACGGCGATTCCGAATCTACCGGACACGGCCGAGCAGCCGACAGTCCACAAACTTGATTCGGACGCCACACCGGTTTTACGGATCGTTGTTTCCGCACCGACCGCTTTGCGCGAAGTGACGGAAACAGCAAAGCACAAAATTAAAGAGCGGATAGAATCGGTGGACGGCGTCGGCCAAATATCGATAATCGGCGGGCAGGAAAGGCAGATAAATGTCTGGATCGATCCCGATAAAATGCGTTCGTACAACGTAACTTCTGCCGAGGTTTCGAACGCACTGCGCATCCAGAATATCGAATTTCCCAGCGGACGTATTGACGGCGGCCAGACGGAAACCAGCGTCCGGACACTGGGCAAGATCCGCAAACCATCTGAATTTGACGATGTTGTCGTGGCGACACGCGGACAATATCAGGTCAAGGTCAAAGACCTCGGCTATACCGAGGACGGGGCGGAAGAGCTCCGCTCGGAGGCCCGCTTGAATGGCCAGCCGGCCGTAACCCTCGTGGTTTCAAAACAGTCGGGCCAAAATACGGTAGCCGTCGCCCGCGAGATCAAAAACAGGCTCAAAGAAATAACCGGCGACGAGGCAAAAGGTATAAAAGGGACGCTGCCGGCCAACTATAACGTCAGGGTCATCGGTGATAATTCGATCTTTATCGAAAATTCGCTAAGCGCGATCGAAGAGCATTTGATCGTCGGATCGATACTGGCGTCGATCGTTGTGTTTCTTTTCCTATGGAGTTTCCGCTCGACATTTATTGCCGCTCTGGCGATCCCGACCTCGATCATTTCAACCTTTGCCCTGGTTTATGCAATGGGCTATACGCTCAACCAGATCACGATGCTGGCGCTCACATTGATGGTCGGTATCGTGATCGATGACGCCATCGTCGTACTGGAAAACATTTACCGTTTTGTTGAAGAAAAAGGAATGGACCCGTTTCAGGCCGCGGTCGAAGGAACACGTGAGATCGGCCTTGCGGTGCTCGCAACAACGCTGTCGCTGATGGCTGTGTTTGTTCCGATCGGCTTTATGCAGGGCATTGTCGGACGTTTTATGTCGAGCTTTGGCTTGACCGCCTCATTCGCCGTCGCTATCTCGTTGATCGTCTCATTTACATTGACCCCAATGCTCGCCGCACGTCTCATCAAACGCAAAAAAGAAGAACCGGGTGCTGATAAGCATGAAAGCTCCGACATTAGTGGCGATGGAATGCTGGAATCGAAAAAAAGCCGCTGGCGTGATGAGGATGAGAAATCCTCGCATTACACCGGGTGGTTCCGTCACGTGGACGGCGTTTATGCCTGGATGCTGCGATTTTCGATGTCGCACAGGTGGGTAATTATCTCGCTTGTTGTCCTCGTACTGATAAGCATAGTTCCGCTGTTTGCCTATGTCGGGAAGAATTTTCTGCCGGTAGATGATCAGTCGCAGTTCGAAGTATCGGTCCGGGCGCCGGAAGGCTACAGCTTGGGCGCAACATCGCAGACAATGGAACGCATTGCCTCCGAGATCCGCCAAATGCCCGGTGTGACCGATACTTTGGTCACGGTTGGCGGCGGACAAGCGCAGGTCGTCAATGCCGGTTCGATATACGTCAAACTAGACGATATTGCTAACCGTAAAAAGTCGCAGGAAATAATGATGGCTGACGCCCGCGATCTTCTATCCAAGTACTCCCAGGACCTGCGGACAGCGGTCCAGCAAGTACAGGCGTTCTCAGGTGGCGGTTTTCGAAATGCGAACGTACAGTTTTTGATCGGCGGCCCTGATCTGAAAAAACTGGAAGAATATTCCTCCAAAGTCTTGGAGAAAATGAGATCGATCCCCGACGCCGTTGACGTCGATACGACCCTGATAAGCGGTAAACCGGAAGTGCAGTTGACAGTTGACCGCGACACCGCCGCAGATCTTGGCGTTCGGATAGGTGACGTTTCCCAGGCCCTGAACACGCTCGTCGCGGGGCAGCAAGCGACAACATATAACGAAGGAACCGATCAGTACGACGTACGCGTTCGTGCCGTAAATCCTTTCCGGACCAGCATCGAAGGGCTGAAACGTATGATCGTGCCTTCCGCCAAGCTCGGTTTGGTAACGCTCGACCGCGTCGTAAAAGTATCTGAAGGCACCGGCCCTAGTTCGGTCGATAGGCTTAACCGCCAACGCCAGGTGACGCTTTTGGCAAATACCCGTCCCGGCGGTTCGGCGACGAGCATTACGGCTGAGATCGATAAGATCGTTGCGGAACTCAAGCTTCCGCCGAACTACACGACAGGTTACGTCGGTCAATCCAAGGAATTAGGTAAATCATTGTATTACTTTGCCTTAGCCATCGTGTTGTCATTCATTTTTATGTATATCGTGCTGGCGGCACAGTTCGAATCGTTCATCCATCCGGTCACGATCCTCCTGACGCTTCCGCTATCGATACCATTCGGCATCGTCAGTCTCCTGATAACCGGACAGACGGTAAATATCTTTTCCGGCCTCGGCCTGCTGCTGCTTTTCGGCGTCGTAAAGAAAAACGCAATTTTGCAGATCGACCATACAAACAATCTCCGGGCACACGGCATGAGCCGTTACGAAGCTATTATTCAGGCAAACCGCGACCGTCTGCGGCCGATCCTGATGACGACGATCGCACTTGTCGCCGGCATGATACCGCTCGTTATTTCGACGGGTGCAGGGTCGGGCACAAACCGCTCGATCGGCGTTTTGGTGGTTGGCGGACAATCGCTTTGTTTGCTGCTGACACTGCTCGCCGTACCGGTTTTTTATTCTTTATTCGACGATCTAAGTGAAATGAAATTATTTCAATACGTCACGAGATTTTCGGATTGGCTATTCGGCGGATTTAGGCGGCGTTTTACGGCGGCGACGAGTTCTTTGTTCGGCAAGCAGTAATGCAAAACGGTAAATGTATTAAAAAATATTATGTGTTCGCGATCATATTTAGCAATTTTATTGATTATCCTGGCAGGTGTTGGAGCAGCGGCCGCTCAGGACCCGACTCCTACTCCTAGTCCGGTTCCTTCGGTGAACGACAAGCAGGAAGTTGCGCCCGAAAATCTTCAGGGCGTTCCGGCCATTGCGCCGAATTACAGGTCTGACGACCGCAGCCTGCCCGATCTCGGGCGCGTCGGCGTGGATATGTCCGATCAGAAACCGCTGACCCTGCAGGAAGCGATCACAATGGCCCTGGAAAATAACAAGGACATCGAGGTGACGCGAAAGAACGTGCGGATCGCGGAATACGACCTTCAGGCGGCCCGCGGTATTTACGAACCGCGTTTTACCGGCCAATCATACTACGAACGGGCAACCGTGCCGAACGTCAGTATTTTTAGTTCGAATCAAACGACTACGCAGGGTTCGTTTGTCGGAAATGGAGGTATTCAGGGTTACGTTCCGAAATTCGGAACGGTGCTGAACGCAACCTTTAATAACCAACGGCAGACGACAAATAATTCGATCACTATCTTCAGCCCGCAGTATAATTCAAACTTGGCTTTCAGCATTACCCAACCGCTTTTTCGTGGACGAAATTTCGACCAAAACCGCCGCACCATCGAAATTGCGAAAAGAAACCTGTCGCTGACCGATTCGCAGTTTCGACAGCGGACCATCGATATCATTACCAATGTTCAGCGCGGTTATTGGGACCTCGCATTTGCACTCCGAAATTTGCAGGTTCAGCGTGACGGCGTAAAAGACGCCAAAGACCAGCTCGATCACAATCGCCGCCTGGTGAACGAGGGTCAGCTTGCCCCGATCGACATTGTCGCCGCCGAAACACAGGTGGCAAATTTCGAGCAGGCCGTTTATGACGCGTTGAACACGGTCACGCTGTCTGAAAACGCCTTGAAAAATCTAATTTCGCAGAACCGGAATGCTGCAATCTGGGGCGAATCTTTAACGCCGGTCGATCCGGTCGATATCGGATCGCCAGGTACAAGCCTGCCCGATGCGTTGGCCGCGGCACTTCAGAACAGGCCGGAATTAGAGATTAACAATGCTCAAAAGGAGATAAATTCCATCGACCAGCGGTTTTATCGCAATTTGAAGAAACCGCAGATCGACCTTGTGGCCAGCTACAGCTCATCCGGTATCGGCGGCAGCCTGAATCCGAGTTTTCGAAGTCCGTTTACGACGACATGTGATCCATTGACCCAAACTCCGGCTGATTATCAGGCATGTCTTTTGCGTCAACAGCAGCAGCAACTGCAGACTCAAAGCCTTTTACAAACCATCGGCGGCGGCGGGTCAGCTATTACTGACATTTTTGCCAATAAATATCCGACATTTCGCGTCGGTGTCCAATTCAACCTGCCGCTGCTGGGCGATAAAAGCTCGCGGGCGCAGCTTGGCCGGGCCCGTGTTGAAGGCGAACGTCTAGAAACGCAACGCGAACAGATCGAGCAGAATATTCAGGTGGATGTGCGAAACGCCCTACAGTTTGTACGGACGGCCGAGGCCCGTCTTCGTTCCGCCGCAATTGCAAGGGAAAATTCGACAAAACAATATGAATCGGAACAGCGAAAACTGGACAGCGGACAATCGGATATTTACAAGGTTTTGGAGCGGCAAACTGCTTTGACGACCGCCCGCAGCAACGAACTCCGCGCTCAAACCGAACTTAATAAATCGATCGCCGACCTCCAGCGTGCGACCGGAAATTCGCTCAAGGCAAATAACGTGGAAGCGAAATTAAGGTAATGAAAGCAGTTTACATCAAAGAATTCGGCGGTCCCGAAGGCCTGGAAATACGGGAGGTCCCCGATCCGCCAAAGCCTGGCGGAACCGATGTCCTTATTAGTGTAAAGGCAGCGGCATTGAACCGTGCCGATCTGCTTCAGCGCCGCGGTGTTTACCCGGCACCGACAGGGTTTTCGCAGCATATTCCCGGCCTTGAGTTTGCCGGCGAAGTAATTGAAACAGGTGAAAATGTCACAAATGTAAAAACTGGCGACCGCGTTTTTGCTATCACGGCAGGCGAGGCCCAAGCCGAATTACTTGTGATCAACGAAAGCCTTCTGGCACCAATCCCCGGCAACCTTAATTTTGCCGAAGCGGCGGCGGTCCCGGAAGCATTTATAACCGCTCACGATGCGATATTCACGCTTGGCGGTTTGAAAGATGGTGAAACATTACTAGTTCACGCCGTCGGTTCGGGTGTCGGCCTGGCTGCATTGCAGCTCGCCAAAGCCAAAAACGTGACCGTAATCGGCACATCGCGGACGTCCGATAAGCTCAATAGATTACTAAAATTTGGTTTGGACCATGCTGTTTTGTCAGCGCAGGATGTTAATTTTGCCGACATCATAAAAGAAAAAACCGATGGCAGGGGCGTAGATGTGATCCTCGATCTGGTTGGGGCCAGCTACTTTCAAGCTAATCTCGACAGCCTTGCCTTAAAAGGAAGATTGATCCTTGTCGGCTTGACGGGCGGTTCCACAACCGAATTTAATCTGAGTACCGCCCTGCAAAAACGACTGAAAATTATAGGCACGGTTTTGCGTGGGCGCCCGGTCACAGAAAAAGCCGAAGCTGTCCTTAAGTTTATAGAGGATGTTTTACCTTTGCTGCAAAGCGGAAAAATTAAACCGAATGTCGATAAGATCTTTCGGTTTGAGGAAGTGGCAGAGGCCCACCGTTATATCGAATCCAATGAGAACTTCGGCAAGGTGATACTCGAATTTTGACATAGACCATTCCTATTGACTGATTTTGTCGGCTGCTTCGTTAGTAACGATACAGAGGCCGGGAATTCGCTGGCTGTCCAGATCGTCCATCATTGCAATTGCTTCGGAATATGTCAGATGTGTGGCTTCGCACTTGTCAAAAGAGATGACGGACCATATCCGCTCAAGCAATTCACTGCCTAAATTGTCACTTTCCGATAATTCTGTGTTGCCCATTTCTAACCGTCACGAACCTTTTATAACTGGACTCTAACATAAGTTTTCCACAAGTAAAAAAAATTTTTCGTTTCCGAAATGCTTAAAATCATCGTGTTTGTTTCACCTGCAACCTGTTAGACTACTAATCCAGGCGCGCAAAATGAGCTTTACCAAAACCATCTTTATGACTGGCTTTCCCGGATTTATCGCCGGGCGTCTGGCCGCACGGCTTGCCAGGCCGGACGTGCAGTTTTTTCTGTTGGTTCAGCCGCAATTTATTGAAAAAGCTTCGGTCGCGGTTGAGGAAATATCGAAGCGTACATCAACGCCGCTCGAAAATTTTGCCTTGATCGAAGGCGATATAACAAAAGCAAATCTCGATATGTCAGCCGATGACTTTAGTATTTTACAGTCTGAGACAACAGATATTTTTCACCTTGCCGCCGCATATGACCTGGCCGTCGCAAAAGATGCCGCCTTTCGCGTAAATCTGGAAGGCACGAAAAACGTCAACGAATTCGTTCGGTCTGTCCGCGACCTCAAACGCTACAATTACATATCGACTTGCTATGTTGCCGGAAAACGCCTCGGACGGATTTTAGAAACTGAACTCGATCATAACGCCGGATTTCGTAATTTTTACGAAGAAACCAAATACCTTGCCGAATGTGAGGTCGAAAAATTAAAAGCCGATCTCCCGATCACGATCTTTCGCCCGTCTGTGGTCGTTGGCGATTCGGAAACAGGCGAAACGGCGAAGTACGACGGCATATATTTTTTGATCCAGTATTTACGAAAGGCACCGGGCGTGCTTCGGTTCATTAACGTCGGCAATGACCACGTTCGGCTGAATCTGGTGCCGGTCGATTTTGTCGTTGAGGGAATCGCGGACCTTTCGATGGATGATAAAGCGATAGGCAAAACGATCGCTTTGGCCGACCCGAACCCGCTTTCGACGGCTGAACTTTTCGATACGATCTCTGAACGACTGTCCGGCAAAAGGTCTTCCATTACCCCGCCGCCGAAATTGGTGCAGACTTTTTTATCCTCACCGATATCACCGCCGATCACCGGTTTGCCGCATTCCGCTGTGCCATATTTCTTTATATCGCAGACCTACGACACAAGCATCGCGGAAAGTTTACTGGACCCGCACGGGGTCACCTGCCCAAATTTCCACAATTATGTAGATAACCTTCTAAAGTTTGTCGAGAAACGCCCGGAGTTGTGAACTATAGGATTTGCTCCGCGATTCTCTCGCAAAGCCGCCATGGACGTGAAGAAAAATTCTATTGAAAGCATATTTCAGCGAACTTCGAGCATCATATTTTGAAAGGAATTTATGAATGTCAGGCGATCAAAATTTTTCTTGCCGGTGGCGTTATTATTACTATCACTAGCGGCACTCTCAAACGCCCAAAGCGGACGTGCGCAACCAACACCGACGCCTGAAAAAGATGACGATCCGGTGCGGGTTTTAACCCAAGAGGTCAAGGTCAACGTGCTGGCATTTACCGAAAACGGTAAGTTTGTCCCCGACGTTAAAGCGGAAGATGTCGTGATCACCGAAAACAACATCCTTCATCAGGCAAGCAGCCTTCGCCGGATCCCTGCAAATGTTTTGATCGTTATGGATACCGGCGGTGAACTGCGGCAGGTGAAAAATCTGGACCAAACCCGCAAGGTCGCAAAAGGTATAGTAAATTCCCTGCGGCCGGAAGACTCCGTCGCCGTTATGCAGTACAGCGATAAGGCCGAAATAATTGCCGAATGGACGAATGACCATCAGCAGTTACTCGACGCCATTGGCAAGCAGTCGAAATTTGGGCGGCGATCCGCTTTTGTCGAAGCACTGGGCCTCGCATCCGATTTTTTGAGCAAGAATTCGCTCGAAAATAAGCACCTCGTACTCATCACCGACGGCACCGACACCATCACGACACGCTCCGCCAAGGCCGATGCTTTGAGAAAGCTGCTTTCGACCGACATCAATATACACGTCATCAGCTACACGCGGCTGGAAGTGACCGACATCAACCCGCGCACCAAAACATTGTCCAATTCGCCGCCGCCAAAAGCTCTGCCCGATGAAGTAGCAGCCCAGCTTCCGAATGGCGCCCGCCAATCGGCACAGGCCCCGAAGATCGGCCCGACGATCAATCTCGACCGCAAATTGCTGAAAACCCTGAGGGCGCGAAAAGCCGATCTGGAATCGAGCGAAGAAGCCCTCACCGCCCTGGCCGAAAACACCAATGGCGAATTGGTCCTGGCCGAAAGCCTTGACGAAATGGTGGACAAAACCGCACTCGTCGCCAAAATGATCGATTCAAGCTACGTCCTGACCTACACCCCAAAAGTCCCGCTCGGCGAAAGCGGCCAACCCAACACCCGCAATATCGAAGTCACTTCAAAACGCCCCGGCCTCATCGTCCAAGCCCGCCGAAAACTGATCGTTGATAATGAGAGATAGATTTGAGCAAACAAAACACTTCCCCCTAGAACATGCGTTTACAAAAAATACGCTTCCTGACCTGGCTTACAAAAAATATTGAACGATCACGAATTACACTTGTCTTAGCTGACAATGGTAATAAAACGGCAGAATTCTGGCTCATACCACCCGGTGTTTCATATCCTTATGTTTCCAAATAATGGAATTTAATTGATAACAGACTTGCTTGACAAAATATAATACTTAGAATTATTCTAAATCTAATTTGAAATGTTATGAACGTAGAAGAGATACAAAATTTAGGTCTGACGAAGCAGCGGGAGGTTGTGCTGCAGGTGATCCATGATGCTCACGAGCATTTGACGGCGAATGGCGTTTTCGATAATGCGAAGCGGGTTTTGCCGGGCATTTCATTTGCCACTGTGTATAACAGTCTGCGATTTTTGAAGGACGCCGGGCATATCGCGGAGATACAGTTCGGGAACGGCGCGAGCCGCTTTGACCGGATGACCCATCGTCACGATCACGCCATCTGTACAAAATGCGGCACGCTTGTCGATATCGAGATGGAGCATCCGCAGGAGCTTGTAGCACGGGCGGCGGCTTATTCGAAATTCAAACCCGAATCGTTGGAATTTACTTTGAGGGGCATCTGCCCGAAATGCTTAGGGGCTTAGCCACAAATTGCTCGAATTAGACAAATATTTTCTTCTCTTATTCGTCTAATTCGCGGCAAAAACATAAAACAAGGAGATAGATAAAACACATGTCAACAGGGACTGGAACTGCAACTGAAAACGCGGTCACGTTTGCCAAAGTCGGCCAGCCGGCACCGGACTTTAACATGCCGTCTACCAAGGATATCGAAACATTAAAAGAGAACGTAAAGCTCGCGGACTATAAGGGCAAATGGCTCATCATGCTTTTTTACCCGCTGGATTTTACCGGCGTTTGCTCGACCGATCTGACCCATTTCTCCGAAAGGTTCGACGAGATCAGCGGTCTCGGGACCGATGTTTTGGGCGTCTCGACCGACTCGGTCCACTCGCACCGAGCGTGGCTGCGTGCACCGAAGGAAAACAATGGGCTTGGGGAAATTAAGTACCCGATCGCTTCTGATCCCGGCGGTAAGTTAGCTCGTCAATACAACATCCTTATCGAAGAGGCGAATATCGCGCTCCGCGGCCTATTCATCATCGATCCCGATGGCGTGCTGCAATATTCGGTCATTAACACGCCGAGCATCGGGCGCTCGGTCGACGAAACTCTGCGCGTGCTGCAAGCTCTGCAGACCGGCGGCTTCTGCCCGGCCGATTGGAAACCGGGCCAGAAAACCTTGTAGTTTGAACTAAGACAAATAACTTAAATATCTTCCAAAAAAATCTAATATAAAAGGGAAATCACAATGGGAAACGACACAGAACAGAATGGTAATGGCGCCGGCAAATGCCCTTTCACGGGTGGATCGATGAAATTTACGACCGAAAGCAGCCGATCAAACCGCGATTGGTGGCCGAAGATGTTGAATTTGAACATACTTCGCCAGCACTCGGGCAAATCGGATCCGATGGGCGAGGATTTCGATTATGCGAAAGAGTTTATGACTCTCGATTACGCGGCACTCAAAAAAGACCTTGCAGACCTGATGACCGACTCACAGGATTGGTGGCCGGCGGACTTTGGCCATTATGGGCCGTTATTCATCCGCCTGGCATGGCACAGTGCCGGAACATACCGCATCGGCGATGGCCGTGGCGGCGGCGGCCGCGGACAGCAGCGTTTTGCTCCGCTAAATAGCTGGCCGGACAACGTGAGCCTCGATAAAGCCCGCCGTCTCTTGTGGCCGATCAAGCAAAAATACGGCCGGAAGATCTCGTGGGCCGACCTGTTCATCCTTGTAGGTAATGTCGCTCTGGAAACGATGGGCTTCAAGACATTCGGTTTCGGCGGCGGGCGCGCGGACGTGTGGGAGGCCGATCAGGATGTTTATTGGGGCGCAGAAACGACGTGGCTCGCCGGCGATGTCCGCTATGCACACGGATCTGAGGGCGTCGAAGGTGAAGGTGTGCTCGTGTCTGACGACAACGCAGACGGCGACATCCACAGTCGTAAGCTCGAAAATCCGCTCGGCGCTGTCCAGATGGGGCTGATCTACGTCAACCCCGAAGGCCCGGACGGCAACCCCGATCCGCTCCTTGCGGCATACGACATCCGTGACACGTTTGGCCGTATGGCAATGAATGACGAGGAAACCGTTGCTCTGATCGCAGGCGGTCACACTTTCGGCAAGACGCACGGTGCGGCGCCGTCCGATCATGTAACAGTTGATCCGGAAGCTTCCGGCATCGAGACCCAAGGCTTCGGCTGGCACAACAGCTTCGGCACGGGCAAGGGCGCCGACACTATCACCAGCGGCCTCGAAGTGACTTGGACGAGCACTCCGACGAAATGGGGTCACGACTATTTCGAATACTTATTCGCATACGAGTGGGAACTCTCAAAGAGCCCGGCTGGTGCCCAGCAATGGGTCGCAAAAGGCGCGGACGCGACAATACCCGATGCATTTGATGGGCCAAAACGGCTGCCAACGATGTTAACCACCGATCTGGCTCTGCGTATGGACCCGGCGTACGAAAAGATCTCGCGTCGCTTTCTTGAAAATCCGGATGAGTTCGCCGACGCTTTTGCCCGTGCATGGTACAAACTCACGCACCGCGACATGGGCCCAAAAGGCCGTTATCTCGGGCCAGAGGTTCCTGAAGAAGAGCTCATCTGGCAGGACCCGGTTCCGGCAGGTTCGCCGATCGATGCATCGGACATTGCCGCACTAAAAGGTAAGATACTCCATTCCGGATTATCGGTCTCGCAGCTTGTTTCAACTGCATGGGCGTCGGCCTCGACCTTCCGCGGCGGCGACAAACGCGGCGGCGCTAACGGAGCCAGAATTCGCCTCGAACCGCAGCGGAATTGGGAGGTCAATAACCCGTTCCAACTGGCAACGGTACTTATGACGCTCGAAGGCATTCGAAAAGACTTCGGCAAGCCGGTTTCGCTGGCTGACCTGATCGTCCTGGGCGGTTGCGCAGGTATTGAAAAGGCAGCGATGGATGCCGGTCACGATATAACGGTTCCATTTACAGCTGGACGCGGCGACGCATCGCAAGAGCAGACCGAGGTAGAATCCTTCCGCTATCTCGAACCACAGGCCGACGGCTTCCGCAACTACAAGAAAGGCCATCATAGGACACCGGCCGAGGAAATGCTGGTTGACAAGGCACAGCAACTGATGCTGACCGCTCCTGAGATGACCGCACTTGTCGGTGGTATGCGCGTACTTGGAACAAACTACGACGGCTCGCAGCACGGTGCCTTCACCAAACGGCCCGGAACGCTGACCAATGATTTCTTCGTCAATCTGCTCGACATGAGCACGAAGTGGGAACCTGCGGGCGGAAGCAGTGAAGCATTCAACGGCACCGACCGCACAACCGGCGAACCAAAATGGACCGGCACCCGCGTCGATCTCGTCTTCGGGTCGAACTCAGAACTTCGGGCCCTGGCAGAGGTTTACGGATGTGAGGATTCTAACGAGAAGTTCGTGCAGGACTTTATTGCGGCGTGGACGAAGGTGATGAATCTTGACCTCTTCGATTAATATAAGGTCTGCTTCACTGTTTGATAATTCAAGTTATCGCATTTTTGCCGCTCAGGCGGTTGAAACTTGGTCTTGAATGTTGGGGCCCGCACGAAGTAGTGGCGTTCTTTGAACAAAGAACACCGTTACTTTATGCGGGCTTTTGCATTAAATATTTCCGCTGAAAACTTCGTAAAAAATCGCCCAGATTATATAAACGCTCGCTAATATCGACGCAATCAGCAGCAGTATCAAAAATCCGATTATCCCGAATACGAAAATATAATCGCCGGTCGTGCCTTTCCCTTTTCCGGTCGCCCGGGTACGGATGAGGTCCATATTCCGTTTGTTCGACTTCCAGAAAAAATCGAATGCATCCCCGATAAAAGGTATCGTCCCGACCAGATAATCTAGACCAATATTGAACGCCATCCGCAGCAGAGTGACCTTCGGTACGCCGTAACGGACGCCCGCCAGCAAAATATAAAACGAAGCAAACGAAGTGATCGAATCGCCTACATTCGGGATCAAACCGATCAATGCGTCGAGGCCAAACCGCCACTCCGTGCCCGGCACACGAAAAAGGCCGTCGAGATAATGCGCAAGATTATCCAAACCCTCATCTATCTTGACCTGCCTGCGTTCTGGAACGTTCATAATAAGGCCTTAACGCCGGAAAACAATTTACAGGATATTATTCAGCAAAAAATTTTAAGAATGGAACCTTTCATCCACGGAAAACATTCTTAGTATCTCGTACATCCTTTTCGAATCTTACTCCGGCCTCTCGCGGCAAATTATCTTCCGACGATCTTGACCGAGATGATCTTATCCCCACGCACGATATTATCTACGACTTTCATACCGGTTTCGTTCACCTTGCCAAATACCGTGTATCCGCCGTCAAGGTGCGGCTGCGGCGAATGCGTGACAAACCATTGCGAGCCACCGGTGTCCTTGCCCGACAGCGCCATCCCGACTGCACCACGTTCGTATGGCACCATATTTATTTCACAGCGGATCGACCAGCCCGGCCCGCCATTTCCGTCACCGCGCGGATCGCCGTCCTGCATAACAAAATTCGGCACAACGCGGTGAACTTCGAGGCCGTTGAAGTAACCCGACCGTGCGAGTTTGATGAAGTTATCCGCCGTCAGCGGAGCGTCTTCGGGCAGCAGGTCAATCGTGAATATTCCTTTTTCGGTAGTTAGAATCGCTTTGACCGAGCCGTTTTTCCGTAAAGCGGCCCGCCGGTAATCCGCATTTTTATTAAGAACCTGACCGATCTTCGTTCCCTTACCGGAATAAGGTCTCACGTCACCCGGTGCACCATGTAGCATGTCCAGTGGAAATGAATCTATAACGATCCGGATCTTCGGAATAAGATCGAAGGTCTTCTTTCTGACAATATAGTCGGGAAAATAAAATGCAGACATCAACTCTTGCCGCCAACCCACACCACTTGGGCTAATTTTGAAGAGAGCTTCGACGATGGCGAGTATCGCGTCGTTCGAATCAATGTCGTTCGTCCGTGAGAATTCAAACGCGGCTCGCAAAGCATCCAAATTCTCTCGTGATAGAGGGAATTCATCCAAATTAATTTTCGTAGGTGGGACATCTGCCAAAAGAGCTGCTGCTGTAGCCCGCGTCTGCACATCTTTGTTCTTGAGCGCCGTGCGTAATATATCGCCCAGATCGTCAGTTTTGAAGCGGGCATAGGCTTGCAGCACATCCGGTGCGGCCAGCATGCGTTTTCCCTCGGTCGATGGGTCAGCCTCGGCGAATGCTTTAGCCAGCGGACGCAAAATGCCGGGAGCTTCCTTCTTCATTTGCTGTCCCGTTTCGCTTTTGGGTTCTATGTCAGCAAATTCACCGAAGATCTGAGCGATCGTGCTGTATTGCCGCCAATCGGTCAGCTCGGGCGAACTGTCATCGGCGCGTTTTGGCCCAACGCGAACGCGGGCAATATATGCCTCCGGCGTATGGCCCTTATCGATCTTGCCGAAATCGGCGAATAACTTGTCTGCACGTTCATTATCTGTATTTGCCAGCAACCGTCCGAGAGTTACGGCGATCTCAATGAACTCGTTTTGTTCGACCGGAATGAAGTTTGGCTTCTTGGCTTTTGAATATTCGGCAAGCAGCTTTTCGCCGCGTTCGAGGAGTTTATCGGCGGCTTTTGCATCTTTCAATGAAGCAAGCGAGCGGATCGCTGAGACGCGAACGCGGGAATCTGTGTCTTCGGTCGCGGCATTTAATAACACATCAAATGCGTCTTTGTCTTCGGCGGCACCCAAGGCACGAGCGGCGTTGGCACGGGCAATCGGATCGGCATCGGCTTTCAACATCGCACGCAAAACTTTATTGGCGTTTTTTGCACGGATGCGTGACAAGGTGTTGGCGGCGTCCGCACGGATTCTTGCGTCAGGAGCAGTCAGGAATTTTGCAACGGCAATATCGGTCTTTTCAGGCCTTGCCCGCAGAGTTGCGGTGAGGGCCAAAAGAACAACTTCGCGGTTCTGCTTTGCACCGCGTTTGTTTTCCGTTTCGAGCGTGTCGAGAATTGCTACACCAAGCAGTTTTGATCTTTCGTCTTTTGCATTTGCGGCGGCTATCTTTCCAGCGGCTTCGACCGCTCTGGCACGAACCAGATCAGGAGTTTTTATGTCCTTCAGAATTTTCAAGATCGCATCAGCGGCTTTGACGGATTCTATTTCGCCTAGAGCAAATGCCGCCATTTCGGCGGTTTTAGGTGTGCCATTTAACCACTCCGAAACACGCGGTACCGCACGATCATCGCCAATGCGGCCGGCGGCCAATATTGCACGGACCCTAATGTCTTCGCCGGCATTTCCCATCAGATTCTCCAGCGTCTCGTCATAACGACGAGCGTCCTCGGCTTTCAGGATTTGAATGTGAACGGCGGTCGGTACCTGCGTGAACGCAATGATCGAAAAAGAGGTCAGGATAAAAAGACTTGCGAAAATATTTTTCATATTCAATGACCTTGTAAGTGTATATAAAATATCAAACTGCTTCGATGATTTCGTAGCTCGTTGTGATCATTGCTGTCGGGCGGACTGTCGCCGCAACGGAGCAGTATTTTGTGTCGGATAATTCGATCGCATCGGCGACGGCTTTTTCCGAAACGCTACGTCCATGCACGATATGGTGAACGTGGAAACCGGTGAATGAGCGTGGATATTCTTCGCGCCGGGTGCCTTCGATCTTGACGCGATATTCGGTCACGTCCTGCCGTTTTTTTTCGAGGATCGAGACCACATCTGTTGCTGTGCATGCCGCGACCGATACCAACAGCATTTCGAGCGGCGTCTGGGCCGCATTTCTATCTCCATTTGTTTCAATGGTTTGGGCATGTCCGCTGGGCGACGTGCCGATGAGAAAACCATTGCCTGCGTATCGGACCTCTGCCTTGTATGTGCTGCCAGCCATAAAGTTTTTGCCTCTTTTGATTTCGTATTTGCAGAAGGATTTTACCATAATACCGCCGCAAATATTCCGGGCGGAACGGCCGAACAACTTTTGGTATAAAAAATGCTTCATACAAAAATGCGGCGGAAGTCTGCCAATTTATTCGACAGGTCAGGAGAGAAGTTTATGAGAAGGTTCAAGTCTTTGTTTTTAGTTTATGCGGCAATTGGTCTAATGGTGTTCAGTTTGGCCGGCCAGGCTGATGCCCAGCGGCGGAACGAACGCGAAGTACGCGACATTGTCCGCAGTTTGAATTCGAAGATCGATGATTTTCAGTACAATCTGGAATATCAGCTAAAAAGCAGCTCGGCCGACCCGCAGCAAGTTGGCAATATTTCTGACGACCTGCGCGACTTGCAGGACAAAATAAATAAGTTCGATACGAACCTCACAGCAAAACGCGAGAACCGTGACGATGTTTCGGACATTCTTGATTCGGCTCTTACGATCGATCAGTTTTTGAATTCGAACACGCAAAATCGAAAGCTTGAAACGGATTGGACTGCTATCCGCGCGCTTTTAGATCGATTGGCGAGCGGTTATGGGTTGTCATCTAAATGGAACAGCGGCAATTCCAACTATCCGAATTCGAACCGCTTTCCCGGCAACAGATATCCGGCCCAGAACCGCATAACTTCTTTTAGCAGCGGCTTGACCGGCACGTATCAGCTAGATACCGCGAGAAGCGAAAATACAGCTGATATACTTTCGAATAGCCGGGTCGGTACCGCGCAAAGACAAGACCTGGAATCAAAACTCGAAGCACCGGAGCAGATCGCCATTGACGTTCGCGGAAATGAAGTAACGCTTGCTTCGACAAAAGCCGCCCCGGTCACAATTACCGCCGACGGAAGCGATAAGACCGAACAAACGGGCGGCAGAACAGTTCGCGTCCGGGCCACGCTTCGCGGCGAAGAATTAACGATCTCAAGCATTGGCGGAGAAACCGACTATACGATCACATTTACACCGTCCGATGGCGGCAAAACGCTAAAGGTCACACGCCGGATTACCACCGATTATCTCAAGGAAACGATATTCGCGGACAGCATTTACAACAAAACCGACGCAATTGCCGGACTTGGAATTGAAGGAAAACCCGGGGCAAATAACCCTGATGACGGGACATATTCAAGCAACGACCCAGGCGACAGGAACGGAACCTACGGCGGTACACCTAGCGTTTCATCACCACGGATCGGCCAATTTGTCGTGCCGAACGGCATGGTCGTAACCGCAATTCTGGAAAACGAGATCAATACGAAGGTCTCGCAAAATAATGACCGTTTTAAGATGACGGTGCAATCGCCTGACGAATATCGTGGTGCAACGATTGATGGTTATATCTCAGGTATCGGGCGCTCGGGCCGTGTATCGGGACAATCGAATATTACTTTTAACTTTGAGCGGATAACGCTGCGCAGCGGCAAGGCGTATGATTTTGCCGGATCGCTGCAGGGGATCAAGGACCAGAACGGCAAGGTCGTTAAGGTCGATGCCGAAGGTACGGCAAAAGGTGACAGCCAAACCAGGGAAACCGTCAAACGGGGTGGTGCCGGTGCTGGCATCGGTGCATTGATAGGTGTGATCGCCGGCGGCGGCAAGGGAGCGGCGATCGGGGCAATCATCGGCGGTAGCGCAGGAGCCGGATCGGTCATTTATCAGGGACGCGACGACGTGCAGCTTTTGAAGGGCTCGACGATCACCGTCCAGGCATCTTCGCCGATCCGTAATAATCAACCAGACAGCGAGAATTAAGGCAGAGATCAGTTTTTAACGGAAGCCCGCATTTATTATGGGCGTTTTCTAGTATGAAGACGCCCTTAATAAGTGCGGGCTTCTGCAATTGTGAGGCTCGTGATTAAATATCGATATGCAATTCGTTCCTGAAGAGATCGAACAATACCGCGACCGCAAATGGCGGCGTGACGAATCGCGTAAGGTCGAAACCGCTCAGGATGTCGAGACAATGGTCGAAGACCTTGGTTTCTGTCTCGGGCTGACCGATGCGCGAAAGGATTTACCGTCCGTCTATATAGCGGTCTGCGGCCGACGCGATGCACATATGCCGCGAAATGTTCAAAAAGATCAGGAAGCAAGCGCCGCCTGGGTTTTGAAGGACGAAGTGCTGCAACGCGGAAAAGTTTATTACGCAAAGCTGGTCAAAGGTAATTCGATGTTTCTTGCTCCGCGCATGTTCCCGTATTTCAACGCGATTTGGGGCGTGCAGAAAAAGGACGAGAAAGATGTTTTGTCGCAGGATGCCAAAAAAGTGTTGAAGGTTTTAAGAAAAGAATGGGAAATGGCAACATCCGATCTGCGTGCCGAATGCGGCATCAAAGAAAAGAAAGATCTGACAAAGGCCGTTGACGAACTACAGCGAAAATTGAAGGTCGTACCGCAAGAAGTGCTTTATGTACCAAAATTTACCTATATATGGACGCTGGCCGAAGCCCGGTTTCCCAAAGAATTGGCAAAGAAAGTTTCCCGCGAAGAAGCCGTCCGCGAGATCGGCCGGGCATATCTGCAAATGTGTGGAATGACCTTGCTCGGCGATTACTCAAAAGCGTTCGGTTTTCAAAGATGGGAATCTGGACGGGCTAACCATCAATTGGTCAATGAGGGATTTGCGGAACGGCTGGCAACCGGGGTGTATAAACTGAGCAAACTCTAGCCGGTTTTCTTCGCGAACATTTGCACGGCTCGTTCACCAGCTACCCCTTTGTCGACTTGGTAGCCTAAGCACTCATAAATCGGGACCCGCGAAGAGAGGTTCGCCGTCACCAAGAAGCTTGGGCCACCTGTAATCATTCGGCAAGCTTTCTTGCCAATACGGCAGCGTAAGCACGAATCGAAGGATCGTCAAACTCAGTCTGGTAAATACATATCGCAAGTTTGTTGTAGACTTTCGACATCCGATCGAAGTCGTCCATAGCAAATCGTGTTAGATCCGTAGGGAAGTTCCGCAATTTAACCCAATCTTTCTCATGACTGAACCATCGCAAATGAACGCTCGCGTTTCTCATGAACTTGATTGCGAGATAGTCATCCAAAACGGATTCTTCCAAGTCAAGCCAATGCTCCTCGAATGCCTTCTGCAAACTCCTCTTTCGGTCCGGGTTTGGGGTATTTTTTGGCAATGCGAAGTAGGGTTCGAGAACCTGACTTTTCGTTCGCCAAGCTTCCAGAATGAACTCCGTAGAAGTCACAATGCATATTGTAAGCATTCGGCAAAAGACTGCATTTGCGATTCTTGTCTTTTCGCCAGGCTCGGTCTTACTTAACAAAGCATGTCGAGCATCTCGAATGATTATCAGGTTATCAGCGGTCACATCCAGGAATTCTTTGTCCATTCTTCGAACCTTTCACCCACAATTCCTAACTAGTCAGTATTTCAACAACTTCAGCACCGCCTTTTCCACATCTTCGCTCTGCGGCAGGATGAAATCTTCGAGCTGCGGGGCATAGCCAACGAATGTGTCGGTCGCACCGACGCGGCGGACCGGAGCGTCGAGGTATTCAAAGAGTTCATCGGAAATGCGAGCTGCTAGCTCGGCACCGTAACCGTAAGAGATCGGGTCTTCGTGAGCGACGATTACTCGGCTCGTTTTCTTGACGGATTCGGCGACGGCTTCCCAATC
>JAYUCO010000068.1:0-20078 GCA_043740295.1 Pyrinomonadaceae bacterium | reverse complement strand
GTAGCCAATCTCTTATATATTTTTCGATTCTATCGTAACATTGAAACAATTGCTTCATTAGGCTGGTTCTTCAAATTATGGCCCCACTAATATTTTTATTTGGAACGTTTGCGGCCCTATATTTAGCAAATACATTTATACTTGGGCGAAAACTGAGTATTTCCATCATCGGCCGAATAGCGATGGCAGCCATGCTTTTGGTGACCGGCATTGCCCATTTTACATTGACTGCTGAAATGGTGAATATAATGCCGGAGGCTATGCCTCTGAAAAGTGAGACGGTTTATTTTACCGGTGTTTGCGAGTTGCTGGCGATCCCTGGGCTACTTTGGATAAGGAGCGTTAAGCTGACTTCAGTGCTGCTGATAATTTTCTTTGTTGCGGTCTTGCCGGCAAACATAATCGGCAGTTTCAAATCCGTACCGTTTGCCGGCATGGGATACGGGCCCTGGTATTTGCTATTTCGCGTACCTCTGCAGCTATTCTTCATTTGGTGGGTTTATTACTTCGGAATACGGAAAACGCAGTAACAACGCCTTAATTTCAAACGATGTGCATCTAAAAGGATAACCACATCGAAATAGATATATAGATGCGAACAAATATGTAACTTTAAAAAAGTTGACATTTTCCATCCAATTTTCTAAATTCGGTAGCACATAATGATATTCGAGACAAAACAAGAGGTTCTTAATTGGTACGAGAATCAGCCGCGGGCATTGACGGATGATTTTATCTCGAATATTAAATGGGACGAGGTGCGGCGCCATCCGATCGACCCGAAATTGATCCCGGTATTGCACTACATGCGCGATGTCGAGACGCTGACTGATATGTATCACAGGGAATTGCGGCGAACGCCGACCGGCAGGGACCCCGTTATCAGCCAATTCATGGAGCGTTGGAACAAAGAGGAACTTACGCATGGTGAAGTTCTGAACCGCTTTTTGAACGAGCTTGGCGTGAAGACCGATCCGGATTGGCAAACGCAGGTTAATAAAGGAGTTTCCACATTCTATAACCTTAATGCATATCTCATCACGACGATCACAAATCTGGTCGGCAAAAAATTTACCGCAACACATATGACCTTCGGAGCGGTGCACGAAATGACCACTACGCAAGGTTACCGGCGATTGATGGAGTTGGCCGATCATCCTGTATTAACCCCTCTGTTGAAAGGAATTATCCGCGAAGAATCGGCCCATACACAGTTTTACTGGTCCGTCGCCCGTTTGGAGCTGCGAAACAATGTCTTTGCAAAAAAGCTTGCAAAATTCGTAATTGAAAATTTTTACTATCCTGTCGGACAAGGTGCAAGGCCGAAAGAACAGTCTGATTACACCATTTCGACTTTATTTGGTGAGGGCAGAGGACTGAACGGCCTAGAAAAAACAATCACACAACGGGTGCAGCAGCTTCCGGGTTTTGCAGGCGTGACAAAGATCACCGACACAGTTGACCGTATTTGCCGGGAATATTCGTTCCAAACCAACACCGTTTAATTTCTGAGATAGGTTTCAACGCCGTCTTTAAGCTCAACGCCGAGCTTTCCTTCTGATTCAGCATAATCGAGATGTGCCACCGCTTCTGAAATTGCGAGAAAACGGTGCACGTCCTGGCCGAAAGAATCAGGGAAAAGGCTCTGGGCTACATCATAAGCGGTCACGCCGTCTTTCGAGACAATCGAAATAACTTTTTTTTGCCGCTCGTCGATCGTACGGATGTAGCGGTTGAAAATTTCTTCAAAATCCGAAATTGGTTCGCCGTGGCCGCCGTAAACTAGCGTCGGCGAAAAACTACGGAGCCTGGCGAGGCTGACAAGATATTCACCCAATGATCTGAAGCGTTTATCAGGATCCACCGGATCAGCCGAAAGTATTGGATTAGGAGTGATCCGTTTCAGAACGCAGTCGCCGCTAATGATCGTCCGATCTGCCTCCCGTAAAAAAGAACATGAACCCGGCGTGTGTCCGGGAGTGTGAAGTACCTTTATCGAACCACCCGAAAATTCAAGCTCCATTTCGTCATGAAGCGGCTTTAAATCAACGTCTTCCAGTGAATCCGCCAGCAAGCTGACCTCACTATAAAGTTTCTGCATTTCCAGAAAGACCGCTTCCGGTACACCTGACCGCATCATCAACCGGCGATGTCCGTCCTGTGCCAGACGGCCAAAAAGATGTCCTGTTTCCCACTCGTGAACAAAAATCTCGGCGTCCTTTGCTTCGTCCCGGACCTGCATTGCCAGGCCGCAATGATCTTCGTGGGCGTGTGTCAGGACTATGCGGCGGATGTCGGAAACCTGTACGCCGTTTCGTCTTAGCCCGTCACGCAACGCGTCAGACGCTTCTTTGGTTTTGGGACCGACATCGATCAGTGTTATCGGATCTTCTTTGACCAGGTAAACATTGACATCACCGACATAAAATGGGGTCGGGATGGAAATTGGAATAATTTTCATAAATTTGTGATGTAGATTTGCTGTTCACGATTTGTTTTTGTCGATTCACCAAGAGTTATAATAGCTGTAACTTTAAGAAATGAAAAAGCAATCGCAAATCGCTATCGTTGGTGCCGGCCCGGCGGGAACAAGTCTTGCGATTCGTCTTGCGATGAACGGTTTTTCGCCCGTGCTGATTGAACGCGAGCGATTTCCCCGTCATAAACTTTGCGGCGAATTCATATCGCCCGAATGTCTGGCCCATTTCACGGACCTTGGCGTCAGCGATTCGATGCTTTCAGCCGGGGGCGATCATATTTTCGAAACGCGATTTTATGAGCCGGGCGGGCGAAACGCAGGTGTGCCGAGCAGTTGGTTTGGCAGTGGTTTCGCATTGAGCCTCAGCCGCGCGCAGATGGACCTTAAATTGCTTGAACGAGCTAAGGATTTGGGGGTCGAGGTCCTGGAAGAAACAAATGCAGTTGGCTTAACAAATCATCCGCATGGAATTCATGCAATTAAGGTCAGGAATAACAAAGGCAAAAGTTCCGAAATAATGGCGGATCTGATAATAGACGCCACTGGCCGTGCCCGTATAATCTCAAAGCTGATCGAAAAAGATTCCGGCCATTTTATTCAAAAACCGGGGATGCACCGGAACGCCCTTGTCGGGTTTAAGAATCATTTGCAAAATGTCGATATTGAAAAAGGGCGCTGCGAAATATATTTCTTTCGCGGCGGGTATGGCGGATTAAGCTGCATTGAAGATGGTTTGGCCAATCACTGCTTTCTTATAAGATCAGAGATAGTCCGGGAGTTTAACGGAGATCCCGATAAATTGATAGAGCAAGTAATATTTAGGAACAAAAGGGCATTTGAAACAATGAAAAATTCGACCCCGGTAACGAAATGGTTAGCCGTATCGGTCGATTCGTTTGGTGCAAAAGATCTTTCCCCGGGACCTGGCATACTTGCTGTAGGAGATGCCGCCGCCTTCATTGATCCGTTTACAGGCAGCGGTATGTTGCTGGCGCTGGAAAGTGCGGAAATTCTCGCCGATTGTATCTTGCGGCATAAGAAATCTGTTGCAATATCGGCAGCGTATCATCGACTTCACAAACAAAGATTCGCTAGCCGTCTGCGCATTTCTTCAATGCTTAGAGGGTTTGCATTTAAGCCTTTTTTTGCGAAGTCGGCAATTTCTATCCTAGGGTTTAACGATTTATCGCGCGAGCTTTTAGCCCGTGCTACTCGCCAAAGTTTACGGTTCAGAGAAAATAAATAATAAAATTACAAAACTCTTACGTTCTACCTTGCCTAAAATGTAGTTTTGCTATAAAAACATCAAAGCAAACTAATCAAAAAACAGCAGTGTCGGTTTACGCATGACATTTTGCGTTTGGAATGTGTGGGTCTCCGACGAGGATTCTACCTCAAGCTAACACGTTCGATTTATCTACCGCTGTTTACAAGTTCAACACTGAAGGAGAAAGAATAATGACAAAAGTTACTCATAGGGTTTCCATGTGTGTTGCGAAATCCTTGCTGTTGGTAATTATCACGCTTTTGGCTACATGCGCAGTTTTGGCGCAGGCGCAGGCAAGTACGGCAGATCTGACGGGAACGGTCGTCGATCCGAATGGAGCAGTAGTTGCCGGTGCAACGGTAACGGCCAAGAATTCCGGAACCGGCATTACACGGACCGTCACAACTGATAGCGATGGCACATATCGCCTAATCGCATTGCCGCCCGGACAATATGAGATCACCTCAGAAGCGGCTTCATTTAAGAAAGTCGTCATTTCACCTGTCCGGCTGACGGTAGGACAAAGTGCCGAACTTAAGGTCAGCATGGAGATCGGTGCTCAGGACATAACGGTTAATGTCACCGGCGATTCTGTAGAATTAATAGAAGCGACAAAAACTGCCGTCTCTACAACAATTGACCAAAGAAGAATTGAAAACCTGCCGATCAACGAAAGAAGCGCGACCGGTTTTGCCTTGACCATCTCGACCGTGGGACGTGACAACGGCCGTCCGGTCGGGCCTGCCCCGACTTCCGGCCTTAATATCGGCGGACAACGCGGGCGCTCGACGCTCGTTCAGGTTGATGGGGCCGATTTTACAGATAATTCGATCAACGCCGCCCGCTCAACGGTCTCGCAGGAAGCGGTACAGGAATATCAGGTAACGACAAACTCATATTTGCCGGAATTCGGACGGGCGACCGGCGGTATCGTCAACGTTGTGACCAAGAGCGGAACCAATGATTTTCACGGCAATGTTTTCGGTTTTATACGCGATAAAAGCATCCAATCCTGCAACGCTTTCGCACCTGTGATCGATGGCGACCCGAATAAGAAACCACCTTATACACGGGCGCAATACGGCTTTACCATTGGAGGTCCAATCAAAAAGGAAAAGACCTTCTTTTTCGGCTCGTTCGAACAAAGAAGAAGGCAGGAATCCGGATTCTTCACAAGTGATATTATTGGCCGGCAAACTGGAAGCATAACGATCGGAGCTCCGTTTCTTCCTGTGGCCCAGACATTCACCGGGCTAACTCCCGAACAAGTAACATATATACAAAATATACTGCCAATAAGTCCGTCTGCGGGACTTGCCTATGCTCATCTGGCATCTGCCGGAGCTCAAACCGCGCTAAATGGCGGTAGTACGCTGATAAATTTTTTGCCGGGCTTAGGCGTTGGTCAGGGTCAGCAGATCGGCAACAGATTTATCTTATCGGGTGCACCTGTACCTTTGACTCGGAATGCCGACGGAGAATTTGTTGCATTTCGCCCCCTTTCACAGCTCAGAAGAATCTTCCCAATTTCTGAAGCAACTACTTTTACTTCGATTCGCCTAGATCATTTGATCAAAAGCGGTCAGCAGCTTTCTTTCCGTTTTGGGTATAACCCGAGTACGGTGAACGGCATACAGGACGAATCACAAAATCAGACGCTTGGTCAAAATGACTATTCGCGCACCGGCATTCAGCGGATCAAAGATACTTCTTTCGGTGCATCGCTTGCCAGTGTTTTGCCGAAAAATTTCGTCAATGAGGCTTACTTCAATTTCGGGCGAAGAAAGGCTCTGTTCGATTCGCAGGTTCCGAGCGTCGCCCATCAGATAGCGGGAACCGGCTTCATCGGCTCAAATCCGTTTTCGCCGGTTGATCGTACCGAAACCCGTTTTCAGATCCGCGACAATGTGACGTTGGCAACTGGAGATCACATCTTTAAATTCGGCGGCGATCTTAATTTTATTGACATTAAAGCAAGTTTTGAACTGAACTTTCCAGCATTATTCAATTTCGGCCAGCAGGCTGGTGGTTCGCTTGTTACCGGCTGTGATTCTTTGACACTTCCGGCTGGGGTTCCGAGATGCCCGGCCTTTACGCCAAACCAGACATACGGCCTAGGCTTTCCGAGTGTGTTTATTCAAGGATTCGGCGATCCAAACAGTGCGATCAAAAATAAGCCGGTCGCTTTATTTTTTCAAGATACCTGGAAGATCTTCAAAAACCTCACGCTTAACTATGGGCTGCGATACGACATCGAATTCACCAATGAATTTCCACCAACAGCGTTCCGCGATCCTTTGACAGGAATTACATTGAGCGAACAGGATGTGCAGACCGCACAGGACGCATTAAATGTCACGCAAGGTTTCCCGCGTGACAGCAATAATTTTGCACCGCGTGTCGGTGCCGCCTGGGACGTTTTCGGCAACGGCAAGACAATTTTGCGGGCTGCGGGCGGGCTATTTTACGATCATCCGCTGCTTGCAGTTGCTTTCAATTCGGATATCGCCGACGGTTCACAGCAGCAGCAGGCAACATTGATCCCGATCGGCGGTCCGTCGCCAACTGCATTATTTAATGCCTTTCAGGTGTTTCATGGAACGGTGTGCGGGGCCCAAGGTTCTTCTGCCGCCATATGCGGTGCGGCTGTCACACCGGGCGTGGCAAGTTCGTCGCAATATCAGTTTGGCTTTCAAAGATTCAATTCTGCCAATTTTACCGGATTCGGCCCGATCCTGCCCTTCACGCTGCATGTCGGCAAAGATTTCCAGTATCCTGATGTTTTTCAGGGAAATCTGGGGATCGAGCAGCAGATCGGCAGAAACATGTCGTTCTCGGCAAGTTATATAACTGTTAATGCCCGGCATCTCGCTCATCCGCAGGACGTGAATACCGTTAACTCTCAGGCTTTGGTCGATAACTTTCGGCGCTTTACAGCAAACAATCCTGTGGCGTGTGGCCCCGCTCCATGCCCGGCTTCGGGCCGAGCCCCAACCAGCTTGAGCGAAGCCGCTTTCTTTACGATCCCGAACACCAGCAGTGCTCTTTACACTGTGTTAGTGGTAAGTAATGCGCAATACGCTGCACAAGTTGGTGCGTTAGTTGCCCGAAACAATACGACGGGTGCGATAATTATAAACCCCGTTGCGGCTGATTTCTTCCGAAGACTGGGACCCAATTACTTCATAGCTTCAGCGGCTAGCGGACTTAATAAAACTGCATTCGATGCCGCCATCGCGGGCAGCCTTCGTGTACCTGGCCCGATCAATCCGTACGCGGATGTTAATGCACAGCTATCTGACGGAGATTCTTCATACAATGCATTAAACATTGAACTGAAAAAGCGGTTTTCTAACAATGTGCAGTTTTTTGCAACCTATACTTGGTCGCATTCGATAGACGATTCGTCCGATCTGCAAACACTTCTGAAACCGCAGGACAACACTAATTTCCGTGCTGAACGTTCAGATTCACTTTTCGATCAGCGGCATCGTTTTGTATTCAGCGGCATATTAGCATCACCTGATAGTTGGAAATCGGGCAGTGCTTTTCATAAATTTCTCCACGGATTTTCGGTGGCTCCGATAATTGAGGTTGCTTCCGGCCGGCCTTTTAATATTATTGCTCCGGGTGATGCCAATGGCGATTTCCAGAGTACTAATGAACGCCCGACCGTCCGTTCTGATGGAAATCTCTGCCAAACCGGCGTCGATACCAATTGTCTCAACGGGATCTTTCCGGCAAACGGAAATCTAGGCCGCAACTTTGGAATAACCCACGGATACTTCTCAGTAGACGCTCGTGTTACTCGCAAGATCCGATTTGGCGAACGGATCAGCCTTGATTTGATCGGTGAGGTATTTAATTTATTCAACCGGTTCAATGAAGCTGGCGGAAACCCTTTTTACACAGTGGTCAATTCATTTGGTGAGCGCAGCGGCAATGGCAGATATTTCAGTCAGCCAACGTCTGCATTTGATCCGAGACAGTTTCAATTCGGCTTTAAACTTAACTTCTAAACTTTCAAGTTAGGGGTTTTTAACGGCTGTTTAGCGTAAGGCTATTCAGCCGTTTTTTCTTTTCGGCACTATTCAGGGATAATTTATTAATGGCTTCGTTTACGGAAAAGATCAAACAAAAAGCATCGGAGATAGGCTTTGACAAGATCGGCATTGTTCGGGCCGGGTACTTGGCCGGGGAAGCCATTAAGTTACGTAAATGGCTGGATGATGATTTCCACGGCGAAATGGCATGGATGAAGCGAGAACCCGAAAAGAGAAGTGATCCGGGCCTTATTTTTCCAGGTGCGAGGTCAATGATCGTAACCGCGCTGAATTATTACACACCGCACGAACACGAAGAAAATGAAGACAGAGGAAAAATTTCCCGGTATGCCTGGGGTGACGATTATCACGATGTCGTCAAGGAAAAGCTGCATGTACTTCTTGATTGGATAAAATCAGAAAACCAGGATGCCGACGGGAAAGTATGTGTGGACACAGCTCCGGTGATGGATAAGGCGTGGGCAGTGCGGGCCGGTATCGGCTGGTTGGGAAAACATTCGAACGTGATAACAACGGATCTCGGCTCTTGGTTTTTTATCGGCGAAATTATTCTAAATATTGAACTCGAATACGAAACAGAAACAGTTTTGGACCATTGCGGCACATGCACCGCTTGTATAGATGCTTGTCCTACCGCTGCGATCGTGGAGCCGTATGTTGTCGATGCCAGAAAGTGTATCTCATACGCGACAATAGAGTTGCGAACCGAGAAGCTGCCGGTAGAGATCGAGGAAAATCTAAGCGGCTGGCTTTACGGCTGTGATATTTGTCAGGACGTTTGCCCATGGAACCGTTTCGAAAAACCGACAGAAGAATTACATTTCGAGCCAAGATTAGGTGAGACTTCGATCAATCTTGACGAGGTTCTTTCGTTTACGCCCGAAATTTACACCAAACGGTTTCGTAAAACGGCTATTAAACGGGCAAAATTGAGCGGCCTCCAGCGAAACGCAAAAGCTCTGAAAAATGTCCGAACGTGACAAATCACCCTCCATCTGATGTATTATTTAGGTTATGCTGCTCCATGACGCCCATAATCGAATTATCCGCGACCTTCGCATCTCATTGACCGATCGTTGTAATTTCAGGTGTTTTTACTGCCTGCCGAATGGCGAACCGCCGCTCGCCCGCAAGGAAACGATACTCACTTTCGAAGAGATCGCCTACATTTCAGATATTTTTGTATCGCTCGGCATCGAGAAAATCCGCCTGACGGGCGGCGAACCGCTTTTGCGCAAAGATGTTCCAAAGCTTGTCGCACAATTATCGAAATTGAAGCCGCAATTACAGGATTTAGCATTGACGACCAATGGATTTGATTTTCCGCGCAAAGCTGAAAGCCTTAGAAATGCGGGGCTGGACCGTGTTACGCTCAGCCTGGACAGCCTGAAAAAGGACAAATTCAAAGAGATTACCGGCGTTGACGCGTTAGATAAGGTATTGACGGCAATAGAAGCCGCTAAAAGCTTTGGATTTGAGCCTGTAAAAATAAATGCGGTGCTGGTTCGCGGACGTAATGATGATGAGATCGTCGATTTTGCTCGGTTCGCACGTGAAAACAATGTAAGTATGCGGTTTATCGAATTTATGCCACTCGATTCGGGGCATGAATGGCACCGTGACCAAATTGTTTCAGGAAAAGAAATTTACGAAAAAATAAATGCTGTGTTTCCGTTAAAGTTAAAAAATTCCAGCCGAGAGAGCGAAACCGCCTGGAAATATGAGTTCGCTGACGCAGCAAAAGGTGAGATCGGCCTTATTTCACCGGTGACGGAAATGTTCTGCGGCGCCTGCTCTCGCATTCGCCTAACCGCCGACGGACAGATCAGAACGTGTTTATTCTCAACCACCGAATACAACTTGAGAGATTTTATCCGGACTGGGGCAAGCCGTGAAGAGGCTGTCGAATTTATACAGAATGTGGTAATAAAAAAAGAACCACGGCACTATATCAATGATGCAGAATTTGTGCAGCCGGCGAGGACCATGAGCTTTATCGGAGGGTGAAGAATAATGACAATGCCGGGTAAAACAAAACTTCCTTCACCAAATGAAGAGCTTGCCGAAGCGGGACGTGAATTTTACCGGCGCGGCTGGACACTTGGCACAAGCGGTAATTTCAGTATGCTGCTGGCGCGAAAGCCTTTGCGCATTTCCATCACCGCCAGCGGTATCGAAAAAGGCAATCTCGACGAAACTAATTTTCTGGAATTGGACGATGATGCCGAAATTTTGCAGGGCTTTGGCAAACCGTCCGCCGAAACGCTTGTACATTTGGCGATCTATCGTTTTATGCCGAAGGCGAGGTCAATTTTGCATACACATTCTGTTTGGGGAACGATTCTCTCTGATGTTTTTTTCGAACAAGGCGCGATCGAGATCGAAGGTTACGAGATGCTCAAAGGCCTCGCGGGTGTAACGACGCACGAGCACAGAGAGATATTGCCGATAGTCGAAAATTCGCAGGATTACGTCGCTCTTTCGCACGTAATCGAAAATGTGCTGCGTGAGAACAAAGGAATTCACGGCATCTATCTTCGCCGCCACGGCCTTTACACTTGGGGTGAAAGCATAGCTGAGACGAGACGGCATGTTGAAATATTTGAGTTTTTGTTCGAGGTTTTGGGCAGAAGTTGATGGAAAGCATTATACCAAAACACGGAGTTATAACGTGTCCGAATTGTACGAACCTCATAAGCTCACATTCTCCTGACTGTTCAGAGTGCGGCTTGCAGATCAGCGAATTGGGGGTTATGGAGATCGCAGAATTCGACGAACAGAATAGACTTGCATTGTCGGCTGCACATGATCTCTTCTACTATGCGACCGTGTCGGTCGTTTACGTCTTTCTTGCATTCATCATTGGTGCCGTATTTGCTCCTGAAATTGCTTCGGGCGAATTTTTTGTGTCACTTATTGCTCTGGGATTATTTTGGTGGAGATACGTTCTTTGGGGTCGGCGATACGGTCAAAATCGGTTTCCCGACGAGATATTTGCCGAAGCGGTTGAAACAAGGCGGCGGACGAAGATGATCGGCTTTGCTCTCATTTGTATTGTTCTGGTAGGGTTCTATTGGACATCCAGATAAGGCACTTATTACTCGGAATCATATGGCAATTGTTGATGTCCTAAAAAAGAATATACGTTTGGCCGATCATACAGAGATCGCGGGTTACCTCGCTAACATCGGCATCGATTACGAACGGTGGGACAATATACGTGACGTTTCGGCGGACGCATCGGATGATGAAATTCTTGCGGCCTATTCCGAAGAGATCGAAAAGCTAAACGCGAAGGGTGGTTATGTGACGGCGGATGTGATCAATGTTGTGCCGACAACGCCAGGGCTCGACGCGATGCTCGATAGATTTAACAAAGAGCATTGGCATGACGAGGACGAGGTGCGATTTATAGTAAAGGGACACGGCCTTTTTCACATAGCTCCGCCCGGTAGAGATGTCGTTTCCATTGAAATGGAAGCCGGCGATCTGATTCGCGTACCCAAAGGGACGCTGCATTGGTTCAACCTCTGCGGCGACCGAACGGTTCGTGCAATTCGGCTGTTTCAGGACATATCGGGCTGGACACCGCTTTATACCGAAAGCGGCGTAGATGCGAATTACCAGCCGTTATGTTTCGGCGTTTCCTACATTCCTCCAATATTCTAAACCGTGAAACACGCTGAAAACGCGAAAGAATTTTTATGGTTTAGTGTGTTTTGCGTATTTCGCGGTCAATATTTGCAATGAGAGCAGTTCTTCTTGACATCGAAGGCACCACGACGCCGATAGATTTCGTTCACAAAACTTTATTCCCTTTTGCCCGCGCTCAGATGCGTGATTTCGTTCGGGGAAACAGTCTGGAAATTCAGGCCGAGATCGCACAGCTTCGCGGCGAACATGCGGACGATTTTGGCAACGGCGATTACCGGGAAATATTTGATGAGAGTTACCACGATTCGGTCGGTGCCTATCTGCAATTTTTGATCGACATCGACCGCAAATCCACACCGCTAAAATCCATACAAGGCAAGATATGGCAAAAAGGCTACGAATCTGGATCTCTTGTATCAGAGATTTTCGATGACGTTCCGGCAGCCTTAAAACTATGGAAATCGGAAAATAAAACCGTCGCGATCTATTCTTCGGGCAGCGTTCTGGCTCAAAAACTTATATTCAAATACTCGGATCACGGTGATTTGACTCCTTTAATTGACCATTATTTCGATACGAATATTGGCCGCAAACTCGAAACCGAAAGCTTTCGAAAGATCGCTTTGGAACTTCGGCATGAGCCAGAAAATATAGTGTTTGTGTCCGACATTGTCGAAGAACTTGACGCCGCCCGTGCCGCCCGAATGCAGACAGTCCTGTCCATCCGAAATGGAAATTCGGTAATAAAAGACAGACACACGCACGCTTCTATCCAAACGTTTGATGAATTAACTCATTCAAAATAAAGATAATAGTGATTGCCACAGCCAGGATTGAATTTACTCTTGCAGGTTGGACACGCTGAATCACAAGCAAAATAATCATTTATGGAAAGCTGTTGTCCGCAACTCCCGCAAAGTATAGCAAGTTCATCTCTTTCATCTAGCGGCCAGACTTGCGTTTCGTGATCTGTCATCGCCGCATGGCATTCAAAACATGGAAACCATTGGCCGCAGCATTTGAATTTGATCGCAATGATGTCCAATTCGCTGTTGTAATGCCCGCACCTGGTTTCAGCATCAATATTGACGCCCTGTAAATTTTCGCTATGTATCACCATTGTCATATCGTTTACAGTTATTATATGGTTTTCCGCTCCGATCACATCCATTGATGCTTATTTAAACTGATTTTGATAAAATTAAGATTATGAATAATTTAGAAACTGCAACGCTTGCGGCCGGATGTTTTTGGTGTGTTGAGGCCGTTTTTGACGATCTAACAGGTGTCGAAGATGTCTTGTCGGGCTACTCCGGTGGGCACACGCAGAATCCGACTTATAAGGAGGTTTGTTCGGAAACGACCGGACATGCCGAAGTGATACAAATAAAATTCGATCCGGCTGAGCTTTCGTTTAAGGAACTATTACAGGTATTTTTCACAGTTCACGATCCAACTACTTTGAATCGTCAGGGCGGCGATGTCGGCACGTCTTACCGTTCGGCTATTTTTTATCATTCGGACGAGCAAAAACAAGTTGCCGAAGAAGTCATAGGAGAAATAAACAACGAAAAAATTTACGATAATCCGATTGTCACCGAGGTAACAGCATTCGACAAGTTCTATCCGGCCGAGGATTATCACCAGAAATATTTCGCTAACAATCCTAATCAGCCGTATTGCGCCGCCGTCGTCGCGCCAAAGGTCGCTAAATTCAGGCAGAAATTTGTCAGTAAACTGAAGAAATAATTTGATATTCCTTCATAATGTGCCGAAAAGCATCAAAATCCCGATGGAAATAAAAGCAAAGGCGACTATTTTTTGAAGCCATTCAGTCGGGACATATTGTGTAAGAATACCGCCAAATACAACGGCCAGCAGCGTTACCACAATAAGTGCCAGGCTTGCTCCTAGAAAGATGGCCAGCTTGGAATCGGCCTTTGCGGTCATTGTAATAACGGCAAGCTGTGTTTTGTCGCCGAGTTCGGCTAAAAAAAGAGTTATAAATGCAGTTCCGAAAATTTTCCAGTCCATGGAAATAATTTTATCAATTTGGCCGTCGTTTAATAATCATAAAGAAACATATCGGCGGAAATATTTGATAATTTAATCTGACAGAAATTCCTTCAATCTCGGCGTGATGACAAATTTGTCGTAATTTTCCTTTTGCCGGTTTACAAGTAAACGGAGCCGTATAATTGTGAAGCGGTAAACGCGGCTGAAGCTGGGTTCTTCACTGAGCCTCGTAAAAATTCGTTTTAAAGCTTCGGTGATCCCGCCCACAAAAAATTCTGGCGGCACTTGTTCCGAGATGCTTATCCAACCGTTTTGATAGGTAAAGCCATTGATCTCCGGATCGATGAAAGGGTAGCTGTCAGATATAAGTGAACAGGCATTTTCAAATGCAAGGGCGAACTCGAAATTTGCCTTATCGAGAGATTCGTCAATCGTTCTCAGCAGTTCTGAGGTTAAGTCAAGCAGCTCGTTCCATTCTTCGAGTGAAGTAAATACAGAGCCGCCATCTTTGCTAAGAGCGAATGGCAGGTCCGGTAGAAGCGGTTCGGGATCGGTTCCCGGAAATGTCATGCCATTGATCATCACAGGCATTGACGGCTGGAATTGAACATTTCCATTGTGTAGATGATTTGCCGGCGTGTCACCCCGTCCGGATGTCGTAAGCCGGGCATCTGCCGCAATCGTTTCATCCACATATATCGTCTCAAAAACATCACCTGGATGTTCGGCAGTTGCCTGATAAACATGGATGCGGCCACACGGTTCTTTGGCACGGACAAAAACCCTCCGCAGTGCGTCTTCGCCATGCGAGATCCTACCGGCAATATGATCATATTCGCTTGCGAGCATGAGGTTGGCCGGCGTAAAGGTGATATCGGCCTCATAACTGCTTAACTCAATGTGGACGCAGCCGACAAACTGCAGGTCGCGCAGGAATTCAACAAGGGCTTTTAAGTTTACGAAAGAAGTGTTTAAATTCTCATGTATCGGATACTTTTTCATAGCAAAAAACGTTCGCGGGCTGTTGAGTAACAGCCGCGCATATCTGAAATTATTTGAAAAACCGAGCTTGTGCTGGATAAAACAACGAATATTGCATCATTTCCATTGCATCTTTTAATAAATTCGGTCAAAATTCGCTAAACATTCTGTTTTGTTGGATTTTCCACGGTTTTTATCCCAATTTATTTTTTATTTGCTTTAACTGAAGTCATAAAACTATGAGCACATCACTTTTCCGCAAAAAATCCATCGCCCAGATACAGGCTGACGCCGCCGCCGGATTATCCGACCATGTAGATGAATTCGGCGTTGACGGCGTAGCTACACTTCGCCGTTCGCTGGGTGTTTTTGATCTGACCCTTATGGGAATTGCAGCGATCATCGGTGCCGGGATTTTTGCAATGATCGGAAAGGCGTCATACAACGGCGGGCCGGCGGTCGCTCTGCTATTTGTTTTTACGGCAACGGCCTGTGCTTTTTCGGCCCTCTGCTATGCGGAATTCGCGTCGCGGATACCGGTTGCGGGCTCAGCCTATACTTATGCTTATGCTTCGATGGGCGAATTTATTGCCTGGATCATCGGTTGGGACCTGATCGTCGAATACGCCATCGGCAATATTGCCGTAGCTATCTCATGGAGCGATTATTTTACCGGCCTGTTAAAAGGTTATGGAATAAATATTCCGCTCCATTTTACAATGGATTTTCTGACCGCTAAGCGTGGTTTTGCCGCGGTGCAGGATTCCTTATCAGGTGGAGCAACGGTCGATGCTCTGACAAAAACGTGCGATGTAGCCGATGCCGCGATCAATTGCGGCCAGATCGACGGGTATTTGGCCTGGCTCAATTCACCGCATATTGGCGGTATTCCTATAGTTGCCGATATACCAGCTCTTGGGATCGTCCTGGTCATTACAACCTTGGTTTATATCGGTATCCGGGAATCGAAATTTGCTTCAAATATAATGACGATCCTGAAGATCGGCATAATTTTGCTGGTTATCTTTCTCGGACTCAATTATGTGAATCCCGCGAATTGGTCTCCGTTTGCACCGAACGGAATTACTGGCGTTCTGAAAGGCGTTTCGGCTGTGTTCTTTGCCTATATTGGTTTTGATGCTTTGTCCACAACGGCTGAAGAGTGCAAGAACCCTCGCCGCGACCTGCCGATAGCTATGATTTTGTCGCTGGTTATTTGCACGATTCTTTATATTTCCGTAGCACTTGTTTTGACGGGCATGGTTAGCTACACGAAGCTTGATGTCGGCGATCCGCTGGCATTTGTTTTCGGCCCGGAAGGTGCGAATATCCCATGGGTTGCCGGCATTATTGCAGTCAGTGCGGTAATTGCACTGGCAACGGTTTTTTTGGTGTTCCAGATCGGACAGCCGCGTCTTTGGATGGCGATGAGCCGCGATGGGCTTCTGCCAAAAATATTTTCTTCAATTCATCCGAAGTTCAAAACTCCGTGGTTTGCGACGATAATTACCGGAATTGTGGTCGCGATCCCGGCACTGTTTATGAATCTGACGGAGGTTACGGATCTGGCCAGCATCGGCACATTGTTCGCATTTGTCGTCGTCTGCGCGGGCGTTTTATTTAAGGACAAAGAGTTTAAGGAAAGCGGCACACGCTTTGTGCCTTACATAAGTTCGCAGTTCATTCTGCCAGTTATACTGGCCGGCGTTTTCGGAACTATTTACTATTTTAGCCCGACGTTTATTAGCGATTTTCTGACTTTAACACCCGCCGACGGCGAAAGTATGCTGAGTGCTTTTTCTCACAAAATTCCGCTCATATTTTTTATTGTCGTTTCAGTATTGCTGATAATTCTAAGTCTTACAAAAAAGCTGTCACTTATACCAATTTTAGGCTTATTGTCTTGTTTATATCTGATGACCGAGCTTGGGACCACAAACTGGTTGCGCTTTGCTGTTTGGCTACTTTTCGGTCTTTCAGTCTATTTCGGATTTGGGTATGTTAACAGCAATATAACTTTGGAAGAAAATAGAATTCGAAAGCTTAATACTTATCTTTCGCTCGCAAGTATAGGATTTTTCATTTCTGGTCTAGGTCTTGCTGGTTCTGCATTCACGTTTGTATCAGATTTGGTGATTTATTTAATGCCTAATGTATCTATAGGAACGGTTTTTTATGCAGAGATGGCATTGTTTCTAGTTGGTCTGGTCTTGGGTTGTTTAGGAGTAATCCTTCAGATGAAGTCAAATACAATCTCAAGTGATTAAAGTGCTTACATTTCTTTACAATTCAGGCAGAACCAAATTGATTCCTAAAGCGTCTAATGCGTTAGACAGTATAAATTTTTTAGGAGTCATATAATGAAAAGGTTTTTTGTTTTTATAGCTTTATCTTGTATTTTAGCGGCGTCGGCTTTGGCTCAGGAAAAAAATACGGATTTTTCGGGTACTTGGGTTCTCGATGTAAGTAAATCGAAGCTCGATGAAAGGGCGCGGATCGAATCAATGACAATGACCGTTTCGCAAACCGAGAAAGGTATCAAAATCGAAACAGCAACAAAGCGGCAAGCTCCTCCTGTAGATGCACAGCGTGGCGGCGGCGGAGGTTTTGGAAGAGGCGGAGGCGGTGACTCGGCGTTTACTTACACTTTGGACGGCAAGGAAACCACGATCCAACAGGAATCACAGTTTGGACAGATTCCGATAATTCTAAAGGCTAAGATCGATGGTTCCAGCCTGAAACTTTCTCAATCAAGAACTATAAATTCACCTCAGGGTGAGGTTTCGATCTCTACGAAAGATAAGTTGTCGCTTTCGGTGGACGGCAAGACACTAACAGTTGATCGTGAACAATCGTCGCCAAGGGGCAGTAATTCTTCGACGCTTGTATTTACGAAGAAGTAGCATTTAGAGTTACATTTTTAGACATGGCATCTTTATCCGACACGTCTAAAGATGTAACTCTTTCTATTCATCGTCAAAACGCAGTTCCTCTATAATTTCCTGCATATATTTTTTTCCAAGCTCCAGATCTTCGGGTTTTAGGGAAACCGCTCCAACCACTGCATGGCCGCCGCCACCATAACGTTCGCAGATCTCGGCAATATTATGAATACGCGGACGCGGAGCCCACGGATTAGAGCCGACCGATATTTTCGTGCGGAATGAGCTTTGGCTGAGCGAAACTACATAGGTCACGTCCGGGTGAAAATAATAAGGAATGAATTTGTTATAGCCTTCGATACCGGTGCCGGTCAGGTCAAAACTGACCACACCGCGTTCCGAATTCGACCGTGCTTTTATTATATCGACCGTCTTCCAATGCTGTTCGAGAATAGGTTTTAACCGTTCCTGTATTTCAGGACGCTCGATAATCGTATCAAGCGATTCTGCCATCAGCATCTTTATTATTTTTTCGACGAACGCGGGATCTTTTTCTCCTTCAATTATCTGCATCAATTTTAGTGCAGCCGAACGTAATTCGACGCATTGGGCAGGCGAATCATACAGAGCTCCGTCTATAATATGAGCCCATTCGATCAGCTCAGAGAGCGATGGATCGACAAACCCATATTTTTCCTGTGCGATACGGGCTATGAACTCGGCACAGGATTTACTGTCTATATCAAGAAACTTTTTCCCCGAATCGTCCTCCACAAAATGGGCCTCATCGGCAGGCGTGAGAAATGCTGATTGGTGATGGTCGAACCACCACGTAAGCCGGCCGTCCGGACAGTATTTGAAATCGACGATCGCGTTCTCATCGCCGTCAAGTAGATCGCGGTCAAATGCGTTTCCGGCCCGGTGCATTGTCGGGGTATAGGAGATATCGGCATCTGGGTGTATTTTTGAACGGTAAAATTTGCTAAAAATTGCGGCTGACGAAACGCCGTCAAAGCAATTGCCGTGATAAAGTATTCGAAGTTTCATATTGTAACTATTAGCCCATGGGCAAAACATTTTAGGTTAGATGGCTAAGCCGTATCCGTCAAGCAGGAAACTATGAACATCCGCTTTGCTAAAGAAACCGAAATCGATTCGCTGGTCGATTTTAATCAGGCAATGGCCCTTGAAACTGAGGGCAGATTGCTTGATCCTGACATTCTTCGTCGCGGTGTCGCGTCTGTTTTCCGTGACGAAAAGAAAGGCTTTTATGTGGTTGCCGAAGACGGTGGAAACATCGTAGGCGGTTTGATGATCACTTATGAATGGAGCGATTGGCGGTGCAATTGGTTTTGGTGGATACAGAGTGTTTATATTCTTCCGGAATCTCGAGGGAAAGCTCTTTATAGCCGGATGTATGAATTCGTGAAAGACCTCGCAGCCCAAAACGGCAGCGTCTGCGGCTTTCGGCTTTACGTCGAGAAGGAAAATATGCACGCTCAAAAAGTGTACGAAAAAGTTGGGATGGAAAGTTCTTATTATCTTATGTACGAGGAAAAAATATAAAAGCCGGAACTTGCTAAGGTAGGAGCAGTTCCGGCTTTGCAATGAAAATCAATGTTGCGAGCTCTGTATGTGGATATATAATTGTAGAAAATGTTCACCCTATAAGTTTGGAATAGAGGCATCGCGATCGATTTTCAAAGATCAAAAAATTGTTGAAACGTTTGAGAAGAAGGCCGTCCCGGTCTTCGTGCCCACACTCGAAGATTCCCCCAAGCGATTCGACCTTCTTCTCAAAACTTTTTAAATTAATCCTGTCCCTTTAACCTTGGTGCTATTGCAGGGCTTGACTGCGATCAAGCCCTGCGTTCCCATTGTCCGATTTACCTGCAAACTTCAGTTGACCTTAGATTTAAGAGTTAAAAACCTTCCGATGCCTAAGTATAAGCAAGCTCCGTGCCAAATTACAGACAGCCATAAATATTTAACATTAGTAATCTCTAAATCCTATTTTCGGGCAATCCGCAACCGGATGTTTTATTCCTTCTTCTTCTTTAGGTTCAGTATTTAAGCCTTTTCGAGCTACCGAACTTGAAGAACAAAAAAGCATGGGACGAACAAGACGGAATAAAATTTTATTTTGGGTCTATAGTAGTTAAGCCAAAAAATAGATAGGCTAAACTACTGAAATGAAACAGCTAAACCGCTATTATCGGCGTTCCCGAATTGCGGAAAAGAAATTTCGTGAAATTATCAAGTATTTTGCACTTGATTTGACAGCCAACAGGACGGCTGAGCTAACCGGATTGACACATAAAACGGTCAATCAGATCTATTTGAAAATTCGTCAGCGTCTGGCCGAAGAGTCGCTGCGGCAGTCACCGTTTTGTGGTGAGGTCGAAGTAGACGAAAGCTACTTCGGGGCCAAGCGAGTCAAGGGCAAACGAGGCCGCGGAGCTGGTGGTAAAACGATTGTCTTCGGCATCTACAAACGGAGCGGAAAAGTCCTTACCGAGATCGTTCCGGATGTCCAGAGAAAAACGCTCCAGGCCATTATTCGCGGGCGTGTCAGCGTCGAAACGGTCATTCATTCCGACGGCTGGCGCGGCTACAACGGACTCGTTGACATCGGCTATCCGAAACACTTTCGGGTCAACCATTCGGCCAACGAATTTGCCAACGAAATTTCAAATATCAACGGCATCGAAAGCTTTTGGTCATTCGCCAAAAGA
>JAYUCO010000067.1:0-20219 GCA_043740295.1 Pyrinomonadaceae bacterium | reverse complement strand
GCATTGAACTACCGGTCCGCCGGTGTCGCCGGCCCCCTGGCAGCGCGAACACTGCTCGGAACGATTTACCGTAATATTGGTAGTCAGCCCGGTAAAAGCCTCTTCAAAACTCAGGGCGAGGGGAATCTCGATGTCGCGTCCCCTCTTGGGTAAAGCACGCGGCGGTTCAGGCTGAGTCCTGGCCCCTCCCCCACCGCCGAAAAGATCGGAAAAAATATCGCGAAAACTCGAGCTTCCGCCGCCCTGGCCCGCCGAACCCTGACTAAAATCAAAACCCGAAAAATCAAATCCGGCGGCACCCGCCCCACCGCCGGCCGCACCTGTGCTATAAGGCGAATTGACGTCCAAATTATCGCTGTAATACCCGAAACGGTCGAAAACCTTCCGCTTTTTGTCGTCCGAAAGCACATCGTATGCTTCCTGAACTTCCTTAAATTTGTCCTCGGAACTTTTGTCATTCGGATTTACGTCCGGATGATGCTTGCGCGCCAAACGGCGATACGCCTTTTTAATTTCGTCCGCCTTCGCGTCTTTTTTAACGCCGAGGATCTGGTAATAATCTTTTTTTGCCACTTATTTATCTTTATCAAAACCAAATGCAAATTTGATCGCTTCAAGGACCTCGTTCATTCTTGTTTCGGAGAGATGGGCAAACGGCTTCCCGAGTTTTTCTTTTGAAACCGTCTGAATGTAATCCAAATTAACAGCGCAGGCTTCTCGCACCCCGTCGGACTCATCAAGCCAGACAGATGAATCATTGTCCCGAATCGTCGTAGTAATTGGAGCTACTGAAATTTCATTGAGGAAAGAAATAACATTGGTTCTCGTCAATACTAAAACCGGCCGTCGTTTATCAGGAGCTTTAAATGTGTAGTAGCAAACATCGCCTCGAATCATAGATCTTTCCAGACCTCTTCGATTTGATCTTCATCGATGTAAAACTCCTCTGGCCCGACCGGATTTTTTTCGTAGCTCTCACGGTGTTTGCGTTCTTTTTCCGAAATGCTCAAAGCTTTTTGCTTTGCATCTTTCAAAGTGTAAAGAGTTGAACGTAAGGTGTTTGCGAACATCTCTTCGTAATCGACGTTCAGATCCCTCGCGAGCCGTTCGGCTTCCGCCCACATTTTTTCATCTACGTTAATTTGTACCGTCATAATTTTAACCTAAATGGGCGGCGATTCTCACCACCGCCCATTAGTTTACAACAACATGACCGTTTACTTCTTCTCTTCGTCCTCGACATCGACGTATTCGGCGTCGATGACGTTGTCGTCCGAGGCTGAAGCACCCGAATCGCCGTCCGCACCGGCGGCGGCCGATGATGCCTGTTCCGAAGACGCGGCCTCAGTTTCAGGGGCATTCGCCGTCTGGCTGTAAAGGACTTCTGCAATTTTGTGCGAAGCCGTTTGCAGTTTGCCGTAAGCATCGTTCATAGCGTCTGCGTCCGTACCGGCCAATGCCGTTTTCGAATCGGCAATCGCGGTTTCGACCTCGCTGGCTGCCGCCGCGTCGAGTTTTTCCTTGTTTTCGTTAAAGGTCTTTTCGACATTATAAACAAGTCCGTCGAGCTGATTGCGGGCCTCGATCTCGGCTTTTTTCTTCTCGTCCTCGCCGGCATGCGATTCGGCTTCTTTCATCATCTTGTCGATTTCTTCCTTCGACAAACCTGACGACGACGTGATCGTGATCTTCTGCTCGCGGCCGGTGCCGACGTCCTTGGCAGAAACGTTGACGATGCCGTTGGCGTCGATGTCAAACGTCACTTCGACCTGCGGAACGCCGCGCGGTGCGGGTGGAATGCCGACCAGATGAAACTTGCCGAGCGTTTTGTTATCGGTTGCCAAAGGCCGTTCGCCCTGAAGCACATGGACCTCGACCGATGTCTGATTGTCCGAAGCGGTCGAGAAGATCTCACTCTTTCGCGTCGGGATGGTCGTATTTCGCGTGATCATCTGTGTCGATACGCCGCCGAGAGTTTCGATGCCGAGGCTCAAAGGCGTTACGTCCAAAAGCAGAATGTCCGTTTTTTCGCCGCCCAAAACACCGGCCTGGACCGCAGCCCCGAGAGCAACGACCTCGTCCGGATTGACCGATTTATTCGGCTCTTTGCCAAAGAAAGCCTTGACCATCTCCTGGACCTTCGGAATTCGTGTCGAACCGCCGACCAGCACTATCTCTTCGATGTCCTTGGCTTCCAGACCGGCGTCCTTGATCGCCTGTTCGACCGGAGGCATCAAACGCTTGAGGATCGATTCGACCAACTGCTCGAATTTCGAACGCGTCAGCTTCATCACCAAATGCTTCGGCCCGGATGCGTCCGCCGTGATGAACGGCAGGTTGATCTCGGTTTCCATCGCGGATGAAAGCTCGACCTTTGCTTTTTCAGCCGATTCCTTCAAACGCTGAAGCGCCATTTTGTCATTGTGAAGGTCGATGCCCTGGTCTTTTTTGAATTCGTCAATGATCCAGCTAACCAAAACTTCATCGACATCGTCGCCGCCTAAATGCGTGTCGCCATTGGTTGATTTTACTTCGACGACGCCTTCGCCGACCTCAAGGATCGAAATATCAAATGTTCCGCCGCCGAAATCGAATACGGCGATGATCTCATCCTTCTTTTTGTCTAAACCGTAGGCAAGCGCCGCCGCAGTCGGTTCGTTGACGATACGCAGGACCTCGAGGCCCGCGATCTTGCCCGCGTCCTTAGTCGCCTGACGCTGGGCGTCATTAAAATACGCCGGAACCGTAATGACGGCCTGATCGACCTTCGAGCCAAGATAATCCTCGGCCGATTGCTTCAATTTTTGCAGGATCATCGCCGCGATCTCCGGCGGACTGTACGATTTGCCTTCAACACCAATGCTGACGTCGCCGTTGCCGGCTTTTTCAACCTTGTACGGCACCTGTTTGATCTCTTCCTGCACCTCATCGTATTTGCGGCCCATGAATCGCTTGATCGAATAAAGCGTATTTTCCGGATTCGTCACGGCCTGACGTTTAGCGACCTGCCCGACCAGACGGTTTCCGTCCTTGGCAAATGCGACAACCGAAGGAGTCGTCCGCCCGCCCTCTGAATTTGTGATAATGACCGGCTCGCCGCCTTCCATGACCGCGACGACCGAATTCGTAGTTCCCAGATCGATACCAATTATTTTGCCCATTCTATGTATCTCCAATTAAATAAAATTCCAATGCTCTTTATAAACAATTATAACTGACTTGAGCCTTGTGAGATTATAATAGTTGAGTGTGTTGTTGTCAAGTTTATGTGAGGCGGCCTGAAGCGTAGAGGTCAAAATTGAAAAACGCGAAAGGGACGATCACAATGCTTTTAAGAATTTAATAGTTATCGGCGTGACTCGGCGTAATCGCCTAGACCGGGATTGACCAAGCCCTGAAACAGTCGCTGAAGGTGGTAAATTTAATAGAGTCGGGTAAAACCTGGCGACCTTAATTTATAGTATCGTTCAACTTTTCTTCGGCCTTCATTAAACTGGCGACCTGGAAGATGTAGTGGAGACCGGAGACGGCGGCGAGTAGAACGACGATGAAATATGTGGTCGGCAGATAGATGGTGTAGCCGGTAACGGCACCGATAAGGATCAGCGTAACGGCCAGAACCTGCACGAGCGTGCTGAGCTTGCCGAGGAATGACGGTTTGAACCCGCGAAAGCCTGTCATAATGTTGATCGCCCCGGCGACGGTGACGATCAGCACATCACGCCCGATGACGGCGGCAGTTACCCAAAACGGTATCGGCAGGTGGCGGACGGGCTGGAAAACGTTCGGCAAGGTAAGGATGACGAACGCGGTCGTCATCAGGAGTTTGTCCGCGACCGGATCGAGAATTGTGCCAAGCTCCGATTCCTGATCGAATCTGCGGGCAAGATAACCGTCAATCCCATCCGAAACTCCGGCGAGGACAAAAATGATCAACGCCCATGTGCCGTATCCGTAATACAAAAGACTGGCAAATACAGGGATAAGAGCCATTCGCAGAACGGTAAGCAGGTTGGGGATAGTGACGACTTTTGAGGACATCTTTCGGATTTTAGATTTTAGATTTGCGATTTTCGATCTAAAGAAAAAAAGATCGTAAATCGGCAATCGCAAATTAAACTGAATTAAGCGTAATGAAAGAAATTTCCGGTGGACATTGATATCTGACCGGCAGGACGACGGTGCCGATGCCGCGTGTGATGTATATTTGGGCGTCCTTGCGCATGTGAAGGCCGGCCGTTAATTTGCGGCGGCGGATCATTCCTTTGTCCTTGTCGCGGATCTTTATCTGGCCGCCGTGCGTATGTCCGCTCAGTGTCAGATCGACGCCCAATCGTACCGATTTTCTAAAAATTATCGGATTATGCGCGAGCAGCAGCTTCATTTCATCGGGGTACGAACCGCGAAGGGCCGACAGCAGATCGGTCTTGCCGACCATGTGATCGTCAACGCCGGCAAGCCAAAATGAGCTTCCGCGAGCCTCAAAGCGAAAGCCTTCGTTGACCAGCATGGTAATTCCGCGTTGGCGAAAGCTCGTTGTGACCAGGTCCGGATCGGTCCAATGATCGTGGTTGCCGAGACATGCGAAAGTGCCGAATTCGGATTCGAGCTCGCCTAAAACCTTTGCCACAGGAGCAATATATTTGGCGTCGTGCGAAACGTAATCACCGGTCAGGATGAACATATCGGGCTTTAACCGGTTAGCGATCTTTACGGTGCGGGCGATGTGTTCCAGGCTTGTAAAAGGGCTGTGATGAATATCGGAAAGATGAATGATCTTAAAGCCGTCGAGCTTTTTCGGCAGACGTTTCAGCGTAATTTCGACACGTTCGAGCGACAGGCTGTTTGCCTCGTCAATGGCAAATTTCGCAACCTTTGAAAGGTTCCCGGCAAGCTGGCGCAAAGGCGTGTCAGACGCCGCCAGTAAATTGAACCTATCGGATAATTTGATCCGTTTTATGCCGGTTGTTCTCATTTGTAATTTTTAAGTATAAACGCAAGGCCAGGCCAGCACAAGAATTGGTGAGATCGAGACAGGTTTTGAGCATAAATCGCCTACCCTTATTACATATCAAGCCCACTTATAAAGTATTCCGCTAACGATTTACTTCTAGCCCAGACAATCACACTGACAACAAAATATAGGATGCTACTGATCAATAAACCTTCATAATTCACATATTGACTCGGAACTGTCTTTAGCGATGCGATTAATATGCCGGTTAGAATTATTACCCATTGAATTATCGCTACAAGTAAAATTGATAGAGCCTGTATTCGAATGATCACAATGGTAAGTTTCTTTAAATCGTTCATATAATACACCTTATGTGAATCAAGGGTGAAATAGTTCCTGGTTTTTCTTAGCCTTTCAACTTTAAATTGTTTTGTTCTTTTTGATCTATTTCGTGTCTTGTTTGTGTTGATCCGTTGTTCTTTCTTAAAAACCTTGAAGTTCGAAACCACAAAAAAACACTAAGAAACACGAATAAATCTTAGGAGCACTGAGAATGGCCACATTTATCCTTGATTCACATACCTTTATTATTATTTTCCAAACAGTTTTAGAAATCTCAGTTTTCCGACCTGAAGCAAAATCGTTTCACCGGTTTTGATGTCGATCTCAATGGATGCGGACGCGGCCTTTTCGCCGTTGATCTTTACGCCGCCTTGTTCGATGAGGCGTTTTGCTTCGCCTTTTGAGGCGGCAAGGCCTGTTTGTGCGAGAAGTTCGGTTAAACGATAAAGGCCGGACGGCACCATTTTTTCTTCGATCTCATCTGGAATTCCGCCTTTGACAAATCGGCGGTTAAATTCTTCTTCGGCGGCAGAGGCGGCATTTTCCGAATGAAAATCAGCAATTATGCGTTTCGCCAGAGCGATCTTCAGATCGCGCGGATTTTCGGCTTCGGATTCGCATTTGAATTTTAGCGCGTTGATGTCATCTATCATCGCATCTGTCAACAGTTCGTAATATCGCCACATCAGATCATCGGATATCGACATCACCTTACCGAACATTTCGTTCGGTTCTTCGTCAATGCCGATGTAATTATGCAGCGATTTCGACATTTTGTTAGTGCCGTCGAGGCCTTCGAGCAACGGTGTCGTTATTATCACCTGCGGTTCCTGCGAGAATTCACGCTGGAGATTACGGCCCACGAGCAGGTTAAATTTCTGGTCGGTGCCGCCGAGTTCGACGTCGGCTTCGAGAGCGACCGAATCATAGCCCTGCACTAGCGGATAAAGCAGTTCATGCAGTGCGATCGGTTTTTCTTCACGCATCCGCTTCTCAAAATCGTCGCGTTCAAGGATCTGTTTGACCGTAACTCTGGAGGTAAGCTTAACGAAATCAGCTGCCGTGAATTTATCCATCCATTCGGAATTAAACCGAATTTCTGTTTTATCGGGATCGAGCAATTTAAATATCTGCTTCTTATAGGTCTCGGCATTAGCGTCTATCTCTTCACGAAGCAGCGGCGGACGGGTAACATTCTTACCCGAAGGATCGCCGATCAACCCTGTAAAATCGCCGATCAAAAAGATGACCGTATGGCCAAGTTCCTGAAACGCCCGCAGCTTTCGGATCACGACGGTGTGTCCGATATGGATGTCCGGCGCGGTCGGGTCGGCACCAAGCTTGATCCGCAAAGATTTTCCTGTCTTAGCCGAACGCTCAAGCTTTTTTCGCAGGTCTTCCTCGCGGATCAGATCGACACTGCCTTTTTTTAGATAAGAAATTTGTTCGTCAATGGTCATAAATGGTTAAATCGTATTTCTATTACGATATTTTGCCCTAACGGATATTTTTTAACAAACGTGACATTTATGGCGAACGAACTGAAAGATCTGCACCTAGCTTTTATCGGATGCGGCATAATGGGCGAATCCATGATCTCCGGCCTGCTGAGAAATGAGCTTGTCGAACCGAAAAATATTGCCGCCAGCCATCCGCGCGAAAGCCGCCGGACGGATTTGGCGAAAATGCACGGCATCGAGATGTTCGAAAGCAATGCCGAAGCAGCCAAAATGGCCGCCGGACACGAAAATTCAGTTGTGCTGCTGTGTGTAAAACCGCAACGGCTGGAACGTGTATTGACCGACCTCAACGGCGTTCTTGGACCCGGCCAACTCGTTTTGTCGATCGTCGCAGGTGCCCGGACCGAACATCTCGCCGCCGCTTTGGGCACGACAAAGATCGTCAGGGCAATGCCAAACACGCCATCTCAGATCGGCGCCGGAATCACGGCCTGGACATGCTCCGAAGCTGTCGGGAACGCGCAGCGCAGCCAGGTCAAAGCCATCCTGACAGCTCTCGGCAAAGAGCTTTTTGTCGAAACGGAAAATATGATCGACATGGCCACTTCCCTTTCGGCGACCGGCCCGACCTATATCTTTATGGTCATGGAAGCTCTGACCGACGCCGGTGTACATCTCGGATTTTCCCGCGACATGGCCCGCGAACTCGTCCAGGAAACGATGCTCGGCTCCGTAAAATTTGCGATCGAATCGCACAAACACCCCGCCGAACTACGCAACATGGTCACATCACCCGGCGGCACATCAGCCGAAGCCATCTACCAAATGGAAAAAGGTTCGCTGCGAACAGTGCTGTCAAAAGCCGTGTACGCAGCGTATAAACGGGCAGTCGATCTAGGGACTAAGTAACGTGCTGAAGTTGGAAAAGTCTTTTATACTCTTAGTAATTCTGTTACATGCGGAGGTCTATCGCCGACGCGATGACGGTCTCTGGTCATTGATAGAATTCGAATCACACGAAGACCTCGAACTTGCATCCATCAGCTTCAAAATGCCAATGACCGATCTCTACCTGTAAATTCCCCACGCTTAGTCGCCGATTCACTTCAAATACTTCTCAAACCATTCGAGGTTGCTTTGCATGGCGATGAGCTGCATTTTGGGTTCGGTCGGGCCGTGCGGCTGGCGCGGCAGGACGAGCATCCGCGTCGGAACGCCCTGGGCCTTTAATGCGTTGTAAAACTCATAGCCCTGCGAGATCGGGACGCGGACATCGGCTTCGCCCTGCTGGATCATGGTCGGGGTCGAAACGCCTTTGATATTGAACATCGCGGAGTGTTTCGCATAAACCTCTGGGACCTCCCACGATTGTCCGCCGAAATAATCGGGAACAAAAGCCGGGATATCGGCCGTGCCGTTAAAGCTCATCAGATTCGTGACGGGAGCACCCGCCGAAGCGGCCTTGAAACGTTTGGTTTGCGTCACGATCCAGCTCGTCATATATCCGCCATAGCTCCATCCCATAACACCGAGGCGGTTGACATCCGCGACGCCCATTTCGATAACTTTATCGACGCCGGTCATCAGGTCCAGATAATCCATCCCGCCCCAATCCTTGATATTTGCCCGCTGAAATTCAGTACCATAACCGCTCGAACCACGCGGGTTTGGACGCAAAACGGCATAACCGCGAGAGGAGAATGTCGCTATTGGATAAACTCCGCGTCCGCCGATATAGCTTTGCTGAAAAACACCAGCCGGGCCGCCGTGAACATTCAATATCAATGGGACCTTCGTTCCCGATTGATACCCCACGGGATATGTCAGCAGACCTTCGATCTCGCGGCCGTCCTTGCTTTTCCATTTGATCAATTCCGTTCTGCCGACCGGTATTTTGGCGATCTCGGCGTTGACGTATGAAACCTGCGTCGGCGCGTCATCGCTGATCTTGGCGATAAATGCTTCCGGCGGATGGTCGGCTTGCTGCATTACGAAACCAAAGGCGGAGGAGTTGCGGTTAAGGTTTATACCGGTCACCACGGCGTTTGCGGTTTGAGCTTCGGTTATCTTCCCGGCGGCAACATTTGCTGCATAAAGCGATGTGCCCGTGCCTTTCGCTTCACTAAAATAGACCTTGCTGCTGTCTGCCGACCAGCCGGTGATATTCGGTTGCCCGTCGTGGGAAAGCGGCATTATTATTGGCGTTCCACCGCCTGACGGCACGATCTGAATGCGGTTGCTCTGTGCCCATCGAACCGGCCCGTCGCTGACCGTCATTGCGATCCATTTACCGTCCGGCGAATAAATAGGCGAAGATTCGGCCGCGTGTGTCGCCACAAAAGGCGTGACCTTGGCCGTTGCGGTCTCGACGACCGCAATTTCCGACGTCGTCCAATCGTTCGCTCCCGCTGATCTCACATGGCTAAAAACTATCCTGGAGCCGTCGGGCGACCAATCAAAACCTGTAACATTGCGATTGTCAGCCGTTAATTTTTTCGGTTCGCGTTTACCGGCTGAATCTTTAATAACCGGCACGGCATAAAGCCGCGAAAATTTTGTATTTTCATCGACCCAGCGAAAATCGTTTCTGGCCTTATCATTCTTTTCCTCGTCATCGGCCTTGGCATCGGCCATAATGAACGCTATCATGCCGCCGTCCGGTGACCATTCAAAATCGCTGATGCCGCCTTTCAGATCGGTCAAAGCCTCGGCCTCACCGCCGCCTGCCCTGAGAACATAAAGGTTGCTTTTATTGTCCTTTCGCGTCGATGTGAACGCGATCCATTTGCCGTCGGGTGACCATTTGGGGTTTGTGGAGGATTTTTCTCCAAAAGTCATTTGATCGTTCTGTTTGCCGTCAGCCGAAGCCATCCATATTTGCGTGACATACTCGCTTTTGTCAGCGGTCATCATCGCATCGGAGACCGTGAAAACGACACGTGCCGCGTCCGGCGAAACACGCGGCGAACCGACGGCCTTGACCTTCAGCTGCATTTCCGGCGTCCAGACATTCGCCGCACCCTGGCCCAAGCCCAAATTTACAAACAACAACAGCGCCAAAAAGGCGAACACGCACGATCTCATATCAAATTCCTCCCGCGAAAATTTAGTATTTGAATGCCGGATGAACCGGACTTTAATGACTTTCTTTATATAACGTGAATTTCCACAACATTCTAGCCTGTTTTTCGTCAAAAATATAGCGGGCTTCCGTCACTCGCCAATAGCCGAGAAATTCCCAGCGGCCGGCAGCAAGTTTATTAAACAGCGGCACGGAAATTTCGCTTTCGACTGCGTTCCGCAGAGATTGATTTGCGGCATCGAGCTTTTGATCGCCGCGGCGGCCCGACCCGGTGTAAAAGATCGTGTTTGACGTCGAACCATGAAAATCTGGATAGCACGGATTGATCCGACCAAAATCAGTCAAAAGCGAAATTAAACAGCCTTTTCGCTGATAAATACCATTGCGGACCTTATGAACCTGCGAGACTTCGGCCCATGAAAAAACTTCACTAATTCTAGCATTATCAAAAAAACTTATATTCATTATAAATTTTACATAACAGGTTCTTGACACCGAAATCGAAACAGACTAAAATTTCGATTCATACCCCCGTATCCAATTTTTTGGATATTAAACATACTTTCGAATATTTTAGTTTTATTTTATACCTCGTTGCCAGTTTTGGGTTTTGTTTGCTCTTTTTCCCTGTAAAAAGATGAAAACAAATATCAAGACCAAATTTGGCAGGTTCCCTTAAATGATGGTTGTGCTGACATCTTTACATTTTATCTTTTTAATTTATACGGCTTGATAATTTTTATCGGCAAGAAAATAAATCCCAAGGAGATATAGAGCGTGAAAAAAATTCTAAGTATTTTGACGGTCATTGCCGTCGTACTATTTGTATTCGGACTCGTTTCTAAACGGGCTGACGCAAACAAAACTGTGTTCGGCAACGGAGCAACCGACGACCACGAAAGAGCAAAACAAAAAAGTTTCGACATCATGCGCGGACGGGCAGCTCAGCGGGCCATCGGCAACGCGGATGAATTCGTTGCCAAACGTGTTGAGATAGACGACCTGAAAATGGCGCATACGCATTTTCAACAAGTGGTCAGCGGCGTTCCCGTATGGGAAGGCGAATCTATTGTCCATCTCAGATCTGACGGTGAACTTGCCCTTGTTACCGACGACATGAAGGAAGGCGTCGCTGTGAACACCAAAGCCAATTTCACCGCCGGTCAGGCGATCAAATTGGCAAAACAGATGTATGACGGTTCCAATTTCCTCACCGAAAAACCGACGGCCGATCTATGGATATATCGCGGCGAGGACCGTGACCATCTTGCATATCGCGTCCGGATGGACCGCGAAGACGGCACCAACGCCACCGCAATGCCTGTAATTTTCGTCGATGCACAAACAGGCGAAAAGGTTTTCGAATACGATAACCTGCAAACGGGTTCCGGCCCGTCGCTTTACAGCGGCACCGTTAACTTTACAACAAGTTCGGTCGGCTCGACATTCTATATGGAAGACCTGACCCGCCGTCAGGGCACTTTCAATATGAACAACACCGGCAACACGACGACCGGGACAGGCGGCACGCAATCACGCTATACGGACACGAACGATGTCTGGGACGCGGCGAATCAGCGGGCCGGGATCGACGCTCATATCGGAGCGGCGGCAACCTACGATTATTATCAGAGCGTCCACGGGCGCAACGGCATTGACGGCAACAACGGCCCCGGTTCGACGACCGCCGCCGCCAACAGCGGAATCGCCCTTGTCCCTTCACGTGTCCATTTCGGCAGCGGTTACAACAACGCTTTCTGGAACGGCAGCAATATGACCTACGGCGACGGCGACGGAACGACGTTCACGCCGCTAGTCACACTTGATATCGCCGGCCACGAAATGACGCACGGCGTGACCGAACGCACAGCCAACCTGACATATTCAAACGAATCAGGTGCACTTAACGAAAGCGTTTCCGACATTTTCGGCTGTATGGTCGAGCGAAATGCACGTGGCGGCGTTATCGACGCCAATACCTGGCTGGTGGGCGAACAGGCTTACACGCCCGGCACGGCCGGCGACGCTCTTCGTTATATGGACAACCCGACGCGGGGCAATCAACCTGATTATTACCCAAATCGCGTGATCACAACATCCGACAACGGCGGCGTCCATACCAATTCCGGTATTTCGAACTATGCTTTTTATCTGATGTCCGCCGGCGGCACGACCAGCCGCGGTGCGACCGTGGTAGGTACCGGAGCAAGCAATGCGGAAAGGATCTGGTATCGTGCATTGACCGTTTATATGACGTCAAGCACTAATTTTGCAGGTGCCAGAACGGCAACGCTCAACGCCGCAACCGATCTTTTCGGCAACGGCAGTGCTCCGTACAACAGCGTAGCAACCGCATGGTGCGCGGTAGGCGTCGGAACATGCACTACGCCGACACCAACACCTGGCGGCGGCGGCGAGCTTTTGAGCAACGGCGCATTTGAAGGCAGTGCTTCACCGTGGGTCGGCTCGGGAACGGGTTATTTCTACATCGCAAATGGCAGCTATCCGCACGGCGGAACCGGCTACATATATTTCGGTGTCAATAACAGCGTTTCGGGCCAGTCTTATCAGCAGGTTGCGATCCCGACGACGGCGACGGGAACGTTGACATTCTGGTTAAATGTAACATCGAGCGAGACAACGACGACAACACAATACGACAGGTTGTTTGTCGAGGTCAGAAATACGGCGGGAACATTGCTCGCAACTCCGGCGACATACAGCAATCTAAACAAAGGCACGGCCGGAGTTTATTCGCAAAAATCGCTGAATTTGTCGGCGTACAGGGGACAAACCGTCCGCGTACAATTCCGTGGCACCACGGACACTACGCTGCCAACTACGTTCCGTGTTGACGATGCCTCATTGAGGTAAACGTTGGACCCATAACCAAAAGCCCCGGCGATCGATACGATCATCGGGGCTTTTTTATGTCGTCGTCCCGGCAGATTAAATTCGGAGCGGTGTGGGGATTTTTAGTCTCCCCATTTTTCTGCTCGCAGAGCCTGTCAATCTGAAGTTTGCTATAATTATTGGCTACATGATCAGAAAAATCGTCCGCATGGCCTGGGATATTTTGCCGAACGGCCTGCTGCGTAGAGCAATACGGATCACGCAGGACAAATTTACGGTTTCAGCAGCGGCCGTTATCCTCAACGAAAATGGTGAAGTGCTGATACTTAATCACGCTCTGAGGTTCTATTGCGGTTGGGGTTTGCCGGGCGGATTTCTCGAACGCGGCGAACAGCCCGAAGACGGCATCAGGCGTGAGATACGCGAAGAGACCGGCATCGAGATGGAATGTCTGAGATTGATCCGCACGCGGGTCATTGACGGTCATGTCGAGGTTATTTTTGCGGCAAAAGCGGTCGGCGAACCCGAAGTGTTGAGCCGCGAAATACTCGAATTAGGCTGGTTTTACTTCGAGACGCTGCCGGAAAAAATGAACCTCGCACAAAAAATGCTGATCGGGAAAGTTTTGAGCGGCGAAGTTTGAAAAAAAAACGTGCGGTGTTTAAGATAATTTATGTCAATAGCCTAAAGAATTGGATTCGTTGGCAGAAGCCTGACCGTTAGGAAGGGCTTGGATCGGATTCGTTAACGGAAAAAAGAAAGCCCTTTTAACAGGAGATAACAATGGTAGATTTAGTTCCGACTTCGGAATCGGTTATGAAAATATTGCAGGATACGGGAGCTTACCGGAAAGGGCATTTCATATATCCGAACGGCAAGCACGCCTCGCATTATTTTCAGATGCCGCTCGCATTTCGTTATTACGATAATGCACGGATTCTTTCGGTCGGCCTGAGCCGAATGTTCCGTATGGAAAAAGTGATCGCCGGACGTTTGCCAAAGGTATCTATCATCAGCCCAAGCCCGGGCGGCATCATGGTTGCCTTCGGGATCCGCGAAGCATTGAGCGCCGAGCAAATTTATTGGGCCGAAATGGAAGAAGGTAAACGGCAGTTTCGCCAATACATGTCGGAAAGCGAAGTGCATCCGGCTATAATCGTTGACGACATTTTACGCTCCGGCAAGGCAATTCAAGAAACCTTCGATCTGTGTAAGGAGATCGGAGCCGAAGTCATAGGCTGTGGTGTGATAGCAAAATTTGACGACGCCCCTGACGAATTTAACGGCGTCCCCGTAAAGAGCCTGATGAGCTTTGACGTAAATTTTTACGACACCGAAGATGAATGGCGTGTTTCACGAAGCGCCTCGGACAAAGCCGACGAAGAAAAAGTAAGATTTTAACAAACCATAGCACGCCCCCTATAAAGCCCGAATTTAAGTTCGGGCTTTTTTTTGTCAATTTTTATCCACAAAGCGTATATAATCATATTATATTGGCAATATGATTTTGCTTTGAATGAAATATTTTTGTATATATGGAGGATATTAATTAGTGAAGCTATTGAAAATAAACGCCGCCGCAGAAATGGCCGGCGTAAGTTATCCGACGATCAAGCAATGGATATATAACGGCAAGATCGGTTCGGTCAAAACCGCCGGCGGACACCACCGCATACCGCTGGAAGAGATCAAGCGTATTTTGGGAACAATAAAAAAAACGGACACACCGGCGGGCATAAGTTCGATCAGCGGCCGGAATCAATTGTTCGGAACCGTAACCGAAGCAAAATACGACGGCCTGCTTGCGGAGATTGCTTTAGACATTGGCGGTCAGACCATTACCTCGATCATCACAAGTGATTCCGCCCGCCGCCTCGGACTAAAGAAAGGCGTCACCGCATTCGCACTTATCAAGGCGACTGAGGTGATGATAATTAGGGAATAAGAACATAAAATGAAGGTTAGGCAAAGGTGTGGAAAAAATGGAAAAACGCTGGTATTCATTTTGGTTGTTTTCGTTTTTTCGTTCAGCACAGCGATGGGGCAGGCGGCACAATCGGAATTATCGGGATATCTTACTGATCAGACCGGAGCGGTGATCGCGGGAGCTACAGTCTTATTGACGGAAACATCAACTGGCAAAATCACGACAGGGATTACGAATCGTGACGGGCTTTATTTATTCGCGAATCAACGACCAGGTATTTATAGAGTCAGGTTTTCTTATACAAATTTCGTACCCTTTAGCCGCAACGTCACGTTGACGACCGGCGAACGCATTAGACTCGACGCAACACTCGAGATCGGCTATTTTGATCCGGTTGGTGTCGATATAGCCGCAGATGCTCCGCTACTTCGGTCCGACACCAGCAGTCTCGGTCAGGTGATCGACAACAAAAAAATCGTCGATCTGCCGCTGAACGGCCGGAGTTTTTTCTCGCTTATCGGTCTTGCCGCCGGTGTCGCCCAGCCGCCGCGAACGACTGAGGGAGCGAGTTTGCCGCGGATAAATGGCGGCCGGCCGCGCACTAACGAATATTTATTTGACGGCATTTCCGTGCTGCAGCCAGAGCCGGGACAGGTCGCGTTTAGTCCGGTCATCGACGCGGTCCAGGAATTCAAGGTCGAGATCAATAACCCGTCCGCCGAATTCGGACGTTTTAACGGCGGCGTGATAAATCTGACAACAAAGTCGGGTACAAATGGTTTTCACGGCTCGGTCTTTGAATTTTTTCGCAACGAACAGCTAAATGCCCGCAATCTTTTTGCACCGCGGGCGTCGGCAAATCCGAACAAACCGGTCTATCGCCGCAACCAATTCGGCGGCGTCATCGGCGGCCCGATCATTAAAGACAAAACCTTTTTCTTCGCCGATTATCAGGGAACGCGGCAGCTAGTCGGGCGCGTCCGCACATCAACAGTTCCGTCTGCGGCCAATCGAAATGGTGATTTTTCGTCGAATTTAGGTGCGTTACTTTATCGGACAAGTATGGATGCCGTAACGACCATATCAACCGGAAACACTCCGATCCTGGTGACGGACACAAGCGGCAATTCGATACAGGTCAGACAGAATCAGATCTTCCGGCCGTCCGATAAGCATGCTTATGTCGGCAACGTAATCCCGTTGGCGGATTTCGATGCAACATCACGGATTTTGTTGGCACGATTTCCGCTGCCGACCGCTGTGGGTGCGGCAAATAATTTCACACGGATCGCCAATGAGACGCAAAACCAGGATCAATTTGATATTCGTATTGACCACAACCTGAGCGACAGAGCTCGAATCTTCGGAAGATATTCGTACGCCAAAGATCTTTCCGATCCGGTCGCTCCGCTGCCCGACGGAAGCGGAACAATCGCCAACGGAGCGATAGGCACAACAGACACAAAGGCCGATTCTCTAGTGCTGAATTACACGCAAACCTTTGCTACTGACAAGATAAACGAGCTGCGGTTTGGCTACACGGCTCGCAAGGTCGGGCGTAAATCGACCGCAACCGTCGGTGCGGATTCGGCGGTTTTGCGTGGGCTTCCGACTGGAGCTCAGTTTCGTGACACGCTGCCAACATACTCAATTGCCGGATTTCAGCAGCTTGGCTCGGCACCGAATACAGCGACTGATTTTTCGACCAACGTGACGGAAATTTTTGATGCTGTTTCGTTTGTAAAAGGTCGTAATTCGTTCAAATTTGGCGGTGATCTTCGGATCGAAAGGCTCGATGTCATTCAGCCGCCGTCGCCGACCGGAAATTATGTCTTCAGCAATCTTCTCAGCAATTCGCAAGGTGCAGCGGGAGCTCCGAGCGGTTTGGCGAGCTTGACCGGCAATGCTCTGGCAAGTTTTCTGCTCGGTCAGGTGCAGAATTTTTCGGTCGATCTGCAGCCGAATATAATTCGTCCGCGTGCCAAATTTCTCGAGCTTTTTGGACAGGACGATGTTCGGTTGAGCCACCGTCTAACGTTAAATATCGGCCTACGCTACACGCTGAATTTTCCTTCGACGGAAAAGGACGATCAGGCCGCCGTTTTTAATTTGCAGACGCAGCAGCTGGATTATTTGGGCCAGAATGGCAATCCAAGATCCGCCCGGGAACTACACAAACTAAATTTCGGCCCACGCATCGGCGCCGCATATAGACTAACCGATAAAACCGTCATTCGTGCGGGTTACGGCGTTGTTTGGATAGAACAGGCCGGCATCACAACGCCGTTTACGACACCATTTTTCCCGTTTGTACAGACGGTCACGCAACGAACAATCGACAATATTGCTCCGGCTTTTCAATTATCGATGGGCCCGAATATTCAGCAAATTCCGTTTACCGGCGATGAGGGTCTTGGACAGGGCGTTTTTTCGGTTGATCGGAGTTTGGGCAGCGGTTATGTGCAGCAGTGGAATATCGGCGTTCAGCGGGCGATAACCAATGATCTGGTGTTCGAGATCGAGTATGCCGGGTCGAAGATCACGCATGTCGGTATTCCCGATACCAACATAAATCAGCTTACGGCTTCGCAGCTGTCGTTTGGAACACAGCTTTTGACGCAGGTCGCAAATCCGTGTTTTGGCCGCGTCCCGGCATCATCGAGCATCGGCGGGACCACGGTTTCGCTCGCCCAGACCTTGCGGCCGTTTCCGTGTTACACCACCGTTTCGCTCTACCGAAACAATGTCGGTAACACAAATTACAACGCCTTGCAGGCGAAGATCGAGCAGCGTTTTACAAAAGGTTTGTCGTATCTGATCGCGTACACACGCTCGAAATTGATCGACGAGGCAAGTTCGGTTTTTGATGCGACGATACAAACCGGGCCGGTCGCTAATTTTCCGGTCGCCGACAGTTTTAACCGTGCTCTCGAACGCGACGTTTCGACCGGCGACCTGCCTAATGTTTTTGTCGCAAGCGTCGTTTATGAGCTTCCAACTTATAAAGATAAGCGAGGCTTTATAGGCAAATTGCTAAGCGGCTGGAGCATAAACGGCATCTTCAATGTACAGAGCGGCCTTCCGATTGCCGTCACGCAGGCAACAAATTTCAACGCCTTTGCCGGATTCGGCACACAGCGGCCAAATCTTTTACGCAACCCGAATCTGCCCGGCGGCCAACAAACGACCGCGAGATTTTTTGATGTTGCGGCATTTACGACCGCACCGCAGTTCACCCTCGGAAGCAGTTCACGCAATCCGGTTCGGGCCCCGCATTATCGAAATATCGATCTCTCGATAATTAAACGCACAAACTTGACCGAAAAAACCAATATCGAATTTCGCACGGAGTTTTTTAACCTGACGAACACGCCGCCTTTAGGTAGCCCGAACACATCGTTCGGCTCCGCGGCGTTTGGAACGATCACGACCGCCGGCGATCCGCGCGTTATTCAGTTTGGATTGAAATTTGGGTTTTAGGAATTAAATAGTACGCGGGTCGAGGCTATCTTTATACCGCTGTTTTGAACCAGATTTTTCAGGTCATTGATATTGCCGCCGTATTCGCAATACTCAACGATGCTAAAGCCGACGACCTCAAAATTATCAGATAATGCTTTCATCATCGCTTGGACTTCGCCAAGGTTAGGGCCGGCCGGTGTTTGCATGAGCGAATTGGGAAAACTGTCGGGATTGAGAACATCGAGGTCGAGATGAAGGTATAAATGTTTGAAGCCGCGTTCGCGGATGCGTTCTACTAAAATCTGCGGCTCAGTGAAATCCTCCGGCGGCGTGATGGAAATCGACATTTCAGCACAAAAATCTTTTTCAGGCGGGTCGAGGTCTCGCGTACCGGCCAGAAAAACCTGTGCAGGTTTTAGAAATCTTTTCAATTCGCCGGTTATCTCTAAAGGCCCATCACCGAGCAATGTCCTGAGCGCCATGCCGTGAAAATGTCCGCTTGGCGACGAAGACGGTGTGTTCAGATCACCATGCGCGTCGAACCAGACGACGGCCAGATCGCCTAGATATTTGTCATTCAAATAACCGACCGGAGCGACCTCGACGCCGCATGTACCGCCGACCATAAAGATCTTTGCCGGAGCGGCCGCATATAGATCGTTGAGAGTTTTGTTAAATCTCGGCGCAATGGAATGAAGACCAAGCACGCCATCGGAGCGAATCAAACTTTCCTCGAGATCAACCGGAATTTGAACAAAATCCGCAATATCGAAAAGCGTTTCCGCGACTTTGAATGCACCGGCATGAACGTCCGTGTGCTCCCCGTAACCTTGCCACTCAGGATTTAGAAGTGATAATTCTGAGTTCATGGTTTTAGGTAATGCCGCCGTATGTGAATGTTGATATGTTTTTAGAGGAACGTTGGATTAGGAGGGAATTTATACAATTTGATCAGATGATGCCATAGTTGAACTAATTACCACAAAACTTTTGCGGAATAATCTGCAAACTCCAAATCCAACGTAACGATCGTTAGTTCTTCGACAATACTCTGGGCAATTAACATTCGGTCAAAAGGGTCGCGATGATGAAACGGCAGATTTGAAACTACAGAGGCATGTTCAACTTTGACCGGCAATAATTCAAAGCCGTTAACTTCTAATTGATGAGGAAAAAGAACTTCAAAAGGAGTAGTTAAAGAGATTTTACCAATACTAACTTTGATCGCTGTTTCCCATATACTTACGACACTGACAAATTTTTCGTTGGAATTATTTTCAATCGATTCACGGGCAGATGAGCTCAAACTATTACTGCCCGCAATAAACCACAAGAGTGTATGGGTATCGAGAAGAAGTTTCATTTTCGATATTCATCTAAATCTGTAAGCGGTTCATTAAAATCTGCAGCCATAACGAATAAGCCTTTTGCGCTGCCAAATTTAGGAGTTGGCTTTTCTTTCGGAATGCCAACGAGTTTCGCAATGGCTAAATTGTCTTGCGTAAAAATAACTTCTTCGCCATTTACAACCGAATTTATCAAATCAGGCAATAAGACGGATGGCATTTTGTCGACGCTAACTTCATACATTAAAATTTCACCTCATCGTAATTTTATCATATGCAGAGACAAGAACACGACGAATAAACCATCTAGGACTTCGTCAATCCGCCTAGAATCTCAATATGCTGTTGTGGACAATTATTCATGTTTAAGCTGATTGAGCCGTTTCCGGTTTTGCAGTTTTTCTACATTGCTCGCGGCGATGTCGGCCATTGAGACGTCGAATTCGATGGCGATCCTGGTCAAATACCACAGCACGTCGCCTAATTCTTCGATGATCTTTTCGCGTCGCTCTTCATTGATAAGGCCGTCGTTGCGGATCGCTTTTTTGACCTGATCGGCGACCTCGCCTGCTTCGCCATTTAGGCCAAGGGCGAGGTAGCTGATCGCCGTCAGTTCATTATCACGCGGGTAAACTGCGAAATTTTCAATGATATCCTGATACTCTTTGAATTTCATTTATGCTTAATGACGGCTTCGGAAAAGCGTTCCATTTCCTCGAGCTGCGGGCTGCATTGGAGCAACAGGAGATCTACTCCGGCTTCTTCGAATCTGCCGACCTGTTCGGCGACC
>JAYUCO010000066.1:0-115794 GCA_043740295.1 Pyrinomonadaceae bacterium | reverse complement strand
TGCTTTTGATTCAGTGCAGTCTACAGTTCAAATACAAGTTAAAGAACGGAGAAAGAGTGACCCGATTGGAATGACTACCGATTCATTAGAACGCTCTTACACTAGTATTTTAATGGGAATCGCCCAAAATTGGATAAGTTGCTCTGATGAACACAACTTACTAGCAGAGAAAAAAGAAGCTCTGGACAAATTAGTCACTATCAAACCGATCTCTCTTTCATTTCTTACCCGGTCGTTGCATTTCAAACGTACAAATGAGCCAGAAAAAGCCATGAAGGACGATTATTCGTACCATTTGTGGTTGATAACCGAACTAACCGAACAGATCGCTCAAAGGGGTCGTTTGCAGGGTGATAAAAATGTACGACTACTCGCATCAATCTTCTTTACCAGAGGAGACACCTACCTATATTTGGGCGAGGAGAAAAAAGCCGTCAGAGATTTTCAAAGAGCTGTTGAGTTGGACCCAATGAAAAAAAGGTTAGTTGACGAAAAGCTTAAATTTATAAACAAACCAAATACTCCCTAAACATTGCTTCCTTCTGGTTGATTGATCTCGCTAAATTCTGTTCGATATACTTGGCAGTTCGCAAAGCAACCAAATCCATCACACCACTCATCTTTTACGATAGTTTTGGCACAAATCTTTTAAGTTCAGGAAACTACAAAAATGAAAAAAGGACTTCTTCTCCTAGCGGTATTGGTGTGTTCAACCGCCGCTTACACGCAAACTAAACAAAACACACGGCTTAAGCCTGCATCTCTTCAAAATACTCCTGTCGCAGCAATTACACTGCCTATCCGCCGGGTCATTCTCTATTCGAACGGCGTCGCGTATATCGAACGCCGCGGGTTCATTTCCGGCAATTCTGAAGTAAATCTTTCCTTCAAACAGTCGCAGGTGGACGACGTGCTGAAATCAATGCTCGTCCTCGACCTCGGACAAGGCAAGATCGGCGCCGTTTCATATAATTCTTCCGCACCTCCATCAGCTCGAATGGCCGAGATCCCATTCTCGGTTGATGCTTTAACATCTGATGGTAACGGAATTGCAGGTGTTTTGGGGCAACTTCAAGGAACCAATGTTTCGGTCGTTTCGACTAAGGGCTCGTCCATAGGTTCTATATTGACGGTCGAAAGAAAACAGATCAAAGGTGAGGAAAAAGAAACTAGATGGACGAATGTTCTGGTAATCGTATCGGCAAATGGCGAAATTTCCAATTTTGATCTAAATGATATACGCAGCCTGAAAATTCTTGATGAAGATACAAGGAAAGATCTTAGCGAATTTGCAAGTGCCACGGCTTCGACCCGTCGTCGCGATGCAAAAACCATTACGGTGACAAGTGAAGGCTCAGGCCAAAGGGAATTGATCGTCAGCTATGTGATAGCTGCCCCAATATGGAAAACAACTTATCGGGTTGTTCTCGATGAAGACGGGAAGCCTTTTTTTCAGGGTTGGGCGATCGTCGATAACGTCAGTGATGATGACTGGATAAATGTCCGGTTGTCACTTGTGTCTGGTTCGCCTATATCGTTTATTCAAAACTTACAAAAACCATTTTATCGTTACCGTCCTGTCATCCCGATGCCTCAAGATTTGCAGCTTCAGCCGCAGATTTATGAGCAAGGCGGAGCAATAGTTTCATCTATTTCCGGATCAGTTGTCGATTCAAATGGTGCAGTGATACCAAATGCATCAATTACTCTGTCAAATAATTCTACCGGCAAAAAATACTCGTTGAAGACTAATGATTCCGGTAATTTTACACAATCAGGCCTTGTTAACGGGACTTACAATATCTCGGCTTACGCAAACGGGTTTCAGAATATGAATATCCGTAATGCAAGTGTTGGTTCCAATCTGCGAATCGAGCTCCAAATCGGCAGTGTGTCCTCAACAGTTGATGTTTCAGCAGGCGACCTGGAAACTTTGCCATCTACATCTAATGGTGTAAGTTTTTCAAAGTTGCTTAGTTTACAGCCAGGGGGCGTAAATTCCTCAAACAGCTTTTTAAATGAGGGAGCTGAAGTCTCAGCGAGTAAAGCTTTGATAGCCGGAAATTCGGGTGTTGCAACAGCCGCAACGGGGGAAGAAATCGGCGACCTGTTCGAATATCGTATCGAGCGCCCAATAACTGTAATGCGCGACCACTCGGCCTTGATCCCGATAGTGCAGACGAAAATGGACGGTGAAAGGGTTGCAGTTTATAACGAATCCGTACGTCGTGATAGGCCTTTCAGCGGCGTCTTATTAAAAAATCAGACCAACCTAACACTTGAAAGCGGCAGTCTTACCGTAATCGATGGGAACGCATATGCGGGCGAGGCTTTAATGGAAAGGCTTAAGCCAAAGGACGAGCGGCTGATCTCATTTGCTCTTGACCTCGGAACACTTATTAAGGTGCGTGAAGATGATGACAGTGAACCGGCAAAACTTATAAAAGTTGTTGATGGGGTTTTCCAAGTCCATTATTTTCAAACTGAACGGAAAACATATCAGATATCTAATCAAAATGATCGTCCAAAGATCGTTTATATTGAATTTCCCATTCGCAGCGGCTGGGTCTTGAGCGAAGATACGCCAAAACCAGATTATTCCACACAAAACTATTACCGCTTCCGCATCGAACTCAAGCCAAATGCGGAAACTGAATTCAAAATTACCGAACGGCAGCCTTTGATGGACAGTTATCAGCTTACATCGCTGACGACAGCCGATCTCAATCTTTTTGTATCACGTAATTATATTGACAGTGCGACCCGGATCCGATTGGAAAAATTAATTGATCTCAGAGCGAAAATGGTTCAGATCGACAATAAGATCAATGCTTTGAGAACTGAAGAACAGCAAATCGCTAACGATCAAAGACGGTTGCGGGAAAATATTGAAGCACTGTCGAAAACCCCGGAAGCGAAAGCTCTGATTACCCGATACATTGGAAAAGCCAATGACCAGGAATCACGCCTCGAAGAGATAACTAAGGAAAGAAAAACATTCATGGACGAAAGAGAGAGCCTTCAGCGCTCGTTGGCAGCAGAGATAAAGAATTTTAATATTCAGTAACGCTTTTTAATGCATTTCGATCACTAAGATCAGCAAGGAGAATATAACGCATGAGAAAATTTGCCTTTACCCTTTCGATACTTTTATTTTCTGCGATCGGAACATTGGCTCAATTGTCGGAATCTGTACGGCCTTCTGTTTCGGTTATCGGAGAGGCTCATATCACTGTTTCGCCGGATCAGGTCGTATTTACCTTTGAAGTCATCACGGTTGAAAAAGAGGTAACCGCTGCAAAACTTGCGAACGATAAAAGCGCCGCACGAACGCTTGCGGCTGCCAAAGCTTTTGAAATTAGCTCCGACGAAATTCAAACGGACAGCCTGACCATCTCACCGAAATATACTGGAGCCAAAGATTCGCGAGGCGAGCATGTACTTGTCGGATATGAGGTGACTAAGCGGATTCTTATTACATTAAAGGATTTGAATAAGATCGACAGCTTTCTGTCAAAAGTTATTGAAGCGGGAGTAAATCGGGTAGTTGCAATAAGCATCGAGAATAGCCAGATGCAGAAATATCAGGAACAAGTCAGAGCTACGGCAATAAAGAATGCTCAGAACAAGGCTCTCGTTTACGCAAAGCAACTTGGACAGACTGTCGGAAAAGCATATGTGATCACAGAAGAAGACGCCGATCTCCCAACTTTTGGCTATGGGCAAGGCTTTGGATCAGGCGACAGCAATGGAAATGGAAATGGAGATGGCTATGACGATTACTCGAAGCCAACGGCGTTCGGACGCGAGGTCACATTTGCGCTCGGGAAAATAAAGGTGGAAGAAAAAATATACGTGACCTTTGAACTGAACCGTTGAAAGGCGTGCTTTGGCATGTGTTGCAATATGCAACACATAATATTAAAGTGTTATTAGCTAAGAGGTAATATTATGGCTACATCGACATTAACAAAATTAAAAGGCGGGAACATACATTTTCGAATCTCGTCCGAGGCGAAGAAGGTTATAGACAAAGCGGTAACGATATCCGGTGAGAGCCTGACTGATTTTGCTACGCGTTCCCTTTTGAGTTCTGCGAATGAGATTTTGGAACGCGAGTTTACGACGGTGCTTTCTGACAGAGACAGGAACAAGCTTTTGGCAATGCTTGACGCCGATGTGGAACCAAACAAAGAGTTGCGAGAAGCCGCAAAGATTCACAAGAAACTGATCACCGAATAAAAAAGTGTATAGAATCGAACTGCTCACCGGCGATCATGATACAGATCTATTTGATTGCGGCGACGAAAAAAAGAATGAATTTCTTCGGAAATATGCCCTTCAAAACACTAAGGGTGGTTTGGGCCGCACCTTCGTTGCCGTCAAACCACCGGACGAAAAACGAATTTACGGTTATTACACAATTTCCAGCAGCTCAGTAACGTTCGAAAACCCGCCGAGTTCACATCTGCCGCGTTATCCGCTTCCCGCAGTTTTGATCGGCAAGCTTGCAACAGATAAAACCGCACAGAATCAGGGCTTGGGAACCGCTCTTTTATTTGACGCCCTAAAACGGGCAGCAAGAGTTGCCGAGGAGATCGGAATATTCCTTGTAGAAATACAAGCAGTGAACGGTAAGGCGAAAGCGATCTACGAAAAACGAGGGTTCACAGCAATGGATGATGAACCGTCAAAGCTGTATATGAATCTGAAAAAGGTTCGAAAGCTATTAGGTGAATAAAACAATCTGCATGAAGAACACGCTGAAGAGTGAACTCGGAACATCAAACCTTGATGTAAATCTGCTTCCGATACAGCAGCCACATGAGGAAGAGCCAGAACAAAATAAAGCAGATCGCGTAGGCGAGTGAGGCGTTGATGGGTTGGAATAGGGCGAGGAAGACGTTTTGGACGACGGCTTTTTGAATCGACCAGAGTTGGCCTTCGGGGCCGGCGGCGATCTTGTAGGCGGAGATCATGCGGGCGAAGATGCCGGAAAATACGAAGAGAGCAAGGGCGTTGGCACCGAAGACCATAAAAGGTTTGGCCCATGCCTTGTAGCCTTTGATATCGATGAGCCAGTAACAAAATCCGAATGTGAGCAATGCGAGGCCGGACGTGACGACGACGTAGGAACTTGTCCACAGAGATTTGTTCATCGGGAAAAAGCTGTTCCAGATGAGGCCGACGGCGAGGAGCAGGACACCGAAGAAGAAAATGGCCGAGACTTTGTTTAGGGATTTATCGAAATCCTTTTCCACATTATTGTCCTTATTTTCGTCATTCAGGAACCCAGTCGCTACCGCTCCCGGTTCTGACAGCAGCCATCGGCCGGCGAGGACGCCGGAGATGGTCGTGGCGATGGCGGGAATTGTGGACAGAATTCCTTCCGGGTCGTAAACCTTTCCGAAGCGCCAGATGTGGTTTTCGCCGAGGATAATGCGGTCGATGTACGCCGCGAGATTACAGGCTTTGTCGTCGATGGTCGTTATCTCGCATCCGGGAATCGGAATTGTCGTCATTACAAGCCAATAACCGAGCAGCAACGCGATCGCGATCCCTAACTGCTGCTTCCAATTCGTGTACAAAAAAATAAGCGCAGCAACAAGGTAACAGACCGCTATCCGCTGCAGCACGCCGAAGATTCGCATTGTGCCGAAATCGTACGGAACGACGTTGTATCCGGCGAGATTCATCACAACGATGCCGAGAATCGCAACGCCCGCCAGAATGCCGGCGATCTTGAAATTTCTTAAAAGCAGGAACAGCAGGGCCGCCGCGAAGCAAAGCCAGACGGCCATTTTTAGCCAGTCAGGTGCGTCGGTCGAGGTAAATTGAAAAAAAGGAATGACCGAAATTGCAAGGCCGAGGCCGAAGATCGATAGCGAACGTGAGATGATCTTCCAGTAAACTCCATCGCGTTGTCCAATACCCTTCCTATCGGTCGGGTTTCCGCCCGCGTATTTACCGAAAGCCATCGGAATAGCAATACCAACGATGAAAAGAAAGAAAGGAAATATCCAATCGGTCGGTGTAAGGCCGTTCCATTCCGCATGATCGAGCGGCCAATAAACCGGCGAAGTGCCCGGATTATTGACCAAAACCATTCCGGCGATCGTTATTCCACGGAATACATCAAGCGACAGGAGACGGATTGGAGTATTTTTCTCAGACACAATCTTATTAATTCAAGAGCAGAGGCGAACGGCACGTTTCTTCTGAGTTTACTTACCAAGAATTTCTTTCCCGCAAATTCGTGATATGCGCGGTGTGATGGCGTGAATGCCAGGCATACATGGCGAGCAATTTATCCAAGGTCCATTCGCCGCTTTCGGGATGGATCAAACGCCTTTGAAAGTCAGCATCCGACATCGATCCAAGCAGTATTGTCCAGCGCGAATGCAATCCGTCTATAATGCTCAGCGACACATCGACCGGCACTTTGCTGTCGGCCAGTTCAGCCCAACGGTCCTCGTAATACGGACGGATCGTCGGCATTTCTTCGGTCAAGGCAAGTTTGAACCGAATTATCGAGTTCAAATGGCTGTCGGCTACATGATGCACGGTCTGCCGGACCGTCCAGCCTTCTGGTCGATACGGCGTGTCAAGCTGCTCTTCGCTGAGGCCGCTGACCGCTGACGCCAAATTCGACGGCAGATCACTGATCGCACGAATATTATCTGCCCTGGACGCTGCCGAGCCAGCATCAAATTTGCCAATTGGGTAACTTAGATCTTCGCTCATAATATAATAGAAGCACGCTGATGTGTGAACTCAAACGGCGGCCTATCCTCCATAAAAATTCTCGAATCTTGTGAATTCTTTAAGGAACGCCAGCTTTACGGTTCCGGTCGGGCCGTTTCTCTGTTTGGAAACGATCAATTCGGCGAGTCCGGCGTTTTCTTCGTCGGGTTTGTAATAATCCTCGCGGTAGATAAATGCCACAACATCTGCGTCCTGTTCGATCGATCCCGATTCGCGCAGGTCGGACATCATTGGCCGTGGCGGATTACGAGCTTCCGGTGCTCTTGAAAGCTGCGAAAGAGCGACGACCGGAACGTTCAATTCCTTTGCCAGGCCTTTTAATTCACGAGATATTTTCGAAACTTCCTGCTGCCGGTTCTCATTACGCAATCCGCCGCTCATCAATTGCAGGTAATCGACCACGATCAGGTCAAGCTGTTTCTGTTCTGCGGCCAAACGCCGGCATTTGGCCCGCATTTCCAGCACCGTGATCCCGGGCGTATCATCAATAAATATTTTCGCGTCAGACAATGTGCCGATCGCCCTCGCCAGCCGTTCCCATTCCTCACGCGAAAGCATTCCTTTGCGAAACCGTGCCGCATCGACCTTCGCCTCCGAACTCATCATACGCATAACAAGTTGTTCTTTTGACATTTCAAGCGAAAATACGCCAACGACGGCGTTTTCGGCAATCGCCGCGTTCTGTGCGAGCGTTAGACAAAGTGCGGTTTTTCCCATCGAAGGCCGGGCGGCGACAATTATCAGATCGCTCCGCTGCAAACCGGAGGTCATCTCATCAAGATCGCGAAAACCAGTCGCAAGTCCCGTTAGGGCATGCGATTCCCGCTTAGCGTATTCCTGCACTTTTTCAAGCACTTTTTCCGCCACCGGCTGAACATGCGAAAAGCCTTCCCGCGTCCGCTGTTCGGCAAGCGCGAATATCATCTGCTCGGCGTGATCGAGCACGACCTTGGCGTCCTCTTCTTCTTCGAGGGCCTCGCTTGTAATATTGTTGCACGTCCTGACAAGCTGCCGCATCACCGATTTATCACGAACGACCTTTATATAATCGGTCAGATCGGAGAAATGCGGCAGGCCGTAAGTCAGATTCGTGATCGTCGAAATGCCGCCCATCGCCTCGATCGAACCGTCTTTTTTTAGTTCTTCGCCGATCAGGATCGGGTCGATGCGTTTCGAAGCTTCGAAAAGCGAGATCATCGCATTAAAAATGCGCTTGTGCAGCGGCGAGTAAAAATCTTCCGGCTTAAGCTGTTCGACGGCCTGCGAGATCAGCGAATTATCAAGCAAGACCGCACCCAAAATGGCGCGTTCGCTCTCCTCGCTGCTCGGCAGCGGCCGCTCCAAATACTGCTCTCGTCGTGCTTCGGGGTATGATGCCATTTATGTAGTTTAGCTAGAAATCCTGACAATTTGATTAATCTTTATGGCAATATAGAATTTGAACTTATTTCTCATCTCTTTCAACCAATTCTGTAATTATCATGAAAACGCCAGCCAACGCTAACATTGTGCCGAAGAAAAAAAATGTTCCTTTTCTTTGACCAGAAGCTGCCATACTTGGATCCATATTGATAGGCGTGAATATCCCTCCAATAAATAGCAACAGACCAAGAATTGAAGAAATCAGACCGAATATAAATCGCATTCTTTCACATTTATCGTTCTGGTTAAATTCGTTGGGTGACTCGAATGGCAAAACAGCCTTTTTATAATATAAATGGAAAAAAGACTGCGATCAAATTATTGAATTACAGTCTTCGATAATACATTCAACCTGAAATTCTGACAAAGAACAGGTTGCAAATTTATTAAAACCTCACTGCGGCTATTGATAGATCTCGACTGCTGATCTTCCATCGGCGGTGATATGACCTCGATACATTCCATCCGAATTGAACGGCAGCGTCACGTTTCCTAAAGCATCGACGGCGATCAGTCCGCCTTCGCCGCCGATCTGGGTAAGGAATTCGATACATTCTCTTGCGGCTTCGATCAAACCCAGGCCTTTGTATTTCATTCTCGCGGCCACGTCATAAGCGGTCACGGCGAGCATGAAAAATTCTCCGTGGCCGGTGCATGAGACCGCACAGGTTTTGTTGTCGGCGTAGGTGCCGGAGCCGATGATCGGCGTATCGCCGACGCGGCCGAACCTTTTATTGGTCATTCCTCCGGTGGATGTTGCGGCGGCGAGGTCGCCGTTTACATCACACGCGACTGCCCCGACCGTGCCCTTCGCTGGCGGAAACGAAGCCGCGTGGTCGAGTTCGACACGTCCGGCCGCTATGGCCTCTTCGAGCTGATCCCAACGCTGTTTGGTATAGAAGTAGAAATCGTCTTCTAATTCGACCCCCATTTCTTCGGCAAATTCAATCGCTCCGTCTCCTGCGAGAAGCACATGTCCGGTCTTTTCCATTACGAGGCGTGCGAGTTTTATCGGGTTTTTTACATTGCGGACAAAGGCGACGGCCCCGGCTTTTAGATTTTTGCCGTCCATTATCGAGGCATCCAATTCGTTTTTTCCATCATGGTTGAAAACCGAGCCTTTTCCGGCATTGAAAAGTGGGAAGTTTTCAAGCTCAACGATCGTTGATTCGACCGCATCGAGCGAACTTCCGCCATTCGACAATATCTCCCAACCAACGTTCATGGCTTTTTCCAGCCCGACGCGATATTCCGCCTCAAGTTCGGGTGTCATTGACGAACGGAGGATCGTTCCGGCACCGCCGTGAATTGCAAGCGCTAATTTATTCATAAAAGGTATGTTAAAGCGGATATTTTATTTTTACCGAACCGAACGAACAAAACAAACAAAAGAAATTATTCAGACCTTCAAAAGCACCTGCTAAGTTTATAGCAATACATATCATTTTTTGGAAAGACGATGTTATTATAAATCTGTTTAAACAGGCAACCTTGCAAAGTTTGCCGACCTTAACCGAAAAGGCAATTGCTATATAGCATGCGCAAAGCCAGGAATCTCACCCAGAGAAAAGTCCGGCTGCCGAAGTGAGGCCACAATGAAATTTCGCACTATTCCTCTATTCATACTATTCGCCGTTCTTTCCGCGACCGCTTTGGCACAGGTCGATATTGATCCGGGCTATTTGGCGTTGCGATTGACTTCGCCCGTCTCCACGATGGCGCGCACCCCGCTTTTTGCATCCGAATCGAATGAATCCGCGCCAACGGCGGCGATCCAGGGCCTCGAGCAGCAGGCGTTTCAGCTTTTAAATGAAAAAAGGGCGGAAATCGGTTTGCTACCGTTGACTTGGAATGACGATGTGGCGCGGCTCGCTCGTATGCATTCCCGGAACATGGCCGGATACAAATTCTTCAGTCACAAAGACCTTGACGGCAAATTTGTTGACGACCGGGCGGAAAGCATCGGCCTCGGAAATTGGAAGGCAATCGGCGAAAACATTGCTTTTCTACGCGGATATAAAGATCCGGTCGAAACCGCAGTTAATGATTGGATGCACTCAGCCGCTCACCGCCAAAATGTTTTGAACGAGCGATGGAACCAGTCTGCTGTGGGTGTCGCGGTCGCTGCGGACGGCAGTTATTATTTCACACAGGTATTTATGGTCCGCTAAAACAATTTCACCGCCGGAACGCACATTACAAAAGCTGTTCATTCGGAATATCTTTATTGAAATTTAACCGGGCACAACGATAAATTTCCTGCCATCTTTCTTGCCTGAACCCGCTGCTTTGCCTATCCTTAAGCGATGTCATTCTCGCTGCCTTCTTTCGCCAAAATAAACCTGCATCTGGAAGTGCTTGGGAAACGCGAAGACGGTTACCATGAGCTTTGCACAGTTTTTCAAACAGTTTCGCTGCATGACACGCTTACTTTTAAGGAATGTACGGAAGTGCGGCTAACGTGCGATGATCCGCAAATACCGGTCGATAAACGCAACCTGATCGTCAAAGCCGCTGAGATACTTAAAGAAAGAAGGAATGTCGGCACTGGTGCTTCGGTCCATCTTAAAAAACGCATTCCATCGCCCGGCGGACTCGGCGGCGGCTCATCAAATGCGGCAGCGGCCTTATTCGGCCTTGTAAAGCTTTGGAAAATTAACGTTAGCTTTCACGAATTGATGGAAATTGCGGGACTGCTCGGGTCGGATGTGCCTTTTTTTCTTTATGGTGGAACGGCCCTTGGAACGGGGCGCGGAACCGATATTTCGCCCGTCACGGATTTTGTTGGAAACCATATACTGATCGTGACGCCGGACATCGCCGTTTCGACCCGCGAAGCTTTTGCCGGTTTAAATGCCGCAAACTTGACATCGGACGCTGCAAAAAGTATTCTCAACAATTGTCGTTTTGACGGCAGATCTGTCGATTTACATCAGGCGGCATTAAAGAACGACTTTGAAACTACTGTATTCGCTGCACATCCCGAGATAAGTGCCATTAAGCAGGAACTGCTCGATCACGGAGCAAAACAAGCATTGATGAGCGGCAGCGGAGCAAGCGTTTTTGCAATTTTTGACAAAGAAGAGACACGACAAACGACCATAAAAGCCCTTGAGAACAAGCTCAACTGGCGAAAGTTTGCCGTAGCGGCTATTTCTCGGGACCAATACCGTGAAGCGTTAGGAATAGCGTATTAGTCCGCTTCCGATCAGTTTCTGAAATTTACGTTGGGGCGTAGCCAAGTGGTAAGGCACCGGTCTTTGGATCCGGCATTCGTAGGTTCGAGTCCTCCCGCCCCAGCCAATTTTTGAGTATCGGAGCGGGCTGTCTAATGAGGTAGTCCGCTTTTTTTGTAAGAGTAACGCGTTTACGCGTGATTACAATTTAGCGAGTATTTCATAGATTGACCGAGGCCCTTTGCAATGGTTTTTACGCCTAAAGGCGTAACTCTAGACAATGAGCGTAACCGGCGGCGTAAAAATATTTTCTGGCAATGCTCACCGCGGACTGGCGGAGGAGATATGCGGCCATTTGACCTGCGACCTCGGCAAAGTCAGCACGGACCGTTTTTCGGACGGTGAGTTTAATTTTCAGATCGAGGAAAATGTTCGCGGTTCGGATGTTTTCATTGTCCAGCCGACGTGTCCGCCGGTTGATCAGAATTTGATGGAATTGCTCATCATGATCGACACCTGCGTAAGGGCATCAGCGGAAAGAGTGACGGCCGTTATCCCGTATTTTGGATATGCCCGCTCGGATAAAAAAGACCGTCCACGAGTTCCGATAACTGCGAAATTGGTCGCAAATTTGATAACTACGGCCGGAGCACAACGGATATTGACCATCGATCTGCACGCATCGCAGATACAGGGTTTCTTTGATATTCCGGTCGACCATTTATATGCGGCGCCTATAGTCGTGGATTATTTCAAAAATAATCCGATCGAAAATTTGATCGTCGTCGCCCCCGACACGGGCGGAGCGGAGCGTGCGAGAGCTTACGCGAAACGCCTGAACGCCGGACTCGCCTTATGCGATAAGCGTCGCGAACGGGCAAACGAAGCCGATGTGATGAACATCGTCGGCGATGTTAGCGGCAAGAACTGTTTGATAGTTGATGATATGTGCGACACCGGCGGCACGATTTGTAAGGTCGCCGAAGCCCTGCATAAAGCTGGGGCAAACGAGATATTCGCGGTTTTCACTCACGCCGTGCTTTCAGGCAAGGCGATAGAGAATATCAGCAATTCGCATTTGAAAAAGGTGATCGTGACGAACACGATACCACTCGTCGAAAACGGCAAACCGCTGGCCGATGGCGGAAAGATCGAGGTTTTGAGCGTCGCACGGCTTTTAGCGTCGGCGATCAAGTCAATTCACGATGAGACGAGTGTTTCGTCGCTATTTATTTGAAAACTAGTTTCAGGTTTCAAGCTGAACTGATTAATTTGAAACCTGGAACCTGAAACTCAGGAAGAAAGATTATGGCAGAAAAAGTAGTAGTAAAAGCTGAAAAAAGAACAGAGACCGGCAAGAACATCAATCGTCGGCTGCGTGTCGCGGGCAAAGTTCCGGTCGTTGTTTACGGCGGCGGAAGCGAAAGCCTGGCCGCGGTCGCACAATTGAAGGACCTGGCCGCGATCCTGCGTACCGATACAGGTGTCAACACGGTTTTCACGCTTGATATCGATGGCGAAGGCCTTAACGATGTCATTTTCCAGGACCGTCAGATACATCCGGTGCTCGGACGTTTGGTGCACGCCGATCTCCGCCGCTTTGCAAAAGGCGAGAAGATCGAAATGACCGTTCCCATTCACCTTATCGGCGATGCCATAGGCTTAAAGGAAGAAGGTGCCGTGCTTTCGCAATCCTTGCGTGAGATCAAGGTGCTTTGCGAACCGGCAAACACGCCGGATTCCTTCGATGTCGATGTTTCGGGCCTGGACGCCGGACATGCTATCCATGTTTCGGACCTGAAAATCCCGGCTGGTGTGGAAATCCATGACGACCCGGAAACTGTCGTTGCCACGATCGTTACCGTTAAGGAAGCTGATCTTGAACCGCAGCTCGAAGCTGGTGCAGAACCTGTGGTTGAAGGCGAAGAAGCGGCTCCTGAAGAAGGCGGAGACGCTGAATAGTTTTGTTCTAAGTTCACGCTTCAGCCTGTTTCTACTTAACGCAGATGCAAGCTGAGGCTTGAATTCAGAACTTAAGATCATGGACTCGCTCTCTGACAATTGGCTGATCGCAGGCTTGGGAAATCCCGGTCCGGCGTATGAAAAGACGCGACACAACCTCGGTTTTATGCTGATCGACAGGCTGGCAGGCGAAGCTCAAACGCAGGTCAAACGTGATGAATGCCGTGCCTTGATCGGCCGGGGCGAGATCGAAAAAGTGGTATTTGAGCTGGCAAAGCCGCAGACGTTCATGAATTTAAGCGGCGAATCGATCAGCTGCCTCGTCAAAAAGGCGGGTAGAAGCATTGAAAAATTGATCGTCATCTCGGATGATATGGCACTGCCGCTGGGCAGGATACGCTTGCGGACAAAGGGTTCGCATGGCGGCCAGAACGGTTTGAGATCGATCATCGATTGTTTAGGAACGGGAGATTTTATCCGTTTAAGGATCGGAATCGCACCGGAACATTCGGTCAATAACATGTCGGATTTTGTTCTTTCGAAATTCTCGAAGAGCGAGGCCGATGAAGTTGAAAAAGTTTTGGAATATAGTGCCGGAGCGGTCCGTGCCATCCTCAGGGACGGCGTGGAGAAAGCAATGGCGGAATACAACGGTTAAAGTTGAACTGTGAATGGTGAATTAAAGATTTAAATTGATCATTCACCACTCACAGTTCACCATTACAGAAACCCTTCTTGCTTCGACACATTGATGCCGAGGCTTGAAAGCCATAAGGAGGAAATTAAATTGGCAAATAGAACATATGAGGTGATGTATATCATCGATCCGACGGCGGACGCGGATAAGATCACCAGTATAAATGAAACGATCGGTCAATTGATCGAGAAAGAAGGAGCGACGATAGTCCGCATGGACGACATCGGCCGCCGCAATCTTGCGTACGAGATAAATAAACGAAAAGAAGGCTACTACGTTTTGTTCGAGATCGAAGGCACCGGCCAGGAAATTCTTGAACTTGAAAGACGTATGCGCGTCAACGATATGATCATGCGTTATATTACGGTCCGTATTGACGAAGACCGCAAGAAAGCCGACAAGATGCAGGCGAAACGCGACAAACGGACGAATCAGCGTTCGAAGTTCCGCAAGACGGAAGAGACGGCCGAAACAGCCGGGGAAATGGCAGAATAACCGGAGGTATTTATGGCTGAAAACGATTTTGAACCACGAGAAAATATGGGCGGCGAAGAAGGCTTCGACAAGATGCCGCGACGTTTCCAAAGACGCCGTGCCCATCAGATAATCCCTGATTATGTTGATTGGCGGGATGTTGATTATCTTCGTCAATTCATTCCGGAACGCGGGAAAATCATGCCGCGCCGTATTTCCATGATTTCCGCCAAAGACCAGCGGCGAATCGCAACCGCAATCAAACGGGCCCGAACAATGGCGTTGCTGCCGTTCGTTTGGGAATAAATCTGGAGGGATTAAAAGATCATGGCAAACACAACTATTTTATTAAGAGACGACATCGAAAGCCTTGGCGGCCGCGGCGAGATCGTTAAGGTAAAAGCGGGCTATGCACGGAACTACCTGCTTCCGCAAGGCCTTGCGACGCTGGCGACCAAGGGCAATCTCAAGCAGATCGAGGGTGAACGGGCAGCTTTGCTAAAAAAAGCTGCTGTTGAAAAAGCGACGGCTGATGCTCAAAAAGATCAGATGAGCAGCATTTCCCTGACCTTTGAACGCAAAGCCGGCGAAGGCGGCACGCTCTTTGGTTCGGTAACGTCGATGGACATCGCCGACGCGATCCAGGCCAAAGGCTATGAGATCGACCGCCGCAAGATCGTTTTGAAGGATGCGATCAAGGAAACAGGCGAATACACGGTCAAGGTAAAGCTGCACCGTGAGGTCGTTCTGGAAGTGCCGGTCACTGTAACGGCCGAAGGCGGCGAGATCGAAGACAAGAAGACCAAGAAAGCAGAGAAAACTGTGGAAGCCGTCTCCGAAACGGAAGAAACCGAAGCTTAATTGAACCTTCAAAATAAATATGGCTGCATTCGTTTCCGCGGACGCAGTCTTTTTTGCGCTTGCTGAAATGACGAGTGGAATAAATACTTAGCCAAAACGTATTCTTAGTTTGATTCAATAATTGATGGCGTTTTTCGATAACATTAAAACATGTCACTAAATAAAATTATTTTTGCAGCCGCTCTGGTCTTAATTTCGTTCAGCTTTGGCTGCACCGCTAAAAAACCAGCCGCGTTCAATATTTCCGGTCATCTCGTCAACGCTGCGGCAGGTTCCGCTGTCCTGTCACAGGAAGATGACATCAATCGTAAACAGAACCGCACAGTTGCCACGGTCCCGATCGATAAAAATGGTAATTTCGACATGGGCTTTGATCTCGAGCCGCATATTTACACGCTCAGCTTTTCCGATAAAAAGAAGGTCACGCTGGCCATCGGCAAGGGGCAAAATATCACGATCAGCGGCGATGCGAACGACCTTTCGACGATAAAAGTTGCCGGCTCCGATGACACTGCCAAACTCGAGGCCTATGAAACATTCAGGAAAGAGTCGTTAAATCGCTTGGTGATCACCGTCCGTGACGAAATAAAGAAGCTGAAGGAACTGGGCACACCCGAAACCGATCCGAAAATAATCGAAGTGGGCAAATCGGAGATCGAAAATTACAATAAACATAAAGACGAATTGATCGGTTTTATCAGGGATAATATGGGAACGTCGGTCGCCGTTTACGCCACCTCGATCCGCTGGGACGGAGACAAAAACCTGCCTTTTCTCGAATCTCTGGCCGAAGCTTTTGATAAAGATCATCCGGGCCTGGCAATTTCCGCAAAATTAAAAGAAAAGGTAAATATCCTGAAAAATACCAGCATTGGCGGAAAAGCAGCCGAAATTAAAATGCCCGACAAGGACGGGAACGAGGTTACCCTTTCATCATTAAAAGCAAAATATGTCCTGATCGATTTTTGGGCCAGCTGGTGCGGGCCGTGCCGCCGCGAAAAGGCAGAACTGACAGAGCTTTACGGCAAATTCAATAAACTTGGATTCGATATTTACGGTGTCGCTCTGGAATCGGAAAAGGAAAATTGGCTCAAAGCCATTGAGACCGATGGCCGCATCTGGACGAACGTCTCAACATTACAGGAATTCGAAACGCCCTCCTCCTTTGATTACGCCGTCACATCACTCCCGGCAAATTTTCTCATCGACGCGAACGGTAAGATCATCGCCAAAAATTTGCACGGTGATGAGCTTCGAAAAACGGTCGAAAAATTGTTCGGCAAATAATGCAAAAGCCAAAAAAGTAACGGTCGATCCGTGCTGAAACTCGCTTTTTAATGAGTTGCTTCTGCTGCTTCCTTGGCCAATTTCTCAGCGCTGAATTTGTCACGCAGGTCATGCAGATATGAGATATCCTCGGGCACGCGATCGGCGAGTGTAACGACGAGTTCGCCCTTTCGACCGTTCTTGATTCCGTGATACATCGCTTCGCGGCTGTCAGCGATGATCCTTACCTGCGGCGTATTTGCGCTTTGGGCGATGCCTTCCTGGAGCAATGCATAGATGCTTTCGGCACTCCGACCGCGTAGATAATGCCCGGGGCGAATTACGATACGGTCAAAAGCATCGGCGGCTATTTTGCCAAATTCACGGATGTCGTCATCTCGCCGGTCGCCCGCCACATTCAACAGCACAGTTCGGTATTTGTTTGGTAATTTCGTGACGAAATTGGTCAGGCCAAGAAGTCCCGCCGGATTATGGGCATAATCCATCAGCACCGTCACATCGCCGACCTCGATGAAATTCAGGCGTCCCGGCGTTTGCGCCGTTCCCGCATTAAAGGTCGTCAGCCCGACACGCAGGTCTTCCAGCGAAACCCCGTGAACAAAACACGCCAGCGTACCGGCCAGCACATTCTGGATCATAAATTCCGCCCGGCCGCCGTAGGTCAGCGGAATATTTACCGCTTTTTCGATGCGCACCTTCCATTTGCCCTTCAATATCGTCACATATCCATTTTCGTAAACGCATGAAATCCGTCCGCGTCTGGCTTGCCGCTCTATATTCGGGTGATTTTCGTCCATTGAAAAATACACAACATGTCCCTCGACCAATTCCCTCATCTTGAAAACATGCGGATCTTGAGCGTTCAAAACAGCATAGCCTTTTTTTGAAACCGCACGCGGCACAACCGATTTTACACGTGCCAGGTCCGCCAGCGTATTGATGTCCTTCATGCCCAGATGATCGGCTGTGATGTTGGTGACAATTCCGATATCGCAATAATCGAATCCGAGGCCAGATCGGATGATGCCGCCGCGTGCCGTTTCCAGCACGGCGACATCGACGGTCGGGTCTTTGAGCACGAGCTGTGCCGAGATCGGGCCAGTATTATCGCCGTCGGTTATCTTTTGATTCTGGATGTATGTGCCGTCCGTCGTCGTAAATCCGACCGTGGAACCGCTACCCTTCAAAACGTGGGCGATGAGCCGCGTCGTCGTCGTTTTGCCGTTTGTGCCGGTAATGGCAAATATCGGAATGCGTGACGGTGACGCTCGCGGAAAAAGCATGTCGATCACCGGTTCGGCAACGTTTCGGCCAATCCCTTCCGAAGGCGAAAGGTGCATACGGAATCCCGGTGCCGCATTGACCTCAATGATGCCGCCGCCCGATTCACGCAGCGGTTCGGAAACATTAGTGGCGATAATATCGACACCCGCGACGTCCAGGCCGATGATCTTCGCAATGCGTTCAATTAAAAAAACGTTTTCGGGATGTACTTCGTCCGTCCGGTCGATCGCCGTTCCGCCGGTCGAAATATTTGCGGTGGTCTTCAGATCCAGGATCTCGTCTTTCGGCAGTACCGTGTCGAGTTCATAATGTTTTGCTCGTATCAATCGCATCGTTTGGCCATCGATGTCGATCCGCGTTAGCACTTTTTCGTGGCCATAGCCTCGTCGCGGGTCCGAATTGGTTTTTTCGATGAGCTGTTCGATGGTTTTCTTGCCGTCGCCAGTGACATTTGCTGGAATGCGTTCAGCAACCGCGACCAGATGGTTGTTTATCACCAATGCCCGGAAATCAGCACCGATCAATTGTTTTTCGACAATTATCCAGCGCGAATATTCCTTCGCTTTAGCAAATGCGATCTTCGCATCTTCCAGCGAATTGATGCCGACCGTCGCACCTTTGCCGTGATTGCCGTCGAGTGGTTTGATGACCACGGGAAACCCGACGCTTTCGATGGTGCTTTCCAATTCGGCCTCTTCGCGGATGCGAAAGCCTTTCGGCACCGGAACGCCCATGTCGCCCAATAATTTCTTGGTGGCGTGCTTATTGGCGGCAATATCGACCGCTATCATGTTCGTATTCGCGGTCGTGGTCGCCTGGATGCGTTTTTGATGGACGCCGTAGCCGAGCTGCACCAGTGATTGGTCGTTAAGCCTGATAAAGGGAATATCGCGGCTTACCGCTTCTTCGACAAGCGACCCGGTCGATGGGCCGAACCGCACATCCTCGCGTATCTCGCGCATTTTCTGGACCAGCCTTGCGATATCTTCCTTAAGCTCATTTAACGGTTTTCCCTCGGCCATATCCAGAAAAAGCCGCACCGCTTCCCTGCCCGCGAACCTTCCGACCTCTTCTTCCTGATAGCTGAAAACGACATTATAAACGCCTTTTTCTTCCGTTTCGCGTGTCCGGCCATAACCGGTGTCCATTCCGGCAAGTGTTTGCAGTTCGAGAGCGAAATGCTCTATCACATGTCCGCCCCACGTACCTTCGGCAACCCGTTTCAGAAATCCGCCCGGCTCCTGATAGCTGCATCCGTGAGAATGAAGCGTCGGCATGACCTCGACCATCCTGTCATAAAACCCTTCGATCTTATCGGTCGGTTTATTCTCATAATCCTCGATATCAAGCCGGATGATGATCAGTTTTTTCCAATATCCGCTCCAGTAATTAGGCCCGCGAAGTGTCCTGATTTCTAATATGTTCATTTGATTTTCGATTTGCGATTTGCGATTTGTGATTTGTGATCTACTTACCTGCTCGCGCAGATTTCTTTGAAGCAGCCATAATTGCCGTAATTTCGTTGGCCTCTTTTAACAAACCAGATACCAGACGCTCTTCTAATACTCCGCTTTCAATTATAAGTTCCATCCACAAACACCTTTTGTCGGCTTCTTCCTCCACAGTTCCTAGTTTTGCAATGAATTCCGCCTTCGAGCGTCCCCTGCACGCCGCCCGATAATTTGCAGCGACCGAGGTCCCTGATCGAACAAGCTGGTTTCCGATCGCTCGTGCAACCGAGTCCTGAGGAAGCGCTCGAACTAATTTAATTATCCGTACGGCAAACGCCTTCGTTCTTTGGAGAAGTTCTTTCTTGGTCATGTTTTCGTTATCACAGCAACAAAAAATCGCAAATCGCAAATCGACATTCGCAAATTTCTTACGCCAAATCGGGAAGCAGAAACGCATTCGGCGGCGGTATCGGTTTGCGTTGGAAGTAATCGTAGATCAAGCCATCCTGCAGCACATGAAGCTGCACACCAAAAACACTGAACGATTGGTTGTCATCAACCTCGGCGATCTCGTTATAAGTTATTTTCGAGCCGTCAACGATCGTTACCGAGCCAGACCCAAAAACCTCAAGCTTTCCCTCTTTGTTCAAAATGATCGCCGTATTTTCATCGATACCAATACCGAGATTATATGGATTATAGGAAACAGCCGTGATAAGGCGGCTAATGCGGCCACGCTCCGTAAAATGCTGGTCGATGATAATGTTTTTCAGGAAACCGAGGCCAGGTGAGAGCCGCACGCTGTTCTTATGCGGATGCGGCGCCGAATCGCCCCGGACGATCATTGACGTACTCATTCCGGCCGCACCGGCGCTCGTTCCCGCCAGGACGATGTCGGTTTTGATAACCATCTTGCGCAATTTCGCCGCAAAATCCGTCCCGCCTAACAGCGACACCAACCGCATTTGGTCGCCGCCGGTGATAAAAACACCGGTCACGCCGTCAAGCAAAGCTGGCACATCGGCGTCAAACACATCCTGTCGCGAAGTCGCCCGCAGCACTCGCGGATTGGCCACGCCCAGATTCCGAAACGCCTGTGTATAAACTTCCGCCGCAAACTCCGGAAAATCCGACGCCACCGGCACGATCAATATCTCAGCGTCTTTATCGCCCGCAAGCTGCAGAAATTTTTTCAATATCCGCCGTTCGTTATATTTGTCCTCGGCCCCGCCGATCACAAGAAGATGCCCACCGATGACCTCGCGGTCACTTCGTTCAATCATTATTTATTTTTGCCGTTAAGAATTTATGAAAAACCGTAACTTTAACTTATTGCAAAGTTTGGTTTTGGTCAAGAAACTGCAGCATTCTAATTATAGACGAAATTTCATGCTAAAATATTCTGGAGGTGAATTTATGCAAACCGATGTAGCAGAAATAATTTTCGACATCGTTAAGGTCTTCCCAAAAACAAAGCAGGAAAGAGTTTTGGATTTTGTGATCGAGATGAAGGACGAAGAAAATTCAAACCTCAGCAGCCTTTTGCAGGAAATTGAAAAGAAAGGGCAAGAAATTCCAGACGAAGTTTGGGCTGAAGTTCCCTCGGACGGTTCCATTAATCACGATCACTATCTTTACGGCGCGAAAAAGCGGAAATGAAAAGTATTTTCATCGACACGCATTATTTGGTTGCGATTATCAACCGGCTCGACCAGTGGCATGCACCTGCGATCAATATTCTAAGCACACTTCGTAAATCCAGACTGATCGTAACGGAAAGCATTTTTATCGAAACTCTGAACTACTTCGCCGAATTTCGATCTGAGATCAAACTGCACGCAGCCAACTCAATAAAGAGTTTCACAAAAAATCCCGATGTAGAGGTCGTTGAGCAAAACTCAGAGATATTTGCCAAGGGAATGAAGTTTTACGAATCCCGCCTCGCCAAAGGCTACAGCTTACCGACTGCATCTCAATGACGCAATCTCGGCATCAAGGAAATCCTCACCCACGACCGCCATTTCGAGCAGGAAGGCTTTAAGATTCTTTTGTAATTAGATCAAAGACTCAACGACGTCCCAATCCAAATGACGGATGTCGCCGGTTGTGCTTAACGACAAGAATTTGGACAGTTTGTCCGTCAATCATCTCGTAAAGAATGTGATGAGGAAACCGGTCCAAATTCGTGCGCCTAAGCCGTGAATTGTAACTAGGAAAAGATTTAGGCCGCGCGCCTATCAGATCGGCGTAATGACGAAACTCAGAATAGAATTCGCCGGACAGTTCAGTTCCAGCGGATTCTTCATAGTATTCCATTATCTGCAGAATGTCGGAGTGTACTTCCGGGTGAAGTTCGACCTTCATGATCGAGTGCGATTCTGAATTCGCCGGTCAAGCTCTTCGAGCGATATTGCTATCTCGGGATGCTCTTTCAATTCACCGCTGCGACGAAGAGCCTCCGCGACTCCCTCATCCTCATCGACGAGAACCGGCCGCAACGAAACAAGAAGCCGCTGGGCAAGCTTTGCCCGCTCCTTTTCGGAAAGGCTGAACGCCAATCTTTCTACTTCTGCAATTACCGTATTCATATCAGAAACAAGAATACTCTAGGGACTCGAAAATCACAATATTTTATTGGCGCCTCTGGGCTATGCCCATTGATGTGCGGAAAGGCTCTGATGTGGTCAGTCGCGATATTTAAATCCAATCGTATGGGTTCTCGTCATAGCGGGCAGATATTTCAGGCCACTTATCCTCGAAGTCTTCCCAGACGTGTTTCCAATTTGCGAAATGAAGTTCTTCCTCGCTGACTTCGACATCTCTCATGAGACCGAACTTGTCGGCGAAGAGTCTATAGGTATTAACGAAGTCTTTGGCCGGGGCAAGAAACATCGAACCCATTTTTGCGAGAGCAGGGTCAGTTCCCATCTGTACACCAAGTTGTTTTCCCGCATAACTGTCCAAAAGCCAGGTCACGCCTTCGGCCACTATGCGAGCAATAAAATAAGCCAAGACACCCCAGATTCCTACACACCAAAATCCTAAACCAATAAGACCCAGAGTAAATAGTCCGAATCCCGTCGCGTAGCTGTAATATGTTGAAAACCACAGTAGCCCGGGAATGAAAAAGATGCCAAAGAACCGTAGCAAAAAGAACACCATCGTCACGCCAAAAGTCCCTCCCGCGATGGCCCATGGATTTAAATTCAAGGCGAAGCAAATAACTCCAGTAACGAATCCAGCAAGGCTATGGATTTTCTGAATGCCCTCGACCCGCTTTAAGAATTGAAATGCATCGACCTTCGGATACACACGAGCAATCAAAGCAAATGCATATCCAAGGGGTAAGTCGATCTTTAATTTTCGAGGAGTGACAATCATATGCAGTTCGTGTTGGTGGACTTACCTCACGTAAGGAACCCAGCCCCATGCCAATCTGATAACAATTGGACCGAAAAGAAAAACAAAGAATCCGATAACGGCAATTACGAATGTCAGGTGTAATGCTTCGACCTGCGCATTTGCGTGTTCCTGTTCTCTTGCCTCAACTCGCGCTCTAGTTAAAGTGAACCAAATCGGAACTAAAACCGCTAGAAATGCGAAAGGATAAAGCACAAAACCAACTACATCATCACGATTTGCAGCAAGCACAGTCCAATTGACAATAAACGCCGTGAAAGCAAGGTAAACATAGGACTGACAAAGAGCTGACACGATTGAGCCAAAAACAAAACGCCCCTTACTACGTTTACCTGGAAATCCGGCTAACAATGCTCCCGGCACTCCTACGGTGTTCAGCACATATAGCGAAAGAAAATTCGCAATACCGCCGAAAACAATTAAGAGAATGATGCAAAATAAGGTTTTCATCTTGTCTAACAAAGCAATTTACGCTTCGGAGTTATCATTTTATTCGTGCTTTATTTGCAGCGACCCTTAGCCTCTCAAGCATTGAATTCGGTAAATGCAGCGAGATCGTACGAGTTGTCGGCTTTAGATTTGGAAAAACGGCTAACTCGGCCTTGTCCCAATCAAAGTACTCCGTAGAATCATGAGTCCACCAAAATTCACGCTCCTCGTCCTCGTTCTCAAATTTAGGAATTTCTTTTAATTTCCTCTTCATATTTGTCTTGAAGATATTATAGATATCAGGCTGTCAATTCAACTTCCTGACGCTTTGGAGAATGAATCTCCTGCAAGCTCCGCACCGTTATCTTATCTTCCGTTTTTTTCGCAGCAATCGCCTCGACCAGAGCTTCGGCTCCGGTGATCGTTGTCACGCAGGGGACGTTGAATTGAAGGGCAGCTTTGCGGATGGCTTGTTCGTCGTAGTGCGATGTTTTGCCGAGCGGGGTGTTGATGATGAGGGCGATCTCGCCTTGTTTGATGATGTCAGCGATGTTGGGGCGGCCTTCGTTGACCTTGAAAACGGTTTCGCATTCGAGGCCGACTTCACGCAGGCGTTTGGCCGTGCCATAGGTTGCGACCAGATCAAAACCTAGATTATTGAGCCTGCGGGAAAGTAGAACGGCCTGGCCCTTATCGCCTTCGTTGACGGAAATGAAGGCTTTTCCGCTTACCGTCAGCGTCAGCCCGGCTCCTTCCATCGCTTTGCCGTAGGCCTCACCGAATGTATTGCCGATGCCCATGACCTCGCCGGTCGAATGCATTTCCGGGCCGAGTACCGGATCGACACCGGCAAATTTCTTGAACGGAAACACAGGAGATTTGACGAATATTTTCGGCACTTTCAGAACATCAGGCAGGCCGAATTCAGCCAGCGTTTTATCGCCCGCCATCACCAGCGAAGCGATCTTTGCAATTGGAATACCTGTAGCTTTGGCGACAAATGGCACCGTCCGCGACGCCCGCGGATTTACTTCCAGCACATAAACGCGGTCGTCCTTGATCGCAAATTGGATGTTCATCAAACCTTTGACCTTTAATCCGTTTGCCAGCAATTTCGTGTAATGCTGAATTGTTTCGAGGTGCTCATCGGCGATCTTTTGGGCGGGCAGAACGCTCGATGAATCGCCCGAATGGATTCCTGCCTCTTCGATATGTCCTTGAATTCCGGCGATAACGACCGCCGTTTCATCGGCCAGCGCATCGACGTCGATCTCTGACGCCCGCTCCAGAAATTTGTCGATCAGAATCGGTTTTTCCGGCGATGCATCGACCGCCGTCCGCATATATTCGTCCAGCGTTTCCTCGTCATAAACTATGGCCATCGCCCGCCCGCCCAGCACAAAGCTTGGCCGCACGACAATTGGATAACCAATCTCCGCCGCCGCGATTTTCGCTTCTCCGATAGAAGTCACGCTCGAATTTTCCGGGCACGGAATCCCAAGCTCGTCGAGCAATGCGCCAAATCGTTTCCGGTCTTCCGCCAGATCTATAGAATCCGGCGAAGTCCCGATGATCGGCACACCGGCTTTGTGCAGCCTGTCCGCCAAATTCAGAGGCGTCTGCCCGCCAAATTGTACGATCACGCCGTCCGGTTTTTCCTTATCGACGATGTTCATGACATCCTCAAACGTCAGCGGCTCAAAGTAAAGCCGGTCGGACGTGTCATAATCGGTTGAAACAGTTTCCGGGTTACAGTTCACCATTATCGATTCGAATCCGGCATCATGCAGCGCGAACGAAGCATGGCAGCAGCAGTAATCGAACTCAATTCCCTGCCCGATCCGGTTCGGCCCTGAGCCAAGGATCATGATCTTTTTTCGCTGACTTGGCAGGGCCTCACATTCTTCTTCATAGGTCGAATAAAGATACGGCGTAAACGATTCGAATTCCGCGCCGCAGGTATCGACACGCTTATATACCGGCACGATCCCGAGATTTTTACGATGTTCCCGAACTTCAATTTCGCTCGTTCCGGTCAAAAACGACAACCGCCTATCGGACAACCCAAATTCCTTTGCCAACCGAAGCACATCGTTCGATATCTCGCTCAATTGTTTCGCATCGATCTGCTCCTGCAGCTTCATCACTTCCTGCAATTGTTCTAAAAACCACGGGTCGATCTTCGTCAGCCGGTGAATTTCCTCGATCGAATAACCGTTCTGCAGGGCGTATGTAATGTATGAGAACCGCTGCGAATTAGGCCGGGCGAGTTTTCGCTGCAATTCGTTATCGGGAATATCGACAAGACGCAGTGGCTTCACTGCTTCGAGCGACCTTAAACCCTTGAATAAACTTTCCTTAAAAGTCCGCCCGATCGCCATCACCTCGCCGACGGATTTCATCTGCGTTCCGAGCACGTCTTCTGCTCCCGGAAACTTCTCGAACGCCCATTTCGGAATTTTTGTTACGACATAATCTATCGTCGGCTCAAACGAAGCGGGCGTCTTTTGCGTAATATCGTTCGGTATTTCATCAAGCGTGTAACCGACGGCGAGTTTCGCGGCGATCTTTGCTATCGGAAAGCCCGTAGCTTTTGACGCCAAAGCCGACGAACGCGATACGCGTGGATTCATCTCGATAATGCGAACTTCGCCATTTGCGGGATTTACTGCAAATTGAATATTCGAACCGCCAGTTTCGACACCGACCTTCCGGATACATTTTATCGACATATCCCGAAGGTTTTGATATTCGACATCCGACAGCGTTTGTGCCGGTGCCACCGTGATCGAATCGCCTGTATGCACGCCCATCGGGTCAAAATTCTCGATCGAGCAAATAATGACGACGTTATCGTTCAGATCGCGCATCACCTCAAGCTCGTATTCCTTCCAGCCGAGGATCGATTCTTCGATCAAGATCTGCGAATTAGGTGATGCGGCCAGGCCGTTTTTGGCGATATCTTCAAATTCTTCAGGGTTATAGGCCGTTCCGCCGCCGGTGCCGCCGAGCGTAAAACTTGGCCGTATGATCGCCGGATAACCGATCCCTTCGACGATCTTTTCGGCTTCTTCCCAGGTGTGTGCAAAACCTCCTCTCGCCGACGGGATGCCGATCTCGTCCATCGCCGCTTTGAAAAGTTCGCGGTCCTCGCCGACCTTGATGGCGTCTATATTCGCGCCGATCAATTTGACGCCGAATTTGTCCAATATACCTTGCTCAAATAATTCGACCGAAAGGTTCAAACCTGTCTGCCCGCCGACCGTCGGCAGTAAAGCGTCGGGCCGCTCTTTTTCAATAATTCCGGTCAGTGTTTCCAGCGTCAGCGGTTCGATATAAGTGCGGTCGGCGATCTCGGGGTCGGTCATGATCGTCGCCGGATTTGAGTTCACAAGCACGACCTCAAAACCTTCTTCCTTCAGCGACCGGCACGCCTGCGTCCCCGAATAATCGAATTCGCAAGCCTGCCCGATAACGATCGGGCCGGAACCAATAATTAAAATTTTGTGTATGTCTGTTCTTTTCGGCATTAACTATTTGTTGTGTTTTGCGAGCATATTGTATTATAGCCGAAGTTTTTTATTTATCACCAACTAAGCTTGTTATGAAACTTCCATTTTTTATCCTCATTGTCTTGATCTGTCTTTCCGTTAATATTTTCTCCCAGGACCAATCCAAAGCGGTAGAAGCATACAATCGCGGCCTGCAATTGCAGAATACAGGTAACAATGCCAAAGCAATTCTCGAGTATGACATTGCTATAAAAGCAAACCCCAAAATGGTTGATGCCTACAATAACCGCGCGGTCATCAAGCTCGCTGGCGGCGATATGAATGGGGCGATAGCCGATTTTTCAAAAAGCATCGAGATAGATAAACTCAGGCCTCTTAGCTACTATAATCGGGGAAATGTTTACCTTGGTAATGAGCAGTACGATCTGGCAATATACGATTTTTCAAAGGCGATAGAGATTTTCAACGGCATTACCAATTCCTACGACAAAGTTGCGCATGGTATGTCGCTTAATAATCGCGGCAATGCACTCACGGCAAAAGGTGAATTAAAGCCCGCACTTGCGGATTACGACCGGGCGATCCTAATTTTGCCGCGCAGCTATGAGGTACTTACCAGCCGTGGGGCCGTTAGACAGCTGCTTGAAGATTTTGCGGGAGCGGTTAATGATTATACTAAAGCTCTTGAGGTATTTCCCGACAACGCTTTGATCTACTTAAACAGAGCAGGCGCATTGGCGGAGATCGATAAGAAAGCGGCCGTCTCCGATTACACGAAAGCCATTGAGTTGGAGCCAACAAATGCCGAGACGTACGCTCTGCGTGGCACTGTTCTGCTGAGCATTGGACAAAAACAAGAAGCTTTGGCCGATCTGCGCAAAGCAATTATGCTTGATCCCGCCCTAAAGCCGGAATATGACAAATTTGTCCAGGAAGCACTTAAAAAATAAGTCCTTAAGCCTCTTCAAGGCATAAAAGTCTTTTGATCCTTTTCAAATGCTTCACCTCTGGCTATTATCTTTTGGCTGCGCTGCGGCAAAGCAGCGATCTTTGAGGCCTAATAAAAGCGTATCCAAAACACCGCATCTCTATACGTCAGATCCAAAATATTTCAATTTTCCCTGTAAGATTTCGCCGAAAAAAATCATTTACTTATAGAAGTATTTTATTGTAAGGTTTCGGCAACCAACTCTACTCAATTTACCCAATTATTTTCGAAGGAGAGCAGCGATGAAAAACTGGACAGTGATGGTCTATTTGGCGGGTGATAATAATTTAAGCATTGACATGATCCATTCGGTAAGAAAGCTCGAAGAGCTGATCAAAGATGATGACTCCAAAATTAATTTATTAGCTTATTATGACGGGGCGACGGAAGCCAGCCCAACAATGTACTATGACTTTTCTGAACCTGGCAAAGCCGCCCACGCATTTGCCGCAACCGTGAAAAAATCCCATGGGCGCAATACCGCAGAGGTTTCTCTGCCAGCGAATGAAAACGCCGCCACAATGCAATCCATTTACAACTTCGTGGATTGGTGCGTTAGCTCCGCTGACGGAAAGCGCGGCCGGACAGCAGACAATTACGCTCTGATCGTATCGGGCCATGGATCGGGATTCCAGAATCTGAGTTTTCTTCAGGATGCCCGTTCGAATTATTACATGACCATTCCGACATTTCGCAAAACGCTGAAATGGATCAAAGAAGACCTGATCACAGACGGTATCAGCATATTAGGATTTGATAATTGCGTCATGGGAATGCTGGAGATCGGGAACGAATTGCAGGATTATGTAAAATACATGGTCGCTTCCGAAGGTTATATTCCAAATGCCGGTTGGCCGTATGAAATAATGCTCGGCAATTTGATATCTGACACTCGATCTTCGCAACCGGCGGAGGTAGCAAAAGGCTTTGTCACATCATTTATCGAGCTTCAAAAAACATATGCTTTTGGCGGAGTATCGGTTGACATATCCGCCTGGGAACTCAGTTCAATTAATGACTTGGCCAAAGCCGCAGATGCTCTTGGAGAAATTCTTTTAAAGGGATTTCATGATCCACTTTCGCGCAGGCTTCTCAAAATGATAATAGTTCAGGCACACTATGAATGTCAGTCATATATGTTCGAACAAAACGTTGACTTGAAGGATTTCAGCACAAAACTCCTGGAAAATCTTGATCTTTTGGGCACGGATTTAATGCTAGAGTTAGATAATGTGGGCACTGAATCAAAATTCAACTTGCAAACCGAACTAAAACGCAGATGCGAAGCCGTCAATAGTGCGGTAGATAAATGCATTCTAATTTCAGGTTTCAGCGGGGGAAAATTCCAATATTCAAATGGGGCAGCAATATTCTTCCCATGGACGGCAACCGTATATAACACATCGAAAGATAATTACGAAAAACTTGCCTTTGTTAGATCGGACGCACCATACTGGAATCGTTTTTTGCGAATGTACCTCGACGTTGTTTCATTAAGAGAGGCACAGCCGGTGGAATCATTCGATGGGCCAGATTACTTAAAGTTCCTGAATTTTACATTAGAAGGTGTCACAGATGACTCACTGAGCGAAGCACATGATAAAGTGATCAACAACACGGAAAATAAGGTCATTAACAACACGGAAAACAAGGTCATTAACAATACCGATAACCGTGTCATTAACAATACAGGTGACAAAGTTATAAACAATACTGCTAATCGACTGCTGAGTGTTATGGGCCTCACGACGATAGATTTCAAGAACGTGTCGATGCCTTGGTGGGTTTCAGGATATGCAAAAAAGGATGATTCCTAAGCTATAAAAGGACCGGTTTCCTGATAGCTCATTTAGATGATTATGAAGTTGGAAATACGGAGTTCTGTACGGACCTTGCTTTCGATATTAATTATCAGCAACGCTCTTCTCAGATTTGATCTGTTAGGGGCACCGGTCGATCCGATCGGTGACGACAATTGGGCCGCCGCAAAACAAGCTCAGAAAACCTGGAATCTTGGTTCGTACAGGACGGCCCAAACACTCTTCTCCAATTTAGCGAGGTCTCGGGCCGCGATCAAAGATAAGGAATCAGCATCTGCCGCATATAGGGAATCTGCCCGATTGCTGGCTGCCATGAATGAATACGGGCCCGCATTGGCAGAACTCCGTTCGGCAATTGACCTCGATGATGGGACCGGCAACATAGAAAGTAAGATCGAAAGCCTAAGCGTTTATGCCCTGACTTTGCTTCAAGACGGGAAAACACCTGAAACTGAACTGGCGTGTGCCGCGATCAGAGAGCTGTTGCCAAAGGCTGTGACCGCATCGGCGCGTGCAAATGCCTTTTATGCTCTCGGCGAATACAACTACTATCATGGCGATGGCGACCAAACTATTGATTTATTTCGAAATGCTTTGCTTGAGTCAGAAAATGCGAACGACCGCACCTTGACCGTCATGGCGTCGTTGCACCTGGCATTCGGACAGATACGTCAGGGCGACCCGGTCAGTGCATTGACAAATATTAACAGGTCGCTTTCTCTTACGGACGAGCTCAATGACGATCGCCTCCGGGCAATAGTTAAGGTTGGCCTTGGTTTTGCATACTCTGTCATGGACTCAAAACAAGAGGCCTTAAATGCATATCGTTCGGCTGAGCTTTTATTTCCGGAAGACATGGATTGGCTGGAAAAGGCCAGGCTTTCGAATGGCATTGCAACTGTTTACGGAGATTATGGCGATTTTGCTCAATCTCTCAGTTATAGAAGAAAGGCTCTCGAACTATACAAAAGGGCCGGTTATTTATCCGGCCAGCTTGCCACACTTCCAAGCCTTGCAACAATGCTCTTTATCTCAGGTGATCGTGCATCGGCCGAACAGATGTTGGACGAGGCATCACAACTTGCAAAAAATCTGAACGAAGAATTTTATTTTGGGATCATAGAAGAATTCAGGGCAAAGATCGATCTCGAATCCGGCGATTATGGATCTGCCGTAAAAAGCTTTCTGCGTGCCGCTGCGTTATACAAAAAGCTAAAGCTCAATCTTCCCAGGATCGAAAATGATCTAGGGCTCGCATATGAGAAAGCGGGCAGTATGGAAGATGCCCGGATACACTACTCCACAGCGTTGGACGCAAATTTAAAAGCCCAGGACCTAATTCCAGCGGCTGAAAATCTTTATAATCTTGCCCGCCTTCATCGGTCGTTCGGCGAAGACGAATTGGCCTTACAACAAATTTCCAAATCTGTTTCAATGACCGATTATCTTTCCAAAAATGTAGGAAACTCCGGACTTGGAACACGATATTTTTCACGGTCAATAGATCGTTTCCAGCTATTTATCAGTCTCCTGATGAAGAAACACGATCGCGGCCTTCAGGACGATTTTGCGATGCAGGCACTTCTGGCGGCAGAACGTTCCCGTGGTAGGTCAATGCTGGAAAGACTCGTTCTTTCCGAGGCGAATTTCTTTGCAGATGCCGATCCAATGTCGGTGCAGAAGGAAAAAGAGGTTCGGATCTCGCTTAACGCCAAATCGGATATATTAACGGACCTTCTTGGCCGCGATGGCGACAAGGACCAGATCATTAAGGTCAGCGGGGAGATCAATGAGCTGCAGAACCGGTTGGAGGAGATAAAGGCCGATCTTAAACAAAAAAGCCCGGTTTATTCCGCTATCAAGGACCCGCCGCCGTTTGACGTCGCCGATTTTCAGGAGAATGTTTTGGACGACAGATCTGTACTTCTCGAATTCTCACTGGGCAATGACGAAAGCTATCTATGGGTCGTCGCGAAGAACGGCCTTGATGCTTATGTGCTGCCGCCTCGGGCTCAGATCGAGGGCCGGATCGAAAGCCTTCGCAGCCTCCTCGCTGCCCGCCAGATCACCAGCGGCGAAACGATCGACGAACATCAGAAACGGATCGCCGAAGCGGAACAAAAATATTGGCCAGAGGCCCGCGAATTAAGCAAAATGGTCCTTGGCCAGGCCGCGGATAAGATCAAAAACAAACGCCTGATCGTCGTGCCGGACGGCAAACTGCATTATTTTCCATTATCCGCGCTTCCACTGCCGGACTCGGAGAATGACGAGCCATTGGTGCAAACCAATGAGGTGATCTACCAGCCATCGGCACAAACGCTGGCACTGCTGACCAAAACCCATAATAAACCGCTGGCCCAGCGACGTGATCTCCTTATATTTTCCGATCCGGTTTTTACAACCAGCGATTCCAGGCTTTCCGGTAACGGCGAGCAGACGGCAAATACCGAGGTCACCCGTTCGGATAGTTTCCGCTTTGTCGAATCGCTGAGCTCGCTCGCCCGGCTTCCCGGTTCCGGCACCGAGGCGGCATCGATAACCGATATTGTCGGCGGTTCGACGATAGATGCTTTCTCGGGATTTGCCGCTACGCGCGAACAATTGCTGAACGCAAAGCTCGCGGATTACAAAATACTCCACTTCGCCACCCACGGCGTTATCAACAACGAACGTCCCGAATTGTCCGGCATCGTCATGTCGCGTTATAACAAAAACGGCCACCAGATCGACGAATTTATCAGGCTCGCCGATATTTACGCCATGCACCTTAACGCCGATCTCGTCGTTCTGAGCGCATGCGAGACGGGCACCGGCAAAGAGGTCAGGGGCGAAGGAATAATGGGCCTCAATAGTGCTTTTTTACAGGCCGGTGCCAGCACTGTCCTAGCAAGCCTGTGGAAGGTCGAGGATGGTGCATCGCAGATATTGATGAAGGAATTCTACACCGGCATCTCCAGCGGCGGCCTGACGCCTTCTGAATCGCTACGGCGTGCGCAAATGAAACTGGCCGCCGACCCTCGTTACAGATCACCATTTTATTGGGCCGCATTCACATTGCAGGGCGATATGAACGTCAGGCCCGCCATTTCACACGGCCTGTCTGTTTGGATATATCTATTTTTAGCGGTGCCTGTCGGATTGTTCGGGATATATTTGTTTCGGCGAAAAAAGCAGATAACGAAAAAATAACCCGATCTACGGGCCGGGCATGGCTGCACGGCGATACTCTTTATTCGATCGTAAAATTATAAACTACTGCTGTATCGTCCTTGCCGTCGGCGGTTACTTTTATTTGATATTCACCTTTTGCGAACAAGGTTTTCGGCAGCAGCAGCCGTAATTCACTCGAAGAAACGTCGCGGTAAATGCTGTTATTGTTAACGCGAAAAAGGCGTTTGCCGTCTTTTAACACTTCGGAGTCAAGAACGCTGCCGCCGTTTGGTTCGAACGGCAATCCCAATCTGAAAAATATTTGTTCGCTCAGAGTTTCGCGGTTCAATCTGACGCCTGCGTTATTATCCCTCATGACACCGAACTCAAGCTGCACATTCGAATAATTTTGTTGGCCGCTCAGATCATTGAGGTCTTTTTTATTTAATGCCGCATATTCGGTTTCGAGCGGCGTCATCGTATCACGCACCGCGACGCTCCAAATAGTGAATGTTGCTAGACCGATAACGATCAATGCAAAAGCCGCCGTCAGCGGTCGTAAATTGAAAAAGGACCATCTCTTCCCTGTTTCTTCGGACACTGTTACCACGGCCCGGCCGCTGCTTGCATAATTCATTAACAACGCCGTTTCATCTACCATCTGCCGCCGCTCGGCCGAAACAAGAAAATTATCCTGAAAAAGCTTTGTTTCCTCATCGGAAAGGCTGCCTTCCAGATAATCCTCGATCAATTCGCTTTCAGCAATAGCCATCTCATGGTCCGAAATTTCACCGGATATCACACGAAGATCGACCTGTTCCGATTCCGTACTGCTAAGTCCGCCTATCAGATATCGTTTTAACTCAATATTTTCATTGCCCATAACAACAGGTCCCCACTGTCTCTATTAGTTATTGCCGAAATCTGCAAAATCTTACAGATTTTTTTTTCTGCATTTCTCAACGCACTCGCGCAGAACGGATTTTATGCGGAATGCCCGCGTGTACAGCACCTCTGGCCGGCAGCCCAGACGCTCGGCCATCCGCCGCCGCAGGTCAATTTTCTCCTGCCGCGACCGACTGTAGTATTCGACGATCATATCGCGGTCATTTGATCGCAGGCCGCCAAGGCATTCATGCAGGCACACCGCCGTCATTTCCGCATCGTCCGCATCCGACGCATCGTTGCTGCTGCCGCTTAAATGTACCGGATCTAATTGTGTTTCACGGACACCGGCCCCGCGCTGATATTCGCGCAGGATATTGAGCGCAAAACCGTATATGTAGGTTGATGGCGTAGCTTGCTTTGCCGGATCGTAGCTTGAGACCCTGGACGCAACCCGGTTCAGTGTTTCATCGGCAAGGTCCTGCGGGTTGGAGCAGCCTTTAAATAGGAAATACCTTATCAGTCCGCACCGCTGTTTTTCATACATCCTTCCAGCCTCTTCCTTGTCACCGGAAAAAAGGCCGAGCAATGAATCAAAATCCTGTTGTTGCAGAACGTAGTTTTCTCTCATTTTTAGGGATTAAACGTGAGGCAACCCACCCCATCAAAAACTGAATATAACCCATCTACCGAAAAAACAACAATTAAACTTTTTTTTCGTTTTTTTGATTTTTTTTTGAAAGATTTCACAAAAAAAAGTCAATACATATTGAAAAATCATGTTTTTGCCGCACCGGCGATGAAATATAGTCGCTGCCGGTCGGCAAAAAATTAAAAATGGTTACGTCACAAGTAGAGGGATTTTGAATTCCGAAAGGCCTCCATTCTTGTTGTAAAGATAAAAATTAATTTCCACACCGTCATGCACCCTGTCTGGCACACACCGGTAATTGTGGGAAATTTTATTGTGGTCTTGCGGGCCGCGATGCTGCTCCCACAATTTTTATCCTAATTTTTGGCTTGAATTTATACTCCACTTTGAAAATGGCAATGATTCGTCCGCGAATCAGACGAATTGAGATCGGCAGGAAAAGGCTTTGTTTAACTTTAGTTACTGGCAGTACCCACGCGGGCCAGGGAGCCGGCGGCAATTTGGCTTTTGTTTAAGCCACTTTCAAACAGCCGGCAGGATACGGGGGGACTTCCCCCCAACCCCCGTATCCCCTAAAATGTTTTTATTGCGGCTTGAATGAATTTCTCCTGCAGCACTTGGCCGTTCGATTCCCCCCACGGACGGCCAGTTTTTAGACCCGGAACATCTGCCACTGTTCCGGGTCTTTTACTATATTGTCTTTTAAGCTGCCGAAATTCATATCTATATTCTTATCCTGTCCATGCCGTTTGAATGACCATTATAAAAAAGCACCTTATCAGCTAAAAAGTATGAAACGCACTCCCGCTTCCGGCGATCATACCGACGGCCAGGCTGACGGCATCAATTTGGTCGTCATGCACATCGCCGCGTCCCGTAAAACGGCAGGCTTCTTCGATAAAATCATGTATCCATCCACCGCAGACTAGAAAAACCTTGCCTTCTTCCGCCAAATTCGCCCACGTCAAAGCCCGTGTAAATTTATCGCCGACGGCCCTCACACCACGAAACGGGATATGCGACAGCTTTAATTCGCGTCGCAGCAGCTGAACAAAAGCTTGTCCGTGCAGGGCGAGTTCGATGCCGTGTTCGGTATTCGGTTCGGCCAGCATCCGCTGCGTGATATAACGCAGCTGTTCCGGAAATTCGATGCGTTTGCGAAAGCCGTCCGCGATATACAAATTACCCTGGCCGTCCTTGGCACAGCGAAACGATGCTGTGTGATCGGCCGAGGTCTTTATCGAAACCGCGAGGTCGTAACCGCGTTTCCACCTCAGGCCTTCGGGAGCTTTATCGACAATATTTTTAAACCATTCGAGTTTGAACAAGCTGCCTTCGAGCGGTATGGGCCGCTGTTGATAAAGTGCCGAAAATGAATACGGGCCAAGTTTTTTTCTGATGCGTTCAAGCTCTATTTCATCAAAACGCTGCGGACAAAGTGCCTGGCCTTCGCGGCGGCCGAGCGGATCGCGGATAGCGGAATGCGGATTTCGTTTTATATTCTTGTTTCGCGCTCTTTCCATTTGAATCTCTGCCGGCACGTCTCCGGTTTCATTCCGCACTTCGCACTCTACGATCCGCAATGGAACGGCTTCCGCCAATGCGGGCAAATTCACCACTTCCCACTGTTCTCCGCCTTCCTCCTCCATTTCCTTCAGCAGCCATCCCGCCAGGTCGTCCTCGTGCCAGCGGGTCTGTATCAGTATGATCGAGGCATCCGGTTCCAGCCGTGTATAAATATCGTCATTGAACCAATCCCAAACGCTATCGCGAAAGGTGGTGCTTTCCGCCTCGGCACGGTTTTTCACCGGATCGTCGATCACGATCAGCCCGCCCCGAAACCTGTCACGCCGCCGCCAACACCGACCGCCCGCACACCGCCGCCACCCAAAGTCTCCCATTCGGCGGACGTATTTATCCTGTCAACGCCACGAGCGATAGCGGCCGGATTCTTATTCTTTCCACCGTTGACAGCCAAAGTATCAGCCGCCGTATTACCACTGTAAGCCCGCCGATACGCATTATCTCTCAAAACATTTCTGATCTTCCTCGAAAACCGGTTCACCAATTTCTGGTTATAGCTCGCCAGGATGATGTTCAGTCCCGGGTCCTGCTCAAGCCGCCACGCCGAATAACGTACCGTGACCATCTCGCTTTTGCCATGTCTCGGCGGCAGAAGTATTATCAGCCGCCTGGCTCTTCCGGTGGTTATCGAATGCAGCCGTTCATACAGAAAACGCTGATAGGCCCAGTTCCATTTAAAGTGCGGCGTCGTTTCTTTCAGCCAATGAAAAAAACTATTGCGGCCGAAGTTCCGTTGACGCAGCCCTTTTCGTTTTCCCGCCGGTATCTGCAGGTCCCAGTTAAATTTTTCGATCCAGCCCTGGACGACGCCATGCTTGTTCGACCGGGTGTAAAGCAGTCCCCGGTAAAAGTCCGCCCAGCCTTTTGCATGCATCTCGAGCTCTATTAGTTCATGCTTGCGTCCGTTATATTTGAGGTATATTTCGAGGCAATCGTCGATTTCCTGCTGCGATGGATTTTTTGTCATATTGTGTTGAGCAGCGGCACACGGCCCGCTGTCAATCACAATTTACCTCGAATGCCCAAAACCCGAAATAGCGATCCGCATGAATGGAACGATGGTGATAAATGGAATGATTTGGATGCTTCGGCGACGGTAAACATTAGATCGGCCATTATGACCGATTCGCCGTCATTCGCACCGTCATTCTGATGCACGGCCATATACCGAAAATCATAAATATTCACCTAACACTTTTATTTGCAGCAGTTATATTGTTGGCACGGATCTTGTTAATAAGGGCGTGCGGTTACTGACGACGACTTTGACAGGGCACGGGCCGTGTCAAAGACAGTAACAACAGATAAGCGGAGCTTTTTTCTCCCACAGCCTTCTCCCACTGATTCTATTATTCGAAATATTAAATCGCCGGAATCCTGTTCTTATTGAACGGAATATCCGGCGATCTTTTTATTTTATCGTTAATTGGTCGTCACTTCATATCGGTCGGGATGCCGATTCTTGCTAGTTGTTCGGCGTCGGCGCCATCGTGGTAGAGTTCGGCGAGATCATCCGCTTTGAACGGATAGCCGTATGGCGGTTTTCCGATCTCTTCCATTCGCGCACTCTTGACGAATGCCGCACATTCCAGTTTGGTCGGAAAATTATTGACGGTCAGTTCGACCTCATTGCCGTCGGGATCGTAATAATACAGCGAAATGGTGAACCGGTGGTTCATCGGCATAAATGGTGTGATGCCTTCGTCCTTCAGGCGTTCGTAGGTAGCGACCAGATCGCCGATGCTCGCCAACCCGAACCCGACATGATCGACGCCGGTCGATCCATCAGTTTTTGCAACGGCCGAAGGGTCCTCATAGATCAAAAAGCGGTGGTGTTCGTCATCAAACGTCATGTAGGCAAGCGATTCGTTTCGATGGTGCACCTTGGCACGAAAGACGGTCGCGTACCAATCGATCATCGGCTGCAGCTTTTTTGTGCGGATGCCGAAATGCGACATATAAGCATTTCTGCCGCCGGCCCTGAGAACATCGTCTTTATACTGCTTGGTATTGCTCATAACACTTGACCTCTTCCAAAAACTTGGAACTTTACGGGAGTGTTAACATTATGCGTATGACCGTTAATTCTCTCAAATTTTGCTCAATTCCATCGATTTTATTTCCTGAACCGGGAAATATCGGCTTCCCTGCTTTTAATTAAACAGGATGGACAGGTTCACAGGATGATCTTTTAAGCCGGCGAACTTCAGATATCTGTCTTTTATCCTGTCTTTCCTGTCCAATTGCTTATACATAAGATCAATTACAAGAGAGATCCCTGTATCCCAAGCGGCAGCGAATACACCGTATCGTTAGTCGCGACGATCATATCGCCTTTCCGCGTGAAACACAGCCCGACCAGATTATTGCCCGCAACGAACATCTCGGTTTCGCCGGTGTCACCGCCGATCCGCACAATGCCGTGTTTGCCTTTGAAACACGCGGCGGAATAGAGGTTTCCTTCGCGATCGAACGCCAGCCCCTGCGGTCGGCCGAATCCGCGGGCATATGTCTCGACATTTCCACTTGTGTCGATCGCCCGTATCAGATCATGGCTTGCAAGCCCAGGTGCCGCGACAAACAACCTGCCGTCCGGCCCGAAAGCAATGTGATAGGCCGAAACCGAAGGCTCCATCACCGCAAATACCTCGGCGTTGCCGAAATCGGGCACACGGTAAATTGTACCGGTGCGGTCGCCGACATACATTTGGCCGAGTTTGTCGAACGCCAGTCCGGTAGCCACACCAAGCCCGGTCGCGTATTGAATAACGTCTTCGCCGCGGTCGATCCGGCACACCTCGCCCGCCGCACGGTTAGTGACAAATAAGTTTCCGCTCGGGTCAAATGCAGTGCCGGTCGGGTTCATTATCACCGCGCTCATTTCGTCCAGGTAACCGTCCGTTTCCAGCCGGTAAAGCGTCGCCGGTAAACTCTGCCCCCGCGAACCGGAACGGGTGATAATTAGCGAATCGTCCTTCGGATCGACCACCGGATTGGCAACAATATGCATCTCGTCCGCCAGCATTGACCCGATCGTCACACCATAATGCTCACTCTGCTCGCCGCCGCTTTCGAGGTATAGCGATATTTCGCCCTCGACATCATCCGGCACAATGGCCAGCACTCGGTCAGACGATGCAGCCGTGACCCGGCACTTCTCACCGCCGATAAAACAGCCGTGGTCGCCCTCAGCATCGACTGTGAAACCATCGCACACGACCTCGACCTCGCCGCCCGCGATGGCATATCGCGGCGTCACCAAAATTATTCTTCCTGCTTTGTTCATTTTTTGCACCGGCCATTCAACGACCGTGTTTAATATCGAAGGTAAATTCTACGTCGTTAGCTCGGTAATCTGAAATCACAAATTTCAAATATTGGATATATGATAGACTTCAATAAGCATTGAACAGTATGAGAACGTATGTCGCAAACATACTTCACCTACTGGGAAAACCTTGATTTTCCTGAGCAATTAGACAAGATGAAGAGGCCGGAATTCGTTTTTTTTTGAACATTTAAGGCACTAAAAGGAACCGCGTCAGTACTTTTTGGATATGGACATCTATTTTCTTCTTTTTTCGCTCTTTTTTCCGCGTGTGGTGCTGCTCGTCTATTTATTCCTGTTCCCTCACCTTTATCCGGCCAACGCCGTTCCGCAATGGGCAGACATACTTCTCGGTGTCTTTATGCCGCGCATCCTGATACTCGTTTATATTTATCAAAGCATGGGGGCAAATAATGTCTGGTTCGTCGTTCATCTTGCGGTGATGGTCCTCACCTATTTCGGAGGCGGACGCGAAACATCACGGCGCCGAAGACGAAGACGCGAAGCTTGAATAAAATAACAACCTAACTTTTGACTTAGGACAAAATAAAACTATGAAATGGCTTGAAACACCCGACAGATTGATAAACCGCGACGAGATCGCTGCCCTGCAATTCCACGACGGCGGCGATGATTCCACCGGAGCGTTAAAAATACTATTGAAAAGCGGTGTCGAGATCCAACTCACCGGCACCCGCGCCACCGAGATATGGAATGAATACAAAAAAGAAGCCGTCGCGTATTAAAATCGCGTCCAGAAATCTATTGGATAGTCTTTTTTCATCACACCGCGTGGAATTAAAACTCTAAAAATTCCTCGCCTGCACATTGTCAACAGCGGCAACTGTTCTTTCATATTCATTTTTTTAATTATTCGTTATATTTCGTGTTCATAGCCTCTTTGCGAACACTTCAAACTTAGTTTAGATTTAAACGACCAATTTTTTCTTGATAACCTAAATTTTGAATTATGATTGAGCTTTTATTTGGAGATGCGGCGACACAGCTAAAGCATATCAAAGACGAATCTGTAAACCTCATCGTGACGTCGCCACCCTATGCAGATCAGCGGAAAACGACCTACGGTGGAATTCCCCCTGACGAATACGTGGATTGGTTTCTTCCAATTTCGCTTGAATTGAAAAGAGTACTCATGAAAGACGGAACCTTCATTCTTAATATCAAGGAAAAAGTTGTAGATGGAGAGCGAAGCACCTACGTCATGGAATTAATCATGGCTATGCGAAAGCAGGGTTGGTTGTGGACTGAAGAATTCATATGGCATAAAAAGAACTCATATCCGGGGAAATGGCCGAATAGATTCCGGGATTCATGGGAACGTCTCCTTCAATTCAATAAACAGAAGAACTTCAAGATGTTTCAGGAGGAAGTTATGGTCCCGATGGGCGACTGGGCGAATTCACGCTTGAAGAACTTGTCGGAAACGGACAAAACCCGAGACAATTCAAAGGTCGGAAGTGGTTTTGGAAAAAACATTTCGAACTGGATTGGTCGAACTATGGCGTATCCAACAAATGTTATACATCTTGCCACCGAATGCAATAATAAAATGCACAGTGCGGCTTTCCCCGAAGAACTCCCCGAATGGTTCATAAAACTTTTCACAGAGAAAGATGACACCGTTTTGGATCCTTTTATGGGTTCGGGAACGACGGTTTTCGTTGCAAATCGTATGAGGCGCAATGCGGTCGGTATAGAAGTCGTACCCGAATACTTTAAGATGGTGGAAGAAAAGTTAGAGTTGCCGCTTTTCGAATTAAACGGAGAAAGTCAAAATGGGCAAAATCAAACTGAGCGACGTCGAGCGGTACGTTGAGCAAAATATTGGGACGTTTCACAGCAAACGCCTTGCGGTTCTCGATACGCTGAAACTCAGAGATGTTCTAAAGAAAAAAAAACCTTATCTTTTTAAGGCCAAGAATGTGCTCACCTCACAAGAGATCGTTCAGCAGATTGTTGACGCTCGACTGTCTTCGTCTGAAGAAACTATCTTTGGGGATTGGCTGGAAGGTTTGGCGATTTATATCAACCAAGAAGTTTTTGCTGGGCGGAAGTCGGGCATTCCGGGAATTGACCTTGAATTTGATCTAGAGGGCGTTAGATATATCGTAACAATAAAGTCAGGTCCGAATTGGGGTAACGACGCTCAAGTTAAGAAGATGAAATTAGACTTCACCTCCGCTAAGAAGGTCTTGCGCACTAGCAATTCGAAGATAAATGTAACTGCAATCAATGGCTGCTGCTATGGACGGAGTAATACCACCGATAAGGGAGAGTATTTCAAATATTGCGGACAAAGGTTTTGGGAGTTTATTTCTGGGGAGCGGGATCTGTATCTCGACTTAATTAAGCCGTTGTCACATTCGGCAAAGGAAAGAACCGAAGAATATCTTACTTCCTACGCCCGTATGATAAATCTCTTTACAATGGAATTTTCTAAAGACTTTTGTGATACCAAGGGAGATATAGACTGGAACAAGCTTGTGCAGTTCAATTCGGCTATTGATCCGCCGAAGCTTCCAATAAAGCAAAAGGTTTAATTGTCTAATATAAAAATTGTCATGTGAAATCCGGCGACATTCGCCGACCTCGGACATACTTCTAGACTTTGATTAAGAACCCTGTCGCTGCCGCTCACGGCTCTGTTAAATAAAAAGATTGACGATTTTGTTTCAAACACGTTAAACTTATTTGTGACGGTTTGGCAGTTAATTGTCGATCATCCAATCCTTTTCATCCGCAAGCCGTTTTAGCTTACAAAACAAAAAAACCCGGTCGCTGCCGCTTGCGGTTACGACAATTTCAACTACTTTCATTATTATGCTGACCAGAATTGACGATCTATTGCGCATGGCGATCAGCTTTGGGGCCTCCGATCTCCATTTGCGTGCCGGTTCAGAACCGGTGATCCGGGTTAACGGCGAGCTGCAACCGCTGGCCGGCGTAACAAAATTGAATCAGGACGAGACACTGGAAATGGCGTTCTCGATGATGTCCAACCGTCAGAAACAGCATTTCAAGGAAGTGTTTGAGGTCGATATCGGCTACGGGGTGTCGGGTCTGGGGCGTTTTCGCGTCAATATTTTTCAGCAGAGAAATTCCATCGGCATCGTCGCACGTGTAATTTCGGACACGGTCCGTAATTTTGCGGAGCTCGGCCTGCCGCCGGTCTTGCAGACAATCGCTGACGAACATCGAGGTCTGATCTTAGTGACCGGCACAACGGGTTCAGGTAAATCCACCACCCTTTCGGCCATCGTCGATCACATCAATGAAAAGAGAAATTGCCACATCGTAACGGTCGAGGACCCGATCGAATTTCTTCACAAAGACAAACAGTCTTTCATAACCCAGCGTGAGGTGGACGTCGATACACGCTCATTTGCTGAGGCTTTGCGGGGTAGCTTGCGCCAGGACCCGGATGTCATCCTCGTCGGCGAAATGCGTGATCTCGAGACCATAGAAACAGCATTGATCGCAGCCGAAACCGGCCATCTTGTCCTTTCAACCCTTCACACGCTTGACGCCCAGGAAACTTTGACCAGAATTATCTCAGCATTTCCGCCTTATCAGCAAAAATCCATCCGCATTCAACTTTCCGGCCTGCTCAAAGCCGTGGTCTCTCAGCGTCTAATGAAATCCGCCAAGTCTAAAAGCCGCGTTCCGGCCGTCGAGGTCATGATCTCGACCCCGCTGATTCGCGATTATATCCTTCATGAAGACAAAACAGCTTCGATCAGAGACGCGATCGCCGCAGGAACGTCGCAATATGGCATGCAGACCTTTGACCAATCTCTGTTTTATCTTTACCAATCTGGCATGGTCTCGCTCGAAGAAGCACTCCGCGGTTCGACCAATCCTGACGAATTTAGACTGCGTTTAGCGGGCATTCAAAACACATCGACAATTGCCAAGGAAGAGATGGAAAAACTCAGTGGCGTCGGAAATATTTCCAGTATCTTGACGCGAAATTAAGATATTTAAGTTCTAAAAAATTAATAACATAACCCATGAAATCCGGGTTACAAAGGTATATTTTGCCGGCAAAATGATCGTCCGATCATTCGCCGGTTTTTCGCAATTGAGACGGTCTCCGCCGAAAGCCGTCCGTCAGGGATTGTGATAGAATCTACTAAATATTTATGATTTAAGCTTTTTCGACGCACAAGTCTTGACATAAAAGCACTTGGACGTGTAGATTTTATGTTTATCCAATTAAGCAAAAGGTCGTGGATAATAACAAAAAATAGATCGGTTGTTGGTAATTTTAAATACTTTTTTTAAGTGGTTTTAATACGGCAGCCACAAGACAATCAGCAAATTATCCAATTGCTGCGCAATGATTTATTGGATGATTGAAGATCGCAGAAAAAATATTTTCGACAATTTAAGTAAGGAAGTTCATACATAGTTAAATGACAAACGAGGTTAAAAACGAGACTGAAGAATCGACTACCGGCGAAGCTTCGGTCGTGGCACAACCCCCCGAAATAGCAGTACCCGAAACGGCCACTGAACCGGCAGTAGTGGAAAAAACGGATGATCAGCAAAGCTCAGGCGAGTTTGATTTTGGCGCAATTCTTGAGCAATTTGAACAGGAACAGACGGTCTATCACGCCGGAGAATTGGTCGAAGGCAAAGTGGTCGGCGTATCAGACCGCGGCGTTTTGGTCGATTTCGGCTACAAGTCCGAAGGCGTCATTCCCGCTGAAGAGGTTGCAAACAGCTCTGAGCCAGTAAATGTTGGCGACACAGTAGAAGTAGTGATCAAAAGCATTCATGCCGGCGATACACCGCCGATCCTTTCACACGTGGACGCCAAAATGCGTAAGGTGTGGAACGAGATCGAGGAAGCGTTCAAAGAAGAGCGGGCAATTATCGGCCGGATTGTTGATAAAACTAAGGGCGGCCTCCGTGTTGACCTCAACGGCATCGAAGCTTTTCTGCCTGGTTCACAGATCGATTCGCGTCCGATCCGCAGCCTAGATTCATACAAAGGCCAGGATATCGAAGCGAAGATCATCAAATTCAGCCGGCGTCGCAACAACATCGTGCTTTCACGAAAGGTTATCACCGATGTTGCCATCAATAAGCAAAAATCAGCAACGCTAAGCAAATTAGAAGTCGGCTACGTCGTTGAAGGAACAATTAAAAATCTTACCGAATATGGGGCTTTCGTCGATATCGGCGGCATTGACGGCCTCCTTCACGTGACAGACATGTCGTGGGGACGCATTCAGAACCCGGGTGATCAATTTAAGGTAAATGAGCATATTCAGGTCAAAGTTCTAAAGCTCGACCGTGAAAGAGAAAAGATTTCACTTGGCTACAAACAGTTGCTGCCCGACCCGTGGTCGACGGTTATTGAGGTTTATCCGGTCAATTCTAAAGTCACAGGCAAGGTTTCATCGGTTACCGAATATGGCATCTTTGTAGAACTTGAACCCGGAGTTGAAGGTCTTGTTCATGTTTCCGAGATCTCATGGTCAAAACGTTCAGCAAACCCGAAACGTATGTTTCACAGGGGCAATGACATAGAAGTTCAGGTCTTGGGTGTCGATACCGAAGAAAAGCGGATCAGCCTCGGGATGAAACAGCTGCAGGAAAATCCGTGGGACAATATTCAGGAGCGCTACCCGGTTGGAACAAAGATCCATGGAAGGGTTAGAAATCTTACTGACTTCGGTGCCTTTGTTGAACTTGAAGACGGCATTGATGGATTGGTTCACGTCTCTGACATAACTTGGGCAAAGAAATTGAAGCATCCAAAGGAATTGCTCAAGAAAGATCAGGAAGTCGATGCTATCGTAACGAATATCGATGCGGCCGGACAGCGTCTTTCGCTGTCAATGAAAGACCTTACGCCTAGTGCCTGGGAAGGCTTTGTCGCCACGCATCGCCCTGGTGATGTCGTTCGTGGCACCGTTTCTCGTTTTACCAGCTTCGGTGTTTTTGTCGAACTTGGCGAAGGGCTTGAAGGCTTATGCCACATTTCAGAACTTTCGGACGAGCGGGTCGAAAATGCCGAATCCATCGTCCAGCTTGGCCAGGAGCTTGATTTCAAGATCCTCAGAATAGAGAACGACGACCAGAAAATTGGCTTATCATACCGTGCCGTTGGCAAGGAAGATGAACCGATAGTTGATACACGCATCTATTCGACAGAAGCAAAAGGTGGTATGGCTTCGCTTGGCGAACTTGCTAATCTTATGAAGGGCACATCTGCTGAGCCGGACACGGCAGTGGAATTGTCCAAAGAAGAGAAGGAAGAGGCTAAAAAAGAAAAGAAAGCAAAGGCAAAACAAGAATACGAGGAAGCGGCTGCCCGCGAAGCAGAAGCTGCCGAAAAAGCAGCCGCCGAAGCCGCGAATGCTGCTGAGGAACAGGAAGTAGAAACTGCTGAAACAGACGCAGTTGAACAAATCGCTGAAGTTCCTGCTAATGAAGTTGAAACTGCCGCCGAAGAAGCTGAAATTGCAGAAGTTGAATCAACTATCGAAACCGAAACTGTTGAGGCTGAAACGACTGAAGCTGTAGCCGCTGAAACGGAAGTGTCCGCTCAAACGGATAGCGATAATGAAGCGTCGGAAGAACAGTCGGCTTAATTTAATTTTAATTGGGTCTCCTGGTAACATAAAACCTAGTCGTTGAACGGGGAAAAGAAAAATGACAAAAGCTGATCTAGTAGAAAGGGTCGCAAAAGAAGCTGAAATGACGAAGAAAGATGCCGAGCAGTTGGTGGAGATCGTCTTTGACAGCATAATAGACACACTTAATGGCGGAGATAAGATAGAATTACGCGGCTTCGGCAGCTTCCGCGTCCGTGAGCGAAATTCCAGAAAAGGCAGAAATCCTAAAACTGGCGAAGCGGTCGATATCCCTGCAAAACGCGTGGCTTATTTCAAACCCGGAAAGGAATTAAAAGAATTGATAAATAACGGAAAATAGTAAGTCTTACTAGTTCAAAAAAAACCGCAGCGGAGCATCCAGATGTTCCTGCAGCGGTTTTTTTATTTGGTTGGGAACTTAAAAGAATCTTGGCAAAAATCAAATGTCATTCTGCTGTATGCCGTTTCATAAATAACATAACAAGCGAAAGCATAAGACAAACAAAGATCATCCCAGTCATGATGATCGGAGGTAGAAACGTAAAAACCGCCATCACCGCAAAACAAGCACCAAAAACAAGAGCGTTGATTATGATCACACCCTTCATGATTTCTACATCGGCATTTTTACGAAGTAGATAGAAGTTCGTCAATCCACCAAGCAAACATAAGAGAGTCAAACATGAGCTTAAAGCGGTAAAGAGGTTTGCGAATGTGAAAAAAATATGGCGGCCCAAAGCCAGAAAGTTTAACGTTTTATCATATTAATTAACCCCTGTCGTTCTTATCATGGAATAATTCTTTTTCCATGCCTATCCAAGTCCATAATTACACATTCTTTACCTGGGCTTTGTCGGGCTCGTGCGAACGGTCGATAGCTTCGTCTTCGATCTCGCCGCCGCGGCTGATCGGTATATCCGCCGGATTGGCATATTTCAATCCGCGTTCCTCACTGTCGAGAAGTCCTGAAGGAAGCAGTGTCCGCTGCTCGGTGCTGGGTGGTATATATCCTGGATAATCGACCCGCGAATGATAGATCGCGACGAGCGAACGTATCATCGCTTCGCGGATCTGCGTCAATTCACGCAGCGTCAGATCGCATTCGTCAAGCTGGTCGTCACTCAGAATTGCGTCGATTATTTTCGTAACGATGAATCTGATATTTTCCGGCGTCGGTTCGGAAAGCGAGCGGGCGGCGGCTTCGCAGCTATCCGCGATCATCATTATCGCTGCCTCGCGGAATTGAGGTTTCGGTCCTGGATATCGAAAATCGTTTTCAACGAATTCTTCATCCTGCCGAGCTTCCGCCTGGGCTTTTTTGAGAAAATAATGAAGTGTCCGTGTACCGTGGTGTTGCGGTATAAAATCTATTATCCGTTGCGGCAGCCCCATTTCTTTTCCTAATTTAATACCATATGTCACATGGCTGATAATGATCTTCGCACTTTGAACTGGCTTTAAATTATCATGCGGGTTTTTGCCCATCTGATTTTCGACAAAATGTTCCGGAGCGGCTGACTTCCCTATATCGTGGTAGAGCGCCCCGATCCTTGCCAATAGTCCATTTGCCCCTACTACACGGCAGGCTTCTTCCGCCAATTGTCCGACAGCATGTGAGTGTTGGTTCGTTCCAGGTGCACGCATTGCCAGTTGGCCAAGTACAGGCAGATCGGCATTGGAAAGCTCAAGCAGTTTAACATCGGTCAGGATGCCGAAAAGCGTTTCGCACAGCGGCAGAAAGACTGCCGTCACAGCAGATGTGATAATGCCGCTTGCCAGTCCACAGGCGATCGCCAGCAAGAGCGTATTTAGTATAAATGGCTGCTGTGTGTAAGCGATCACAGCGATGGCTGCAGAGGCACTCGACAATCCGACAAGAATTCCAGCGATTGTCACGGTTTGGCGGCTGCGGTAGCGTCCAATGCCGTAAACGGAGACGGCCGAGGCGATCGACGCATAGATAGCAAATTCCAAACCGCGGGGTGCAAGAAACCCAGCCAGAAGTGCATTAAAAATGCCGGTAAATAAAGCAGTCCGCCGGTCGGCCAAAAGGTTCATCAGCAAGCTGCCGAACGCAAAAGGAATTGCAAAGGCCCAAAGGCTCGGGTCGCTCAATGGCGCTTTGACATTTCGGGCGGCGGTAAAATCAGCCAGCCTGAAAAATACCGCCATAAGAGCGGTCTGAATTATGACAATAAAACCAAACAGAGCAAAGGTCCGTTGTTCGGAAAGCGAAAGACGTGCGACAATGCCACGGTGTTCGATGAATTTCCACGCCGCCCAAAATAACGCGGAGATAAGTATCAGCAATCCAAAAAAACGATTTAGCTGACGTGTCGAAGAACTATAATTTCGAATAGCCGAAATCTGCGAAAGGATCTGTGTGGTGATTATATCGCCTTCATCAGCGATCTTTTGGCTTCGTTTTAGCGAGATCGCGAACGGTTCAACACTTTCCGCTACGACTTTTCGAGCATTTTCGGTCGCGGCCTGATCATAAATAATACTTGGCTGAATCAGCGGTGCAAGAGCCGTGTTGAAGGCGGCGGTCTCCTTCGCCGACATGCTCCTGATCTGCATCAGGCCTTCATTCAGTGATTTTCGGGCATCGGAAAGCGGCGTCATGCTCATTGCCGGATTTTTGGCCTGACGCGAATCGGTCGGCTTTTGCCGGTCAACTATTGATATTTCGCTTTCGAGAAACTGCCGGTCCTGGTCGCCGTAAATGTCACCGCTCGCATTTTCCCGCAAGATCCGCGTTACGGCTTCGAGTTCGTTCGGGCTATATTTACGGGCCGCGAATATCTTACCTATCTCATCACCGCCTGTCCCGGCCCATGAAGGATCGGCCTTTGTATTGGAGATGGCCTTATTAGTGTTCGAGGCGGTTTCCTTCCGCAGCAGGTTTTCCCATGCCGACCGGAAATTCTGTACGGCTTCATCCGCGCGTTTAGGTTCAAATGCAAAGATCGGTGTGACCGTTTCCTTCGCCGCCTCACGTATCTTTGCGGTCTCGACATCATCGACGAAATTTATATCGGCGGGCGAGATAATGCTCTCGCGGGCGATATCGCCTTCTTTATATAGCTGCTCGCCGCTGTTTCTCCAAAGCGGATTATGAATAAGAACAGTCGTAACAATACAGAACGCGGCAAAACCGAACCAAAACCTCTGGCCAGCCGAAACTTTGGCAAAAGGCACGGAAACTCTGTTCCAAACCGCTTTTCGCAATCTGGTAAAAGGTGATGTCATGTCCTGTATTCGTTTGCTCATGACGAAAGGATCGATCTCTTTTGTTCCGTAAGGGCAACACTTGTGAAATTAATATAAATTCAGTTCTCGTATTCGAAATACTCTTCCGCAACTGCAAACTCACCTACATTTCCGCCAATTTTTTCGACGAGCCCTCTCAGCGTGCCCCGCTCGATAGCTGAAACTGACACGACATCAATATCTTTGTCAAGCGATGCCTGCCGCATGATGATCTCCAATTCAGCTTCATCGGTCAGATCGGCTTTGTTGAGCACTATGATCTGTGGAATCTCGTTGAGTTTTAGATCAATGAGTATCTTATCGACAGATTCGATATGGTTGATCGCACGCTGATTCGATGCATCGACCACATGGATCAAAAGATCACTGTCCGCTATCTCTTCAAGTGTGGCACGAAATGCCGCAACGAGGGCCTCGGGCAGGTCGCGGATAAACCCGACCGTATCGTTGATGATGACTTCCTGTTCGTATGGCAAACGGAGCCGCCGCGAAGTCGGATCGAGCGTTGCGAACATTTTCTTTTCCACGTAAACGTCGCTTTGTGTCAATGTATTGAGCAGCGTTGACTTCCCTGCGTTAGTGTAGCCAACGAGCGAGATCACCGGCAGATTCTTTTGCGAACGGTTCTTTCGCCGCTCTTGCCGCTGCCGCCGCAGGCCTTCGACCTGTTTATCAAGCTGTGTGATCTTGTCACGAACGCGGCGGCGGTCGGTTTCGAGTTTCGTTTCGCCCGGCCCTCGGCCGCCGATCCCGCCGGCGAGACGCGAAAAGGCGGAGTTTTGTCCCTGAACAAGCCGCGGAAGTAAATATTTTAATTGCGCAAGCTCGACCTGTAATTTACCTTCACGCGATTGGGCCCGTTGAGCGAATATATCGAGGATCAATTGCGGACGGTCGATAACCTTCAGATCGGTTGCCTCCGACAGGACGCGTACCTGCGTTGGCGAAAGTTCGGCGTCAAATACGATCAGGTCGGCACCGAGACGCATTGAACGGATAAGAAGTTCTTCCAGCTTGCCTTTACCAAGCACAGTTTTCGGATCGATCTTTGGCCGCCGTTGGATTATTTTATCCAGCACAACAACATCGGCCGAGCCGGCGAGTTCTTCGAGTTCTGCCATCGATTCTTCTGCTTCGTCAATGTGGCTGGCCGACACGCCGACCAGGATCACGCGGTCGCGGTTCGTTCCCCGAGTTTTGGGAAGTCTGACACGGGCCATTTCGCTTTCGAGCGATGAGATCAGTGTCGTAAAATTAGTGTCCAACTGCGATGGTATCTGCGGTTCCAGAAATTCGTATGGCAGCGTCTGGCTTTCGTGCTCAAGAGTTTCGGCGTTGGTCGGAAGCAAATGTGCCGAATAAACCAATCCGGGCAATCCGTTCGATTTATCTATCTGGATGATCGACATCAGGTCGAGCCGCAGCAGTGCGAGATCGGTAAGGTCGTCCTGCGTCAGTTTTTCGCCAAGCAGGTGTGTGTGAACGCACCGCAGCCCGCGAAACCTGTCCGTCGATACGCGCGAACGCCCAAAATCAGGCATCTCGATCTGTTTCGCGGTACCGACCATAACATATTCAACCTGTCCTTTGCGATTAAGGAGAACGCCGACTTGGCGGCCGGTCTCGTGCGATATCTCCGACATCTGCCGTGCAAGCTCCGGTGAAATTATTTGGTCCGCCGACACTCGCCGCGTTGCCAGCTTTTCAATGCGGCGGATCTGATTATGTTTTAATCCCTGCGTAAACCCGTAAATATTGCTGATAAGATTGTTTGCCTCCGTTGTCTGGTTAGGATTATATCAGATTGAAGTAAAGTAAATCGTGAATCGTAAATAGCTATTCACCATTCTCAATTCGCCATTACCGATTGACGATTCACGATTCACAATTTACGATTTACGAACATGCAACAGACACGAACACGGCGGCAAAGAGAAGTCCTCGACTTCATAATTCGCTACATCGAAGGCCATGGTTACGAGCCATCATATCAAATGATCGCCCGTCATTTGGGTGTGCGATCAAAGGCCGGTATTGCGAAGCACATTGAAGCCCTTGAGGAACAGGGACTGCTGCGGCGGCGTAGCGAAGACGGCACTTTTAAGCTGGAGATATGTCAAAAGCAGAATATCGCCGAGCAGGAGTTTGATGTTGAATGGCTTCGTTCGGCGGCGGACGATGACGAATTAGAGGAATGGGAGCTCTCACCGCTCGCGGTTCCGCGGTTTATGCTCGGCGAGATCGACCCGTCGGAAGTTTTCGCCTATCGAATGCCCGATAATGCTATGGCGGGCAGAAACATTTGCTCCGGCGATGTGATATTGGTCGAGCGCCGGACCTATTTTCGCGATGGAACATGTGTCGCGGCTACAATAAGTAATGGTCCGGTAATACTCCGAAACTTTTACCGCAACGGCTCAAAGATCGAATTGCATGCGGCCAATGACGCCTACGAAACTTTCCGTTTGGAAGGTGATGAGGTTAAGATACACGGCATATTTCGCGGATTGATCCGTCCAGCTTTCTAAGGGAGGTTCTGAACCGGAACCACAGAACCAATGCTGACAAACATATTTTGCTTATTAACTTTTATTTTCAATCGCGGCGAAGCCCCGTTGGCTGAAGTACCAGCTATCTCCGAACGGAACGTGACAGAATAGGCGTTTCGGAGCTGCACGACGATGTCGTCATAGGCAGTTTGGATCTGGCTGAGCTGCGTGATCGGATAATAAACGCCGCCTGAAACTTTAGCAAGTTTTTCCCCTTCGCCTTCGGCTTTTGAGGTCAAGCCGTTGTATCGTGTGCGGAGCGGATCGAGTGCCGCATTCGGATCGTTATTGGCCGCAGCGGCGATCAGGGCGGACGGCACATACAGCGGATAGATCAATGCACCGCTTTCCTGAATTGATCCGAGCAGTGAATCGAACGCGAGGAACGAACGGTTGTCGTCGCCGTCGGTCAGGATCACTATCGCTGTCCGTTCGCCTTTGAGCGGCCGCAGCGTTTCGGCCAATGTGTAGGCAAGCGAATCGTAATAAGCCGTACTTCCGCCCGCATCGAAAGTGTCCAGGCTCTCGGAAAGCTTTGTTTTATCAGTCGTAAAGCCGGACAGCACTTTCACATCGTCATTAAAGATCACTATCGAAAGACGGTCGTATCTATCGACAGTGTTAACAAAATTGCGGGCAGCCTTGCGGATAAAATTCACGTAATTATCAACGCTGCCTGAAACGTCGAGCAATAAAACCAGGTTCACCGGTGCCGTTGCCGGGCGAACATATAAAATTTCCCGAGGTTCGTTATTCTCGGTTATCAAAAAATCCTCAGCCTTAAGGCCGCCTATCGTCCGGTTGTTAAGATCGGTGACACGGACGGCCGCCATTTTGACGTTTGCCCGCGGCACATCCGCCGCACGTGTTTTATCAGCAAATGACGGTTCTCGTTTGACCGGCGGAAGCGTCCGGGCATAATCGCTGAAATATTTCGGGGCGGCACGGCGGATAGCTTCCGTTAGCAGCGAATCGCCGCTTCGGATTATAGCTTTAGCAGCGTTTGTCAGCGGCCTTTCGCGGAGATCGCTGGAGACCTCGTTCGGCGGAACGTTGAGCAGGATAATTCCGCGGGCGGTGGTCAGTTTGAGGGAAATTGTTTGCATCTCGGCCTTATCGCTTTCCGTGGCCGCCGAGTTTCCTTCCGAAGTGACACTCGCCGTTTCCGGCTCTGTCTCCGTGTCGCCGTGTTTCTTGGTCTTCACGTCACCACGATGGCGACCTTTTATCTCAAATTTTCCGCCTGACCTTTCCTTAATTTTTTCGAGCAGAAAATCACTCAAATACCGCGGCCGCGATGCCGTCCAGAACAATCGGTAATTAACATCCTCAACCGGAACATCGACAGCGATCGTCCCGGTCACTGTTTTGGCTTCGATGGATCGCAAATTGCCCGACACACGGATTTCGCCATCAAGCGTTTCTATATTGATATTAGATCTCTCAGGAATTATCAGTGAAAGGTCGATCCTTTTTGACGGATCTTTTGATTCGACCGTGATGCGTATCCGGCCAGTGGCCGCATCAACTTTTATTTCACTTTCGATGATAACTTCGGACGAAGTAGCTGTAAGCCGCACTTTCGATAATTTTGTTTCGTCAGCTGCCGCACCTTCTGTTTCTTCTTTTTTGAGTTCGGCGGACACATCGACACGCCCGAAATGATTGATAATACCTATCGTTCCGCCATTTTGCAGCGATATTTCGCGGTTCAGGCTTTGTCCCGCAGCAACAGCGGCGAAAGTCATAATTAAGAAAAAAGCATTTGTGAGATGTCGCTTGAGTTGCTGCATTATGAAGGCTTGCTCGTTATTCTTCCCGATTGTATCAGACGCTGTCGGACACGTTCCTGCCATTTCTTACGATGCTGTTCCGTTTCTTCGAATTTGCCCAAAAGGTCCTGCATGGATTCACCGCCGGCCTGCCGCGTTTTCATGTAAAGCAACGCAATGATGATCGCCGTAAATGATGTCACCAAGATCTGTATAGGCAGCAGAAGTATTTGTAATAGCGATTCCAGGACCGTGTGTTTCAGGCGTCCCTGCATATTATTGGTTTCTGCGGAATCAGTGAGATTTATACTCCTGTTATTGCCAAATCCTATTTTTATGCCCGGTTTCTTTTCTTCGTCACCCGCAGACTGCTCTTCGGTTTCGGTCTTTTTTGTTATCTCAACCGGGCCGTTCGGGCCGTCAAGTGCTTTTGCCGTCATATTAACAACGAATGAAATGCCTCCAGCCGAAATTATCGGGATCAGGAACATGATAATGAACGCTGCAAAGGCAGTGACCGTTGAGCGGCGGACAAGGTGAAACGATCTCTTTAGCGCTTGTCGTCCACGCATATTTTCCATCATTACCACCGGCGTGACCAGGATCAGGAAAACGCTGGCTCCAAAAAATCCGGCGGCACCGAACAATGCCCCGATTCCGGCAGCTATCAGCGGAGTTGCCCCACCGCTCCCAATGGCTGCCCACAACACCAGAAATGGAATTAAGAAACCGGCAATAAAAAAGACCGCAGCAATAATAAACGACAATATCGTTGCAAAAACACCCGTTCCAGCGAATGTCTTCCATTTTTTTCGAGCTTCGATAAGCGCACTGCGAAGCCTGATCGGCCTTAGCGGAACAGCAAGCGATTGCGTAACGATCCAGGTAATAGTGCCGGTGATAAGATGAGCGCAAAACGCAGTGACCACTGTCAACAGAAATGCACTTACTCCAATACCGATATTGGTCAGAACGGGCGACACGGTTTCATTTACCTTCAGGAAGCTCAACGCCACCAGAACAAAAGTTATTACTATCATCGGCAAATGAAAAAAAGCGGAGAGCATGACAAACTTTGGCATATGCTCCGAATAGATCATTGCCGCCCGGCGAAGCAGTCCGAAGATGCCTTCTGAACGGGATTGCAATGTACTCGCAAAGGCTTCGGCGGTTTGCGGTCTCTCATCAGGATTTTTTGAGAGCGCTGTTCCGATCACTCTTTTAAGTTTTCGCCGCACCTTTCGCGCATCTAGCGGCGGCGGTTGAACTTCTTTATGGGATGACATCACCTCTTCAAAATGTCCCGTAAAAGGAGTTGAACCGGACAACATCTGATAGGCAATCACACCAAGGCTGTAAATATCCGATCGCGCATCCAATTTGTCTCCGCGGCACTGTTCCGGCGACATGTAAAGCGGCGTTCCGAGAACAGCACCGACGCGGGTCAGGTCGCTCGCCGAACCAGGCGTGGTGAAAGATCCACGGGAAATTGAATACTTATTTTCCGCTTCACCGGATATAATCTCTGCTCCATTCGATATGATCCTCGTTCCGATCGTTTCCTGGTCGTCTGCCGTCGCCGGAACTGATGACATTAGATATGTAGCATTTTCGCTGCCGCTTTCTGTTCCTTGTATCAAAGTTGAGGGCACGGCAGTCGCCATATCCTTATCAGCAGTCTTCGTCTGTGAGATCTCATCGAATACCGTCACATCGTACGAATGGTCCGCAAATGTTTCTTTTCCCGTGGAAGCAAGCGTCGGCAATGCGGCAATAAAAGGTTCCCCGTCACCGATAGTGTTATCGACATGCTCTTCAAGTTTGGCGATACCAAAGTCGAGGACCTTTACCGTATAGCCGCCGCGTTGGTTGGGTTCTAGCCAGATATTGTCCGGTTTCAAGTCACGGTGGATGATTCCTTGTTCGTGGGCTTCGTGGACCGCCGAACAGACCTGTTCCAAAATGTTGAGCGTCCACCCGACCGGTAAATTCTTTTCTTCCTCTAGTATCTCGCCAAGCGTGCACCCATCCAGATATTCCATCACCAGATACGCGACCTGTCCGTCATTTGTCTGGGCAAATCCGAAATCAGTGACATCAACGACGTTCGGGTGGCGCAAACGTCCTGCCGCACGGGCCTCGCGGCGGAAACGTTCGACAAATTCGGGGCGCTTCATAAATTGCGGGGCAATGATCTTTACCGCAACCGGGCGCTCGATTCCGAGATGGGTGGCCAAATACACCGTCCCCATCCCGCCGCGGCCGAGTTCGCGTTCGATCCTGTACTTTTCATCAAGCGTTTGCCCGATGACCTGCGAGAAATTCATACCTAAATGCGAAACATACGTTTTCTTTACAACATCTTATGTTTAATTACGAACGAAGCCCAAAATTGGTTCAACATCACTCGATCTGCCAAGCAATAAGCCGTCTCAAAGCGTAACATTACCGACAATTTCTAATTTTCCAAAACAAAATTTTTCGGCACAAATTCAAGTGCGATCAGCTCTCCATCAGCTTTCGATTTTTTGTCTGGAATATCCTTGTATGTAATAACAACCGGAATTTCCACGGCTTTCATCCCGCAGCCGATCTGTAGATTTTCAACGTCCTGCGTAAACGCCCGCATTTCCAATTTTGCCGCCGCCGGATTAGATAATTTAAGCATGCGCGTCTGGGTCTTAAAATAAAAAAAACTCCCTTTATTGCTGCATTCGGATTTTTCAATAAAGGCCAATTCCCTTTTTTCACCCGGCAGAGGTTTCCGCATGGCCGCCTTTATCTGTTCCATCATCGCATTACGCCGCTGGGTGTTAAAATCTTCCTTCAAATCAGCATTTGGCGACACGGCGGAAAATGTCTCGACCTTTTCGTCCGTTTGAACATCCGATTCAGTCGTAATCGCGGCATCTAAAAACCGGAAATCCGCCGGAACAAATTCGATGGACAAGAGCTCGCCCCGGCTCGGATTTTTCGCAATGGTTTTGGGTTTATATACTATCACCGCTTTTAAAGCGGAAATGTTCGCGTTACAGCTGATTCCCGCACTGCCCGGGTCGACTTCGTAAGACATCAATGTCAAACCCTGAAAATCACGGCTCGTAAGCATAAAGGTCTCGCTTTCGGTTTTCACGGTATATGTAACTATTCCGTTGCGGCATTCTATTTTTTGCAGATTCCCGAATATTTGTTTTTCATCCTGTGCTGTTTTTCTTAATTGCCTATTTATTTCGCGCATCCTGAATTCCTGCTGGGCCTTCGCTATATCTTCGGGTGATGGAGCTTTGCCGTCCGGGCCGCCCCGCACCAGAAGTTGGCGCCGTCCGCCGGGTTTCGCCCCGGCGGCTATGGCCGCTTCATATTGTTTGCGGGATTCGACATTAATTGCGTTTATTTCCTTCCCGCGGGCAATTTGCTCAAGTAAATGGTCGGCCTGATTTTTTATTACGGGTTCGTCGGTTGTTTTTGTTATCCTGTTCGCGATCTCCGAAGCCTCATCGAACTTTTCCTGCCGCATATAAATTTCAGCTATCCGCATGACATAACGCTGGCTGCCCGGTTGATATGCCAGAGCTTTCCGCATTGCCACGACCGCTTCGTCCAGTCCTTCGTTGCTTACCAGACTCACAAAAGCCAGCAGTTCATAGCTTTCCGTAAAGGCTGGATTTAAAGCAATTGCCTTTTTCAAAAGCTCACGTATCCTCGTCGTTTTTTCTTTCGGAAAAGACTCAACATAACCAAATTCGTCGCGTCCTTCGCGGCTCAGCAAAGAAGCGTATTGATAATAGGCGAGATGATTCTTCGGGTCCTGAGATATAGCTTTTTCCAGATAGTTCTTTGCATCTTGGTATTTCCTTTGGCTAACTTTCACCATTCCAAGCGATGTATTTGCCATGCTTGAATCCGGTTTTTGGGCCAAAGCATTTTGCAAAAAAGGCTCTGCGTCATCAGGACGGTGCGTGTGAAACAGCAAATCGCCGAGATAAGCGTTGGAGTCGGCTTCGCTCAATACTGACGTCTTCATCTCGGTGTCAAAATTGAGCTTAGTTTTGAAAGTCACGGTCGTATATTTATAACTGTTTTGTTCCACATATTTCCTAAGCTCCCTCTCCATTTGCGCATAGGTCATCTGAAATGCTTCCTGAAATGCTTTTTCCTCAGGCACGTTTTTTAATGAAAGAGTAAGGAAATTACTCATCGCCTCGTTTTTTTTATTTGCGATGAAATAATGAATGATCGCCCATGCCTGGGCATAGAAAATACTGCGCGAATGGTCACCGTTTTGGTGTAATGCAGCGTTGCTGATATTAAAAAAAGTATCGAGCGGAATGATTTTATTCTGCTGAAGCAATGCCAGATGGCCATCCTGCGGCAGGCCGAGCTTTGCTCTGATGTCTTCTTCCATCACAAATGTTTGATAATATTCCGCAAGGCCTTCGTTAAACCACGGCGGAACTTCCGATTTGCCGAAATTGGTATTGACGATAAAATGAACGTATTCGTGAAAAATTGTGCCGTATGTATCGGTGTCGTTCCCTTCGGTGGAAAGCGTTATGTAATTTACGTCTTCTCCGGATTGGAAATAACCGGCGATGAAATTATCCGCTTTTCCATCCGCCCGTTTCGGCTTGAACGGCTTGTAGGCCGAATCACTTTTGAAAACAACAACATTGGTCGGGATCGGCGAACTTAAATTGGTCTGTGTAAACAACAGGCGGAACGTTTCGCGAAATTGTTCGAGTTTGGTTGCAACTTTGCGAATGTCCTTTTCGGAAGCGTTTCCGACAAGATTGAAGTTATTTGAGCGGACCTGCAGCCATTCGTCTTTTGCCGAAGCTGATATCGCAAAAACAGTGAGGATAAGAAACAAAACATGAAATCGTGTATTTTTCATAACATCATGGAAGAGATACTTCTTAAATTACTTTGCGGACATTTTGTTTTTATGTGAAGGATGAAATTGCCGTCCCTAGTCGTTAGCTTATCGCATCCATTTATTTCATGAAGGAATTCTAACCGAATTCATTCACCAACGAAAGTATTTGTTTGATTCGGTAGTGTCCTAATTTGAGTTGCATATTTACAAATAGCAATTTCCGCTTGGAGTTCTTGGCGGCTTTGGGTTTAAAGATTTCTTTCTAAGACGCTAAGTACGCAAAGATCTAATGGAACAAAAGGGACGAGACTGAAAGATTCAACGCATTCGGGTTGCAATTTTTTTACAATCGCCTTACCTTTGACATCTGTATTCCCGATCAACTATAAAATAATATGTATCATTTGTGAAACACGATTTCACAAACGCTTTCCGGTCTGCTAGGATTGTATTTACCGGTGAGTGATTCCGGCGGAAAACAAATATATCCATGGAGAAGCTGTAAAAAATGAGTATTGATAAAGCTAAAGCGATCGAATCCGCTCTTTTGCAGATCGAAAAGAAATTCGGTAAAGGCTCGATCATGCGTTTGGGTGAAAAGCCGCACGAAGAGGCCGGTGCGATATCGACGACGTGTTTAAGCCTTGATGCCGCTATCGGCGTCGGCGGCCTGCCCCGCGGACGGATCGTAGAAATATACGGCCCGGAAAGCTCCGGCAAAACGACGCTTGCCCTTCATGTTGTTGCTTCGGCCCAAAAAGCAGGCGGCATTGCCGCTTACATTGATGCGGAACATGCAATGGACCCGGAGTATGCCGGAAAATTGGGCGTCAACATAGACGAACTGCTTATTTCGCAGCCCGATTCGGGCGAACAGGCTCTAGAGATCGCCGAAACGCTTGTGCGTTCAAATAGTGTAGATGTGATCGTTATCGATTCGGTCGCCGCTCTTGTGCCGCGTGCCGAACTCGACGGTGAGATGGGTGATTCCCTACCGGGTCTGCAGGCCCGTTTAATGTCGCAGGCCCTGCGAAAGATCACTGCCATCGTTGCAAATTCACATACGACATTTATCTTCATCAATCAGCTTCGCGAAAAGATCGGCGTCTTTTTCGGTTCGCCGGAAACAACGACAGGAGGCAAGGCACTAAAATTCTACGCGAGTGTCCGTCTCGATATCCGCCGTATCGGTGCGATCAAGGATGGCGACAAGATGGTCGGCAATCGCACACGTGTCAAGGTCGTTAAAAATAAATGTGCCCCGCCATTCCGCGAGACGGAATTCGACATAATGTATGGCGAAGGCATCTCACGCGAAGGCGATCTGATCGATCTCGCGTCGAATCATGAAATAGTGGAAAAAAGCGGGTCGTGGTTCTCTTACAAAGGCGAACGCCTTGGACAGGGCCGTGACAACGTCAAAAAACTGCTCAAAGAAGATACCGGGCTTCGCGACCGTATAGAGATAGATGTTAAAAATGCTCTCGGTATTACCAAAGCGGATGCAGCGGGAGCCTAGAATCTGTCTATTGTGAGTTAACAAACATGGCTTATTCAAGCTGGCGGCATTTAAAAGATTGCTGCCGGCTTGAATGTAGCGTCTCCGGAGGACAGAGGCGGCGTTCAAACCGGCAATGGCAGGTGTCAAATAAATAGGACAAAGAAATGAACATCATGGCTAATGTCCACTAAAAAGTGATTATAAACCTCTCACTAATTTTGTCAATCATAATTTAACATGTTTTACACATCTGTTTAACATTTCCGATTAGTGTGTAATGTCTTAATCATGGGCCGGTAAAGTTTCAATTTTCGCTCCAGTTTTAATCATTGAACTGTAATTTATTCTGATATTGATATGCTCGAGGCGATCTCTTGAAGCTGAAACCACAAAATCACACAAAGAACACGAACAAATTCCACATTCAGGCACCAATCTTCAGGAGTGATTTGACATCGTGAAACCGCTTATTTAAACTCTATGACTTGCCCTATTGTTCGTAAAAAGGGTTTGGCCAGATAGCTCAGTTGGTAGAGCAGCGGACTGAAAATCCGCGTGTCGGCGGTTCGACCCCGTCTCTGGCCACCAGTATTTTCAGTATTTCCAGATAGTAACGCCGCCATCCTGGCGGTTGTCAAGGTGGCATCCTGCCGCCGTCCATATCAATTCCGGGCGAATTCGAGTAAAATTATGATGCAAGGTCGGGCAGGATGTCTGCCTGATAGCAGGATGCTGGCGTTACATTTTTCAGACAACCTCAATTCGGTATTCCCCAAAATGTTTATTAGCAGGCCGATCAGTTCCATTTCAAACACAGCATCACTATTTCTCGCACTGATCTCAATTCTCCTGGCAATTTGGATCGTTGCCCCCGCTCCGGCATATTACATTTGGATGTTAGCCGTTGCCACAAGCGAATGGAGTTTGTGGATAGGACTTGCTGCGTTGATAAGTATCTTTTTGGCTGTCATTGGCCGATATTGCGGCGGCGGAAAAAAAAATCTTTATCTAAATACTGCCCTCGGCGGCGTGGCATTAATAATTTCAATATATCCGTTGACAACCGTGATACCGGTCGCCAGACAGGAAGGTATAAGCCTTTCAATGACTCGATACCTAACCGGACTCACGACTGTCCAAAAGCCCGAAAAGAAAGAAGCTGTTTACGCCAATATAGCCGAACGATCTCTTGTTTCAACCGTCTATTTTCCCGGCTCAGGCACCGTAAATAATGGTGCGTCGGTTATTGTCGTTCACGGCGGCTCATGGAGTGGCGGCGAGCGGGACGATTTTCCGCAATGGAACCAATGGCTTAGCGAAAATGGCTTTACCGTATTTGATATTGACTACCGGCTTTCCCCGCAGCCGAATTATTTGACAGCCGCCGGTGATGTAAAATGCGCGGTCCGATGGATAAAGGAACACGCTGATAAGTTTAATATCGATCCTGATCGAATTGCACTCTATGGCCGTTCAGCCGGCGGACACCTTGCACTGCTTGCCGCATACGCCGCAAATGAAGGACGAATCCCTTCTTCATGTTCGGAAGACAAAGCCGAAGGAGAGGTCCGGGCCGTCATTTCTATTTACGGCGTGACCGATCTGCTTTGGTCATATGATAACCCGGCTAATCAGCGTGTCATCGACGGCCCTAAAACACTTTCAAATTTTGTCGGCGGTGATCCGCATTCGTCAGATGCTGTTCGCGAGAAATTTATTCTTGCCTCGCCAGTCAGCTATGTCAGCTCCGCAGTGCCGACCCTGCTTATTCACGGCGGCACCGATCAAATGGTGCGGGCCGAGAATGTGTCGCGGCTCATCGAAAAACTGGACGAAGCAAACGTCTCACACAAAGAGCTTTTTATCCCGTATGGACAGCATGGTTTCGACTACAATTTTTACGGCTGGGGTTCGCAGATAAGCCAGCCGGTAATTCTGGATTTTTTACAAAAAAATACACGCCCGCGTTGATCAAATTCGAGCGGATATGTGAAAATCTATATTTGTGGAATACCGGGTATTGCTAATCCATAGGTGTTTAAAAAGCTCAAGCACCAAAAGAGATGAACAAAAAAGAATACGTCGGCTAACAACTCCTATAGAGTCCAACCGACGTATCAAAATATGGTTAAACGCCTCTACGTCCGGATACAAGTTGTAATACAACCACGATGACGGCAATTACAACCAATATGTGAATCAGGCCGCCACCGGCTCCAAACCCGAAACCCAGAGCCCACAAAACCAGCAAAATAACAACGATGGTCCAAAGCATGATTTTTCTCCTATAATGCGTCCAATAATTAAAAGTTGCGACTATTTGAACTAATTATATTAACTGCCGGGCTTGGTGTCGGTGTGTTGGCACACATAGGAAGTGAACTTTTTTCAGCTTAAATCCCCGCATCACTTACCATTTGTTCACCGAAATGTAATTTTGATGCAATTTGCTTGTTAAACATGGTTCTTGAAATGCGTTCGGGATAGATTTTGAGGCCGTCAAAAATATTTTTTTTCAAGCGATCCAATTTGAATAGTAATAAGTGGAAGTCGGGTCGGCATTCTTAATTTATTAATTACAGCTTACCTTTTATCCTTGTGTTATACTTCTGAAAAGTGAAAAAATCATTGAATGCACTAGTCATTGATGATGAACCTCAGTTAAGCGGTTTTGTCTCCCATATTTTACAATCGGACGGCTGGACGGTAAGAGAGGTCCGAACTGCTGACGAGGCCTTCGAGTTGCGCCATGAAAAGGATTGGTCACTCGTTTTTTGCGATGTTGTGCTTGGCGGGAAAGACGGTTATGAAGTATTGCGTCTCTATTCCGAAGAATTGCCTAATGTTCGTTTTGTGTTGATGACCGGCCACGGTTCAGCGGCCGGAGCTCTCGACGCGACCGCTATCGGAGCATATGATTATCTGGTCAAACCCTTTACGGTCGATGATGTGCTTAACATCTCTCAGGCTATCCGCGAACAGCGTCATTCGAATCCACAGAAAAAAAATGATACGGCAAACCGTCATGACGGATACGTATCTGATATTCCACTTGTTGGCAAAAGCCCAAGATTTGTCGAATGCCTGAAAATGGTCGGCCGTGTTTCTAATACTAATCTACCTGTACTCATCACCGGTGAATCCGGGACCGGCAAAGAGGTCGTGGCGCGGGCGATCCATCAGCGCAGCAAAAGGTCGGGAAGTTTGTTCTTGGCAGTCAACTGCGGTGCCATTCCTTTCGAATTGATAGAATCAGAGCTTTTCGGCCATGCAAAAGGGTCGTTTACGGGAGCCGACCGCGAACGCATGGGCTTATGGGAAGAAGCCGACGGCGGCACGATCCTGCTGGACGAGATCACCGAAACCAACCCGCTATTTCAGGTCAAACTCCTGCGGGCATTGCAGCAGAGCGAGATACGCCGGGTCGGATCGAACCGCACCGTAAAAGTGGATGTCCGTGTGATTGCCGCAACGAATTGTGAGATCGAGGAAGAGGTCAGGTACGGGCGATTTCGCCAGGATCTCATGTACCGTTTAAATGCCGTAACAATTCATCTTCCGCCTCTCCGCGAACGAGTGGAAGATATACCTCTACTCGCGGAACATTTTGCCAAAAAAGTGCGCGGCCCTTCTCTTACAGCGGTAAAATTCTCGCCCGCGGCTATGAATATCCTCAAAAATTACAATTGGCCCGGCAACGTCCGCGAACTGGAAAACGCTGTTTTAAGGGCGGTGTCGCTGTCCGACGATACTATTTATCCTGACCATTTGCCTGCACGCGTCTTTGAGTCAAACAAATTATCGGCTGAGATATGCCCCGACGGCTTACTTAATAAAAGCATTGCTTCGGAGCCGCAGAGCGAAGATGATTTTGTCACGCTTGCCGAAATGGAAGCCCGATACGTCATTAAAACGCTCGCGCATACCGGCGGAAACAAACAGGCTGCCGCCCGCATACTTAATATTGACCGCAAAACCCTGGCAAGGATAATAAAACGAAGCGAACCGGCGGGAAGTGGTGAGTGGTGAGTGGTGAGTGGCAACGCCTACCTAACCTATCATATGCTAATCAAGACACTTATCCTTATCCTTATCACTTATCACTTTTCCCTTATCACTTTTCACTTTTCACTATTCACTCCCGACAAGTAATTTCTTAAATTCTGCTGCCGGTATCGGTTCGCTGCAAAGAAAGCCCTGCCATTCGTCGCATTTGAGGCTTTTCAGAACAGCCAATTGCTCATCGGTTTCGACGCCTTCCGCGACAACTTCCAGTTTTAGATTATGTGCGAGAGTAAGGATCGCCGTCACCATGGCCGAATCGTCCGGGCTGTTTGTGAGATCATGTATAAACGACCTGTCGATCTTAAGAACATCTACCGGTAATGTTTTTAGATAACCAAGCGACGAATAGCCCGTGCCGAAATCGTCAATTGAAATTTTTACTCCATATCCTCTAAGAGTGTTCAGCGCTTTGAAAGCGATCTCCGAATTTTCCATTAGTGACGTTTCCGTCACTTCGAGGTTCAGATAATGTGGATCGAGTCCAGTTTCCTCAATGACTTTGATTATTGAATTTGCAAGTCCTTTCTCCTGAAATTGTATTGCTGAGAGGTTCACGGCAACATGAAGTGCAAAGCCTTCATCGTGCCATATTTTGGTTTGGGCACATGCAGAGCGGAGTATCCATTCGCCTATCGGCATGATCAAGCCCGTGTCTTCGGCTGCGGAGATAAAATCGTTTGGCGGCACAAGTCCGATAGTTGGGTGATGCCAGCGAAGCAATGCCTCTGCTCCGACAATTTGGTTGGTCTTGGCATTGACCTTAGGCTGGTAAAAAGCCTCGAATTCAGATCGCTCGACCGCCCTTCTTAGATCGCTCTCCAGCGAAAGCCGCATTGCTGCTTTGGTGTTCATTTCGGAAGTGTAGAATTTGCAGTTATTTCCGCCTTCCTCCCTGGCACGTGACAAAGCGGCCCCGGCGTTTTTTAACAAGGTCCGAACATCATTCCCGTCATTGCGGAAAACGCTTATTCCCATACTTGGAGTTAGGAATATTTCCTGCTTTTCGATAAGGACCGGTGATCTGAGATCATGCAGGATATTTTCAGTTATATTCAAAATTTCATTCATTGACGCTTGCGGCAGCAGCAGGGCAAATTCGTCTCCGTCGAATCGTGCGACAGTCGAGATATTTCCCGCAAGTCTCTGCAGCCTTTCGGCAACCTCGATCAGTATCTGGTCGGTGTTCGCCTGGCCTAGCGTATCGCGAATAATATTGAACCGCCCGATCGAAAAAAGTATTGTCGCCACGATCTGACTTGCCGGTGTTTGAAATACCGCCTGCCGAAATCGGTCCTCGAATAATGTCCGGTTCGGCAGATGGGTAAGTTCGTCATGATAAGCAAGATAATTTAATTTTGCGGTCCTGTCCGTTATCAATTGTTCAAGTTCATTCTCACGACTTCGTTTGGCTGCAAGCAGGAAATACTGCTCACTGGCACGGCGGACCGAAAACAGCACCTGGTCCAGATCAAATGGCTTTTTTATATAATCAAAAGCTCCGACACGCATCGCATCTATCGCAGTGTCTATCGTCCTGTCGCCGCTCACCATTAAAACTAAGATGTCTGGGTCGATCGCCAAAACGTGCGGGATCATGTCAACGCCTGTCATCCCGCCTAAATTAATATCGCTGATCACGATATCGAACCTTCTTTTTGAAATATGTGAAATAGCTTCTTCGGCTGATGCCGCAAGGGTGCAGTTATACTCGTCTTTTAACAATTCGCCCAATAATTTTCTTATCGGTTCCTCATCATCGACGATCATGACCGGCGGCCGGTTGTCACCTCCATAAGCTGAAACTGTATTCTCCCAACGCCCGGTTCCGTCCTCGGCACTCATATCGACTATTTCCAGGGAATGCATGGTCAAATGGGTATTCACTATTGGCGTATTTATTAATTTCTGGTTCATAGAAAAGCTTCTTCCCGCTTATTTATTAGATTTAATCACGCTGTTTTCGGTCTTTTCTCTCGTTCAGGTCCGTTTCGACCTTTATATAGCAATCCGGACAAATGCCGTGGCTGAATTGGATATCTGTATGATCGGAAATATATCCTTCGACCTTCTGCCAATAATCATCGTCGTTACGCACTTGTCTGCAATACGAACACATCGGCACGATACCCTGGAGCTGTTTTACTTGCTCAAGTGCTGCTTCCAGTTCGTTCACCCGTTCGAATAGCGCCGCCTGCGCCAACATCTGCACACCCTTCTCGACCCGCACCCGCAATTCTTCGCGGTGAAAAGGCTTGGTCAGATAATCGTTCGCCCCCGCTTCGATACCGCTGGCAACATCGGCCGCGACCGCAGCCGGTGTATGGGTCACGAATTTGGATAATAAGGATTTACTTGCGGACAACTCTTTCTCGATCAAAGTCCGTTTAGCGGCCACGTTATTCATTGACCGCGCATTACTAAGAACAATCAGACCGAGGACCACGCTGATGCCGACAGCAAGCAGTGCATATCCGAACTCTGCCGGATAAAACCCTGCCTTTTGGCCCGCCATCTGCAGCCAGCCTATGACCGACGGGATAATGACCACCACGGGAAATAACCAACGCGCCGATTGTCCGCCGATCTCATGACTAAACAGTTCCTTTAAAAGCCCTTCTTGTGGCCTTACGCAAAGTAATCCGCCTGCCAATAGCAAAAATGAAATAGAGGTGTGAATCGCCATCGGCGTAAAATGAAGCATTACGTATGTATATGGGAACATTACGTAAAAAGATCGCGTGCCGAAGAGATAGCTTATTATCGTTGCAAATGAGGTCAAAAGTACCAGCATCAATGGGTAATGGGCCGGAAAGAAATCACGCCCTCTACTTTTGACGTTAAACAACAATAACGCAGCACCGAACAGGAAAAAATTGAACGCCGTATTAGCGGCTACCCGGTTTTGCAATCCTGTCACGGGTTCGAATAACCGGTCGGCGAATAATATCCCGTCGAGGTCAAGATCAAAAAAGCCGGTTATCGCGCATAATTTGAACAAGCCGAAAAGTAAAATAACAGCCGCACATGCCCGGGCGATCCTGACCCGCCGGATATCGGAGCTTTGCAGCAGCCACAGGGCAAAACCTGATAAAATGAACGTGACAGCCACGGCCGGATTCATAAACATGTATCCGGCAATTATGTGTTTCAAAAAATTAATGTCATAAGACCATCCGACCAATACCAGAACGCCTATGCAAATTACAATTACTGACGACCATAACGATAGCGCGGAAACGCGCCTGATCATTACAGGGTTTTCCGCTAATAGAGATGTCTCAATGCGGGTTGCAGCGTTCATATTCAAAATTGACGCATAATTCCACAAACTTGTTGTTATTTTGGGTCAGATACACCCAATGATGGGGAATTTTGCCACACATTTAGCCGGATGCGGCAATTTTTAATGTTTCCGCTCGTTATGTGCATTTTTTGTGCCAAAAGATCGGATTTTCAAAGGTGTGTAAGTTAGAGATTTGAGGTGCGAAATTTAATATTTCAAATTCCAGATCAATAGGTAAAACCTGACCAAAGGATGGTAGCTGAAATTGGCTGGCACTCAACAAGCCAATGACAGTTCGTCGCCTACAGTGGACAATCGTGGCGCGTTTATTCAGTCATATCTAAAAGCTCCCGGACTCTTTTCAGTAGCGTGTCCGACGTGAATGGTTTTTGGATAAAATTGGCGTCGGTATCGAGAAGTCCGTGCCGCACAATGGCATCGTCCGTATATCCTGATGTAAAGAGTATCCGCAGGTCCGGTATTCTATGCCTAAGCACTTCCGCCAGTTCGGCGCCGCCCATCTCCGGCATGACAACATCGGTCATCAACAGGTCGATCTTAAAATTTTCCCTTTCGTATAATTTCAAGGCCTCCACGCCGTTCCCGGCTTCTATGACCAGAAAACCACTTGATTCTAGTATCTGGCGTGACAGGTTACGCACAATTACTTCATCCTCGACAAGCAGGATAGTTTCGCTGCCGTTAAAAGATTCGCGTGTCAGCTCTTCCATCTCGCTGTTATTGGGATTTTCGTCGACGCGCGGCAGATAAACCTTTACCGATGTCCCATGGCCGGCTTCGCTGTACGCTTTAATATGTCCGCCGCTTTGTTTGACAATGCCGTAAACGGTCGCGAGGCCGAGACCCGTACCTTTTCCTATTTCCTTGGTCGTAAAGAAAGGTTCGAACATCCGCTGGCTGGTCTGGTGGTCCATGCCGGTGCCGGTGTCGCTTACCGAAAGCATCACATAAGCTCCCGGAAGCAAGCCAACATTTTCACTTGTATAATTATGGTCAAGAAACACATTGGCCGTTTCGATCGTCAGCTTACCGCCTTTTTCCATCGCATCGCGGGCGTTGACGGAAAGATTCATCAGTATTTGTGAAAGCTGCCCGGCATCGACCTTGACACTGCCGACCTTTGGGTTAAGGGCCATAATGAGCTGGATATTTTCGCCTATCAATCGCTGAAGCAGCTTGATCGTATCCGTTATCACCTCATTAATATCCAACACGACCGGCATCAGCACTTGCTGCCGGCTGAAAGCCAGGAGCTGATTGGTCAACAATGCCGAACGCTCCCCTGCATTTTTTATCTCCTCGATGTTGCCGCGCAGCGGATCGTCGCTCTTCATACGCCTCAGCGTCAATTCGCTGTAGCCATTGATCGCGGTGAGCATGTTATTAAAATCGTGAGCGATGCCGCCAGCCAACAACCCGACCGATTCAAGCTTTTGCGCCTGCGTTAGCTGTTCCTCGAGCCGTTTTCGTTCCGTAATATCACGCGCTATCCCCTGCACACCGGTCGGAACGCCGTCGTGAAAAACAAGTTTGGTGTTTACTTCAACGGCGATCTTTCTACCGTCCTTGGCAATGATCGCTAATTCATAAGCCGATCCGTTTTCGCCGTTCAGCCTATCCGCGATCATATCCTGTGCTTTAGCGAAATATTCCGGAGCGATGATTTGCTGCCGGTTCATTTGAAGTACTTCGGCCTGCGTGTAGCCGATTATCAGCTCCCCGGCTTTGTTTATTGAAGTGTAATTGCCCGCCAGGTCGTGCGAGTAAATTATGTCATGCGCATTTTCGACCAGGTCCCGATAACGTTCTTCGCTTTTGGTCAAATGCTCTTCGACAGTCCTGCGTTCCGTCACATCCCGCAAAATGCCCTGATGGAATTCAACATTTCCGTGTTCATCATATTTATACTGCCCGCGGTCTTCGACCCAGATCACCGATCCGTCCTTCCGCTGCATTCTAAAAACTTCTGACGTATCGCTTCCTTCTTCAAGAACATGGCTGTGACGTTCGTCCGGTGAAAAGTAGAGATCTTTTTTTACGTCCACCTCCAGCATTTCTTCCTTGCTCGAATAACCGAACATTTCGACCATCGCCGGATTGACGTCCACAAAGCGTCCGTCATGGGTGCTGTAATAGAATCCGTCCTTCATCTGATCGAACAACATGCGAAGCCGCTCCTCGGACTCCCGCAACGCCGTTTCTGCCCGTACGCGCTGAAGCGGTGTCCAGATGCGCGTCGCAATTTCGCGTATCAGTTCGATTTCGTCCGGCCGCCAAACATGCGGTTCTGAATGGTGGACGGCGAGCAGAAACCGCCACTTTCGGTCCTGAATAAGTGGTATTGTTAGGAACGACCTGATCTTGAGCATGTCGAAATGCTCCGCATCGGTGATCGGGTCGGTCCAGGTATCGTTGACGACGGTCATTTTTCCGGATCGGCCCGCTTGTAAAAAATCTTCCGATACATAATCCGTAGGCCGGTAAACTCCGGCCACGTCCGGCACATCTTCCCTGTGCCAGGTGTCTTCAATGACCAATTTGTTCTCTTCGTCGTTGATCTCGATGATGGCACACAGCGAAAGGTCAAAATGCTTTGCGATCTTTGCACCCACCGTCCGCATCATTTCATCAATACTTATTAATTGAGACAGATCATTACTAACATCGGCAAGAAAAGCGAGGTTCAATTCCATGTTCTTTCGCTCTGTAACATCTAGGAAATAGAGGGCCAATCCGTCATCCGATGGGTAAGCCCGGACGTCGAACCAGCTTTGCAGCGGCGGATAAAATGCCTCGAACGCCATAGTCACCTGTTCGTTGACGGCCCGCCGGTAACTGGTCTCGAAAATAGTGCCGATCGTGTCTGGGAATTCATCCCAGAAAATTTTGCCGAGAATATTCTTAGTGGTTTTCTGAAGCGGCCGGATGATTTCCTCGAAGCGTGAATTTACATATGTGATGAGCCATTCGCGGTCCATCGTCATGAAGCCGTCGGTAATGCTTTCAACGATATTCGTCGCCCGCTCCTCGCTTGCCTTCAGAGTTTCTTCGGCAAGCTTGCGCTCCGTGATGTCGCGTATAATGGCTGTAAAATAGTGCTGCCCGTCACTGATAAAATCACTGAACGATATCTCGAGCGGAATTTCATGTCCGTCCTTGTGCAGTCCCGGAAGTTCGAAGCCTTCCCAGTCGAGGAGTTTTTTTCCTGTCGCAACATACCGTCCGATGGCTTTTTCATGAACATGCCGCAAGTATTCCGGCATCAGTAAAGTTAATTTCTGGCCCGATAATTCAGCCGTAGCGTACCCGAAAACCTTCTCTGTCGATTGATTGAAATACAATAGATTACTTTCCTGATCGATGATTATTATCGAATCAGCCGCTGTTTCCGCAACGGCACGAAAGTGCTCTTCCTTTGAGCGGAGTTCAACCTCGGCTCTCTTTCGATCTGTAATATCGGTGACAATGCCTGTCAGCCGTATCAGCATGTCTTCGGCATCTCTGACCTGAAATGCCCGGACACGTACCCAGCGCATCTCATCGTCACCCCTTTCAATACGATATTCGAGATCTATACTCCGGGTGTCACCCTTAAGGGTTTCAAAAGCGGCCCGGACGCGTTCGCGGTCCTCAGTCACGATCGGTTTCATGAAACTGTCTGGGTCGGCATATTTCTCATCAACGGAAATTCCCCACAATTTAAAGGTGGCCGGACTTATATAATGAAGTTCTTTCATGTCCGGGGAACGTATCCAGAACACATCGGTTATATTGTCCGCCAACTGGTCAAAGTTTTCCTTGCTCGTCCGAAGCTCTTCCTCGGCAAGTTTACTTTCAGTAATATCCTGAGTGGTGCCGTAAGCACGGATCGCCTTGCCATTTTCATCGCATTGCACACGCCAGAGCTCGCGGACATACTTTATTCGACCGTCCGGCATGAGCAGCCGATGGTCGAACGAACCGCCCGACAATTCTTTAAGAGACTTGGCAAAAGTATTCCTGACCATTTCCCGGTCGTCCGGGTGAACAAATTCCAGAAATTCCTCGTGCGTTGTACCGACCCCGCCCTTTTCCACCTCAAAGATCAGATAGGCCTCTTCGGACCAGGTCGCGATCCCGGTCAGCAGATTACGGTCCCAGCTCCCGACCTTTGCTATTGCCTGGGCCTCGGCCAGCCGCATCCGTTCTATTTCCAATTGTTTGGCGAGGAAACGCTGTTCCTGTTCGCTTTTCCGCAATTGTTCGTCCGCGAGTTTACGTTCCGATACATCGAATGAGATCCCGACAATTCCTATCTGCTCCCCTTTTTCGTCATAAATAGGCGAATTCGAAGTTTGGACCGGAAACATCCGCCCGTCGCGGTGATAGACAAAAAGTTCGCCCGTCCAGCCGCTTTCCGATTTTGATTCGGACATTATCTTTTCGGCCTCGCTGTCCTGTATATCCGGTTTCACCAGATCGAAAATATTCCGGCCGATCACTTCTTCGGCTTTCCATCCATATAATTCTTCGGCAAACAGGTTCCAATAGCTGATGCTTCCATCCGGGTTAGTGGCGATCACCGCCTCGACCACGGTGTCCAAAAGATGGGCCTGAAAACGCAGTGCTTCATCGGCCTGTCTTCGGCTGCTGACATCTCGCGTGATCCCTATAAGAGCATCTATCCTGCCATTTTCATTCCGGAAAGGGGCCGCGTGGGTTTCCATCCACCGATGTGTGCCCTTAAGGCCGACGATCTCAAATTCTAACTTTCCGGATTCGCCCGTAAAGATCTTTTTCGTCAATGCCACAAAATCTTTGCGATATTCGGGGGCCACGACGGCGGTGATCGGCTCCTGCTTCGCCTGCTCCAGGGAATCTGCTTCGATCATTGCCAGCCCCGCCGGATTCATATCCAGTAACTCGTTGTTTTCTCCAAGCAGCTTGACGCATTCCGGTTCGGTTTCAAAGATGGCCCGCAAACGCGATTCGGACGTCCGTAATTTTGCCTCGATTATCTTCCTTTCGCGACGGCTCCCCGCTTCCATCAATTCCCTTTCGATGATGGGCACGAGCCTGACGAGATTTTCCTTCAACAAATAATCTTTTGCCCCGGCCCGCATGGCTTCGACAGCACCGTCTTCGCCGACGGTCCCGGAAATAACAATGACCGGGATATCCAGCTCCGATTCCTTCAGCACGTCCATTACCCCGAGAGCGTTGAAATGGAGCATCGAATGATCGCAAAAAATCACATCCCACTCTTTTGAGACAAGTGCCGCTCTCATGCCAGCGGCATCTTCCACGCGTTCGATGGCGGCCATGTATCCGGCCTTGGCCAAATGGCGGTTAAGCACGCCCACATACTCTTGTGAATCCTCGACATTCAGTACTCGCAGGGTCTTATTCATTTTTAGGAGCTTTTCCATTTGATGCGTTTAGTGTTTAAGCAGGCAGGCTGCTGCTTGATCTCGAAAATTCGTTTTAAATTCACTGGTTTACGGGCGCATCTGTTTGCCCGATGTGCCAGACGGAAAAGATAACGGGGAATAAATCGATCTCAGGTAAGGGGGAAAGATACCGAAATAATATATGTCACATAATCGCATATAGGTCAAGGTCAATTTTTTCACTGGTAATATCTCATTATTGTGGTTCGGTCCTCTAATTCGACCCTTTTCAATTAAACAGGATGGCTACGTTTACAGGATGATCTTTTCTGCTGACAGAATTCATATCATATATGTATATGTGTTTTTTATATCCTATCTTTCCAGTCCATCCTGTTTAATTGCTTACACATAAGATAATGATCAAAAAGCAACCATCGGATAATTTGTTGCCGCAAATAAAAAAGCAGTTTTCCGTGGAAAACTGCTTTTTAATAGCCCTTGGATCGTAATTGTCAGATAGCGGATACTAATTGTTCAAATATGACGCGGATACTAATTTTTTTCAGGAATGTGTTCGGCTTCAAACACTGGCTAATAATGCAACCTGTGTGCCGCAGCTGTATCAAAATGCAAAAAAATCTTTACTGTTTGTAAATGTCTGTAAATAAACTGACATATTCAATGACATCCCGACGGTGAGGCTATTTTTAACAAATGCTTTTAATAATGCCGTCCAGACTGTGGGGCAAAATTGATAGGTGAAACGCCCTTCATGCCCGTTTCATAACATTAAAATTTCAACGCTTGGAAACCACGTGCATTTCCAAGGGCCGGATAAGCAGTCGTACCCAATGCGACAGATCCATAAAATGATTATTCGTAACATTGTTTATTAAGCGCGTTGTCTTCGCCGGCGCCGGGATCGTTGTTTTTATCGTCTTTTTGATCTTTTACCTTCTGGCCAGGCTTCGGTAGTCGCCAAATTGATGCTAGATTGAAGCTATCGATTATGGACCCGTTAGCCAATCAGATCAGGCCGCGCAGTTTGGACGAATACGTCGGGCAGCAGCATCTTGTCGGGCCGGAAAAACCGCTGCGTCTTGCTGTCGAGCAAGGCCACGTTTTTTCGTTCGTCCTTTGGGGAGCACCAGGCACCGGCAAGACCACGCTCGCCCGCATCTACGCTAACGCCATCAATGCCGATTTTCACGAGCTTTCCGCCGTTTCCGCCGGCAAGGACGACATCCGCAAGATCATCGGCAAATCCACCGAGGACCGTCCCCGAGTGCTTTTCCTCGACGAGATTCACCGCTTTAATAAGGCACAGCAGGATTTTCTGCTGCCGTATGTCGAAAGCGGCGAACTTATCCTGATCGGAGCGACGACAGAAAATCCAAGTTTCGAGATCATCCCGGCACTTCTCTCACGTCTTCGTGTTTTTGTACTCGAGGAATTTACGGACGAGGACATGTCCGCCATAATCGACCGTACTGGTTTTAAGATCGACGTTAAAAGTAAAAATTGGCTCACCGAAATGGCCAACGGCGACGCCCGTCAAGCGATCACCATGATCGAAAATACGGCGCGATTGTATGACAAGATCACCCTCGAAACGTTAACTGAAACGCTGCAATCCAAATTTCTGCGGTATGACAAAAAAGGCGAGGAGCATTACAATGTCATCAGCGCATTCATCAAATCAATGCGGGCGAGCCAGCCGGACGCCGCGATGTATTATCTCGCCAGAATGATCGAAGGCGGCGAGGACCCGAAATTCATTGCCCGCCGGATGGTCATTTTCGCCTCCGAGGACATCGGCCTTGCACAACCGACGGCGTTGGTCGTGGCAAATTCCGTATTCCGCGCCGTCGAAACCATCGGCTTGCCGGAATGCCTTCTGAATCTCGCCCACGGCGTCGCATATCTTGCGAATGCCGCCAAAGACCGAAGCGCGACCGATGCCATCGGCAACGCCATGGAAGACGCCAAAAAATTCGGCAACCTGCCGGTGCCAATGAAGATACGCAATGCCCCAACAAAATTAATGAAAGACCTCGGCTACGGCAAAGGCTACGAAAAATATTCCGCAGACGACCTTCTTCCCGATAAATTAAAAGGTAAAAAATATCTCAGGCTAAAAGAATGATAACCAAATGCTTTTTTTCATTTTAGTTTCTAAGTTAGCTATTTACTGATATTATTTGAGAATAGACTTTTTTTAGAGTATGAAAACCATTCAACTTCCAATAAAAGAATACCAAAGACTGCAGGAAGAACTGGCATTGCTAAAAAATACCGATCTTTTGCGGACGATCAACAAACTCGTTGATGTTCTTTACCAGGACAAATACGGTTTATACATGGGAGAATTCACCGATGATCTGACCGAATACACGGTTGATCAAACGTGGGATTCGGACCCGAGTGAGTGGGACAATGTATAAACAAGGAGACATTGTCCTGGTGCCATTTCCCTATTCGGATTTAAGCAGCACAAAGCGGCGGCCCGTTTTAATTATCTCCAATAATTCCTACAATCAAAATTTTCGGGATGTCCTGGTTTGCGCGATTACGAGCAATCTACACATAGACGCCTATTCGGTCGCATTGGAAAATGAAAATTTAGAGGTTGGTATTTTACCCGAAAGTTCTATCGTCAAAGCCCACAAACTTTTCACCATTCACCAAGAGAAGATCATCAAAAAGTTTAGCCTTGTTAAAGCCGAATATCTTCAACAGGTTACAGACAAAATTAAACATCTAATAGAAACTGAAACAAATATTTCTTTATGAATAGAACAATTTTCACTTGTTTTTTTCTGACCTTTCTGGCTTCGTCCATTATCGCCCAGGACACTGTCTCGACCCGCGAGATGGACCGCATCAACTGGATGGAATTTAAAGAGGTCGTCCCGTCCAAAATTACCACCGTCCTGCTGCCGACCGGAACGCTCGAACCGCACGGTGTGATAAATAACGGTGCGGACAACACCGCTCCATTTGCCATGGCCCAGACCATTGCCCGCCGGACGAATGCTCTCATCGCCCCGACTCTGCCGTATGGAATTACAGGTTCGCTGGAAGCTTATCCCGGAGCTTTTCAGATAACCGAAGCGGCGTACCGGCCGTTTATAAAACAGGTCCTCGAAGGCCTTGCAAAAAACGGTTTCAGGAACATCATCATCCTCAACGGCCACGGCGGAGGCCAGACGGCGGTACTGCAATCCGTCGCGGCCGAGGTCTCAGCCGAAAGAAAAGTGCGGACGCTGGTCATTAATTGGTGGTCATTTGCTTCGGATGAAACGAAGGAGGTGTTTGGCGAGGACGGCGGCCATGCCGGATTGAACGAAACGGCGTTCATCCAGGCGATCGATCCAAAACTCGTCCACCCCGAACGCTACAACGCCGATCAGGCCACAGCGTATCCCGTGCCCGGGACATGGGCGGCGGTTCCTTTTCCCTCTTCGATCGGACTCTATCAAAAAGGCCAGGGCTATCCAAGATTCGATCAGAAAAAAGCCGACGAATACTATAAAAAAGTTACCGACAAAGTTGCCGATTTTGTAAACGAGATAATCAGAAAATGGAATTTGGCCGGCATCTGACCGTCCCGTGATCCTAAACTATGAAAGATACTGTCCGGGAAATGGACATAAAAGATGCGATCCTTGACGCGACCGGCCGCCTGCTCGCCCGCCTCGGATACAAGAAAATGACTATCGAGGGTCTGGCCGGCGAGGTCGGCATCGGCAAAGGCAGCATTTATCTGCATTTTTCAAGTAAGGAAGAGATCGCACTTTCCCACATCGACCGTATTATCGAACAGTTAAAAGAGAACCTTAATATTATTGCCGCCAAAAATATAAGCTGTGAAGATCGATTAAAACAAATGCTTGTCGAGCGCGTGATGTTCCGCTTTGACAGTGTCCAAAATTATTCGCAGAACCTCGACGATCTCCTGGCGCAAATACGGCCAAAACTGCTCGAACGCCGAAAACGATATTTCATCGAAGAAGCCCGGATACTTGCCCGGGTTATCGAAGAAGGTAAAAATACCGGTGTCCTCGCCGGCGAAGACCCGCTCGAATCGGCCAAAACCCTATTATCCGCAACGAATTCCTTACTACCATTCAGTTTGAGCACAAGCGAACTCGGCAAACGCGCTGCGATAGAAAAGAAAGTGCGGCTAATAAGCGATATGCTTTTGAATGGATTGATCGCCCGCTAAAAGACTTTTATACAAATTACAAGCTGTCCTTTAAAAGCGGGTACATCATAAGTTAACCTAAAACTACAAAACCACACGAAACAAAGCCATTTTCTCTCTCATCTCTTCCAATAATTCCTTATCTTCAGATCGAGCATCGGAAACGCGCAATATTCGACGTTTCTGCCAGTTTCGCGGAGTTTTTCAACCATGGAAATGGCAGCGTCGGCATTTCGCGTGTGAACAATAATAGTCGCTGCCCGCTGGAGTTCGGGCATTTCGTTCAGCCATTCCGCGATGGCGTAACCGGTATTTGCTTCGTCGCCGTGATCGTTCGATTCGTAATGATGCGGCAGCAGGTCGTGGTCCAGAAAGATCGCGTCGTAACTTCCCTCAACAAGAAACTGCTTGGCTTCCCCGACGTTTTCGGCGATATCGAGATCGTCGCCGTCGAACCTTTTTTCAAACCATTGGTGACGGCGCGGATCGTCGTCAAGAAGAAAGACCGAGATCGCCGTCCTTTCGGCAGTAAGATCAGCTAAACCCATTTTTATCAACAAACTGCGGACAATGCTCATAACTAAAAACTATTTTGCATGAATGATGTACTATAACATAGACGTAAAAAAGAACGCATTAGCCGCTTTTATTTTAAGACTTGAATTCACTTTTCGTAATGATATAATTCTAACCGCAACATCACTTCGCCGATCTTATGCCGACAGCCAAACCGCACAACCTGAAAGCCGTTCCCGATGTCCGTTCTGTCTTCGATTACGACGCAATATCTGAAACACCGGAAACTTCCGATGTCTGTCCGTTATGTTTTGGATCGGGAATGGAGGTCGTTCCAGGCAAAGGCGCAAGGCCGTGTAATTGCCGCAAGCAAACCGCTCATTCAACACAGCTTGATAAGGTCCGCCTGCCAAAACGTTACGTGGATTGTCATTTTCACAATTACAAACCGCTCAATCCGTCGCAGGAAAGAGCTTTCAAATATGCATCGGGCCTGACAATGGAATATCCGGCCGTCGAACGCGGGATCCTTTTAATGGGAACGGTCGGCGTCGGCAAAACGCACCTGGCCGTGTCGATCCTCAAAGGCCTGACCGAGCGCGGGTTTTCCTGTCTTTTTTATGAATTCGGTTCGTTATTAAAGGAAATTCAGGATTCGTATAATTCGAATATGCGTTCATCTGAGCTAGGCGTTTTGTCGCCTGTCTTTCATTCGGACGTGCTCGTTTTGGACGAGGCGGGTGCGTCAAAGCCGACTGATTGGGTGCTTGATACAATGGCGCACATCATAAACACCCGCTATAACGACAAAAAACTGACAATATTTACGACGAATTACCTTGACGAACGCCGCAGCGACCGCGAAGAGACCCTCGAGGACCGGATTGGCGCAAGGCTCCGCTCGCGCCTCTACGAAATGTGCAAAACCGTCACGCTCACTGGTGACGATTACCGCCGGACATTCGACAAACCTCAGCAAAAGAAAGTTTAACCGGCAAAAAAATTAAACACGCATTCAGCATTAGAGAAAGTCTCAGATTTTTTTTCTTCCTTTTTCTGTGCGTTCTTCAGGGCTTTGCGTGAAAAATCGGTCTCATGCATAGCCGTGAAGTACGCAAAGTAAAACAACATAAAAAACTCCTGATCCTAATGCTATATCCGAGCTCAAAAAAAATAGGATACAGGCCCGGAAAATTTCCGTTTTGATGCCTGCATCCTATTCCTTTTTTCCGTATTCGATTTTTCGGCTTATGCTGCGTTGCCGGCCTGACCTATGTGTTTCTTTACCGCTGGAGAAATTGTCCTGGCGATGGTCAGGTTCTCACCTTCATTCAGGTCGGAGATAACAAAAACACTGTATCTGCCGCTTTCGAAACATGCGATATTCAACCCTTCCGTCGATTGGCAAGAGATAGCGTCGCTGCTTTTTGCCCCATCGCCGTCGTCACGCTTGGCAAGCAGAACAGAAACTACTCTGCCCTGATATTTAAGGACCACGTGGGTGAAATGGCGGCCGTTTATCAGGCAAAAATGGGCAGCTAAGAGTTGTGCCTTATTACCGAAAGCTTCACGAAGCGGTGTTAAAACGGCTTCGTCCATATCCTTATTGGCTTTGCCGTAAGTCAACGACGCTTTCTCCAACGATATCGGTTTCTCCGGGAGATTTTGGCTCAACGCACATTCCTTATGGTCGTCGATCGCATCTTTTCTCGCGGCAACAAATGATATCTGCTGAAAGCTTGGCTGCGGTTCCGTCATAGCTACCGGCAGATCGACCGGCGTGGCAATGTTGCTTCCCGCCACCTGTACAGTTGATGGATTTTGCATCACGATCATTCCTGCAACAGCTATCACGACAACGGCAGCGACACCGGCCAGTACTGATCTTGCCCCGATGAAACTCCATGAATTGGTCTTGGCAAACGCCTGACGACGAAGTTTGCTTTTGGTCCTCATCATAAATCCGGGATCGATCAGGCTGATCTCAGCATTCATCACCGCAAAACGCAGACGTGAGCGCAATTCGCGGCGTGCCGCCAATTCGCCGCGGCAATCCGCGCATGATTCAAGGTGACGCAATACGTCGTGGTTTGTTTCCACCAAAAGCTCGTTGCTCAGGTAGGAATCAGAAATTTCTTTAAAATCTTTGCAGTTCATAATCTTAACTTCCTGTTGCACTCCAATTCTCAATTCCGTAATCGCGTGCAACCCCAGCCAATTCAACCCGTAAAAGTTTTCGCGCCCTATGCAGCCGCGACATGACCGTTCCCGCCGGTATCTGAAGCATGTCCGCTATCTCGCGGTAGGCAAATTCCTCGACGTCTGCGAGTATCACGACCTGCCGGAACGAATCCGGTATGCGGTTGAGAGCTCCGAGCACGTCTTCATCACGGACATTTTGCGGCACGGGCGGCTCGAATGCGACCGTCTCGGCGATCATTTCCTCGGTATCACCGATGATCTTCAAACGCCCCAGCTTTCTCAGCCGCTTGCCGTTGACGTGATACATTATTTTCGTCATCCACGCCCGGCAATTCGTGCCGCGTTCATAGCGGTGAAAAGACCGGAGAGCTTCCGACAATGTTTCCTGCACCAGGTCCTCGGCTTCGTCACTTCCCCGCACCAGCCACCGCGCTATGCGGTATAGGTCAGGCATGTGAGGTACCGCCTCAGTTTCAAAATCGGCCCAGTTTTCTTCTTCCGTACTTTTGCCAAATCCAAACATTTTTTATTTACCGTTTACCGAAAGAATCATCCTACAAAACACTTATACCCGAAACTGCATTGATTATTTCATTTTTAGCTTTTTTTTGAAAAAAAATATTTTTTTATTTATGGAATAAAACGAACACGACGTGGCATTAAAGTCTGTGTAAAGCACGAAACCTTCTCCTGCGTCAATTATTCCGGTTGTCGGGTTGTCGTGAAAAACGTTTAGATAGTTCATTGATTTAAGAAATGCTTCACGGCTGGGGGAACTGCCGTGTTGTATAAGGGAGAATGCCGGTACTGCGAGTTGGCATTCTCCTTTAACCTTTATCAGCCATAGCAAATAATGATCGCTCGGCTAAAAAACACAATCCGCATTTATTCCGGCAATAATTGAAAAAAAGTTTATTTACGAGCCGGGGGGGGAAGGGCAGATCGATCATTCGGTCTGCTTTTTTATTTGCCGCTCTAAAGTCGTATTTGTCTAAAAAACCCATATATGAATTCCGGCAGCTTAAAAGATTATCCTGTGCATCGTGTCCATCCTGTTTGAATAATTTTGATATACAAGATCACGTTGACTAAAACATACAAATCCACTGAACCTATCCATCGCATGATTACTTCCATAAATTAAATTTTCAAATCTCATCACAGGCCATTTACCCACCGTTGAAGTTAAAATTGACGCGCCTAAAGCCCGGCAGCAATACTGCTTATTAAATATTGGAAGCATGGAATGATTTTGAAGAGACGCGCGATTTCTCCATTAAAAACCTCTACCTATCTGCTGTGGTTGTGCCAATAACATCATCCTTAACTAACTGATAAGAGTGATCTTCTGACTGGTTTATAGCGAATATATCCAATCGAAACACTCTTAATTCAACCTAAATTCCAGTTTGTAAAAAAATATTTAAACTTTTTTAACAAAACACTTCCATTTTGTCTAAAATTATGTATAATACTCGTGGCAGTAACTCACCTGTTCACACACACCATAATATATGCCCGCTACAACAGAACTTTTACAAGAAGGCCGCTATCGCATCAACCAGGAATTCGCCAATGACGGTAACTCCAACGTTTATGAAGCTTACGACACAGTTCGAGACACGAATGTCGTCGTCAAAGAGATTCCTCTACGTCTCAATAAGGTCACAACTGTATCTCAGCAAGAGGTAATGAAACTCGCATTTGCGAGCCAGGCAAAGACTTTGACGGAGATACATCACGACTCGCTGCTCCATGTCCAGGATTTCTTTTCCGAGACCGGCCGTCAATATCTCGTCATGGAATCAGTGGACGGCGATGATCTCGGTGCTTTACTGGAACGAAACAATAGCTCATTCCCCGTCTCTGATGTCCTCAATTGGGCAGACCAGATGCTGGATGCCTTGAGCTATCTTCACAACTTCAAGCCGCCGATCATTCACCGTAATGTACGCCCGGAACATGTCAAACTTAATTCCGAAGGTAAGATCAAACTGCTGGCCTTTGGTCTGACAGAAGGTGATGAATCTAATGTCAACACCGCACTCTCGGCAAACGACGCCGATGCCGCTGACATTTGCTACGCACCACTCGAACAAATTTGGGAAGGCCTTGACGCCGCTTCGCAAAAGGTCATTACCAACAGTTATGACGAGAAGTCGGAAAAGGTCCTTAAACAGCCTGCCGATGCCCGTAGCGACATATACTCGCTCGGAGCAACACTCTATCATCTGTTGACCGCCGTAAAGCCAATGGACGCGCTCGAACGCTCGATCGACGTTATGGAAGGTAAGGTGGACCCGCTTCGCGATCCGGCCAAAGCCAACTCGTCGATTCCCGTCGAGGTTTCCGATGTATTGGTCAAGGCTCTGTCAATCAAGCGTGAGGAACGCTTTGATTCGGCATCGATCATGCGTCAGGTATTGCGGACCGCAATGGTACGCAGCAAGGAACGCGAAGCTGAGGAAGCACGCGAACAGATGGAAGCCGCAGAAGATCTGATATTGGCCCAACAGTCGCGTCAAGCTCCGCAAAATGATCCGGCAGCCGCTGACGCCAAGAAGTTGGAAATGGAAGCTCAACAGCGTCGCGAAAACGAGCTGATGAAAGAGCAATTGCGACAAGCCGAAGAACGTGCAGCCGAAGCAGAAAAACGGCTTCGCGAACAGGAAGCCGCTAATGCTGTCAAGGCTGCTCAAGTAACCGCCGCCACAAATCCCGAAGACGACCTTTTAGAAATACTTGTATCACCAGTCCAGAATTCAACAGTGACCGAAATTTCGGAAGTGCAAGCGGACACCGCCGAAGTGGCTGAGGCGGAAGAAGATGCCGTTCAACATATCGACGAACCAGTCGAAGATGTTCAGGTCATGCCCGCTGAAGCGGTAGCTATATTAGAAGAAAAGGTTGAAACAGTCGCTTATAACGATCCTATCGTCGAAGAGATCGAAGCAGTTGAAAGCGGATCGGCAGTGGTCGAGGAAGATCACGAAATAGCATATGTTGAACCTGTCTCATACAAAGAAGAAGTTAAGAAAAATATCGGCAAGGCAGCCAAATCGTCTCCTGCCGTTCAGGAAACACCGGCCGTAGAAATTGAAGAACCAGTTTTTGAAGCTAAAACAGGCAATGGCCTGCCTTTCGGAATACCGGTTTTGATCGGTTTAGGGGCCGCGGTAGTTTTGATAGTTATCGTTGCCGCGTGGGTTTTAATGCCGTCAAATTCCGGCACGGCTGAAAATCCTGCACAGACACCTGCTGTTGCGACGGAAGCACCGGCTTCGGACCAAAATGCTCAGTCGGCATTGCCTTCTGAAACGTCTCCAACCGAAACGGCCACGGATGTCGTTTCTCCGACAGAACCAACGGTTCAAAGACTTAAGAAACCAACACCTACCCCAAAACCATTAAAAACTACAGTGACAAAGAAAGCTGTCACAGCTGACGATCTGATCAATGACAACTAGTCAGGTAAATTTATCGAAAACCAAAGGAACAAAGTTATGTACCTAGCCTACACCCGCCAAATAAAGCACGCACACCTCAAATTTGTCTCACTATTTGTGTTGACATCGTTCATTCTCACCTTTACCCTTAGCGTGGCCGCTCAACAGCCGCAGTTAAGCCTTGCAGACCTCTTGATCGGACTGAGATCAAAAAAGGTCACCCTTGTTGAACGCAATGCTATCCTGACCGAAGCCGTAAAACAGCGCGGAGTTACCTTCGCCCTTTCAGCGGACATCGAGAAGGAACTTGCTACAACTGGTGCAGATAAAGATCTTATTGATGCGATACGACAGAAGATCGCTGCCGCTAAACCGGTTCCGACACCAGCACCGGTCGCAGTAGCGACTCCAATCCCGACACCTGTGCCGCCGGATTACTCGTTCTATCAAAAGCGTGCCGACGCCAACCTTGGCAAAGGCGAATTCGCCCTCGCACTTGCAGATTACAATAAAGCTGTTGAGTTAAAAGCTGATGATCCAGCATCTTTTCTCAATCGTGGAAAGACCTATTACAATCTGAAATCTTTCGATAAGGCGATCTCTGATTACGACAAATCGATTGACCTTAACCCAAAGGATTCGTCTGCCTATTTTAATCGTGGGGCTTCGTATGAAAAAATGGGGAATGCTCCGAAAGCGATAGCTGATTATCAGAAGGCTGTTCAGCTTGATGCGGCTAACGACCTCGCAAAATCGAGCCTTAAGAGGCTGCAGGATGAAGAGGCACTGGCTCTGGCTAAATCTCAGCCGCCGCCGGTAGTGACTCCAGCACCAGTAAAGGCTCCGGAGTTCTTAAACCTGGGAAATTTAACCGCTGAAAATGCCACACGAATGGTTACACCTGTTTATTCACCGATCGCCCAACGATCGAACATTGAAGGAAGAGTGACTGTTGAGGTTGATATTGACGAAAAAGGGAATGTCCTAGAAGCGAAAGCTACCACCGGTCATCAACTGCTTCGTGGAGCAGCTGAGGATGCCGCTCGCAAATCGAAATTCAAACCGGCTATGTTTGCCGATCAGCCCATTAAATCAAAAGGGTCGATCACCTATAACTTTAGCCTTAAAGCAAAGTAACTTCGTTTCGCCTTTGGAAAAAAAAGCACCTGGCATTGCAGGTGCTTTTTTCGTTGGTTGCCTCTTAATAGCTTGCGGCTGTAGTCGTTGTTTTGATACCGCTGGCTTCCTGGGCGATCTTTACGCCTACACTGGCCCCGATGCGTGTCGCCCCTGCTTCAAACATCGCTCGGGCGTCATCTATCCCCTTGACCCCTCCTGAGGCCTTTACGCCTAAGGAACTTCCGACCGTCCTGCGCATAAGGGCAATGTCCTCGACCGTCGCCCCGCCTTTCGAAAATCCTGTAGAGGTCTTAACAAAATCTGCACCCGCATTCTTAGAAGCTAAACATGCGTTCACCTTTTCCGCATCAGTGAGCAGAGCAGTTTCAATAATTACCTTGCACAGCACTCCATTCTCATGCGCGGCGTCCGCCACTGCCCGAATGTCATCTTCGACCGTGCAGATGTCACCTGATTTTAAAGCCCCTATATTTATTACCATATCGACTTCCCTTGCACCGTTAAATATAGCTCTTCTGGCTTCATAAGCCTTGACATCCGAAATCGTTGCCCCAAGCGGAAACCCGATGACGGTGCAAACGGGAACGCTGCTACCCTTTAAAAATTCCGCCGCTTTTTTTACCCATGTTGGATTCACGCAAACCGATGCAAAACCGAAATGTGCCGCTTCTTCACAAAGCTTGCGAATATCGGCCTCACTTGCTTCAGGTTTAAGAAGCGTGTGATCGATCAGGCTTGCCCAATCGCGGGCGGTCGCAGTATCGCCGAGGACACTTCCAATTCGCGAGGCTCCGGCATCAACTATCCGCTGCACATCCGCACTGCAAAAGGTCGGCGCGTTTTCTTCGCCCCCAAGCTTTGCGAGAACAAGGTCGGTTATTTGATCAATTAATTGTTCGTAATTGCCATTTTGGTACATAAATTTGAATAGGCTATATTATCATTTCTGGTAGCGTCTTTCGATTTCGCCGATCTTTCCGACCCTGTTTTTGTGCCTTTCCTCGGTCAATTCGCTTGTAAGGAACGCCTTAACGATTTCCCTGATCTCCTCAAACGAATTTTGTCCGCTGCCAAGACTTAAAACATTGGCACCGTTATGTTCACGGGCATTTTTTGCTAAGATTGGCGAGTAGCAGGCTGCCGCCCTGACGCCGGGAACCTTGTTTGCAGTCATTGCACTACCGATTCCGGCACCATCAATAATAATACCTATATCAACTTGGTTGTCGCCAACTGCCCGTGCCACAGCGTGAGCAAAATCGGGATAATCAACCGCATCCGCTGAGTTGGTACCAAGATCGCGAACACTCACCCCAAGACCCTTAAAAAATTCTTTCAGAAGTTCCTTTACCGGGAAACCGCCGTGATCTGAGCCGATTGCTATCGACTTCGCAGTCAAAGACGGCGTTCGCGATACTTTCTTAATAAGTTCTATCTGCTTTTCCTGAACAATATCATGGGCAAGAGGTGTCAGTTTTGCGTTGTCGGCTATTCGCACCCTTGCTCCAACTTCAAGCCCTCGAAGATCGTCCTCGGTGATCAGCGATTTCGCCGATTCGTCACGGTCGAATTCTTTTTTCAGCTTGTCTTGCAGAGAGTTTACTACGACATGTTCCGGCAAATGCAGCGAAGGTTCCTGCGTTTCGGCAGGTATATTTTGCAAAACATCCTGGACGAGTGAGCGGATCTTTTCCCGCGTTTCCTTACTGACAGATGACATAAATTCGTGAGCTTTTCTATTCTTGATCGGCAACTTGTAAATTAGCGATTGTTTGAATAGTATTTCTAAAAACCTTTTCAATCAACCTGAAATATTATGTCAACCGAGCCAGCAAGGATTGCAATGACCGAATTCACAAACCCGAATCTTGAAGTTCTCTACTCTGAAGAACAGATAGCTGACCGAATTAAGGGCTTAGGGGCACAGATCACTAGCGATTATGCTGGCAAGGAACTTATACTGGTCGGCGTTTTGAAGGGATCGTGCATTTTTTTGGCCGATCTGATGCGGTCGATCGATCTTGATCTAACGATCGATTTTATGTCGGTATCAAGTTATAAGGACGGAACGAGATCGACCGGTGACGTCGAGATCCTAAAAGATCTAAGTAATCCGATCCGTGGGAAACACGTCATAGTCGTCGAAGACATTGTTGACACCGGCCTAACTCTATCAAGGCTGCTTGAAATTTTAGGCTCCCGCGGTGCAAGTTCAATTCGCCTGGCCAGTTTTCTCGACAAGCCTGAACCGCGTATAAAAACGGAACTAAAGATTGATTACACGGGCTTTGTCGTTCCCAATAAATTCGTTGTCGGATACGGCCTCGACGCCGCCGGGCGTTACCGGAACCTGCCATTTATTGCTGTCGTTAAAAATCCTGGCGAATTATGATTTCTGCCCTTACAACATTTATTCAAAAAACCTTCACCTATAATTGACGTTTACCCTCCTTTTGCATATAATTTAGGTTTTTCGGCTAACGAGGAATTTCTCGGCCTGTCGTCAAGGAGACAATAAAGATAATGAGCTACGCAATTATAAGAACAGGCGGAAAGCAATTCCCGGTCGAGTCAGGTCAAACTCTTCGCGTACCGAGGATCGATGAAAAAGAAGGCAAAAAAGTCAGTCTGGAAGCTCTTCTAACTGGCGAAGGAAAAGACGCCAAGTTAGGTGGCGATGCAACAGTCTCGGCGACGGTCGTCGGCCACGGCAAAGCTGATAAGATCATTGTTTTCAAGAAGAAACGTAGAAAACAATACAAACGAAAGCAAGGACACCGTCAAGGTTACACTGAGATCAAGATCGGAGAGATTTAAGGGAGATTTGCGATTGCCGATTTGCGATTTGCGATTCATTCCGTATTTTGCAGTCAGCATTCCGCACTAGTTTTATGGCACATAAGAAAGGTGTAGGTTCATCAAGAAACGGCCGCGATTCAAATGCTCAGCGGCTTGGGTTAAAGAAATTTGGCGGTGAGAAAGTTCTCGGCGGAAACATTTTGGCGCGTCAGCGCGGCACGAAATGGAAACCGGGCAATAATGTCGGACGTGGTAAAGACGATACGCTTTTTGCGCTGATCGAAGGCTTTGTAAAATTTGAAGATAAGGGCCAAAAAGGTAAATTCATCAGCGTTTACGCCGAAGGTGCCACACAGCTCCAGCCAAAAGCCGCATAAATTTTCTTTATTTTAATAAAAAAAGGCAGACGTCCTTAGACGTCTGCCTTTTTTGTTTTTCTGGTTAATGGTATAAAAACTCATTTCCCCACCGGTCATCCAGCGGGCTGACTCTACGTAGTTAGCATAGTTGGTGATTTATTGGGTAATTCTGCAATCTACAGGGTCTTTTTCAACATTGTAAATATTTTTTTTCACTAAAAAATATTTTTTTAGATATAAATCTATACGATTTCCACAGGCACAGATTTCACTAGCTTGCATATCAAAAATCGCAAAGTTTAGAGCAAATAGAGTTGCAGAGTTTTCCACATTTTTATCCACAGGCGTATTGAATATTTTTCCACAGACGCACCTCCAGATGCCCGTAGAATATAGGCAATACTTAAAGTATTTTCTACTTGACATTGTATTTTTCGGGTGTAGTATAGCTTCACAGTCGAGATTGCTTACGGGTATTTTGACCGGTTTAGGGAGAGGCGGACAGACGCGGTGACGCACTGTTCGGGAGCAGCCGAAAGCGGAAGTAAGTTGCTATTACGCCTAAGTCGAAGCCGAAAGGCTTGCTGAGATCAGCCGAAAGGTTGTTCGAGTTACTCGGATAAAAACGAGTGACGCCCGCGGGAAATGATCAGCTCACCGGGTGCTACGCCGCTCACATCGAAAGATGTTGAGCCTCGTTGCCGGGAACGTAACCGGCGGTGGAGGAAAAGCCACCCCAACAAAAACCTAGCGGCATCGTACCTTAGGGTACAACAAGTTGAATTTATTCATTTTGGATGCTGACCGGAGAATGCTCCCCGCAGAGATTCTTCGGAATACAAAAAACCGGCGGTTCAAACGTGTACATGCGAGAACCGCCAACCTTCGAACACTTCGGTGTTCAACAAGGAATGCAAAAGCGCCGCTTTAAGTAATTAAAGCGGCGCTTTTGTCTTTTCCTCCACACCTTCGTATTTCGCTGATTTACCATCTGCGGTTAAACAACTAGAATATAACTTATGTTTATTGACCGCGTTAAGATAAAGGTTAAAGCCGGCGATGGCGGAAATGGGGTAACGGCCTTTCGGCGCGAGAAATTTATTCCGCGGGGCGGTCCGAGCGGCGGCGACGGCGGTGTCGGCGGCAGTGTTTGGATGGAAGCTGTCGAAGGCCTGAATACTCTTCTGCACCTTCGATATAACCCGGAACATAAAGCAGATCGCGGCCGTCACGGCGAGGGTTCAAACCGTCACGGCAAAGATGGCGATGATGCGATCGTTAAAGTTCCAATTGGAACACAAGTTTTCAATGCGGAAACTGAAGAGTTGCTGATAGATTTTACGGAAGCAGAACAGCGTTTCCTTATTGCAAAAGGCGGCAAAGGCGGATGGGGCAATTCGCATTTTGCGACACCGACGCGCCGTGCACCAAAGTTTCATTACATGGGGCGTCCCGGCCAGGCAAAAGAACTTCAATTGGAACTTAAATTGATAGCTGATGTTGGATTGGTCGGTTTTCCGAACGCTGGTAAATCGACGCTGATCTCTGTTATATCAGCGGCAAAACCAAAGATTGCCGATTATCCGTTTACAACTCTTGAACCGAATTTGGGTGTAGTAGATCTGGGCGATTTCCGTACTTTCGTGGTTGCGGACATTCCCGGCTTGATCGAAGGAGCTTCCGAAGGTGCCGGACTTGGCGACAGATTTCTCCGGCATGTGGAACGAACAAAACTAATGCTGCATTTGGTTGACGTTTCTTCACTTTCAGGACGCGAACCCGTAGAGGATTACGAAATAATAAACCGAGAACTGGCTAATTATAACCAGGACCTGGCGCAGCGTCCGCAGATCATAGTCGCGACAAAACTCGATGCACTCGATGAGCCGGAGCGATTGGAAGACTTGCGAAAAAGAGCAAAAAAAGACGGAAAGCAGTTTTTGGAGATCTCGTCCGTAACAAATAAAGGCATCAAGGAGTTGGTCTCGGCGGTATCAAAGCGGCTTGACGAAATACAACTTGAAAAAATGGAAAGTATTGCGGTTTAACTTTTGACTTGAAGATGAAAAGGATCGCATTTTATGGCGGATCGTTTGATCCGGTTCATTCGGGACATACAACGATAGCCGCGAAGTTGATCGATATATTCGGGCTTGACCAATTTGTTTTCATTCCGGCTTTTCACGCCCCGCACAAACCCGGACGAAAGCCGACATCGGCCTTTCACCGTTACGCAATGCTTTGTTTAGCGACCAGAGGCGAAGACAAACTCAAAGTTTCCAAAATGGAACTCGATCTGCCGGACAAACCGTACACGGTCGAAACCTTAGAACGGCTCAAATTGGAATTACTAGATGATAAAGTCTTTTTCGTAATGGGGGCCGATTCCTGGCAGGATATTCGGACCTGGCGTGAATGGGAAAAGGTCTTGTCGATGTCCGATCATATAGTTGTCACACGCCCGGGTTTTGAGATCGATTTTTCGCACGTAACTGCGGAAATCAGGGATCGGATAGTTGACTTGAGAAACAAAGACTTTGAAACGGCAAAGGTTGAAATTAATTCAGTGATAGCCGGCGTAGATCATCGGATATACATAACGGACGCAGTGGAAATGGATATATCCGCCACTGACATCCGTAAAGCAATACGAAATGGCACCACCGGCTGGCAAGGTTATATGCCGGACGATGTTGCAAAATACATAGAAAAATATCAGATTTATAAATGATGGAAGAAATACAGGAAAAATCGCTTCAACGCGAATCGGTCAAAATAGTTATTCCGCAGGCAATTACGCCATTCTCTGAAATTGATGAAGCTGTTCAGCTCGCCATTATCTGCGCGGGCGAGAAAAAGGCGGAAAACATTCGTGTTCTGGACTTACGGGAGATCGCCAGCTTCACGGAATTTTTCGTGATAGCGAGCGGTTCGAACCAGCGTCAGGTCCAGGCGATCACGGACGAAATAAACGAACAGCTTAAAAAACAATTGAGCTCGCGTGCGGTCCGCATCGAAGGCTACGCGACCGGTGAATGGGTCCTGCTCGATTACGGTGATTTCATCGTCCATGTTTTTGACACAAATGCCCGGGAATTCTACGATCTCGAACGCCTCTGGCGCGATGCGAAATTAGTGGGCCTGCCAAAAGAATTACTAGACAGCTGATCCGGTAGATTGCTCTCAAAAAAAAGACACGAAAACGTTCATTTTATGATCTGTTTTGGTTTTTTTTTGTGTTATTTCGTGGTTTAAAAATTCTTCCTGATTTGCTTTTCAGACAGCCTCTTTTCACTTTTCGCTATTTATGTTAATGTTCTCGTAATTTTTAATCCACATTTCGCGAGAGGTTTCCCATTTTGAACACACTCTACTACGGCGATAATCTAAAGATTCTCCGGGACTACATCAAAGACGAAACTGTCGATCTTGTTTATCTCGATCCGCCATTTAATTCCAACCGCAATTACAACGTCCTCTTCAAAAACGAATCCGGCATCGAGGCCGAATCGCAGATGATCGAATCCTTTCGCGGATTCATCGGAACAAATCAGATGATGGCATATCTTGTAATGATGGCCGTCCGCCTCAAAGAACTCCACCGCGTCCTCAAACCAACCGGCAGCCTTTTATGATAAAATCTCCAGAAACAGCAATGGAATACTTAGATACGATCAATAGAATCCTAAAGCCACGAATCACCGAGAGCGAAATTGTTTTGGATCTTTTTGCGGGATGCGGTGGACTGGCACTAGGCTTTGAAGCTGCGGGTTTTCGGACAATCGGTTTTGAAATGGATGTGGCCGCAAGCGAAACCTATAGGACGAATCTGACCGGTAAATGCCTTACCACCAAAATTGAGGTTGGATACGATTATCCCGACGCCGATATCGTGATAGGCGGTCCGCCTTGCCAGCCTTTTAGTGTGGGAGGAAATCAGTTAGGAATCGACGATGCTAGGGACGGATTCCCGATCTTTATTGATTCGGTAAAGCGACTAAAACCTCGAATGTTCCTGTTTGAGAATGTAAGAGGCTTGCTTTACGCAAACAAATGGTACTTCGAGCTTATTTTGGAGGAACTGCAAAAGCTTGGATACATTGTTGATTACCAGCTAATTAATGCGGTAGAGCACGGAGTTCCTCAAAATCGAGAAAGGCTTTTCGTAATAGGACATCGCTCAACGTTTAGGTTCCCGGAAAGGTTGCAAAAAAAGATCACGGTTTCAGAGGCAATTGGCGATTCAATGTACGAGGCTCCCCCCGAAAGCAAATTCCTCACGCCATCCATGGACGAATACGTTCTGAAATATGAAAAGGCTTCGATGTGTGTAAATCCGCGTGATTTATATCCCGACAAACCTGCCCGAACCTTGACGTGTAGAAATCTTGCCGGTGCGACGGGAGATATGCAGCGTGTAAGGTTGCAAGATGGCAAGCGTCGAAGGCTTACACATCAAGAGGCTGCAAGGCTTCAGAGTTTTCCCGATTGGTTTAGGTTTGCGGGAAATGAAACTCAACGCTTTAACCAAATCGGAAATTCCGTAGCCCCGTTGTTGGCGTATCGGATCGCTGACGAGATAAAAGCTTCCTTGTCTCGCGGAGATCAATACTCGTCTGAGGAAATATTCGCGGGCCGATTCGGCGCGAATAATACAAGAACGTTGTTTCAAATATGATCGACCGTCTTCCCAAAAGCAAAAAGTCCAAAAAGATAAAGCTTCTGCTTAGCGAGGCGCTAGATATTCTTGATTCGGTTGGAATTCCACTACAAGGGATGACTACCCGCGGTTTGGAAAGAATGGCGGTTTGCTTTCTGGCCGTTGCGGGAGTATCGAGAAATTGGAAAGAGGCGAGAGATGGAACGAATCTTAAGTCGCGCGACATCATTAAGTTTGTTAACGAACATTTCGAAGAAAAAATATCGTCCGGCTCTTACGACGACATCCGTCGCGAGGGTTTAAAGCTGCCGGTCATCGCTGGAATAGTGATAAATAGCGGCGTTGGGAAAGGTTCCGCGACAAACGACCCAACTCGCGGGTATGCTCTTCATCCAGATTTTACAACGCTAATATTGAGCTATCGAACCGACGAGTGGAATAAGCGGTTAAAGGCATTTAAGAAGCAACACAAAAGTCTTGCGGACGAGCTTTCACGAAAGCGTGATCTTGAGAAGATTCCAGTAACTTTACCCGACGGAAACAAGTTAAAATTATCGTTGGGATCTCACAATGATCTGCAAAAGGCGATAATCGAAGATTTTCTTCCTCGCTTTGGTGGCGGATCGACGGTTTTATACGTCGGCGACACTTCGGACAAATTCCTTCACCACGAAAGAGACGAACTGAAGCGCCTTGGAGTCTTCGAACTCTCACATCAGGAACTTCCCGATGTCGTCGCATATAGTTCAAATCACAATTGGCTCTATTTGATCGAAGCAGTATATAGTTCCGGCCCAATGAGCGAAACACGAGTATTGGAACTTAAGCGAGCGCTGAAAGATTGCATAGGCGAGTTGATATTTGTAACGGCATTTCTCACGCGTGAATCATTCAGAAAATGGCAAGTGGAAATCGCATGGGAAACAGAGGTCTGGATTGCGGAAACGCCCGATCATTTGATTCACTTTAACGGACACAAATTTCTCGGTCCATTTTAAGGGCAGAACTGTCGTAAAATGAAATAGGAGAAGGCAAAGGCTTTTACCACTCCGACGGCTGGAACAAGGATTATCCACGCCTGCAAATCCTAACTATCGAAGAACTACTGGAAGGAAAACAAATAGAAATGCCCCCATCATCCATAACCTTCCGACAAGCGGATATGCTTCTTCAAACCGTCATCAAATAAGTATTAGACTCAAACTAAATTGTGATATTAAACATTCTTGCATATCAAGCTTCATTTACAGCTAACTGATACAAGGTAATCATTTCGCGTATAGAGTCGAAGGCTGTACTAATTTCCATTGACCGGTTAGAGCTAAAGGCAAGCGTGCCATTCTGAATTCTAACGGGGGCATCGTCACTATTTTGCTGGTCGACTGGCGTATTCGTAAGCAAATCCCTTAATGTGGAAATCTGGGCACTAATATTCGCTTTCACGTCGCCGTTCACTTTAAAATCACACGCGTCCAATGATTTGTCGGCACCATTTACGATTAAGCTTATCCGCTTTAGAGACGAGGTTACATATACTAACTGAACCTCGTCCTCATTTACCCGTTCGTGCATCTTCAGCGTTAACTCATAGGCCTCTTCAAGTCGCCGAGAGATCAACGTTTTAGCATTTTGGTCCGTCTGTTTCTTCTTATCCAAACTATTTGCCACAATCCACACCAAAAGTACAGTGCAGATAATTCCGAATAGTTCCACACCGTTGATATTATTCTCAAACTCCAAACGAAACGGAGCGTACGGATGAGTCGCTAGTCCGCCAATGAATCCAGCGGAAATGAAAACGACGGATATCACGATCGGAATTTTATTGCGAGCTAACCACTTTTTGGGATTCGTCATAGGCTTTTTTGAGATAAGCGGCTATCTTTGTCTTCCATTCAGGTTCCTCATCGGAGATGATGTTAAGATGACTATCAATTGACTTGTAATCGAGACCCTCAATTCTTATTAGGCCGCCAAATGATTCCTCGAAAAAGGAACGGCCGTAGCCGGCGGTTCCATCCAGATCAACCGTAAGAATCTCGTCATCCTCGATTGCCTTTTTTATTGCAATGAGTAAGAGGGTATTACGAAATTCTTCGCCAGAGTCTTTTCCTTCACGTATGTATCTCGGTCCGGGAGTATAACTGAAATCCGTCAATATCTTAATATTCATACTGTTACCTTGTTATCTTGTCATAGGGAAATTGCGGTTGGAAGCTCCAATTTCCCAGTATAAAAAGGTTCCGCCAAAGCTTAGATTCATTAATTTGTAAGTGTTTCTTCCCACATTTGCATATACATTGTTTGTAATAATATGAAGGTTCGAGAACCAATTTTCTTCCAAAGAATCTATCATACCTGGTAATCCCTGCCCACGAAAGTACTCATTAGTGATGGTTTTATGCAACTCGCCGTTAAGTATTAGTCTTAAAAGTTCAGCATTGTCTCCATAACGGAATTTTTCCCACATCTTCGTGATTGCTCCATAAAATTTATTATTTGAAGGCTTATTTTCAAGGCTCGTGAATACACCAACGCCATAATCTACAAACGCAAATCTAACCTTCTTATTTTCTGGCTCGTGTTTTACTGATAGCCACCAATGCTTCTCCCCTTCCTTTTCAAGTGACGCATGATTCAACGTATTTTGCATTAATTCAAGAAACGTCGTTTGAACTCCTTGACAACGTAACGGCTCGCCCCAAACGGTGATTGCCGCATTTTCAATAATCTTTGCCGTACGAGCAGAGTCAACTGCTCTTGAAGCGTGTGTCATAAGGGTATTAGATTTAAGGAGGTAAGACGGCTTGTCCTTAAATTTTTCTTTAAATAGAACTTGGAAAAAACCAGATTCTTCCAATGTTTTCTTGCATTCCCAGCTATCTGGGAAATCGCCATTGAAGTCAACATTCAAAGCCTTAAATCGCACGATTGCAGCGAGCAAAACTACGATTGCATCCGTATCGATTTTAGTGATGTGACGAAGAACGACGAACACTTTCCTTTTTTTGTCTAGAAAGTATTTAAGCTTATTAATAACTTGAACGACTTCTTCAGGATTTGGGTTGCCAACTAGGGTGAAGTTTTGCGGAGCGATAATTTCTTTATAACCGCCTTTTCTATGGTGTCGTGCCTCTTTCTTAGGAGCTGCTCCAAAATTGCGTTTGCTAATTCGGTGATCTCTCGAAAGCCTACGCGAACGTCGGGTATTTGATTTTTTTGTTTGTAGCCTATTGAAGTTACGATACTTCAATTGGGAGAAATATTTTTTCATTATCTAAAAGAATTCAAATAAAGTTTACCACCTTTTTACTATGATAAAAGGCATGATTGTTCATTTAGCGTGATACATCTTTGCAGTGGCTGGTGAGTTACTCAACATTTAACAATTTCAGTGAGAAATCCGGCAAAATGTTGCATTTTGCTCATAAGAGATTGTGAGTAATTCTAATTAGGAAAAGATGAAAAGAACACCGGATAAATAAAGCTAGTCTTATTCGCAAGCCAGCAGGGCTGATCCGCAGCCGCTTTTAAATTCAGGTCGATTATCGGAGATTTTGTGCGATTAATGGCTGGTGGAAAGCAGTTTCCTTATTCAATTTTTTTTCTTTTACCGAACTTAAACTGTTTCCGTCGGGGGAGGCTGAATATGGATTTTCGGGTTTACGGATTCATTTTATGTTAGTTGGGAATGATTTTTGAAGAACTTTGGGCCGGATATTAAGAACTTTTTTTCATTTATTAACAGCTTTTTTTCATTCCTAAAGAACTATATTTCATTTCTGAATAACTTTTTTTCATTTCTGAATAACTATATTTCATTTCTGAATAACTTTTTTTCATTTCTAAACGTCTTTTGGCGGAAAAAAGAAGGCTTTTTGGCGCTTATAAATTTCTCTAAACGGTTCCTGCAAGTTTGGAAATGGGAGCGGGCAAGCCGGGAATTATCCGATGGACCGAGGACGGAAATGTAACAATTTTTCTTTGCCGGTCACCGGCTACGGAGGCCATTAAGGACAGGTCAAAATGTCTGTTTTGTGAAAATTCGCTGCTTGCAGGACTTTTTTTAAGAACGTTCGGCGCTTAAAAAACACCCGTATGAGCCAGTATTTACGGGCTTTATGGGGCCGTGAAAAAAAACCTTGTAAAATAATTATTTATGTGGCTATAATTTTATTGAGTCTGCCGGAAGCTCCCCAATCCCGCCAAGGCAGAGAGCTCGCCCACGCATGTTTGGCTCCGCCTCCTGCAACTCCTATTTTAAATAAAACATAAGGAGCATAAAAATATGCCTAAGAAATTTTGGTGGCCCACCTCTATGGCCGACCAGTTGGTTTTGATCCAGAACTTTCTAGCTAAGATCGCGAGCTATGCGGCCGCGCTTGGGCTGACCCCGGCGGAAGTATCGGACGCGGAATCTATGTGCGATGCGTTTATCGGGTCTTTTAATTTTGCGGATACCTGCCGCTCGACCATGCAGGCGGTCACACAATGGCGCGATATGGTGCTGTACGGCCAGCCGACAGGTTCGGCCGCTCCGGCACCGCCCGTATTCCCGGTTGGAGGCGTTCCGGCTTATAAACGTGGGACATTGACGCAGTTCTTTGCATTGCGCGACCGGATAGTGGCTTCCAGCGGTTACACGACGGCGATCGGCGAGGACCTTGGAATAGTTGGGGCCGAAATTACTCCGCCGCCGCCATCGGAAATTACGCCGAACCTCAAAACAAGTGTCACGATGGGCAATACCGTAAATATCGTGGGCAGTATGCAAGGAATGGACGCTTTGCGGGTGGAATACGCGCCAAAAGGCGGAAGTTTCATGACCATTGCCTTCCTGACCAACACGCCCGGCGGTTTCCAGATAACACCAGCCAACCCAAACCAACCCGAAACCGGAATGATCCGCGCCGTATTCATCAAAAAGAACGCCCAATACGGAAATTTCTCACCGAATTATCCAGTCACCGTTTCGGCATGACCTCTTCTAAACCACAAACGCAGAAAAGACGCGGTGTCCGTCTCCTATTCCGTACACAGCGTCTTTCCTAATTTTAGAAGATCTAAGCTGGCGCTTCGACCTTCTGATTTAATTATATTCAGGATCTTTTCGCTGTCAAGCAGGCTGGCTTTAAAAATTTTACCGGTAACTTAAGCTGTCGTTTTGATATTCTTGAGACGGAGATCACATATGCGCTTTTGTTTTGTTTGGGTCGGGAAGACAAAGGATAAAAATTGGAAGGCGCTGCAGGACGATTATCTGCGGCGTCTTTCACATTTTGTTAAATGCGAGATCATCGAGATCAAGGATGCATCACAAAAAGACGGCAAAGAAAGTGAAAGCCAACGGATTCTGGAAATATTGAATCAAAAGAGTTTCGTCTGCTTGCTCGATGTAAAAGGCAAGAGTCTGACATCGCATGATCTGGCCGGACAAATAGAAAAATGGCAGATCCGCGGGATAAAGGAAATAACCTTTGTGATCGGAGGAGCAGACGGGGTATCCACAGAGATTAGCCAAAAAGCTGATTTTAGTTTATCCTTATCGTTTCTAACTTTTACACACGAAATGGCTCGTGTGGTAATGCTAGAACAACTTTATCGTGCATATACCATAATTAAAGGGTTTCCATACCAAAAATGAGTAAAGCGAATTTGAATGAAATAAAAGAACGGCTCCAGACAGAAAGGGGTTTTCTGATCGAAAAATTAAAAGGCAATGATCTGTCGGTGGATGATGCAGAAACTCCCGATCCGGTAGATCTGGCGGTACGTAATTATTCGAAGAATGTCATGCTTGCGGTTTCGGAAAACGAAAGCCGACAATTGGCATTAGTTGATGAAGCACTTCTTCGGGTCGGTGACGGAGAATACGGCGACTGCCAAAATTGTGAAAATGAGATCCAGCCAAAACGCCTTGCCGCCATTCCCTGGGCCCGCTATTGCCTGAGCTGCCAGGAATTGGTCGAAAAAGGATTGTTGGACGAAGATTAAATTATCTTCGACAAACTATCCTTCGGGATGTTTCGAATTCCAGCTTATACAGGTCGATAAGGAAATATTTTTTCCGATTTTTTAGTGTCATGCTTCATAGCATTACTAACGCACTTCTATCTGTAGTTTATCCCCAACAATGCCAAAGCTGTACAAATATCGTTGAAAGATATTCGGACGGAACATCGTGTCGCGATTGCTGGGACAAGACCCGCATATTCTCGGAAAAAGAAATTCTTTGTCAAAAGTGCGGTGCGTTCCTACGAGAATCAAATACCACGACCATAGCATATTGTCAGCAGTGCAAAGATCATCATTATGATTCTGCACGGGCCATCGGCGTTTATCATTACGCACTTTCGGCAGCAATAATTGATCTTAAAAGAACGCCGCATATCGCCTCCAAGGTTAGGAAACTTCTATATGCAGCGTTTTTGAGATCCTCTTTTACCAATACAACATTACTGATTCCAGTTCCCCTGTCCGCCAAAAGATCTATCGAACGTGGTTTCAATCAGGCTGAATTGATCGCAAAATTACTTGCAAAAGAAACTAAATTGCCGCTGAACACCCTGAGCCTTGTTAGAATTAAACACACACCGATACATCGCGTCGCAATGGATAAAAAAGCACGCGACCTGACGGTTAAAAATGCGTTCGAAGTGAAGCGCCCGAAACTGATCTCCGGCCATAATATATTGCTGGTCGATGATGTTTTCACTTCCGGTGCAACTGCGTCGTATTGTGCAGAGTTTCTAAAAAAGAACGGCGCCAGCGAGGTCAATATTCTGACCATCGCCCGCGCCGTATAAATAATTTACATCTTTAAGAATTTTCTTTAGGGCGTGTCGTATTTCGGAACGGGCAGATCCCCGGCCAAACCCCACTGACCAAAAGGTATGTAACCATTTGTGCTTCCGATCACGTACCAATTACTATTTGACGGCCTGAAAAGCGATATGTCATCTCGCCCGTCTCCGTCATAATCACCTACGACCGGAATATCTCCGTTTAAGCCGAATGCTTGCTGCCGATAACCATTATCTGAGCTCTGCAAAATATACCACTGCGCTAAAGAAGGCCGGTAAACACAAAGATCGGTTTTAGTGTCGCCGTCAAAATCACCCGGAGCCGGTATATCGCCATTTAATCCAAATTGAACTTGGAAATAATTACCGGTGAACGTATTTATCGAGTACCAATTGCCATTTGAAGGCCGCCAAACCGCATATTCTTTTCGGCCATCGCCGTCGAAATCGCTGGCGACCGGTATATCTTCGTTTAGCCCAAATCGAATTTCGGAATATCCGAAATCGCTCGACCGGAGTGTGTACCAAACGCTGTTGGAAGGGCGATAAACGACTATGTCGGCTTTTCCGTCGCCGTCATAATCGCCTGCTTGAGGAATATCTCCGGGTATGCCAAACCGCTGTAGGTTATAGGTCGAATCGCCGCTTCTCAGGGAATACCAGTTCCCTTCTGTTGGTCGAAAAACAGCTATATCGGCTTTTCCATCACCATCGTAATCTTGTGGAACCGGTATATCACCGGATAATCCAAACCGTTGAATAAAAGCCGAATTATTGAGGCTATTAATTATGTACCAGCTGCCCTCGGAAGGACGATAAATGCTGCGGTCGGTTTTAAGGTCACCATCGAAATCGGACGAGGCCCTGTTTCCCAATATCTTGTCAACCGTTCCGCCCAAACCAACCACATAAAGCTCGCCATCTTCATCCTCACCAAAAGACGAGATATTTCTGGCCGTGTCGAGCAAAAGCTGCTGTTGCGTACCATTCCAAAGGAATATCTCTCCGGTACAATAATCCGCATAAATATAAGAACCTTTTGGCAACGCATTCTGCACTCCGCGATATACATATCCGCCGGTAATGGAACACCGGCCGCCGGTATGAGTGTATTGAAAGATCGGCGGAATATAATTTGTCGGCGTACAAAGCGAAGGGTCGTTATTAGTGCATTGAGTGCCTTCATAAACACGCCAGCCATAGTTTCCGCCAAGCGAAATGTTATCCACCTCTTCGATCGTATCCTGCCCGACATCCGCGACCCAAAGCTGCCGGGTGCCGCCCCTGTCAAAAGAAAAATGGTACGGGTTTCGCATACCGATAGCGTAAATTTCGTCAGCGCCGGGAATTGCTCCGGCAAATGGATTGGTTTGGGGAATGGAATATGCCGGTATTTGGCCCGGAGCCGTATTTATATCGACACGCAAAAACTTGCCCAATAATGAATTTATATTTTGGGCATTCGCATTGGGATCATTTGCCGCACCGCCATCTCCTGTTCCGGCATAAAGAAAGCCGTCCGGCCCGAACATGATCGTTCCGCCATTATGATTTGCAAATTGTGAATGCGGAATGGTTATTATAGTACGAATCGCTGCCGGATCGGCCTGGTTCGGATTTCCCGCTGACGCTTGATATTCAGTGATCTCAATAGCTCCATCACTTTGCCGGGTATAATAAACAAAAAATCTGCGATTTGCTGCATATTGCGGGTGAAATGCAAGCCCAAGCAGCCCGCGTTCATTCCCGCTCGAACTTACGACTGCCGAAATATTAAGAAAGTCTGACGGTATGCTTGAACCAGGTTGCAAGACCTTGATGATACCGCGTTGCTGCACAATGAAAATCCGGCGTGTTCCGTCTTTCGCATTTGTCAAAAAAACAGGCAGCGAAAGCCCGCTTATAAAATTCTGCTGTAAATGAAAAGGCAGCGGGCTTTGTCCCAAAGCGCATATTGACGAAAGGAACAAAAAAGATAGCAAGCTGGTCCAAATGCGATTTTTCTTCATTGTTACACCTCAAAAATCTAATTGTAAGAATGTTTAAACCTGATGTTAGTGCGATATAGAAGGAACTTTGTTAACTGGGGTTAAATTTGGTTAAACATAATTGTAGCTTTTCCTGATAGATAAAAGCAAGCCATTTATAAGCGGTAATGGACGCGGTTGCTTTTGAGATATGCATCTTCGTTCTGGAAATTCTGCAGCCGCATTGTGACATCGGCGGTCATTGCTAGACCGGATCGCTCGCCTTTTTGAATATGAAAATACCCGGCGGCGGCGATCATTGCAGCATTATCGGTCGAGAGAAGTTTTGATGGGAAATAAACCGGCACCCCCGATCTCTGCGAAACAAGTAATGCTGCCGATTGCAAGGCCTTGTTACATGCCACGCCGCCGGCAACAATCAGTGTTTGCGGTTCAAGTTCGATCGCCAGCTTTTCCATCGTTCCGGTCAATGACCTAACAACCGATGCCTGAAAGCTCGCTGCCAGATCTTTTATGACCTGTGGTATTAGAGTATCGCCGGGTGTCAAAGGCTGAATATTATTTTCGCGCACGTATCTTGCGACCGCTGTTTTCAAGCCGCTAAAGCTGAAATCCGGTCTGCCGTCAGAGATCTTTGGTTGTGTGAATTTCACCGCCGACGGATCGCCTTCGAGCGCGATCTTTTCTATTAAGGGCCCGCCTGGATATCCTAGTCCGAGCATCTTGGCGACTTTGTCGAATGCCTCACCGGCTGCATCGTCACGCGTTCGCGAAACTACTTTATATTTGCCTGCCTCAGGAATGTAAAAAAGATTTGTGTGGCCGCCAGAAACGATCAATGCTAGTGCGGGATATTCAACTGACGGATTCTCGAATGCAACTGAATAAACATGGCCTTCAATATGATTTACACCAATAAATGGAATATCCAGACCGAACGCCAATGCCTTGGCGTAGCAAACGCCAACAAGCAGCGAGCCTACCAATCCTGGCCCCTGCGTAACGGCAACAGCATCAATATCATCAAAAGAAACATTCGCCTCTTTCAAAGCTTCCTGCACGACCGGCTCGATCTTTTCCAAATGCTCGCGCGAAGCAAGTTCAGGAACCACACCGCCAAACGGTTTATGCATCTCTATCTGTGACGATATTACCGACGAAAGTATCTCGCGCCCATCCCGCACAACTGCTGCGGCCGTTTCGTCGCAAGAACTTTCAATACCGAGGATCAACATTTTTTAAGGATAACAGATGGAGTTGTCAGTTGTCGGTCTTCATTTGTCAATAAATCTTACCGATTGACGAGAACATGTAACTTTATAAAAATGAAAAGCAACAAAAAATGCAGAAAAAAAGGCATCCCATTACAGGACGCCGAAGGCCACTAGGGCAAAGTCGAAATGACAATATTTATTACAAAACCCCCTTGCTCTATTCCCCTTGCTCGTTGTAATAAATCAAATCGTTTTATCTTCCAGACTCACTTTCGATAGTAGCTGGCGATTTATTTAAAGTTCCGTCTGAGGCACTCTTCAAAAATCCGGCAAAGAAAAGTAACGCCGCGATCAATACAAATGCTGCCAGGCTTAATAATGCCCAGTGCGACCCGCGAAACGATTTCGCCTCATCTTCTCTCACCAATCTTTCTTCGCCATCAACCGTTATTACTTGTTTCGACATATTTTCTCCAAAAATGTTCAGAACCTCAGAATCCATTTATAGTAATGCAACGGCCGTGCCACACCGTATTCGTTATTAAATACAATATTTTCATTAGATATTAAGTAATATGTGTTCGTAAACCGTATCATTTCCATACGGTTTTTCGTTAAATAGGATTAATGAGGATTACGCTGATGGTCGAAAATCAGATTGTGATACTGGTTATCGAATTAAATGCGATAATGATCGAAGAATGTCCAAGCATTTAATTACAAGATGACATTTAAGATTAAAAATCCTACATTCTAGATTGAAAATATGCCCTCAACGCTCACTAAGTCCAAGTATCTCCAATTTCTCACTTGCCCAAATGAATTCTGGCTCGGGCATCATCAGCCCATACTGGTTCAGCATGAAGAAACACTCGAATATAAACATTTGCGCGAACAGGGCTATGCAGTTCAGCGACTCGCGCGTGAAATGTCACTGTTCAAGCGGCTCGACACCGATAATTATCAAGTCGATTTTGAACGTTCGTTTTCTACGGCTGATCTTTTTGCAAAAAGTGACGCTATCATTACTGATAAACAAACCGGTGGGCTTGTGATCTATGAAATAAAATCGTCATCTAAGATCAAGGACGAATATATTGACGACGTTGCATTTCAGAAGCACGTTGCGGAATTGAATGGTTTTAATGTCACCGGAACTTATGTGATCACAATGAATGGTGACTATGTAAGGCGTGGCGAACTTGTTCCGGACGAACTATTCGTTGTGAATGATGTTAGCGAACGTGTAAATAAAAAGTCCGGCGAAACTGCAATGCGGATCGCAAATGCATTTAAATATCTAAAAACCGATCCCGTGCCTGATCTTACTGAATATTGTGATGCTAACAAGTTAAACTGCTCTTTCATCAAGCATCATTTTCCTGATCTGCCGGAATATACGGTTTTCGACATAGCATATCTTAAACATGAAAAACGCCGCGAGCTGCTTGGTAACGGCATAGTTGCGGTTACCGATGTTCCCGACGATTTCCCGCTGTCACCAAAGCAAAAGATACAGGTTACGGCAGCAAAATCAGGCCAGATCATTATCGATAACGTTGAGATCGCTAAACGTATGGAAACCTGGCAATATCCGATGCATTTTCTTGATTACGAAACATTTAGCTACGCGATCCCGCAATTTGATGGTGTCAGGCCGTTTCAGCAAATGTGTTTCCAATACTCATTGCACACAATCGCCGAACCAGACGGCGAAATGACACATAGCGAATTTCTTTCGAAAGGTGATGACGATCCGCCGCGGGCAATGGCCGAGCATCTTTATGAAGCTATGTCGGGTGGAATTGGCACTGTCTTCGTCTGGTACGAGCCTTTCGAAAAAGGCCGCAATTCTGAAATGGCAGAAATGTTCCCGGAATTCGCTGCTTTTTTTAAAGAGGTAAATTCCAGAACATACGATCTGATGAAGATATTTTCGGACAATCTATATATACACCCGGAATTTAAAGGCCGCACCTCTATCAAAAGAGTCCTACCCGTTCTCTGCCCAGAACTTTCATACACCGAATTAGGTATCAGCGACGGTATGACGGCCACGATCAGGTGGTTTCACACAGCAACAAAACGCTATGAAAAAGATCAGTGTCAGGAGATCTTTGCAGATCTCCGGGCTTATTGCTGCCTAGACACAAAGGCAATGGTTGAGATATTCAATATCCTGCAAAATCTTTAGAATATTAGCTGTGTTTACCACACTTCCACCATCGAATTTAGTCATCTATCTCACCGATCTCAACATCACCGCCACCGGTTTCGTCTCCAGTCGGTTCAATTAGCGAAGCACTTGTAACAAGATCATCGGTTCCGGTGCGGATAAGCATTACGCCTTGGGCGCTTCGACCGGTTTTACGTATCTTGTCCACATCAAGGCGGATAAGTTTTGCCTGTTGCGTGATGATGATGACTTCCGAATCTTCATCAACCGGGAACGAGGCAACGACCTTACCGGTTTTCGCTGTCGTCTTCATATTAATAACGCCTTTACCTCCGCGTTTTGTCAGACGATAACTGGACGCAAGTGTTTGTTTGCCGAACCCCTGTTCCGATATTGACAGGATCTTTTCGGATGCCTCGGCTGAGATTGCACAAACCGCCACGACATAATCGCCTGATTTCAAATTTACACCGCGAACGCCTCGAGCTACCCTGCCCATCGGACGGACATCGGTTTCCATGAAACGGACCGCCATTCCGTCATGTGTCGCGATCAAAACCTGTTTCGTGCCGTCAGTACGGATCACGTCAAGTAATTCGTCTCCTTCGTCAATATTTATCGCGTTGATACCATTCGCCCGAATGTTCTGATAATCGGCAAGGGACGATTTTTTTACAATTCCGTGTTTCGTCACCATTGTTAAATAGGTGGTTTCGCTGAAATCACGTACCGGCATAACAGCCACTAGTTTTCTCTCGGACGATAATTGGACCAGATTTACGACAGCTTTACCTCGGGCTGCCGGAGCGGCTTCCGGAATTTCATGGACCTTGATCTTAAAGACCTGCCCGTCATCTGTGAAGATCATCAGATAAGCATGGGTCGATGCAATAAACAGATGCTCAACGACATCCTCATTTTTCGCCGTCGCTCCAAGCCGGCCCTTGCCCCCGCGTCCCTGCTGCGAATAAATGGATACCGGCGTACGTTTTATGTAGCCATTGACCGTTACGGTTATCACTACATCTTCATCAGGAATTAGATCTTCTATTGTGAAGTCAACTCCCATGTCGATGATCTCAGTTTTTCTAGCATCGCCGAAAGTTTTCTTTACCTCTTCAAGCTCTTCCGTAATTACCTGCCGCAGAACACTTTCGTTCTGAAGGATATTTTCAAGTTCGGCGATGTGCTTGATGATACTTTCGTATTCGTCAAGAATCTTTTGGCGTTCCAATGCAGACAATCTGCGAAGCTGGAGGTCGAGGATCGCCTGTGCCTGAATATCACTAAAACCAAGCTCGCCGATCACATTTTGCAGTTCTTTCAGGAATCCCGATAGAGGCTTTTCAGACGCCACACCGCGCCAGTTCTTAACTTCGTCGATGCCGACGAAATTAGCCGTCAGCCACGATTTGGCCTCATCTACTGCGCGCGAATTCCGGATCAACGGGATAATGTAATCGAGTGCGTCGATGGCCTTATTTAAGCCTTCTAAAATATGAGCTCTGGCTTGCGCTTTTCTGAGTTCGAATTCGGTCCGGCGACGGACGACTTCCCTGCGGAATTCGACAAATGCTTCAATTATCTGTTTGAGATTGAGCAGTTTTGGCTGACCGTCAACAATTGCAATATTGATAATGCCGAACGACGACTGCATCGGCGTCAATTTATAAAGCTTATTGAGTACCACCTGCGGGATAGCGTCACGCTTCATTTCAACAACGATACGCATTCCGAGACGGTTCGATTCGTCGCGCAATTCCGAAATGCCGTCAAGTTTCTTTTCGTGGACCAACTCTGCGATCTTTTCTATCAACCGCGCTTTATTGACCTGATAAGGAATTTCGGTTATGACAATGGCGTCTTTTTCTCGATCACCGCGGCCGATCCTGTCAATTGCGGCACGGGCACGCATCTGAACAATTCCTCGGCCGGTGTGATAAGCCCGGTGAATTTCTTCACGGCCGTAAATAAATCCCGCAGTTGGAAAATCAGGGCCCGGAACGAATTTGATAAGCTCGTCGATCGTGATTCCCGGATTTTTGATCAGAGCGATCGTCGCATTTAGTATTTCAGTAAGATTATGCGGCGGTATCTTTGTCGCCATACCAACCGCGATACCTTCCGATCCATTGACCAAAAGAAGCGGCACACGTGTCGGCATCACCTTCGGTTCCGACAACGATTCATCGTAATTCGGCTGAAAATCTACGGTTTCTTTTTCGATATCGGCGAGCACCTCATTGGTGAGTTTTTGCAGGCGGACCTCGGTGTAACGCATCGCGGCAGCATTATCACCATCGATCGAACCAAAATTTCCCTGCCCGTCAGCGAGCGGATAGCGCATCGAAAATTCCTGCACCAAACGCACGAGGGCGTCGTAAACCGATTGATCGCCGTGTGGATGGTATTTACCAATACAATCACCGACGATGCGGGCCGATTTCTTGTAGGGTTTATTACTCGTATTGCCCAATTCGTGCATTGCCCAAAGAACACGGCGATGAACCGGTTTGAGCCCGTCGCGGACATCGGGGAGTGCTCGTCCGATGATTACGGACATTGCATAATCGAGATACGAGCGGCGCATCTCATCTTCAATATTGATCTGATTACGGTCTAAAAGTGAATCCATTAATATTCTCTATAAAAATTCGTTCGGTATTGTTATCTTACGGAGTGATCTGAACAATAACAGTAAAAAAGCTTGGAATTAAACATGGTTTAATGTTATTCTTATTTTACAGGCTTAAGGCCTGATTCGCAACTTGTAAAACCCTTACAGGGCCTCGTATTGCTTCTTCTCGAAGTTTCTTTTCAAACCAGCAAACCTTTTCTTTCGTTAACAGGAATTTCCATCATGTCAACAACTGTCGCAGAAAAAGAAAACCGGCGAATTCAACGGTTTTCATTGGCTCTACCGTCCCGGATCGAGGTCAGGGTCGATGAGAAAAACTCCTGGAATGAAGTCACCAGATTGGAGGATGTTTCAGGTTTTGGGGCCGCATTCGTGTTGAAACGGCCAGTCAAGCGTGGACGCCTTCTTGTAATGAGTTTGCCGATGCCGCGTCAGCTCCGCTGTTACGATTATCTGGAACCACAATACAGGATATGGGGACTTGTTCGCCGCTGTATGGCCATAGACAGCAATCCTGCAACCAGAGCTTACGCGATCGGTGTGGCATTCATCGGTAAACATCCGCCGTTCGAGTATTCGGAAAATCCGGCGAAGCTTTACGAACTATCATCACGGGATGATGCCGGCCTATGGCAGATCACTCCGGCGGAGATGAACCCAGATGAAACGGAACTGCCAAAAGACCTTCGTCGCCAATCACGTTTTTCAATTCCCGAAGCCCTCCTGCTCGAACTACTTGACGAAAATGGAGATGTCGCCGCAAGTGAGATCAGTGTCACGGAAAACCTGAGCCTCGGCGGTGCTGCCGTTTTTACTTCATTTAACGTTGGTGTCGGTTCTTTTCTTCGTGTTAAAAGCGAACGTCACGATATCACCATTATTTCGATCGTCCGCGGCAAAAGCGTCGGAGTTGACGGCATAGTCCGGCTTCATCTGGAATTTGTCGACCAATTATTCCCTCTTGAGGGTATTGAATGATTACATTTACACGTACTTTTCTTTTCCGAAATATTAGTCAAGCCTTCCATACTAATCCGGTGAAGTGAATGTCATTTGTTGACGAGGTTTTACCAGAAAGAGCACCCCCCTCTTTATGTCTTTATATACTGTAGTAAAAGTTAAGGAATCTAACGATATTTTTTGGAAAGAAGTTGCGGACATTGCAAGTGTTTCGGCGAGCGGTGCGGGCTTTTATCTCCAACGGGAATGCCGTGTCGGTCATCTTGTTTCATTGATGCTTCCGCTTCCGGCTCATCAGCGCAGCTATGACCACGACAAGGAATTTTATCGCGTTTGGGGACTAGTTCAACATTGTCATGAAATAACGGGCGAAGAAGTTTCGGGATATCATGTCGGAGTTGCTTTTATTGGCAAAAATCCGCCGGACAGCTATCTCGAAGATCCATGTCAAAGTTATAGGATCTGTGGGATGAACGAAGACGGATTATGGCAAGTGCTGGAATCGTCATCTCCATTCAAAACACGCAAGGATATGAGGTTTTGGAAATCAATAGATCTTTACCTCGCTTTGATCGATTCGAGAAAAGCCGCTTTACTGGGCGAAAGGACCGTAACGGAAAACATTAGCCAAAGCGGTGCATTGGTCATTTCCACGCTCGACGTAAATGTCGGCGACCGCGTAAAATTCATTAGCGAAGCTTACGATTTTTCCGGGCTTGCTGTTGTATGCAATCGTCAAATTGGCGAAGACCTGCGGGTACGACTTCATCTCCAATTCGTCGAAAATAAATTCCCGATCGAATCCATATCTTTCCAGTCTGCTGAATTGGTTGAACGGTAAGAGTAATTAAGCCCATTACGTATAGTATCCTAGCAAAATAATATAGCTTAGTTCTTTGCTTTTAAGGATTTTTCCTCGAACCATTTCTCTGTCATATCGCACCACATCGCAAGGCCTTGCCACGAGCCAAATTTCTTATAATGTTTCTCTATTTTTTTATCGGGGCAGGGCTTTTCGCGATTATGTTTTTTATAGAATCCCGCCCGCAGCCACGAATCTAATGCTAATCCGTCATATCTGCCAAGCAGTTTGAGCAAATTATCAGCCGCATAATCGCCAAAACCTTTAACTGTCTTTATTTCCTTTCTTAATTCAGTCGTCGGCATATCAGAATGCAGCCATGCCTCGGGGTCGAGTTTGCCAGAAGCGATCGATTCTGCCATTTCGACGAAATACGCAGAACGGTATCCGGCACGTATCTCGTCCCTAAAAAATTCCACTGGCATATTTGCAAGTGCTTCAACAGACGGAAACGCTTTTTTCCCATCTGTCGCCGGTCGGCCTAGTTTTTCGACCAGATTTGTCACCATTTTCTTTGTCGCACCCCACGAACAGTTGGTCGTGCAAAGTGTTTTCACAAGGTCCTCAAATACGGTAGGCGAACGCAAAAGCCGTCCCGCATTAGATCTAGAAACCCAGGCCAACGAAATTTCTTTGCTGATCGCACCATAAAAGGCTGTCATATCATCATCCAGCCGGAGAATGTGCCGGACATCTCTAAGAAGTTTCTCGATTTCGATGTCGCTGTCATGTGTCTCGATCATCAATTTTCCGTCATTGCCCGCAATTGTGACCGTAACAGGGTTTTTCGATATATCGCCAGTAAATACATAGCTCAATATCATTTTATCTTCGTCAAAATGGAACGGCAAAAGGTCACTCCAGCCATGACTATTAACTGTATGCTCGAAACTAAAATCAGGCGGTGTTTCTAAGAAAATATTCATGGACATGTTTAGATTTTAAAGCCAAAGTGTTTTGTTGACAAATAATAAGAAATTTTAAGACCAAATTCCTGCCACGTCCGTCTAATGTGCACAAAGGCTGATTTTAATAATACAAATAAAGTATTGTAAATTTAGCTGCAATAGTTTAGAATGTAAAACAATATTAAACGGCACCTATCCCTTACATTTGCCAAGTTCCTTTTTTACAAAGACTAAAAGATCAAATTATTTATCTAACTGCCCGCGGAGGAAAAGATATGATCCGAACGAGATCGCGTACTGCGTTGCGAATTATTACTGGTTTTCTTGCTACATCTCTACTGATCATCAGTATTTACGCTCAGCAAGACCCCGACCCTAATTCGCCGACCCCGGTTTTGATACCGGACAGTTCTTCGTCAAACAGAGTGTTGGCAGTTGCGGCCCTCAGGTTTGGTCGTACTAACCCTAAGAGAGCTGTTCCGGATGCATTTGCCCCCAATTCAAAGCTGATGATATTTATCAGTAACGTCGATTTAATGGAGGGTGAGGGAGCCAACGCTTTTCGCGTTTATGCGGTTGATGCGGATGGCCGGGAATATCGATTTCCCGTTCTGGATATCCAACCCGCTTCCGAGCGTTTAGCACCAGGCACCTACGCCTTGACCATACGGCTTCATGACGAGATCGGTTTCTTTGATCCGCCGCCTATCGGCGATCTATTGGTACGTGTTTCGTGGCGTGGCCTGACTAGCGACCGTCTCCGGCTCGGATATGGCAAAACAGGCGGTAATGTCAAGGATGATGCACAGCCTTATTCATCGCTGTATAAAGGACAGGCGACAGCAACAAACAATTTTTTTGAACCTCCGACAAACGATTACGTTGGTTATCGCTGGTCCGGGGACAGATCACGGTTTTTCGAACAGGCCACGTTCGGGCCAACATCGCTTCTCGATTCGCGAATCCGGCGTATCGGGCTCAGGACCTATTTGGCCGAGCAATTTGCGGCACCATATCCATCTTTTAATAATCCTTATCCTAATCAACCGTTGAGGCCCGGAACTGCTCCATCGGATTGTGACGGTGATAACAGCGGATTGAACGGCAATCCGATCGATGTTCCCTTGACCTGTAACCGTGATACCTATTCGATGTATCCGATCCAGGCATGGTTCATGAGGGAATCGTTTTACGGGGACAATCAGTTGCGTCATCGTGTTGCGTGGGCATTGAGCCAAATATGGGTGACCTCTGGCGTAGATATCCAGCAATCCCGGCACATGGTCGAATATCACAAAATACTTTCGAGAAATGCATTCGGTAATTACCGGACATTGATGAGAGAGATGTCGCTTAGTCCGACCATGGGAGATTATCTCGACATGGCACGCAGCACCAGGAATAATCCGAATGAAAATTATGCCCGTGAGTTAATGCAGCTTTTTACTGTCGGCCTTTTTATGCTTAATCAGGACGGCACACAACAAACCAGTGGCGGAAATCCGATTCCGACCTATGATCAAAACGTGGTCAATAATCTGACAAGAGTATTGACGGGATGGTCGTTTTGCCAGACTGCCGGTGCTAATTGTCCTAATATTGTGCTCGGCTCGGTAAATTTTATCGACCCGATGCTTTTGAATACAAACAACCACGATGTAACTGCGAAAACATTGCTCAGTTATCCGGGTTCGACAACGACGAATATCGCAGCCTGTGCGAATTGCACTAATGCGACAAATACGGCAGCATATGCCAACGCCTCGCTTGACCAGGCCCTAGATAATATATTCAATCATCCGACACTCGGGCCATATATCAGTAAAATCCTTATCCAGCAAATGGTCACAAGCGACCCGACGCCGGCCTATGTTGCTCGGGTTGCGGATGCATTCAATAATAATGGCTTTGGAGTGCGCGGTGATATGACGGCGGTTATCAGGGCGGTCCTGCTCGATCCGGAAGCACGCGGTGATGTAAAAACAGATCCGAATTACGGAAAACTTCGGGAACCGGTGCAGCTGGCAACGAACCTTCTGCGCATCTTCAATGTCCGTTCAGCTAACGGCAATGCCCAAAGCGACGGTGCTTTTAACCGATCATCGGAATTCAATGGAATGTCCCAAAGCCCTTTCCGCTCACCCACCGTTTTTAATTATTATCAACCGGGTTACATCATTCCGAATACCAGCTTGCTTGGCCCTGAATTTGGCCTAATGACAACAAGCACATCGATTCAACGGGCAAACTTCGTAAATCGAATGGTATTTAGTACCATCTCCATCAATTTGCCGGACATTCCAGACGGCACCTCGATCGATCTAAGCGAGTTACAGTCAATTGCGGCAACGGACACTTCCGGAAATTTTCTTTTAGACACTCTAAATCAAAGAATGATGCACGGAACAATGTCTCCAACAATGCGGGCCTCGATACTGACCGCGGTAACGAATATTGTCAGCTCCAATGCTTTAGCCAGAGCACAGCAAGCTCTCTATTTAGTCGCGACCTCGTCGCAATATCAGGTGCAGAGGTAAAAAATATGAAAGAAACACGACGTGATTTTTTGAAAAAAACAGGCGGTTGTGCTCTCGGCATGGCATCGCTCGCGACGCAGATGCATCATTTCGGCACGATGAGTGCTCTGGCCCAAAAGGTTAGGGAATCAAAATTGAGCCTCGACACCGGATCTAATTATAGAGCTCTCGTTTGCCTGTTTTGGTCCGGTGGAAACGACGGCAACAATATGGTGATCCCAAATCACAACGACGCCACCATCAGCAATTATGCAGCTTATTCCGCCGCCCGCAACACACAGGGGCTGGCCATATCCCAGGCATCGCTGCTGCCTATAAGTGTTCCGCGTTTGGGCCTGACATATGGCCTGCATCCAAATCTTGGGCCGATTGCAGGCGGTATAAATAATGGCATTCACGAACTTTGGGGACAGGGCAAACTTGGGATCGTTACAAATGTCGGGACACTTGTCCGGCCATTGACTAAGACCCAATATCAAAGCCCTTCATTCCAAAAGCCATACCAGCTTTTCTCGCACTCCGATCAGGTCGCGCAGGCCCAAACGAGTATATCGACGAATCAGGCATTTACAGGCTGGGGCGGAAGGATCTCGGACAGGTTGACCGCATCCAGTAATCCGAATGGCTTGATCCCAATGATCACATCGATAAGCGGTGCCCAGCTTTTCACGTCTGGTCAGACAACACTTCCACTTGCAATAAACGATTCGAATACGCCGCTGGCGAACGTATTGAATCCCGCCGGCTTTACCAACACCGGTGGTGCAGCACGTCTGACGGCATTTAACTCTCTAAGAACGCAGGACCTTTCGTCAAATTACATAGCCGCCGCGAGTCATGTGACGGACCTTGCCATACAGGCAAATACTGCTCTTGCAAGTGCTCAGGACGTAACTACGACATTCCCGAATACAAGCATCGGGCGCCAGCTAAGGCAAGTCGCCCGTCTTATCAGAGACCGCACGGACCTTAATATTACCCGGCAGATATTTTATGTGCAGATCGGCGGATTTGATACGCATACGAACCAGCTCGCCACACAGGTCAGCTTATACGGTCAGTTCAGCCAGGCAATGCGATCGTTTTATGATGAAATGGGCGTTCAAGGGATACAGAACGACGTAACTACGTTTTCGCTATCGGATTTCGGGCGGACATTCAATCCTGCCGGTTCGGGCGGCACCGTCGGATCTGACCATGCCTGGGGAAACCACATGTTCGTGATGGGCGGATCGGTTGTGGGCGGCGATTTTTACGGCAGCCTGCGGCCGGATTCGACCGGAAATTATTATCCAACGCTTACACTCGGCGGCCCGGATGATACGGACACCGGAACAGGGGCACGTGGAAGATGGATACCAACTACCTCGGTTGACCAATACACATCCGTTCTTGCCCGCTGGTTCGGCTTACCGCAGGATGCAGCGAGCCTCGCTGCCGTATTTCCAAACCTGACAAATTTTCCGGCCGGTTCCGGACTTGGTTTCTTGCCGTAAAGTATTTATTTTAAGGCGTAAGCTGTTTGTTTTGTTCAGCCCCGATGGTTTTTGCGGCCTTCGGGGCTTTTTATGTTTTTAACTTACGCAAATTGCAGATATTTCGTTTTAAGGTCAATCCTGTATCAATACAATGTTAGCTGTCTTGAAATTTTGCACCTCAAAACATAAACTCAAGATCATCTGATCTATAATTGAACAAGTGAATTTACCGAATTATCTAACATTTGCAAGGATCGTCATAGTGCCGCTTTTAGTCGTGGTCTTGTTAACGAACGTGGCTGAAAGATGGTTTGGTATCAGCAGTTACGCGCTGGCAATAGGTATTTTTCTTGTCGCATCGCTGACCGATATACTTGACGGGCACCTGGCCCGGAAACGTAACCAGGTTTCGACACTTGGTAAATTTCTCGACCCGATCGCCGATAAACTTCTCGTCTCTGCGGCCTTGATCGTATTGGTCGAAAAACACCTCGCGCCTTCATGGTCCGTTGTCATAATCCTCGGCCGCGAATTTATAATCACCGGACTTCGGTCTGTCGCCGCGGCGGAAGGTATAATCATTCAGGCCCAAAGCATTGGCAAACTCAAAATGTGGGCCCAGTGTGTGGCAATTGTCGCCCTTTTGGTAGCTGCCGGGACCGGGACCGTCCCCGTTTCGAATTTCGGGCTTGAGTATCCTTCGTTTCGTTTTTGGGAAGTGCTGGAGGTACGTACTGCCTTTTCTCATCTCGCGGCGCTTACGCTCGATACCAATGACTGGCAGGTTTTCGGCTATCTGGTCGGACGCGGAGCATTGTGGGTTGCCGTCATCTTGTCTATCTGGTCGATGTATGACTATTTCACTTATTTCTTTTCAGAAAATAAAAAACGCAAATCGGTCATTATGTCTCCATCTGAATCCGGTCCCGCTAGTCAGGCCTAAAGCAACACATTAAAATTTGGTTTCTGCTTCCACAAAAAAAAGATAATCGGCCCATGAAGACTCCGATTACCTTTTGAATAATAGTTTTTAACTATGCTTACTGAACTTCTACCCAGTCACCAGGATGGATCTCTTGTGCGGTCCGGGTGATGACGGCCGTTGCGGTCCTTTCCTTGACGTTCAGGATCATCATTTCACCAACTACTTTTCTCAAACCGTCGGGGCGGTCTTCCTTTGCTTCATGCGTAGTTACAACCTTTCCTCGAGCCGTTTCACCGGACTTGCGTCCAGCCTGATTGGAAAATCTGCCGCCCCGATATACAAGGCTTTGAAAATTTGAAACTCTGGCGCTGACCGATTCACGCCCATCGGAACTATACGGATTTCCTTTACCTAACGGCCTGAAAACTGTCAGATAATCACCAACCTTAACACTGTCCTCGGCGCCGAGATCGATATAAACGATCTGATCGCGTGTAAGGACCTCCTGATTATCTCGGGCCATAAAAAGGCGGCCCATTGCTTTTCCGGTCGGGTCAGCATAAAGATCGAGCGAAGTACGCGGTTGATGCTCAGGGCTGGTCCTTTGCTGATATGGCTGAACCAGATCACCAAGCAGTATGCTGTCGCATGAAGTTTTTACACGTGCGACCGATACATTGGATTTAACTCGGATCACCTCAAGGCTGCCGACTTCCTGCACGTAAAAACCCAGACCGTTCTTTTTTGTCCAACGTGTTTTCACCTGGCCGCGAGGACGCACTACGGACATCATATCGCCGACCTGAACTCCTTTATTTGAGCCCATATTGAGATAAACAACATTGCCTTCATGGTAATTGAACTGTTCCTGTTCTTCTACCGCTCCAATGAGCCTATTGCTTGTGTCGATCGGAGCAGTCTGGACATATCCGGCACAATATAAATTATTTCCGGCTGCTACTTGAACGCTTTTTGAAGTTTTATCAACCATCATTGATGGTGTGTCTGCTGTTTTGGTCTGTGCGGCGACAATTGAAGTCATCACAAACAGGCCGCCAAAAATTATCGCGGCACCTTTTTTGAAAAAGATTTGAAAACTCACAATTTTCTCCTTTTAATTGAACTTTATTTGTTGATTTAAACACTATGGACGAAAAGAGATGTATCGTCTGTGATGGCAATTTCTGCCCTTCGGGGCAATTATTATTGTATCGGCAAATACCAGCACAGGTCAACAAGTTTTTTCATTGTAAAACAATAGTTTCTCGGTAGTGTACTTGCTTTTGAAAGAAGTGTTTTGCTAGTATTTTCGTTTGCGGTTGCGAAAGCTTTTACCGTAGGCCGGTGTAGCTCAGTTGGTAGAGCAGTTGATTTGTAATCATCAGGTCGGCGGTTCAAATCCGTTCACCGGCTCCATTAGAATCAATAACTTACTGGCATCGAGATGATGCCCATTTTCGCTTGCACACGTCCCTGCACACATTG